>JAGSGY010000108.1 GCA_023954855.1 Pseudomonadota bacterium | reverse complement strand
TGCACTGTCGACGACCGCCGCGGACTTCATCACCGGAATCAGCGCCGGACAAGGCTCCGCGGGACTTCGCTACGACGCAGCGGCTCCGCTGGGTGCCGCAGCGGGCACCGATGCCCACGTCATCACCTACACCATCCTCGCGATGTAGTTCGGCCCTTCAGCCGGGCGGCGCAAGGCCGGTCCTCCGACGGGAGGGCCGGCCTTTCTCTTGGATCCGTCCGCGGCCAACTGTTCCATGACGGCACGAAAGTGAACCACTCGACCGTGCCACGCGTGGGGTCACTTGACCAGTGCTCTTAATAGATCCTGCATTCATGCGCATTGAGCGGCGCGGGCGGATTGGCATCCGAGGTGCACTAGTTCCAGCTGCCCCCACCGGGGTCCCACACTGGAGTCCATCATGCGTTCGCTGCTTGCTTCCGTCCTACTGGCCCTCGCCAGTCCCTCCTTCGCCTCTGACATCCTCGTCATCGGTTCACTGGTCCAAGAGAAGACGATGAAGGCCGGTCAGTCCGAGACCGGAACCTTCGAGGTGCGAAACGACGGCGACGATGGCGCCGCAGTGATCCTTTACATGCGGGACTACCTGTTCCAAGCGGACGGATCGAACGCGTTCCCCGAACCAGGATCGCATCCCCGCTCGAATGCAAGCTGGGTGACCTTCGAGCCGGAGCAACTCACGATTCCCGCGGGAGGTGTGGCAGAGGTGTCCTGGACGCTCGCAGCTCCTGCGACGGTCGACACCACGGGAAGTCTCTGGAGCGTCCTCATGGTCGAGCCCATGGCAGACCAGTTCGAGCCCGAGAGTGCCGGCAGTGAGCGCAACCTCGCGATCACCACGGTGTACCGTACTGGCGTTCAGTTTGTGACGCACATTGGCGAGCCCGAGACCATCAAGCTTGAGTTCGTCGGCGGTAGCCTTGCAGACAAGGAAGGCAAGCCGCTGCTGTCTGTCGATGTCTCCAACACCGGAGAGGCAGGTCTCGCTCCTGCGGTCTATGCAGAAATCTACGACGGCAAGGGCAATCGTGTCGGCCGGTATGCCGCGGGGGAACGCCGCATCTACCCCGGCTGCTCCGCGCGATTCCACATCGATCTGGGGGACGTCCCGAAAGGTGAGTACGTCGCATGGGTGATCGCCGACGACGGCAAAGACCACGTGTTCGGCTCGCAGCTCCCGCTGGCCCTTTAGGGGGCGGGCGGAGAGGACGCGTAAATGTGGGCCGCCCTCCTCGTCGCGGTGGCATGGGCGGCACCCGTCATCGAGTGGGTCGAACCCGCCGAGGCCGTGGCGCCAGGGACCATCGTCAACGCGCGTGTCCGGGTCCAGGCAAGCGAAGCCGTGGTCGCCGCGGAGGAGCTTCGGCTGCCCGAGGGCTGGGAGAGTGTCTTTCCTCTCGGAGACGTTTCCCTTCAGCCGGGCGAGACCAGCCTTCGCATGCTCGCACTTCGCCCCACCCGCCGGGCACCGGCGGGACCGGCCGAGATCGCGTACGGTCTCCGACGTCCTGATGGAACCGTGGCGAGTCGGTCCGTCCTTACCTTGGATGTCCTTGAGCACATCGAGCTCGAGTCCCACGTCCGACATCCACCCGAGATCCTACGCCACGGCGACGAGGCCTCCGCGGAGGTGACGCTACTCAATCGCGGCAATGCGACAGCCCAGGTCTCGGCCGACGCCGCCTGCTCGAGTTTGAACTGCCAGCTCACGCCACGGTCCGCCTGGATCGGCCCGGGTGAAACTGAGACGTTTGAGCTGGCCTTGTCGTCAGCGGGGAACCGCAAGGCGAGTGGTCCCGCGTCTGCGGTTGTGACCCTACGCGGCGGTGACGCCGTTGAGCGTGTGGTGGTGACCGTACAAGTCGTATCCCCCAAGGCCGCCCCCCTCGAACGCGAACGGTTGCGCGGCCACCTCTCCATAGGCGGATCCAGCAGCATGTTGCGCTCCGAAGCGAGCGGCGCCTTGGGTCTGCGTGGCCATCTAGCCGGGAGCCAAGGCCCCCTTGTAGGACTCTCTCTGCGAGGACTCGCGACCAACGACGCACACCGAGTCTTCGAGGGCAGCGCAATCGTTGAACTGGACGCTCTCAGACTGAGGGCTGACACCGCGCTACCCTCCCCGTCTGTGCTCCTTCGACCAGGCGCAGGAGTCGGGGCCGACCTGCGAGTGACTGCAGGCCCGTGGTTCGCGGACGGCGGCATGCATCGAGACCGGCGTCTCACCGACACCTTTGCCTGGACGCGGGTCGGCGCTCAGGCAAACGGATGGTCTGCGCGTGTCCTCGCCGCGGGCACTTCGGGCAGCCTGGGACGCGCGTGGGTAGCGACCCAGCTTGCCTACCAGGGAGAAGGCGGTTCCCACGCGACGGCGGAGCTCGCCACCCACCCCCAGAACGGCGCAATGGGCATGAGGCTGGGTGTAGGCACGAACCCCGACGGGTCGGTGCACGTCGACGCCCACCACGAGCGAGCGACGGCTGGCTTTCGCGATGAAAGGGGTCACGCGTCAACGAGAGGAAGAGTCACGGTGACGAAGGAGGGCTTCCAGGCTGCCGCCTTTGCCCGCGACGACCGAGAAGGGTCCCGTTCGTCGCGGCGACTTGGGGTGGGCTTGCGCTGGCGCAAGGACCAGGAGCGATGGTCGGCGAACGGATCTCTGGACGGAACCTGGCGAAAGCAGGTCGACGACGAAGGACGGCTACAGCTGTGGGAAGCGGATGGAAAGGGCCGTGTTCGATTCCAAGATCACGAAGCCTCTGGTCGGGTTGTCCTTTCCCTCGAGCCCGTCGAGGGCTGGGCAAGACTGGAGACAACTCTCCAGCTCGGGATCGGGTCGACACGCCACCGGGTGACCGCGCTCGCGAAGGCCGACACGAGGACAGACGCGTCGATCGAAAGCCGGTTCGAGTTGGCCGGCCACACCGGGACCGAGAACGTCGACGTTGTGCTCGGCGGCCAGACCTCCTTCGGCAAGTATCCGATGGCCCTGGCACAGGCAGCCTTCGGGTATCGCTTCGCGAAGAGGACGCGGGTCCAAGGAGAGTTTCGCGTCGGAAGACAAAGTGGCGAAGCGCTGCGTGGGTTTCGTGTCAACTGGACGACGCCCCTCACGGTCGCATCCGGTCCGGCGACCGATCTCGGAACACTACGTGGTCGAATCTACGAACACGACGCACCCGATGTGGGGGTCAGCGGGGTTTTGGTCGTACTCGGCGACCGTTCCGCCCTGACACGCACAGATGGGAGCTTCCGCCTGCGAGGCGTGAGCACCGGCGAGGGTCTGGTCTACCTCGACCTCGGGGAACGGGGCGAGGGGCTGATCTCTACGGAACCCATGCCTATGCCCATCACCGTGCTGGAGGACGGCAACCAAGTACTTGAGGTGGGACTTGCTCGCGCGGCATCCGTGGAAGGAACACTGGTCTTTGCCCGGGGCGGCATGGGCGGCGGGCTCGGCGCAGGACCAAACCTAGACGATGGACCTCTCCGCGACGTTCTCATCGAGCTCACGAGAGGGCGCGAGCGACTGCTTCGACGCACAGGCCGAGACGGCGAGTTTGCTTTTCGTGGTCTTCGACCGGGAGAGTGGTCCCTCACCGTTCACACGGGCGGACTGCCGGTGGAGGTGGAGATCGTCGATCGGGTACGCATGCTCACCATCGAGGGCGGAAGTCTCCAAACCATCGAGGTGCATGCCCGCCCCGCCCCCCGAGCCATGGAAATCCAACAAGGCTTCACACTCACGCCGTAGCACAAGTGAACCAAAATGGAACACATGAACCACATCGGGTCAGCCCGCTGACAGAGCACTGACCCATTACGGCACATACATTGGAACAGCGCCGCTGGAGTGGCCTGCCACCGCGCATCCACGCTGGGCACGGCTCCTGCAAACCCCCTCGTTGGAGCATCCCATGCACAACACCACTGTCCTCGTCATCGATGACGATCCGAGCCTCGGTCGCTTGCTGGCGCACTGGCTGCGCAGAGACGGCCACAAGGTACTCGCCGCAGAGACTGCCGCTGAGGGCCTTGCCGCGCTCAGCCGCACCCTCCCCGACGCCATCCTGCTCGACATCAATCTTCCGGATGCCGACGGCGTGGAACTTCTCGCTGAGATCAAAGCGCGTCATCCGCGCACACCCGTGGTGATGATGACCGTAGACGCGGACGTGGACATGGTGGTGCGGTGCATGCAGCGCGGAGCCTTCGACTACGTCCCCAAGCCTATTGACCGCGTGAAGATGTTCACCACCATTCGCAACGCGGTGGAAAAGGCGAAGACCGATCTGCGCATCGTGCAGCTCGAACGCGAAGCTGAGGGACAGGGCTATCCCGGCATGATCGGTCAAACGCCGGCGATGCGAGACTTGTTTCGGCAGATGGATCGCGTTGCGCCGAACGACATCACCATCCTCATCCGGGGAGAGAGCGGAACAGGCAAGGAGTTGGTCGCAGCAGGCATCCACGCCGCTTCCGCTCGCCAAGGGAGGCCGTTTGTTGCGGTGAACTGCGCCGCCATTCCGGAGACGCTTCAAGAATCCGAGCTCTTTGGTCACGAAAAGGGCGCTTTCACCGGTGCAGACCAACAGCGCACGGGGCGCTTCGAGCAGGCGCACGAGGGCACTCTGTTCCTGGACGAGGTGGCCGAGCTCTCCCTTCCCCTTCAGGCATCACTACTGCGAGCCGTTCAGGAGCAGTCCTTCTACCGGGTGGGCGGCTCCTCCATGGTCGAAGTCAATGTGCGAATCCTCGCAGCCACACATCGCGACTTACGCGCCATGGTCCAAGAGGGGTTGTTTCGGGAGGACCTCTACTACCGCCTGGCCGTCTTCGAGCTGCTCGTGCCACCCCTCCGCGACCGCCAAGGCGACGTCATGCGCCTCGCTCAGACTTTTCTCGACGAGGTCGGATCGAGGTACGGCACCGGACCGTTGACGTTCGACCCAGCTTGTGCCGCTCGGATCGGCGCGTATCACTGGCCCGGAAACGTCAGAGAGCTTCGCAATGCGATGGAGCGCGCCGCGGTCCTTGCCCAGGCCGGCGTGGTCCACATCCACGATCTTCCACCCTCGATGACGCAGGAGCAGCCGCGGCTGGCCTCGAGTGTGGCTGCGGTCCCCGAGGCTGAGGTTCCGGTCCCCCTTGAGGCGCCAACGCGGCTGAGCGACATCGAAAAGGCCGCCATTCTGAGCGCACTCGAGGACTCGCGGGGCAACGTTTCTGAGGTGGTTCGCACTCTGGGAATCCCACGCACCACGCTGTATCGCCGCTTGCGCGAATACGGCCTGCGCTAGGGGGACGGTTGACACTCCGTTCGATTTGCGGCGCTGCCCGCCGCGCAAAGCGCGACTCGCTCAGTCCGGGCCGCGGAAGATGACCGGCCGCCAGGCCAAGGAGGCGACGTCCGCGGCTATTCCGACCGGCTTTGCGGATGAGAACCCCGAACCGGTGCTTCGAGTGGCACTCACTGGTGAGGTTCTTTACGCCAACGCCCCAGCCCGCCGACTGATTCAAGAGGGAGGAGGCCTCCCCACAGAGTTGCTAGACCTCATGTTTGGGACCGGCAAAACAGGGTCGGCATACCTCGAGTGGCTCAACCGCCGCATGCACGCTGTGGTCGCCAGATTTCCGAACCGTGGGTACGTCAACTTCTACCTGCGGGACGAGACCCCCCGCCAGAGGGCAGAGGAGGCCCTTGCGCGGACGACGGGCCGATTCCGGGCGCTGATCGCCCGCCAGGCCGCCGGTTCACTGGTGCTGGATGAGCGCGGTGGACTCGTACTGGCGAACCAGTCCTTTCTTGCCCTCTTTACCCTGAGGGGGCTTCCGGAATCCTACGAGGGGCGGGACGGCCGGTCCCTCCTCGCTCGCCTGCAGGCCGAGGTCGTCCGAAGCGGGTCGCTACTCTCTCTCCTCGAGGGCGAGGTCGGAACCACCCTGGCACTGGCCGATGGCCGCAAGGTGTCCTGCCATGGACAGTCGATCGTGCTGGCCGGAGAGCCCGTCGGTCGATTGCTGCAGTTTCAAGACGTCACGGCGGAACGAGACCACAGGGACGAGCTGCAACGCGCAAAACAGCTCGCCGAGCGCGCTCGGGACGCCAAGACCGACTTCATCGCCCACGTAAGTCACGAGGTTCGCACCCCGTTGGCTGCGTTGTTGGGCATGGCCCGATTGCTATTGGATACACAGCTTTCACCAGAGCAAGGTGCCTACGCTCAGTCGGTTCTGACCAACGGCGAGATCATGCTTGCCCTGATGAACGATGTGCTGGAGGTGTCCAAACTCGAAGACGGCGCCCTACAACTGGTCCACGAGCCCCTCAGCTTACTCGAGTTGGTCGAAGGCGTCGTTGAGAGCCAGGGGGCGCGAGTCGCACGCGGCGTGGAACTCTACGCCGCAGTGGACCCCGAGCTGCCGGCACTGATCCTCGGAGACGCGACACGCCTACGCCAAGTGCTGACGAACCTGGTATCAAATGCGGCCAAGTACACCGACAAAGGCGAGATATCGGTGCTGGCACACTCGCTCGGCATCGAAGAGGACCGAGTACGGCTGCGCCTCGTGGTCCGAGACACTGGCATCGGCGTCAGCTTCGCGCAACAGGAACGGATCTTCCAGAAGTACGTCCAGTCGAGCACGCATCGAGGCGGTACCGGCCTCGGGCTGCACATCACTCGCTCGATCATCGACCTCATGGGCGGAGAGCTTCGCTTGGTGAGCCGTCCTGGAGCGGGCGCCACGTTCACGGTGGACCTAACGCTCGGGGTCTCGCTGCAGCGTGATGAAGAGCTCGAAACTCGGTTCGAGGCAGTGCGCGGTCTGCGAGTCGGCGTATCGGCGGTCAATCGCTACGCGGTTCGGGCCCTAAAGGCCCCCTTCGCGAGCTTGGGAATCGAGGCGGAGCGGGTGAGGCTAGAGAACCTCGATCTGGACCAGATTCGAGCCCTCGACGTCGTCTTGGTCAATGCAGATCTCCCCCCCGAGACGATCCACGACATTCGAAGGTGCGGAACCGAGGTCGTGGTCGCACGCTCCCTGACCGACGACCTCGAAGTCCAGGGGCTCGGGTGGCAGACGATCTTCAAGCCCATTCGAACGAGGCACCTGCTGGAGTCGGTTCGGACCGGCCTGTCGAGGGTCGACGATGACGAAGATGAGGTGACCGCGGTCGACCCCAGAGGGCCAAGCCTCCGTGTTCTCCTTGTCGAGGATGACAGTGCCAATCGCGAATTGGGCCGCCAAGTACTCACGCGTGCCGGCCATATTGTGACCACCGCGGATTGCGGACGTGCAGCTGTCGAGCGCGCTCGTGCCGGCGACCTAGACGTCATCGTCATGGACCTGAACATGCCGGGCCTCAACGGGTTCGAGGCCACGAAGCGCATCCGCAGAGCGGAGGCCGCAGCCGGGCTACAGAACGTCCCCATTCTCGCGTTCTCGGCTCATACGACCCCGGAGATTCGTGAGCGAGCCCTCGAAGTGGGCTGCGTTGATTTCCTGGCCAAGCCCACCCCGTCCCATCGATTGATGGCCGCTCTTCATCGGGCCGTCGCTCCCCGGGGGCGCGTCCTTGTCGTGGACGACGGCAGTGACTCGCGGAGGTTGTCACGTCACTTGCTCCTGCGTGAAGGCTACCTGGCGCCTTCCGTCGCGGATGGGGATGCGGCCCTGGCCTATCTCGACCGCAATCCCGTCGATGTGGTCCTTCTAGACATCGAAATGCCCGGTCGCGGTGGATTGTCTACCGTCACCGAAATCCGTTCGCGCGGCTGGACGCTGCCCGTCATCGCCACCACTGCCCACGTAGGCAGGGATGCGGAGTGGCTAGCGGCGGGCTTTACATCCGTGCTTCCCAAGCCGTTCCACGCAGCGGATCTTCTCCGTGCGATTCACACCGGGTTGGCCGTTCGCACCGATGGGCCAGCACCGCCTCGCCAGACTCTATCCGTCGCCGTCGACGTAGACCTCAGGCCCCTCATTCCCGCCTTCCTAAATGATCGACGAACCGACATCGTCAACCTGAAGCGGCACCTCGCACAAGGCGAGTTCGACTCTGTGAAGCGCATTGGCCATTCCATGCGTGGAACTGGAACCGCCTACGGATTTCCATTCATTTCAGCAGTCGGAAAGACACTCGAGGAGGCGGCCGAACGCAAATCGACCGATGCGATTCGGCGAGGGCTGGGCGAGTTGGATCGCTACATGCGCCGCGTGCAGGTTCAGTACCGGTAGCTGGCACGCCCTTCGCAAGACATCAGCTGGGAGGTCCTATGAGCGTCCTAGCGATCGCCGTTCCATCTCGCGCAGTACGACTCGAGGCCTGGGTGGGCTCCGGAGCTTCGGCAGAGGTGTACCGAGGCACACTTCACGACGTCGACGGCGACCGTCCGGTCGCGGTGAAGCTCCTCAAGCCGGCAGCGATGCTCTCTGCGCCCGTCGTTCGCGACCTCATCGCCGAGGCTTGGGTGGTTCGCCAGTTGCGCCACCCCTCGCTGATGCGCTTCGTCGAGCTCATGAGGCTAGAGGGTCAACTGGCCATGCTCACCGAGTACATCGCCGGCTGCGATCTAGCCGCACTCGGACGCCTAAACGAGCGAGCCGCCCTCGGCGCCGTCGCGCAGGTCGCGGAGGCCATGGCAGCAGGCCCTGAGGGCTTTGTGCACCGCGACCTCAAGCCTCACAATCTGCGTATCACCCCGAGTGGCCGAGTGGTGGTCGTCGACATGGGCCTCGCGCAAATCGCAGGAGTGGGCGCTTGTACCCGAACTGGCCGCGCTGGAACACCACCCTACATGGCACCGGAGTGCTTCTGGCAGGACACGCCCCAGCCGTCGAGAGACGTGTTCTCTGCAGGCGCAATTCTGTTCGAACTCGTCACAGGCCAGCGCCTCTGGGGACGGCGGGAATACCGCGTTCGTCGCGAACTTAGGGGAAAGCCGCGAATGCACGCCGCGTGGCGACGCATCCGACTGGAAGAGGTCGCGTACCCGCCCCTTCGTGAGCTGCTCGATCGACTTCTCCAGTTCGATGCGGAGGCCCGCCCAACTTGGCGCGAGGCCTCCTCCCTTCTGCGCGGACTAGCCGCACAGGTGGGCGGACAGCCGTTGTCGGCTCGGTGCGCCGGCCGTCGCTGGACAGACGAGCCCTCGTCCGTGGGGCAGCGCACACTGCGTGAGGTGAAGCCGACCTAGTGTGCCGAAGTAGCACACCGGTGTGCCCGAGTGGCACACCGACTGTGCCACCACGGTTCATGGCGAGGCGGTGGTGGCGGCTCGCCGCTGGCCCGAGATTTGCTGACATGGGGTGAGAGGCCTCACATGTCCGAACCCCTGCTGAAACGAATCCTCGTCGTCGAAGACGACCCTTCTCAAGGAAGACTGCTTGAGTACTGGCTGCGCACGGAAGGGTACGCGCCGACACTTGTGGGCACGGCCTCAGAGGGCCTCCTCCGGGTTCAAGAAGAGCATTGGTCACTCGTCTTGTCCGATGTGGATCTTCCCGGAGACAGCGGACTCACCCTGCTGAGAGAGTCCAAGCGATTCGCTCCAAGGACCCCGGTCGTCATGATGACCGGCCATGCCGCCGCGTCGATCGCGAGCGAGGCGATTGCACGAGGCGCCGACGGGTACCTGCTGAAACCGCTGTCGCGGGACACCCTTCTGCAGCACGTGAAACTGCGCACACGAGGAAGCGAGTCAGTCACCGTTCTCGCCCTGGGCGTGGACACGCCGTCGCTCGCGGTAGGCTGCGGAGGCACGCTCGGACGAATGGCCCTACTCGGGAATGAGGTTCATCTCGCCGTCCTCGGGCCCATCGGCCCGATGGCCAGTTTCCCGTTTTCCGGATTCGTCGAACTGGAGCTCTCCGAAGCCAGCCTGTACGGCCCGGAACTGCAGCGCTGCCTCGAACTGGAAGTCGCGCGCATCGAGCCCGACGTCCTGTTCATTCCCTCCACGACAGCGCACTGCGCAAAGGCTCGAATGATTCACCTGGCTAGCCAGGCCATCACCCAGACCGTCTCTGCCGCCTACGCCTACGCAACATCAGAAGTGTTGCAGTTCGCGCCCGTGAGGGTGCAGCCGATTGACGAGCAGCTCGAGGCCAAGCTGGCCTGGATGTCCTCACTAGGAGTGGACTCACCCACATGCGAGCGGGTTCGCGGCCGTGCAAGTCACTGGGGGGCGCTCACTCAAGGTCATGCGGAAGCATTCGAGGTCGTGTTTCAGCTGGGAAGATAGACCGACCATCATGCCATTTGCCTTTCCCCCCGCTCCGCAGCCCAGCGTCGCGATCACAGATTGCGTGGAACGATTCCCCGTCCGACGCGTCTTTTGCGTCGGCAGGAACTACCGAAAGCACGCCGTCGAGATGGGCCACGACCCGGACCGAGAGCCACCCTTCTTCTTCTCAAAGCCCGCAGATGCGGTCGTGGACTGTACGCCCACCGTTTCGGCCTGCGTGCCCTATCCGCCGCTCACCCAGCAGTTGCACCACGAGGTCGAGCTCGTCGTCGCCATAGGCGCGGGCGGGCGGAATTTGTCGCCGAGCGACGCCTTGGCTCACATCTACGGGTACACGGTGGGGGTGGATCTGACTCGCCGTGACCTGCAAGCCGCCGCGAAAGCCGCCAGGCGTCCCTGGGACTGGGGCAAAGCGTTTGACCACAGTGCACCGGTGGGCGCATTGCGCACGGTCGCAGGCGTAGGCCACACACACTCTGAGCGCATTTGGCTCAAAGTGGATGGTGACGTTCGGCAAGACGCCGATCTGGGCGAGCTCATCTGGAAGGTGCCAGAAGTCTTGGCCTTCTTGTCGCGCTCGGTAGCCTTGGAAGCTGGAGATCTGGTCTTCACGGGAACGCCCGCGGGAGTCGGTCCCATCGTCGCGGGTCAGCACGTTCGGGCCGGTGTCGAGGGCGTGGCAGAGCTGGGCTTCACAGTCGGCGCGCCCGTCTAACGCTCCGTTCTCGGCCGCGACTCAAGCAGGCGACGGACTGCGTGCTCGATGTCATCTCCCTGCTCAGCCGCCGCCTGAAGGCCACGCGCAGCCGCGGTGAGCGCGGGAAACCCGTAGCTGGTCCCCGTACCTGCGATCTTGTGCGCGATTCGGCCGAGTGCTTCGAGATCGTCGTTCTCAAACGCGGTGGAGACCCCTTCGAGGCGCAGGTCCAACTCCGAATGAAAGAGTTCGAGCATCTCGGCGGGTAGTTCATCGGCGTCAGGGACAGCAACGGTCGAACGGGCCCCCATGGATGTGCTACACGCAGCCGAAATCGCTTGCAGCAGTTGGTCGCGAGGACAAGGCTTCACAAGGAGCGCGGTCGCACCAAGTGCCAGGACTCCCTCCCGTGTCGCAGTCGTCGCATCGGCCGTGAGCACCAACACAGGTGGCGCGCCACCAACGGCCCGAAGCTCGGCGAGGACTTCCTGCCCAGAAAACTGCGGCATCTGTAGGTCCAGCAGCATGACATCGAAGGCCTGCCCTTCGCGCAGCAGCCTCAGGGCGTCAAAACCATCCTCGGCACAATGCACGTCCGCGCCAGCCCGGGAGAGGTGGTGCGCAAGGAGCTTACGGCTGTCCGACAGATCATCGACAATGAGAACACGCGCATGCTTCAGCGCCGGATGCGTCGTGGACGAGGCGGGCTTCGTCACGGAGTCGACCGAGCGAACCTCTACGAGGGGAAACTCAAGCCACACTTCCGTGCCGCGTCCAGGTTCGGACTTCAGACCCATGCGACCTCCGATCCGTTCGGCGAGACGTCGACTGATGGCGAGCCCCAACCCCGCGCCCTCTCGCCAGCCCTCGCCGCGGCGCCCTTGTTCAAAGGGCTCCCAGATACGCTGTAGATCACGCTCCGCTATTCCCGCCCCGGTATCGCTCACGGTCGCACGCAGTAGGCCTGCTTGCTTCCCGACATGGATCCGAATGCGGCCACGTCGCGTGTGACGGTTCGCGTTGGCAACGAGGTTCACCAGAATCTGGCGCACCTTGCCTCCGTCAAACTGCAGCGTCTCCGCCACGTCAGAGTCAATGTCCAGGCAGATCGTGTTCTCGCTCGCGAGTCCCTTCTGCCTGTGAAGCGCCACCAACTCCTCGAAGAACGGCCGAACGGCATGGGGATAGGGCGCGAGGCTCATCTTGCCTGCCTCCAGGCGCGCAATGTCCAGCACCTCATCGAGCAGGGAAAGAAGATGACCGGCGTTGCGATGCACGATGTCTAGCCACTCTGCGGACTGCAAGGGATCTGCTCCCGGCTCGACCAGTAGCTCAAGGAAGCCAAGCATCGACGCAACAGGCGTACGAATCTCATGGCTCATGTTGGCCAAGAAGAGACTCTTGGCCTCAGAGGCTTGCTCGGCAAGGTGACGCTGCGCGTTGGCCTCTGCCTCGGCACGGATCGCCTCGTCTCGGGCCCGTCGAAGCTCCGTTGTGCGGTCCCGAACGGCCTGCTCTAGGCTCGCCGCAGCCTCGACGAGACGCTGATTCACGGCATAGAGCTCAAGACTCTTCGCTTCGAGCAGCCGCTCGGCTTCCGCGCGTGCGACCCGTTCACGGGCGACCCGTTGGCGCAAGGCGTCGAGGGTGTTCATTCGCGAGCCACGCTGAAGCGCACCGCTGGAAGCGGACCGCCTTGAATCGGTGTACCCTCCAGTTTCGGTCGCTCATCGAAGTGGTCGAAACATCCCCGAATCAGTCCCTCGCAGAGATCCCCGAGTCCTCTCTCGGACTCGTAAATTAGCGTGAGAGAGCCGTCCTCCTCCCACGTGTGCGTGAACCGCGGCAGCTGGGCGTCCGGATAGAGCTTGCGAACCTCCACATGAATGTGCCGCTCGACCCTCGTAAGAAGGGTGAGTGGGTCGTCCGCACCCGCGACAAACGTCGGATGCGAAGACACGAGCTCTCCGAAGAGATAGCGACCGAACTCCCGGTAGAGCACGGCTTCGGAGAGCCCAGTCGCTTCGCTAGCGTGTCCGACAATCGTCGCGACCTCAACGACGTCGTACGATCCGACCGACGTGTAGGAGCCCCCGGAGGGCAAGTTGGCCGATACGAGCAGTTGCTCGGTCTCCTCCATGCCGATCGCCTGCTCCACAAAGTCGACGAGATGAACGAAGATCATACCTTTCATGATGGAATCCTGGGCCGAGCGGTCTTTGATGTCCAGAAGGATGTGGCCCCCCCCTACTTGGGTCCCCTGGCGAGATTCGTGCCAGCGTCTATCAGGGCCCGTCACCAAGCCTACAAGAGCGGGCCACCGGCCCGAGGCGTCTCACTCTACATGTCCCCCGCGGAGCAAGACATGGACCACGCTCGACGGGGGGCGCGGATGTTGGACTCCCGGTGAAAGCAGGTCACACCGTGACCGCGCCGTTAAAGCCCCCACGCTACTCGGAGGCCACTTGAAGCTCGCCATCCTCGGTGCCAGCGGCGCTACCGGACGCCATCTCGTTGCCCAAGCCCTCGAAGCCGGGCACACCGTGACCGCCGTAGGCCGGGCCTCGTCGGACCTCGACCACGTTCCCCCCGGGCGCATCGTCCGTGGCAGTCCAGACGACGAGCGTTGCCTCGCCGACGCCTTCGAGGGCGTCGACGTCGTGCTGGTGGCCCTGGGGCTCAAGCTCTCGGGTTTGTCGCCCCTTGCGACCTGCGAAGACGCCACCTTCATGAGCCGATCCGGGCCAGTCATCGCCGCGGCCGCCAACCGAGCGGGCGTAAAGCGCATCCTCGCCGTTAGTGCGGGTGGAGCCGGCGACAGCTACGCGATGATGCCCCTCTTCTTCAAGGCGTTCATCGCGATGACCGCGATGCGCAAGGTCTACCCCGAGCTCGACCTGTTCGAGCGAGCCTTGATGGACGGACCGGTCGAGGCATGCTGCGTCCGGCCGACAGGCCTGACCGACGAGCCGGCAACCGGCCAAGTGGTCATCGCCAACCGCTTGGTCGGCCAAGCCTCGATTCCCCGCGCAGACGTCGCAGCGTTCATGCTCGCGTACCTCGAGGGTGAGTTGCCCGGACAGGGACCCGTCATCACCGTCACTGGCGCGGGCTAGACCCCAGACCCTCCTACGTCTAAGGCCGAACGGTCGGGTCCGGTAGACACCTGGTGACCAACCGAAGCATCCAGTGGCACTTCGGGTGCGCACTGTTTCTCGAGGAGGTAGCCATGAGACCCTTCCGAATCGGAACTGCCCTTGTGACCACCGTCACCGCCGGCCTCGGACTACTGGGCCTCACGGGTACAGGAGTGTCTGGGCATTACGAAGAGCCTGAGTACCAAGTGATCGCCGAAGCCGCCGACTACCAAGTGCGGCATTATGCCGGACGGATCGAGGCTCGAGTCACGGTGCAGGCAAGCTACGGTACTTCGGTACAAACTGGCTTCCGCATCCTCGCCAACTACATCTTCGGTGGCAACCAAGCGCGTGCGAGCATCGACATGACGACCCCGGTCTCCGCGGCGGAGAGTCTGAGCATCGACATGACCACACCGGTCACCGCTCGCGGCGAGGGCACGGAGTGGGTCGTTTCTTTCATGATGCCCTCTGAGTGGACCCTTGCCTCTCTCCCCGTCCCCAACGACCCGCGCGTGGAGCTCGTGGAAGCGCCACCATCACTGCGCGCTGTGCGCACCTTCGGCGGCCGCGCCACTACTCGGTCGACACAGAGTCAGCTGGCAACACTGCGAACGGCCATCGAGGCTGATGGCTACGTGGTGACAGGTCCAGCGGCGATCTCGCAGTTCGACCCTCCTTGGGTCCTCGGACCCTGGCGGCGAAACGAAGTCCAGTGGCCGGTGCGTCACTCTTCCGGAAAGGGCTAGTCGACGCCTTCCTCGTCCGGTGGCCCTCGGACCGTCCAGCAGACTCAAGCCAGCTTCCCGGAGGAGGCTGCCTGGAAGACCTGGAATGAAGATCTCACCGCCCGACGAGTGAAGGTCGGCCCCTGTGGGGGGGCCGACCTTCTGAGATCCCAACTGCGTGTGTGACGTGGTGCCTCCTTTACATCGCGAGGATGGTGTAGGTGATGACGTGGGCATCGGTGCCCGCTGCGGCACCCAGCGGAGCCGCTGCGTCGTAGCGAAGTCCCGCGGAGCCTTGTCCGGCGCTGATTCCGGTGATGAAGTCCGCGGCGGTCGTCGATAGTGCAACCTGCCCGGAACCGGCTCCGTTGGACGGCGCCTGTGCAGAGACGGACAGGTCGAAGGCCGGGGTGGGGTTGTCGGTCTCGACCGTGACCTTCTGGGCGGCTGCGCTCGTGTGCTTGTAGTCGAGTGAGGTGGCGTCGTTGAACTCGGGAAGGACCCAGTTGGTGCCCGGGTCGAACTGGTCGAGGACGATGGCCACATCTCCGCCTTGGATGGCGATGTCGGTGAGCTC
>JAGSGY010000172.1 GCA_023954855.1 Pseudomonadota bacterium | reverse complement strand
TTGGCCATCAACCGCGTCCGCAGCACGTGCTTCGGACTGTTGTGGGCCGTTCCGATGCGCGCCTGGTAGCGCTGGCGAAGCGACACGCGCAGTGCATCCAGCTTGACCGGGGCGACCACGTCGAAGGCCATGCGATGACGCAGCTCAGCGGCATCGCCGATGTCCACCATGCCGATGCGGTACGCCGCCGCCAAGCGTAGGAACTCGGCCGCACGAAACTCGACACCGACATCGGTGAGGACCTCTGCCGTCAGCGGCGTCGGGTTGACGCGAAGGTGCTCGCGAAGCTCGAAGGAGAGGCTGTCCGTCGCCTCGTACTCGAGGGCTCCGCTGGTCCAGATCTCCACGTCGGGAGGACCTGCGAAGGCGAACATGGGCACGAGCAGCAGGAAGAGGGCCCTCATGCAGCCTCCTTTCGGTCGTGAACGACCACAGTCAACTCGACAGTGTCCCGAAGTAGGTCAATGGGACCGACCCTGACCTCGGTGCAGACGACCCCGAGGCGCAGCTGCAGGTCCTCTTGCAGTGCGCGCTGCTCATTCAACAGGTCGATGCGGTCATAGAGCAGGGTGAGCGTGCGCCCGCCATCGCGGGAAGCGTTCCACTCGAGCACCGCCGGCGTCGCAATCGCGACCAGATCGAGCAGCAAGACCTCTCCGAGCGAGATGGTCTCGTGATCGATGCCGTTGATGACCGCTAGGCCGATAGCCACGAACAGGTAGGTGAGATCGCCGATGCGAAGCGCCTGGGTGCGGTACCGAAGAATGCCGAAGATCGCGAACAACCCAAGGCCAAAGCCAATGTCCATGGGCACGCGGTTCATCAGGTAGGTGAGCGAGAAGGTCACCAGGTTGAGCATCACGTGGGTGAAGGCGAACTCACGAGATGAGCGGTGGGCCAGGTAGACCCGCACCAACAGTCCGACGCACACCAGGTTGAGGACCAAGCGAAGCCCGAGCTCACTGACGGGGTCGAAGATCATGCGGCCTCCAAGCGAGACAGCGCCCGCAGCAACGGTTGGAATCGGTTGGCACGCACTTCCGGGTGCAGAAGGGCCGTGCCCACGCAGTACTTGCTCATGCGGCTGGGACGCAGGCCGGACTGGGCGAAGGCCCGCAGCGCCGGAGTTCGAGCCCGTCCCGATGCAGACTTGACCTCGGCGACCACTGCACACGGAAGCGCATGCCGGTGGGGACCCTGTCCGAACGAGAGGGCCAGGTCGAAGGTGACCCGCTGGGGGTCATGCACGCCGAGCAAGGTGAGCCGCCGGAACTGGTTCGCGAGCATCGGCTGAAGCTCATCCCGGCTGAGTGGGCTGTGCGACGCAATGAAGCGCCCACCCATGGCATCGATGCCGTGGTCGTGAAACGGGCGGACCATGCGTTCCTTGACCGTGCCACCGCGATGCCGCTGCTTGACCTCGAGCATGGTCAGCTGGCGCTCGGGATACGTCCTGGCGCGGACCTTGTAGCGACGGGGACGCCCGCGGCGATGGTCGTGAAAACAGCGCCGGTCGGCCGTGTCGAAGTACAGCGTCTCGTAGCGAGCGAGCACCTCTGCTCCAGCCCACAACACGGCATGGGAGTCGGCGAGTCGCGCGAGCAGTGAGGGCATGGCTTGAAGCGGAATCAGGAACTTCCAGTCCTGACGGCGCTGGAGCACGCGCTGGTTCAGGAGCCCCAGCGAGGCCTGGGGCATGCTGCGCGCGATGGCGTCGACTCGAGCGAGCTGCGACTCACTGTCCAGACAGGGCCTGATCGACGAGGTCATGGCGGCTCCCGATGTGGGCGGTGAGGTCCGAGACGGACTGGTCGAAGCCGTTGAGGCTTGTGGTGGTGGAGCCCGCCTCTTCCGCTTGAATCGACGCTGCGATGAGCTCGTGCATCTCTTGCAGACGGGCCGGGGCCACGTCCTCGGCGAAGGCGCCGGTCGTCGCGTTCACGACCTGCTCTTCGTAGACCTGGGCATAGACCTCGTCCGCCAGCAGGCGCTGAATCAGTGGCCAGTTGCTACCGACCGAGGTGTGGAAGATCTGCTCACTCGCCGTGCCAGCGCTGTCTCCTCCTGGACCCGGTCGCGAGCTCATCGCCTCGTTGTGGTCCCACGGAATCCACACGATGCGGCCCTCGTCGAGCGGGTCGCCGTAGAGGTAGTAGTTGTGCGCCATCTGCCCGTAGGCATCCCAGTTCTGCATCACCGAGTTGACGGCGAGCCAGGTGAGAAAGCCATCGACGTCGAAGCTGGCCTCAAGGCCGGCCCGCCAAGCCGCGGCATCGGCCTGCGAGGCGTGGAGTGCAGACACCGAGGACTCCACATCGGACCAGTCGGCCGCACTCTCGTTGGTCTTCTTCTCGAACTCGCTCTGCACAAAGCCCGTCCAGTCCGACTCAGGCTTGTACATATTGCCGTCGTCATCGCCGAAGACGCGCTGGCGGAACGGGTTGTCCGACGGGTCTTCAAGCATGGTGTACAGGCCCCAGTACTCGGGCCCCGAGCCCGTATCGACGTAGACCTCGGTGAAGGACCAGCGGGCAGCGGGCAGTCCAAACGACGCGAACAGCTCGGCGGCGAAGGCCTCTCGAAGCTGGCTGTCGTCCTTGTAGTTTGGCGAAAACGTCAGCTCCTCGAAGCCGAGCAGCTCTTGGCCGTCGGTCTCGGGAAAGTCGTCGGCGAAGCGGTCCATGTTCAGCCGAAACGGAAGCTTGCGATTGCCTTCTTGAGTGAGCCCACGAAGCGTGGAGTTGCCCTTGTAGCGCATGCCGGCGTGACTTAGCGTCTCCCCATCGAGCGACAGTTCCACGGGGACGTACATCGGGTCTTCCGTGGCATCGCCGCCACCCGGTCCGCCGCCGCCTCCGGAGTACAGCGCGCTCAGGTCCGCGGCCATCTCGGAGTAGTCCGAGGCGTCCATCGTGATGTCGAGTCGGTGGACCACCGAGCTGTCGAAGAGCACGCCGTACTCGGCGGTTGCGCCGCCGTTGTCATCCGGGTCAGTGCTGCCCTGTTGAGTGCAGGCCGTTGCGAAAGCGAGGGTGCAGACGAGGGCGAGGGGGGTACGCATCGGGGCTCCTTGGGTTCCAGGTGAGAACCTGCCCTGGACTCACGCCGCCCTCCGTTGCGGTTTCGTACCGCCGGATACAAACCGATACCGGCGGCAGAAATGGGGCCCAAAGAAGGGCCCAATGCAGGGCATTGGTCCTTCTGAACTCAGCGCTCGGGGTGCGGGTGCGGAGGCCGGCCCGTTCGAATGCGTTCCTGAATCTCCGTCCGCGCGTTCTGGCGCTCGACACCGTTGAGCCGACCGTCGTCATCCGTGTCAAAGGCGTCGACCACCGGCGGCGGCGGCGCGCCCCTTTCGAGCTGTGGCGGTGGGCCCTCCGGACGCGGCGGAGGCGGACCCTCTGGCCGGCCACGCGGGGTGCGCATCGCCTCGCGGCCATCACTGAGATCAGCGTCGCGAAACGCCTTCTCTTGGGTGTCGAGGTCCCCGGACTCATCCTCGTCGTAGGCGAAGTCGAGAAGCTCCGGAGGGAGCGGCGGAGGCCCCTCTCCGCGGGGCGGTGGGGTGGCGAGGGCGGTGGACAGTGCGACTGCGAGCATGAGGAACATGCGGCCTCCTTTTGGGTGCACCATGAGCCTAGGTCCACTCTGCATCCGCGTCCGTCGCGCTTTCGTACGCGTGGATACATTTGGACACGCAACGCTTCGAGACGCAGACGAGGCCGGCGCCTATAGTCTTGCCATGAGCGAGACAGGCACCATTCTGCTGGTCGAGGACGATCCGAAGCTGTCGGACCTGGTCGCGTCCTTCCTGCGCAAGAACGGCCTCACGGTCATGACCGAACTGCGCGGAGATGCCGCGGTCTCCCGCATCCTGGAACTGCAGCCCGACGTGGTGGTGCTCGACATCATGCTTCCGGGACTGGACGGCCTATCGGTCTGTCGCGAGGTCCGCGACGACTACGGAGGGCACATCCTTATGCTCACCGCACGGGGCGAGGACATCGACGAGGTGCTCGGCCTCGAGTTCGGTGCGGACGACTACATGAGCAAGCCTGTCCGCCCGCGGGTGCTGCTCGCCCGCATCCACGCGCTCATTCGTCGTGGCAAGCGCGAGCCCGAGAGCGCCCGCCGGCGTGACATTGCGGTCGGCCGCCTTGTCATCAGCGCCACCAATCGCTCCGTGAGCGTGGGCGGAGACCCCATTGAGCTGTCGACGGCCGAGTTCGACCTGCTCTGGTACCTGGCCGAGCGCGCAGGACAGGCGGTCGAGCGCGACAGCCTGTACCAGGACCTGCGCGGTATCGAGTGGGATGGCTTGGACCGGTCCATCGACCTTCGTGTGTCGCGCGTTCGGCGCAAGCTCGGCGAGGACGGGAGCCTGATCAAGTCCTTGCGTGGCTCGGGCTACATGCTTGTCGGTGACCCGTGAGATCGCTGTTTCTCCGGGTCGTACTCGGCATGCTGATCGCTGTCGCCTTCGGACTCGGTGCGAACTCGGTGGTGCTTTTCCGCATGTCGCGAGAGGCTCCAGCGCTGATCGTCGAGATGCACGAGGAGCAGCTCAAGCTCGTGGCCGAGCAGGTCGAGCTGGCCCAGAGTCCCGAAGAAGCACGCCATGTTGCCCGTCGTCTCGCGCCGGCCATGCGCCTGCCGATTCGACTCTTCGAGCCCGGCGACCCCATCCCCCCGGACTTCTCGCGCGTGCAGCTGACAAGCGGACAGATCTTGGCCGCACCTCCTCCGCCTGGCCCGCCTCCCTGGGGCTGGACCTTGGCCTTGCAGTCACTGGTCGTGCTTCTCGGCGTCGGGGTGGTGGCCTGGGCGCTGACCGCCCCCCTGCTGGGCGACCTGCGACGACTCGAGCTCGCCGTGGGAGCGTTTCGCGAC
>JAGSGY010000013.1 GCA_023954855.1 Pseudomonadota bacterium | reverse complement strand
AGGAGCCGAAGGAGCCGAAGGAGCCGAAGGAGCCGAAGGAGCCGAAGGAGCCGAAGGAGCCGAAGGAGCCGAAGCCCGCCGGAAAGCGCTCGAAGGGCCTTCTGATTGCGGGCATCGGGATCGCAGCCACGGGCGCCGCTCTCGGCACCACGACGTACCTCAACGCCACGCGCGAAGACGTGAGCTACACCACGCCGCAGCCCTTCAATACGTCGGTCATCCTGAACGCTACAGGGTGGACGCTTACCGGCGTGGGGGCCGGCCTCGTAGGCATTCACGTCATCCAGGGCCTACGTGTTGACCTCGGCCCACGCTATCTCGGCGTGCGCGGGCGGATGTAGTGGCTCCAACACGTTAGGCAAGTGCCCTTGCACCGCGGAGCACACGATGGCCTACGACGAACTCTTCAATCCGACCGAAGAACACCGCATGTTGCGCGAGATGGTCGCGGACTTCACGGCCAACGAGGTCGAGCCGCAAGCCGCGGAGTTTGACGCAAAGGGCGTGCTCAACGTCCCCCTGTTTCGCCAGCTCGGCGAGCTCGGCCTCCTCGGAATCACCGTCCCCGAGGAAGATGGCGGAGCGGGCCTGGACGCGGTCGCCGCGGTGATCGTCCACCACGAGCTCTCGAAGTCCGACCCCGGCTTCTGCCTGGCCTACCTCGCACACTCCATGCTGTTCGTGAACAACTTCGCCCAGAGCGCCAACGCCGAGCAGAAGGCTCGCGTGCTTCCGAAGGTGATCAGCGGCGAATGGATCGGTGGCATGGGCATGACCGAGCCAGGCGCGGGCACAGACGTCATCGGCATGACCACCACCGCCGTGCTCGACGGCGAGCACTACGTGATGAATGGCACCAAGACGTACATCACGAACGGCTGCGAGGGGTTCTGCTTCCTCGTGTACGCCAAGGTCGACGGACGCATCACGACCTTTCTGGTCGACCGCGACTGCCCCGGCTTCACCACCTCGCACCACATCGACAAGCTCGGCATGCGTGGTTCAACCATGTCCGAGCTGATCTTCGAAGACTGCCGCGTGCCCGTCGCCAACGTCATCGGCGAGGTGGGCGGTGGCTTGACGCACATGATGCGCAACCTCGAGCTCGAGCGCCTCACCCTCGCTGCCATGAGCGTGGGCATCGCCGACCGCTGTGTCGAGATCATGGTGCGTCACGGACAAGAGCGCGTGGCCTTCGGCACGCCGATCAACCGCTTCGGCCAGATCCAGCGCTACATCGCGGACGGATACGCCGCGACCGAAGCTGCAAAGTGCCTGACCTACAACGTCGCGAAGGACGTGGGGCCCCACAACCGCAACCGCATTGGCTCTGACGCTGCAAAGCTCTTCGCGGCCCCCGTCGGGAAGAACGTGGCGGACTGGGCCATGCAGGTGATGGGCGGATCCGGCTACTGCCGTGAATACCCAGTCGAGCGTCTCTGGCGCGATGCCAAGCTCCTTGAGATCGGCGGTGGAACCCTCGAGTCCCACCAGAAGAACCTCACCAAGGATCTCTCCCGACTCGCCCCGGTGACATGAAGCCGCGGGTCCTGGTCACGCGCGCCGAAGAAGATGCCGCAGTCTTCATGGCCGAGCTCGAGGCTCTCGGGTGCACTGCCGTGCACGTGCCGCTCATCACCCGGACCCTAGTCACAGAGAGCACCGCCCGCTTGCGCCGCGCATTGGTCACCGCTGAGGTGGTGCTCCTCACGAGCGCGATGGCCGCAACCGCCGTCGCTCGGGTCTGGCGGGAGCCGGTTCGAGCGCCCCGATTCGCGGCAGTCGGCCCGGCGACGGCCAAGCAGGCAGAGCAACTTGGGCTTCCGGTCGACGTCATCCCCGACACCGCCACGGGCCGCGATCTTGTGAAGGCGCTAGGTCCCCTGTCCGGCGTGCGCGTGCTCTACCCGCGCGCCGAAGTCGCCACCAGCGCGACCACCGACGCGCTGCATCGGGCGGGTGCGGACCTCACCGACATCGTCGTGTACCGAAACACCGCACCCCCGGGTCTGCGCCGGAGGCTCATCGAGGCCGGTCGCGTCGACATCGTCACGCTGTTCTCGGGCTCGTCAGCGCGTAGGTATGCAAGAGCCGCTCGCCAAACGGGCACTTCCGCGGCTCCAGCGGTGGTCATCGGCCCAAGTACCGCAAAGACGGCAGAAGCCGAAGCGCTGACCGTGCTCGCGATCGCAAGTCCACACGACCGCGCCGGCATGCTTGCGGCCGTGCAAAGCGCGCTGGAGCTGTAAGGAATCCACGCAGGTTGCGTTCCCTTCCGGAACCTACGGCCCGCCGAGTGGTCGTACGCATCGGGAGGCAGACATGCGGCCACTATGGGCGACGCTCACACTCGCAACACTGGCGGCGTGCAGCCAGAACAACCACCCGGACGGGTTCGTGATCATGGACAGCGCCGCCAGAGAGGCTGGACACGCCGTCGAGTTGGCCGGCGTGGATCAAACACGCATCTTGCCCACGATCATTCCGCAAGGCACCGAAGCGACCATCTACCTGGGACCAGACGTGCACTCGGTAGCACTCGGGCCCGGCGAGGTGTTGCGCATCACCGCCGACGACCTGGTGTTCGGCTACCTCGACGAGGACTACAACAGCGACCTTCTGTACGTTGAGGCCGACGCCGATGCGCGAGAAGAACTGGCCTACCAAGCCGGGGTGGATGCCCTCTCCGGAGGCCTACTCGAGTCCGAGGATCTCTTCCTGTTGCTCTCCGACCTCGACGCGCCAGACGGCGTGCTCGAAGTCCAAGCAGTCCCCATCGACGCACCGGAGCGCGCCGTGGAGCCCCTCGGCCCCCTCCACACGTCGGGTGTAGGCCAGTCATCGACGTCCACGGTCAGGCATGCCATCACCCTCACTTTCGGTGGCGGAAACCAGGCGGATGGGGCCAGTTCGGAGGTTCCGAACAAGGCGAAGGCGACAGGTGCCGTTGCCCACAGCCTGTACGCCAACCCCGTGCACGTCGGGGTGTACACCTACGGTGACGCTTGCATCATTCTCGATGCAGCCGGCGATGCTTCGTACTGCGGAGCCGACGGCAAGCGGATCTGGACGAGCAAAGGAGACACAGTCGTCCTTCACGACTTCACGGGCCCGACCCGACTCACGTTCAGCGATGATGTGTCTACCTTGGCCTTCCCAGACGGTCGCCAGTTCCGGAGGCTGAGGTGAGCATGCATCGTCGCGACCTGCTTCGCAGCTTGGGTGCCAGCGCCGTCCTGTTCACCTTCGCATCTGGTGTCGACCGACCCGAATCCCTCAGCGCACTCGCTGCGGCCTTTCACCGTGCGGCGAGGAATCGGCGCAGCGTACTGGTGTTCGTGATCCCCGCAGATGACGGCGACAAGTACATCCGAGGCCAAACCTTCGGGGAGTTTCTCAACTTTGGACCCGACGACGCGATCGCGCGATTGAGTGAGGTCGAGCTCGTCGCGGCGAGCATGGAAGACGTCCGAGTGTTGCTTCCTCACCACGGAGATGGCGAACCACTGATGGTGCTCATCGATCCCAGTATCGTGCCCGCGCAGACCCAGAGCCTGCACACCTCCCTCGCCCCGATGAGCAGGTTCGGCGACACGGACTCCAAAGCACAGGTGCGTCAACGCATCGACGCCATCGCCACCCTCGCCCGGACCCATCTCCCCAAGACGAAGGATGCAGGACCGACAGCGGAAGCCCTGAGGTCCGGCGTGCTGGCTCGAGCCATCCCAGGGTCCAAGTGGGCGCAGGCGACCGGTTGCGGCTTCCGTATCGAGGGGCAGAGCGACGCTCTCATGGCGCGATGCGGCATGGGCCATGTCGAGCCCGAGAGCGCGCGGATGCTCTACTTTTTTGATGTGCTGTAAGCGCCGGCCAAGTACACCGTTCTCGCAGTCAGAGGAGGCACCATGAACCGCCGTCGATTCCTAGGAACCAGTCTCGCCGCCCTGCTGCTGCCCGCGTTCGCCAGCGGCTTCGACGGCGACGTCACTCGCCTCTCGAACGTCAGCGCCGTGTTCCAAGCAGCGGTCGCCTCGGGCAGGAAGATGCTCGTGTTCGTCATCCCCGAAGACAACGGCGAGAAGTACCTGCGTGGCCGCGCGCTTGGCGAGTTCCTCAACCACGGACCCGAGGCCACGCTTGCACGCCTGGGTGAAGCGGAGCTTGTGGCCGCCACCATGAGCGATCTGCGCACCCTGGTCCCAAGCGCCCCGAAGGGCGAGCCCTTGATGGTGCTCGTCGATCCGTCGAAGGTCCCCTCCCGAGCCCTCGCGCTTCAGACACCGCTCATCCAGCCCAAGTACGACCACGACTGGAGCCGCCAGGGCCCCGACCCAGAAGAGGCTTCTATCGATGCGCGTATCGCGGCGATCGCGACGCTCATCGACAACGCGCTTCCGGCCGCGAGCAACCCACTGAGAGCGGGGGCACGACTCCGCGATGCGGTGAAAGAGTCCATTCCGGGCTCACGGTGGTCCGTGCAAGGCGGATGCGGGTCCTACATCGAGGGCGAGGCCGACCGAATGGCGATGGGCTGCGGCATGGGCCACGTGCAAGCCCGTTCGGTGCGTGTGCTCTACTTCTTCGAGGTCTAAACACACCGGGAGGCGTTGTGCGCCGCATTCCAGTCGGTTTCACGCTGCACCCCAATCTCGACTTTCACCGGGTGGCCGTGCAGCTACTGCGCAGTGGTGGGGTGCAGTACATCGAGATCGCACCCGAGACCGCGTGGCGCCACAACGCCAACAAGCAGCTGGTTCCGAATAGCTACGCACGGCTGTTCCAGGAAGCGGCTGCGGCCTTCGATCTGCCTGTCGTCGCGCATGGGGTCGCGCTGTCACCGTGCACTCTCGACCCCAGCGACACTGCACGCACCCACCAGTGGGCAGAGCGGACTGCGGCCGATGCGCTTGACTACGCGTGGTGGACCGACCATCACGGGCTCACCTGGGCCGGCGAGAATCACGCCCTCCCGATTCCGGCCCTTCCCACCGCGAACACGGTCGAGGCCACCGCCCAGCGACTTGCCACTATGCAGAAGGCCGTGCCCACCGTCGGCCTCGAGACGTCGGCCAGCTACGCCCATTGGGGTGACCCGATGCTTGAGGCGGAGCTTCAAGCGCAGGTCGCCCAAGCCGCGAACAGCCACATCCTGCTCGATCTGCACAACGTATGGACGATGGCGCAAAACGGCGGTTTCTCGGCGGTCGACTGGATTGCGCACCTCGACCTCTCGAGGGTGATCGAGATCCACATCTCAGGAGGCTCACCCTCCGACCCCAACTGGGGAGGAGGCCTGCGCCCGATGTGGCTCGATGCACACGACAGCAGCGTGCCGGAGCCGGTTTGGGAGCTGCTCACCCGCGTGCTTCCGCACTGCCCCATGCTACGGGGGGTCACCCTGGAACGCATGGAGGGCACCGCCGGCCCCGAGGATGTCGACCACCTCGGTGAGGAGCTGCGGCGGCTCAACACGCTCTGCTCGGACGTTCCGAGCGAAGGTGCCCCACGACGGCGCGAGCGTCCCCTGTTGCCCGAGCTGCCCTACGCAAGCGCACTCAGCTTCGAACGCGGACTCGGCCCCGCCTTGCGCTCTGCGAGCCCCGTCCAAGCGGTCAGGGACCTCGGCAACGCTCTACCCGCCCCCCATCGCGAGGCGGTGCTTCAGGCAGACGCGGATGGCCTGCGCCTGTCGGCCATGCTCATCGCCAAGCTGCGTTTCGAGCGGATCCTCAACGGCGTAGAGGGTATCGACGCCGCGCTCGACACCGACGCACAGGGCTTCACCCGGCGCTTCTCGAGCTACCACCGCAACAGCCCGGCCACCGCCGTCTTTCCATGGGAGGAGGCGGCCTTGTTCAAGGCCTGGTCAGCGGTCTAGACCGCGAGTCCTGCCGCTGCGGCCCGTGCGAGGGCCGATGCGTCGGCAGCCGGTCCCTCGAGTCGCGTGCGCCGAAGGACATCGTTGCGCTCCCAGGCCGCCCACACCGTCGCATCGTCGCCGGTGATCTTCACGTGGCAAGCGGCGGGGACGGAGCAGCCTCCGGAGACGGCCTCGAGAAAGGCGCGCTCGGCCTCGACCTCATTCGCCACGTTGGGGTCGTGAATCGCGCTGAGCCAGCCGAGAAGCTCTTCGTCGTCTTCACGACACTGCACCGCCAAGGCGCCCTGGCCCACGGCCGGCGTAAAGGTGTCGATGGGCAGATACTCGGCCACCTGATCGGACAGCCCAAGTCGAGCCAGTCCCGCTGCGGCAAGCACCACGGTGTCATAGGGTCCGGTATCGAGCTTCGCGATGCGGGTCGGCACGTTTCCCCGAATGCCCTCGATGCCCAGGTCGGGTCGCATGGCGCGAACCTGCGCGGAACGCCGTGCGGAACCGGTGCCGACC
The DNA here is from genome assembly GCA_023954855.1 of Pseudomonadota bacterium. GTDB lineage: Bacteria > Myxococcota_A > UBA796 > UBA796 > M1803. The sequence goes on along the minus strand of JAGSGY010000013.1, from coordinate 92,513 downwards.
ACAGACCCGGCGGGCAGATCGGCGAGCGCCGCGCCCACCAGCGCATCGCGGGGGTCCTGACGGACGGGAATCGCCCCAAACCGCAGTCCCGCAGGCTGATCGGTCGGCATGTCCTTCATGCTGTGGACGGCGAGGTCCACGGCGCCGGACAGCAGAGCGTCCTCGAGTTCCTTGGTGAACAGACCCTTGCCGCCGACCTCGGCGAGGGGCCGGTCACGCACCTGGTCGCCGCGGGTGGTGAAGATCACCAACTCGACAGCAACGCCAGTGGCTTCGGTGATGGCGGCCGCCACATGGCCACTCTGGGTCCGCGCGAGCAGTGAGCCACGGGTTCCGAGCTTAAGCGTCCTCATCTTGGACTCCCATCGCGTTGAGGATCGCCTCGACGCGCTCCGAGTCGCCCTCTCGGGCGGCTCTGCGGAGGTTCTGAAGTGGGTTGTGCAGCACCTTCTTCACGAGGGCCCGCGTCATTTGATCGAGGGCTTCCTGCTGGGACCCGTCGAGCGAGGAGACGAGTCGCTGACTGCGGGCCATCTCGGCGATGCGAAGCACCTCGGCATGCCGCACGACGCCGCCAATCCGAGCCGCGACATCGAGCTCGGCGAGCGAGGTCATGAAGCGGTCGGCCTCGGTCGAGACGAGCTTCCTTGCATCGAGTGCCGCATCCTGACGGAGGGCCATTCCGCGTGACTGCACGCTTCGCAGGTCGTCCACGTTGAAGAGGTACGCATCTTCGAGGTCGTCGACCCCAGGATCGATGTTGCGAGGAACGGACAGGTCGACGAGCAACAAGGGCCGGTACGACCGCGCCTTGAGCGCTCTGCGCACGTCCTCGGCGACGAGTACGGGCTCGGCAGCACCCGTCGCAGCAATCACGATGTCCACGCGCCCGAGGTAGTCCGCCATCCGGCTCCACTCGATGGCTGTGCCGCCCTGGGCCTCTGCGAGCTCTTGCGCGCGTTCCAGCGTGCGGTTGCAGACGACGAGCTCACGCAAGCCGGCGCTCTGCAGCGCGTTGGCGACCTGTCGGCCCATCTCGCCGACGCCGAGCAGCATGGCCCTCCGCCCCCCGAGGTCACCGAAGATCTGCGTCGCTAGGTCGACTCCGGCGTTCCCGATGCCGACACGGTGCTGCCCCAGAGCCGTCTCGGTGCGTACCCGCTTGCCCACCGCCAGGCTGCGCTGCGCCAGGCGGTTGAGCACGCGGCCGAGGGCGTTCACTTCTTGGGCCTGACGGACCGCGCTCTTCACCTGTCCCAAGATTTGGGGTTCGCCGAGCACCATCGAGTCGAGAGCCGAAGACACCCGAAACAAGTGGTGCACCGCATCGCGTCCGCGGTGCCAGTAGAGGTAGTTGTCGAGTGCCTCGCCCTTGGGCCCGCGGAAGCTCGCTAGGAACTCGGCGACTCCGACCTCGCCGCCTCGTCCGGGCACCGTGTACAGCTCGACCCGGTTGCAGGTCGAGATCAACAGCGCTTCCGTGCTCACTCCGGTTGAGACAAGGTTGTTCAGGGTGCGGCGCACGCCTGCGGGGTCGACGGCGAGTCGCTCACGCACTTCGACGGGAGCCGTCAGGTGCGACAGCCCAACCGCGATCAGGCGGCGCTCAGCCGGCATAGCCGTGCCAGCCCGTGAAGAAGAAGTTGAAGCCGACCAGCGAGAACATCGCCGCCGCAAAGCCGACGATCGCAAACAGTGCCGACCACTTGCCGCGCCAGCCCGCGACGATGCGCAGCTGAAGGGCGAGTCCGTACCAGGCCCACAGCAGTGCTGTGAAGCCGACCTTGGGGTCCCAGGCCCACGGTACGTCGAGCGACGCGGCAGCGATTCCACCGCCGACCCCAATGCCGAGGGTCATCGCCACGAAGCCGAACAGGGTGGCTCGGAACTGCATCGAATCGAGCACTTCGAGGGACGGAAGACGCCCGAGCCTGTCGAAGCGCTTCGCCTTGAGCTCGCGTCGGACCAGCAGGTACAGCGCCCCAAGCGCGAACGAGAGCGCGAAGCAAGCCAGCCCAAAGAAGACCAGAGCGAGGTGAATAGGCAGCCAAGGAAGAACGCCTGGGGTGTGCTCGAGCGCCGCAACTTGATGACGGGGCACCACCAGGGCGATTCCAAGCAGGACCGTCGCGAGGGGCGCGAGCAACAACCCGAGCGCCGATAGACGGCCCCGGCCGGCTGCGACGTACGCTCCCATGATGCCGAGCGCGAGGGCCGAGAGCGCCTCACGGAAGCCCGTGCCCCCGCCGATGGTGGCCACGCCGAGAAACAGGGCGGCCGCGTGCAGGAACACACCGGTGAGCGCAATGGGACGCACGCGAGACTTCAGCCGTTCGCCGACAATCCCGGGGAGCAGATGAGCGGCCCCAACCAGCCCGTAGGCGATCAGCACAGCGATGTACGGGAGGCTATCCATTTCGCACGCGGTCTATCCCGCTACCGCCCCCTCTGCGATCGCCGTTGGGTTCGGGCTTGCCGCACGCAGGTCGGAGGTTACCTGTTCGGCTCCGGCCCATGAGTTGCACCTGCTCGCATCTTTCATGCCCCTTGGCCGAAACCATCCCGCGAAGGAGAGCAATCATGGGCAAGCTCGCAGACGTCACGTCCGCCAACTGGAACGCCGAGGTCGTCGAGGCCGGCACGCCTGTCGTCGTCGACTTCTGGGCCACCTGGTGTGCGCCCTGCAAGGCCATCGCTCCCCTGCTCGAGCAGGTGGCGGACGAGAACGCCGGCAACCTCAAGATCGTGAAGCTCGACATCCAGAAGGACATGGGTCTCGCCCAGCGCTACGGCGTGTCGAACATCCCCACCCTGCTGATCCTCAAGGACGGCGAAGTGGTCGATCGGAAGACCGGAGCCGGCGGTGGCATTAGCGCCCTGCGGAGCTTCGTGGGCCGCCACATCTAAAGATGGCAGCCAACGGAAGTAAGACCGCGGTTTATGCCGCCATCGCAGGAAACAGCCTGGTCACGGTTGCGAAGTTCACGGGCTTCATGATGACTGGGTCGGGTGCCATGTTCTCGGAGTCTGTGCACTCCGCAGCAGACGTGGCGAACCAGGCATTTCTCGCCTTCGGCATCAAGCGCGCCGCACAGCCGGCTGACGAAGCCCATCCGTTTGGCTACGGCAGAGAGGCCTTCGTCTGGTCGTTGATCTCGGCGGTGGGCCTGTTCTTCGTCGGTTGCGGCGTCACGGTGATGCACGGCATTCACGCGCTCACCGACGACCATCCAGCCGAGCTGGTCGGCACCAACATCGCCATTGGCATCCTCATCTTCTCGCTGGTCATCGAAGGCGGAAGCTGGTGGCTCGCCATCAAGGCGCTGATGGACGCGGCCAAGAAGCAAGAACTGGGCTTCTGGGAGAACCTACGCACGACGGACGACCCGTTTGCCGTCGCGGTGTTCCTCGAGGACGCCGCAGCGGTGTTTGGTGTGCTGATCGCGATGGCAAGCCTGGCCCTCGTCTCCTACACGCACAATCCCATCTGGGACGCGGTGGGAACGCTCGCCATTGGCGGCCTGCTCGGCTTCGTGGCCGTGTTCTTGATCTACAAGAACCGCGGCCTGCTGATTGGCCGGGCCATGCAGCCGAAGGACCGAGCCACGCTCCAGCGCATCCTCGAAGAGGACCCGGCCATCGATCATGTGGCGATTCAACGCGCGGCCGTCACCGGCGCGAGCGCGTACCGCGTGTCGGCAGAGCTCGACTTCAACGGGCACTACCTGGCGAGCCAGTGGCTCGAGGAGCGGGATGTGAACACGCTCTCCGAGAAGTTGTCCGACCCCCAGGCCGTGGCGCCCTTTCTCAGCGAGTTCGCCGAACACATCGTCGACCACCTCGGCGACGAGGTGGACCGCATCGAAGACCGTATTCGCGAAGCCCTGCCTGGCGCTCAAAACATCGCCATCGAGCCCGACTGAGCACCGCAGACATTCTCAGGTAGTGTGAGCCCATGGCGTCACTCCCCGACCTCGAGTCCCTCCGCTGCTTCGTTGAAGCCTCCAAGCTGCTCAACTTCCGCGCAGCGTCCCGCGTCGTTGGGCTGACGCCTGCCGCACTTGGCCAGCGCATTCGCCGCCTCGAAGAGGGCTTTGGCGTCGATCTCTTCACGCGAACCACCCGACGCGTGGAGCTCACCGAGGCGGGCTTGGCCTTGCTGCCCGCCGCCGAGGCCGCGATCGACGCGGCCCGCCGGTGCGTGCTTGCAGCTCGTGGTGAACTCGGCCCAGCGCCGCTCGAGCTCGTGCTCGGCACCCGGCACGAGCTTGGGTTGTCCTGGCTCGTGAACGTTCTCCCAGAGCTGAAGCGCACCCACCCGAACGTGACCTTCCACCTGTACTTCGGATCCGGTCCCGACCTCGAAGACCGTATCCGCACGAAGCAGGTGGACTGCGCAATCAGCTCCCGGCGCATCCACGACCCCTCGATCGACTTCATTCGCCTACACGAGGAAGCCTACGCCTTCGTGGCGAGCCCCAGGTTGCTCGAGACGACTCCCTTCGCGGGTCCCGAGGACGCGAAGCACCACACCTTGCTCGACACGTCGGCTGACGCGCCTCTCTTCCGGTACTGGCGGGACGCACCAGGCGGGGTGGACAGCCTGCGCTTTCGCCAGCTGCTTCGCATGGGCACCATCGATGCCATTCGAGCGCTGGTCGTCCGCGGCGACGGAGTGGCGGTCCTACCCGAGTACTTGGTACGCGAGCAGCTCCAGGACGGAACGCTCACACGCATCCTCCCGGACATCGTTCCACTTTCGGACCACTTCCGCCTGCTCTTCCGCGACGGGGACCCACTGCGAGCGGTCTACACGTCGCTAGGCAGCGTCCTCGCCGAGGCGCCGCTCACGTAGGGGTGAAACTCACCCGAACCGTGAACACGGCCGTCTCTCGCGCCCAGAGCTGAAGAAGCCACACAAGGCCAAGGCAAACGCCCTGAAGCGCCGCTCTCGGCTCCCCGCCGTGGCGGTGGACCGTGTGAATCGGATAGCGCCAGAGCCGTACGCCCGTGTCGGTCTGGATGGAAATCTCTCCCGCAGCTCCGAGCACGCGGACCTTGTCGACATCCGCCTCGTCATCGAGTTCGTCGATCCCGTGCCTTACGCCGCGGTACACGATCTGGTGCTCGGAGGCCTGTGCGCCGAGAGACAAATCAAGCGGGAACAACACCCGCGTTCGAAGAACTCCTAGGCCACGGTTCTGCACCTCGTAGCGCAGCTCGATCTCAGATCCTCGAAGGGCGTAGCGCTTGCGAATCTCGACGGGCCAGGCCTCGTCGGCATCCTGCAGCTCGCCGCGTCCGACGAGTGTCGTGCGCGCCCCGCGCCCCGAGCGCTCACAGCTCTCGATCTCCCACGGCGTATCCAGGCCGGTGGAGTGTGCGTCGAGGAGTCCTGACTCGAAGCGTGCCAGGCTCGCAGACGCATGAAGAAAGCGGTCGTCGAAGCACAGTCGCGTCTCGACATCCTCGCGAAGCAACCCATGGAGCTGCCCAGGCCGATGCTCTGGAGCGATCGATGGGTTCGGAGGCGCGGTGGGATCGGGACGAAGCTCAGCCTCCCACTCTGCACGCGTTCGGCGCGGGACGGCGGCGAGCTGGAGCGCCGACTTCGCCACACTCCATGAAGCCAAGCCTCCACGCCGTGCCGGCACCAAGCGGATGGCCGACTCAGGTGACCGAAGCATCACCTCATCGATGCCGTCGCCGTCGAGGTCGACGCGGGCCGCGCTTGGACGACCGGCAGCCCGGAGGCCCTCGAGAGCGACACGCTCGGACCTGAGCACATCGCGCCACGCACGGTGGCGTTGATCCGGCGAACGAATTCCGCCGGCTTGGCCGTCGGTGAACACATCCCCTGCCTGCGCACGCCAGAGGTAGCGCTGTGCTTGGCGCAAACCGACCGGATCGGCGGCAAACTCGCCGTCCTCATCGCCCTTGGCGAAGCGCGCGACGAGCTGCGAAGTGGCCATGACGCGTTGGTGCAGCAAGTCCGCCGCACCCCACTCCTGTCGGTATAGAGCCGCACTCTGAGTCGGGGCCCAGACGCTGCGTGGCGCCGGAATGCCCGCCGCGATCACTTCAGACGGCAGGCGCGTGCCCGGGAGCGAGGTGAGCAACTGCTGAAACCAGGCCATCCCGCCATCGCGGTGGAGCGCCGACAGGTCGACGAGTCCGACCTCTCCCTCGACAAGTGCAGACTCGCCCGGACCCATCGGCCGCCACCCCACTGCGCGGACGGACGAGCCTGCCGATTCGACCGACACCACGCCCTGGCCGCCGCGAAGTGCCACCCAGTCCAGGCCGGCCCCCTCCGCAACAGGCGGAACTGTCCTGTCGTAGACGCTCCACGGGACGAACAATCCGTGCGCTCGCACGTCGAGCATGCGCCTGAGCAAGGCGATGTGGGCCACCGTCTGGGCGAGGGCATCCCGCTCCGGCACTTGGCCGAGATGGGGCTCATAGATCGGCACCGCGAGCGCCTCGAGACGACCATCCTGTGCGCGCACGCGAAGCTGCTCAAGCTGCTCGGGCGCCTCAGACTCGAGGGCCTGAAGGACCTCGCCATTGGCGACGAACGCCGCACGCACGGCCGGAGCGTCGTCCAGGGCGGCGAAAGCCGGAACAAGCACCTTCTCCACGAGCACCTGGGTGGCCGTAGCCGGTGCTCCTGGCGGTAGGCGCAGCAAGAGAATGAGAGCTGGAGATGTCACCCGCAGAGATCACCACAGCGGCGCAAAGGCCTCAACCCAAAGAGTGCACAACCCCGACGCACCCATGCCGCACGCGCTCCACTTGAGCGATCGCGACCCCTACCCAAGGAATGACATCTCCGCCGACCCCAACTCGCCTCACGTCGCTAGCGGCGCGCACCCACGCTGATCGCGCTCGACTCCTGCAACGAGCGGAAGCAACTCCGTCTCATCGCGAGCCGTCCGGTATACACTGGCCGGCATGAGCATCGTCGATCAGTACTGTCCAGACGCCCACTCCGCCGCCGTTACCGCCGCGGCCTTCGACCCCGACTCCGGCGCCCGTGTCACCGCGGATGCCTGGGGCATCGTCGCCATCACCAAGCCGCACGATCTGAGTCCCAGCCACATCTTCCAGAGCTGGGCCGCGGTGTACGGCTCGGTGGCAGTCAGCCCCGGCGGAAGCCTCGCGGGCGTCGGCGACGAGTCCGGTTCGGTGTCCGTATACAAGACGTGGGACGGCACCTGTGTGTTCGAGGATGTCCGCGAAGGCGCCGACGGGGCCGCCCGAGCGATGCGCGCCCTGTCGTTCAACCCGCAAGGCACCCTGCTCGCTTGCCTAGCCATCGACGGCATCATCCGCGTCTACGACATCGCTCGGTGGGAGCGCATGGCGAACTGGTCCGGCTACTCCGGCCAGTCGATCAACTTCGCACCCGACGGCAAGTACCTGCTTGTCATCGACAATCTGAACCAGCCGAAGCTCATCGACATGATGTCGCATGAGCAGGTCGATCTCGAGATGGTACCGGGCGGCGTCACGGTGGCGCGATTCACGCCAAGCGGAGATCACATCGTCGCCATGGGGCCGGGCGGCATCACCCTCATCGGCATGCCCGAGGGCCGCATCGTCACCTCGTTCACAGCCCGAGGCTCCTCGGGGATGCTCAGCATGGTGCTCTCTCCTCGCGGGGACGAGGTTGCAGCGATCACCGAGCGCTCGATCCACACCTTCTCGCTCCCAGACCTACAGCCCGTCGGAAGCACCAAGCACGGCGCGCCCGAGGCGACGCAAGCTGCTCTCTGGGACCGCAAAGGGGTCGCGGTCGGAGGAGCCGATGGCTCGCTGTACCGTCCTGGCGAGCGCGCATCACTCGAAGCGGTCACCGCGTGCACCGGGTTCGGCGACCACCGTGCCGCAATTCACGGCGAAAAGGTCGCCATCTGGACCAAGGACCGGCAGCGCCGTCCTTTCTCGGCCAAGAAGCGCTTTGTCGAGACCAAGATCGACCGTGACGGCCGTCTGTTGATCGGGCTTCCCGACGACGGTTCAGGCATGCAGGTCTTCGATGCGAAGAGCGGCCGCCACCTGTTCGATGCGGGTCCCGAGACCGCCGACACCACCAAGATGGAAGTGGGCGGTCCGATCGTCGCCTGCATGCTCCAGCGCGGCGGCATGCGTTGGTACGACCTCAAGGACAACCAGGTCTTCGAGCTCGACTGGGCCACCCACTTTGCGCTCAGCGGTGGAGGCACCTGGATTGGGGTGATCACGCCCAAGGGCAACGTCCGCATCATCGATCCAGCCACCGGCAAGGATGCGATTCCCGCCCCAGAGCCCGTCGCAGACATCCCAGTGTCGCTCGTGTCCTTCGTCAACCGGCGGCCGGACCTGCTCGTCATGGACGAAGAGGGCGTGCTCTCGATTTACGACCTGGCCGTGAGCGTGAAGGAAGACCGCCCAGCCGTGGGCGAAGACGTGCTCGACCTCAATGTCGCCGTTGACCGTCTCTGGGGCATCACCGGCGGGCGGTACGCGGCCGTGCGCTTCCAAGAAGAAGACGACACCGCGACCATCATTTTCGTCGACCTAGAGCGCGGTGAAGTCGTCAGCGAGACCCCCGGGCTTCTTCCCTATGTGTGGGTCGACCCCGAGACAGGTCACATCTTGCAGCCCGCTCGCGGCTCCGCCATCCAAGAGTTCGATATGTGGGGCAAGGAGCGCCGAGTGCTCCGCGCTCTGCCCGGGGGCCACTGGGTCTCCTTCGGCCCTCAGGGCATCTTCGACGCCTCTACTGGCGTCGAACTCTAGTCGCGCCGAGAGCAGAACACCGCACTCCTATGTGCCGACCGGAGGGACCATGCGCGTCCTCGTACTGAACGCTGGAAGCTCCTCGATCAAGGGTGCGGTTATCGACACCGACACCGAAGTGGCCCTCGCAAAGGCCTCGGTCGAGCGCATCGGGAGCCCGGAGGTACCCAGCCACGCAGAGGCAATGGCCGTGCTCCTCGACCAACTCGACGACGTCGAGGGGCTCGAGGCCGTCGGACATCGCGTCGTCCACGGCGGCTCGGCGTTTCGCGAGGCCACCCGCATCGACCAGGACGTCATCGACTCCCTCGATGCACTGATTCCCCTCGCCCCGCTGCACAACCCCGCAAACCTGGCGGGAATCCACGCCGCCCGCACGGCGCTTCCCAATCTTCCGCACATCGCTGTGTTCGATACGGCTTTCCACCAAACCCTGCCGCGTCGCGCGCACACCTATGCGCTTCCGCAAGACACGGCCCAGAAGCACGGCATCCGTCGGTATGGCTTTCACGGCCCCAGCCACGCCATCGTCGCCCGACGCGCAGCAGCGCACCTCGACGCAAAGGTCCAAGACCTCCGCATCATCACGCTTCACCTGGGCAACGGCGCGAGCGCGACCGCCGTCGAGTTCGGTCGGAGCATCGAGACCTCGATGGGCATGACCCCTCTTGAAGGGCTGGTGATGGGGACTCGCGCGGGTGACACCGACACCGGCGCCCTGCTCGCCCTGGCCCGGGCCGAGAACCTCGACCTCGACGCACTCGATGATCTGCTCAATCGACACAGCGGACTCGCAGGGCTGTCTGGCGTGGGCAACGACCTCCGCGACATCGAGGCACGAGCCGAAGCCGGCGACGACCGGTGTCGACTCGCCGTGGCCGTCTTCGCCCACCGAGTTCGCAAGTACATTGGTGCGTACGCCGCCGTCCTCGGAGGCGTGGACGCGATTGTCTTCACGGGTGGAATTGGCGAGAACAGCGCATCGATGCGGCACCGTGCGGCCCAGCGGCTGGAGTTTCTCGGGGCCCGCCTCGACGAAGACCGAAACCGCGACGCGCGCGTCAGCGACACCCACCTGGTCGCTGAGATCTCGACCCCCACAAGTCGCTGCCGCCTGCTCGTGGTCCGCACCGACGAACAGCTCGAGATTGCTCGCGAGGCCGCCGAAGTCGCTGCAGCACCGGCGCCCATCAAGGCGGACCGCGTGATCCCCGTCGCGATCTCAGCTCGCCACGTGCACCTCTCGCGCGAGCACATCGACGCGTTGTTTGGGCCCGGCCACGCCCTCACCCCCCGAAAGGAGCTCACTCAGCCCGGCCAGTTCGCATGTGTGGAACGAGTGACGCTCGTCGGGCCGAAGTCCGAGATGACGCGCGTTGGCATCATTGGACCTGAGCGCTCGCAGACCCAGGTCGAGATCAGCCGGACCGATGAGTTCGCGCTCGGCATCGACGCCCCCATCCGCCGCTCGGGCGACCTCGCAGGAAGTGCGGGACTCACGCTTCGCGGCCCGCATGGCGACGTGACCCTCACCGAGGGCGTGATCCAGTCCCAGCGGCACATTCATATGACCCCGGACGACGCCGAGATCTACGGCGTGAAACACAAGGACATTGTCGAGGTCGCCCTCGACACGAACGGCCGGGACCTCGTCTTCGGCGACGTCGTCGTCCGCGTCAAAGGCAGTTACAAGCTGGAGATGCATGTCGACACCGACGAGGGAAACGCCGCGGATCTCGGCCGTGGGGCCGAAGGCTTCATCTTCGGAACGGAAGGCCGCGTGAAGACGTTGCGAAAGCAGACAGGCCGCTAGGCCTCTTGTTCAAGTAGACTATGCCCATGAAAAGCCCACACCTCTCGCTCTCCCTCGGACGAGACCTCTGGGAAGACCTGCTCCGCGCGGCTCTTCCGATCGAGGTCGCCAAGGGGGACTTCGACCTCGTTGAGAACACCCGAAGTGCCGTACGTCAGCTCGGCGTACGCCAGCGCGTCAGCGGACTACTCGAGGACGGACGCGCTCCCCAGCCCGTTCGCCGCGTCGGAGCCCGGGCCCGGGCTCTGTGGAAGCGTGGGAAGCCGACCATTAAGCGCCAGATCACCGACATGATTCGCGTGGAAGGCAGCTTCCGCGTAGAGCTCTCGGAGGCCGGCACCCAGTTCCGCTACGGCCGACAACGCGTCGGTGCGGATGCCTACGTGAAGGGTATCGCCGAGGGAACCATCTACTTGGCTCGGGCCAATGTCGAGATGCCGTTCATCTTCGAGCGCAAGCTCGGCGCCTCTGTGGTGCTCGACGACATCCACTTTGACCGTCATCGTCGGGCCGTCATCGGCTCCCTTGGCGACCTGGCGCTTCACCTCGGCGAGGGTACGGTGATGCAGCTCGTCGCCCGTCTTGGTGAGAAGGCCCTGGAGCAACAGCTCCCCAAGGTCAACCCTGTCCCTGTCCTGCGGCGCGACCAGGTCGAGGAAATGGTCGGCGGACTCGGCGGTGCGCTGAACACGAAGATGGGTGTCGACGAGCTCGAACTCGTCATCACCGAAGACGAGATGAGTCTGCAGGTTCGCTTCGGCTTCACCCAGCCGCAGCTCGAAGAGCGCGAATAGCAGACAAAAGAAAACCCGGCCGAGGCCGGGTCTTCAGGGGCTCGCGGCCACTTCAGCGGGGGCAGAGCTCGGTGCTGCGGAAGAAGTACGCGATCTCGATCGCGGCGTTCTCGGCACTGTCCGAACCGTGCACGCTGTTCTCGCCAATCGAGGAGGCGAAGAGCTTGCGGAGGGTTCCCTCGGCGGCATCGGCGGGGTTGGTGGCGCCCATGATCTCGCGGTTCTTGGCGACGGCGTTCTCGCCCTCGAGGGCCATGACGACGACGGGGTTGCGGGTCATGAACTCGACCAGCTCGCCGAAGAAAGGACGCTCGCTGTGCACGGCGTAGAAGCCCTGCGCGTCGGACAGCGAGAGGTGCTGCATGCGAATGCCGATGGGACGAAGGCCCTCTTCCTCGAAGCGGGCGATGATCTTGCCGATCACGTTCTTCTCGGTGGCGTCAGGCTTGATGATGGAAAGGGTGCGCTCGATAGCCATGTGGCCTCCATTCGTTGGCCGGCGGAGGTAACACACGCACCAGGGTTCGCCACTGGGTGCAACGTCCCGCGATTCAGTCGACGACAACCCAGCGGAAGATCGGTGCGGCGTCCTCCCCTGTCGACACCACCACATGGGTGCGTCCGACGCGGTTGCCGCGCAACTGGACCGAGTCCACCTCGGCCCCGAGGCCACCGACCACCTTGAACTCGAGGATGCCGGGGTCTCCCACAACCACTCGGCTCACGGGACCCTCGATGGGAAAGCTCGCTTGTGCCCCAACCGACAGCTCGAGATCCGCCTCGACCTCCGTGCTGGCGACGACGCGCACGGGGACCGACTGCCGCTCACCATTCACCTCGGCGGAAATCCACGCCTCACCGATGGATTCGGCGAACAGGTGAAAGCGCCGCTCGCCGTCGAAACGCACCACCGACACCACCCCAGGATGGGACGACGAGATGCGACTGGGCGCCGCAGTGAACCCGACCACGCCGCTCCCCTTCTCTACGAGCTGAACCGGCCTCTTGATCGGCTCGATCAGCTCGACATACGGCACCTCGGGTGAGGCTTGGCGGACACAGCCCGAGAGAGCGACGACGAAGAGAAGTGTGCGCATGCCTCAGTATCGCATCGGCAGCCCCTCCAGTCCGCCAACAAAAAGGCCCCGCTCGGCGAACCAAGCGAGGCCTCATGCAGAGCGTCGTTGGCTACTTGCCAAGGACCTCGGCCATCTTCTTGCCCATGCCGCCGGGGCTGCGCACGATGTGCACGCCAGCGTCGGAGAGCGCCGCGAACTTGGACTCCGCCGTGCCCTGGCCGCCAGAGACGATGGCACCGGCGTGGCCCATGCGACGTCCTGGAGGAGCCGTGGCGCCGGCGATGAACGAGACCACCGGCTTGGTGAAGTTCTTCTTGATCCAGGCGGCGGCTTCTTCCTCGGCGTTGCCGCCGATCTCACCGATCATGATGACCGCGTCGGTGTCATCGTCCTGGTTGAAGAGGTCCATCACGTCGATGAACTTGGTGCCGATGATCGGGTCTCCACCAATGCCGACGCAGCTGGACTGGCCCAAGCCGACGGCGGAGAGCTGGCCCACCGCTTCGTAGGTGAGCGTCCCCGAGCGGGAGAGCACGCCGATGCGGCCGGGGGTGTGGATGTGGCCGGGCATGATGCCCATCTTGCACTGTCCGGGCGTGATGACGCCGGGGCAGTTCGGGCCGATCAGGCGGGTCTTGCTCTTCTCGAGCGCGGCCCACACACCGATCATGTCGCGAACCGGAATGCCCTCGGTGATGCCAATGGCAAGCTCGATGCCCGCGTCGATGGCTTCGAGAATGCCGTCTGCCGCGAACGGCGGAGGCACGAAGATCATCGAGGCGTTCGCACCGGTCTCGGCCACGGCTTCTTCGACCGTGTTGAAGATCGGGAGACCCGTGTCTTCGAAGGTCTGGCCGCCCTTGCCGGGGACGACGCCGCCGACGACGTTCGAGCCGTACGCGATGCACTGCTTGGTGTGGAAGGCACCGGACTTGCCGGTGATGCCCTGGGTGATGACCCGGGTGTCGCTATTGACGAGAATGGCCATGATTTACCCCTTCACTGCGGCGACGATGGCTTCTGCGGCCTCTTCGAGGTCGAGAGCCGGAGTGATGGCGAGCCCAGACTCGTCCAAGATCTTCTTGCCAAGCTCGGCGTTGGTGCCTGCGAGGCGCACGACGAGCGGAACCTCGAGTCCCACCTGCTTGACTGCCGTGATGACGCCGTTGGCGATGACATCACACTGCATGATGCCGCCAAAGATGTTGACCAGAATGCCCTTCACCGCCTGATCGGAGGTGATGATCTGGAAGGCCGCTGCGACCTGCTCAGCCGTCGCGCCGCCACCCACGTCGAGGAAGTTGGCCGGCGAAGCGCCCTTGAACTGGATGATGTCCATGGTGGACATGGCCAGGCCCGCGCCGTTGACGAGGCAGCCGATGTTTCCATCGAGCTTCACGTAGGAGAGGCCCCACTTTCCGGCCTCGAGCTCGCTGGCATCCTCTTCGTGGATGTCGCGAAGCTCCGCGAGGTCCTTGTGGCGGTACATCGCGTTGTCGTCGAAGCTCATCTTCGCATCGAGGCAAACCACGGCGCCTTCGCCGTCGATGACCATCGGGTTGATCTCGAGCATCTCGGCATCGGTCGCCCAGTACGCGTCGTAGACGGCGCTGAGGAACTTCGTGAAGTGACGAACCGTCTTGCCAGTCATGTTCAGAGCGAAAGCGAGCTTGCGCGCCTGGTAGCCAGCGAGACCGATCGCGGGGTCAATCCAGATCTTCTTGAGGGCGTCGGGGTCTTCGTGAGCCACGTCCTCGATGTTCATGCCGCCGGCTTCGGAGGCGATGACCATGATCTGGTTGTTGCTGCGGTCGAGCACGAGGGAGAGGTAGAGCTCCTTCTTGATGTCGCAGCCGGCTTCGATGAACACCGTGCGGACCTGCTTGCCCTCGGCGCCGGTCTGCTTGGTGACCAGCGTGTCGCCGAGCATGCTCTCGGTGTGCTTGCGCACGTCGTCGATGTTGAAGGCCAGGCGAACGCCGCCCTCACCTTCGCTCGCCTTCTTGCCCTCTGCGGCCTCGGCGATGGCATCGGCGGAGACCTGCTCGATGAACCGGCCCATGCCGCGTCCACCAGCGTGAATCTGGGACTTCACGACCCAGACCTTTCCGCCCATTTCGGTTGCTGCTGCGGCTGCATCGTCGACGGACGTCACAGCCTTGCCTGCGAGGACCGGCACGCCGTACCCCCGCAAGACACCCTTCGCCTGGTATTCGTGGATCTTCATCCCAGCTCCTCGAGCTCGGTGGTGAGTGATGGGGATGCGAGCGCTTGCCCGCTCCCGTCAGAAAGTGCTTGGACTAGCCCTTCACGTGGCGAGGAGTCTGGTCCTCAGCGACGTACTTGGGCCGGTAGATGGGGGCACCCTTGCCGCCGCGGAAGCGCACGCGCTCGTCGACGATCTGGGCAGCAATGCCCGTGCAGCGGGAGAGGCCGAACAGGACCGTGTAAAAGTCGGAGTCGGTCAGGCCGCAGGCGTTGAGCAGCGTTCCGGAAACCGCGTCGACGTTGGGGTACGGGTTCGAGATCTTCGGGAACTCCTTGAGAACCTTGACCGCGACGATGCGCATGTTGGCTGCCGTGCGGAACAGCTCGTCGTCAGGGCAGATCTTCTCGCCAAGTCCGTACTGGATAGTCGCGCGAGGGTCCTCGGCACGGAGCACTGCGTGGCCGTAGCCGTAGATCTTCTTCTTGTTCGCGAGCGCGTCGCGAATGAACTTCTCGATCTCGGCAGGGTCGGAGCTGCCGACGGTACGCACGAAGTTCAGGCAGTCCTGGTTGGCGCGACCGTGAAGCGGACCGTACAGCCCGGACATCGCAGCACCCAGGGACGCGAAGATGTCGGTATGGGCCGAGGCAACAGTCTTGCCGGTGAAGGTCGAGAGGTTTCCGCCGCCGTGGTCCATGTGGAGGATGTAGAAGACGCGAAGCAGGCTCGTCAAAGCCTCGGCGTCGGCGCCGGGAACGTCGAGCATGTGCACGAAGTCCTCGATGAGGCCGAGCTCGGGGTTCGGAGCGATGGGCTCACCCCAACCGCTGCGGATGCGGAAGATGGCGGCCACGAGCTCGGGCAGGCGCGCCACGACGTTCTTGGCGTCCTCGACGTAGTCACCGGTCTTGCTCGTCATGCCGAGGAAGATCAGGCCCGAGATGAGCCACTCCATCGGGTGCCCCTCCTTCGGGAGGGCCTTGAGCAGCTCGATGACTTTGGGCGGCACGCCGCGGCGGGACTTGATGTCCGCGACGAACTCGGTCAGCTGGGCATCGGTCGGAAGCTCGCGATGCAGCATGAGGTAGGCCACGGCCTCTTCCTCGAGGTCGGCGAGCTCAGCGATGGGGTAACCGACGTAGGAAACGCCGGTGTTCGGGTCCACGCGCGACGTGCGGCAGGTGCCGACCGGAAAGCCGCGAAGGCCAGAGTTCAGGTGCGCTTGAGTGATCTCAAACAGGACGTCGGTTGGCTCTGCCATAGCTGCGTACTCCCAGGGGGCGGTCGGAAGGTTTATGCGCCCTGCGGAGCGGGGTCAAGGCCCTCCGAGCCCCCAATTTTCGGCCCTCTCGGATACCCCTTGCCCTCTACGGATCCGACAGGTCAGAGTTGCGTCATGCACTGGCACAAAGCGGCGCCCGGTTGCCCCAGGTGGGGCGAAATCACCCTCCCAACGACAAGGGCCCGGCCGCCGCTCTCGCGATGGCCGGGCCCAACTCTCCATCGGAGACTTACTTTCCGCCGAACAGCTTCCGCGCAAGCATCGTGATCGGGTCGTAGTAGCGACTGACGATCCGCTCCTTCATCGGGATGATGCCGTTGTCGGTGATGTTGATGTGCTCGGGACACACCTCGGTGCAGCACCGCGTGATGTTGCAGTAGCCGGCGCCGTACTCTTCTTTCGTCGCCGGAATACGGTCGACGGTGTCGAGCGGATGCATGTCGAGCTGCGCGATGCGAATCATGAACCGTGGACCGACGAACTGGTCACGCTTGTCGTGGTCGCGAAGCACGTGGCAGGTGTTCTGACAGAGGAAGCACTCAATGCACTTCCGGAACTCCTGCGTACGCTCCACATCCTCGGTGTACATGCGCCAGTTTCCGTCCGCGTCGCGAGGACGGGGCGTGAACGGCGTGATGCGCTCGTTCTGGCGGTAGTTCCACGAGACGTCGGTGACGAGGTCACGGATGACGGGGAACGACTTCATCGGCTGAACGGTGATGATCTCGTCGGCCTCGTAGTCGCCCATGCGGGTCATACAGCCGAGCTTAGGCTTGCCGTTGATCTCCATCGAACACGAGCCACACTTGCCCGCCTTGCAGTTCCAGCGCACGGCCATGTCGTTGGCGTGGTGCATCTGCGCGAGGTGGATGACGTCGAGCACAACCATGCCCTCGCCCACGTCGACGGTGTACTCTTCGAACTGGCCGCCGGACTGGTCGCCGCGCCAAATGCGAATGGTGCGATTAGCCATTGCTGCCCTCCAGCTCCTCGAGTGTCGCGTGAGCGACCTTCGCGAGGTGTTCGGGATCTTCGCCGCGCTCGAGCTTCTCGACGATCATGTTGCCGTCGTCGCCCATCCGGCAAACGATGTTGACGAGGCCCCACTCTTCGCGCTCACCTTCGAAGTCGACGCGGGAGTGACCGCCACGGCTCTCTTCGCGAAGCAGCGCCGCGCGGGCGATGGCCTCACAGGTGATGAACAGGTTGCCGAGGTCGAGGGCTTCGTGCCAGCCGGCGTTGTACTGGCTGGTGCCGTAGGCCTTGACCGTCTTGGCCTTTTCCTTGAGCTCCGCCTGCTTGGCGATGCCCTCCGTGAGGCCTTCCTTCGTGCGGTAGATACCAACGAAGTCCTGGTTCACGTCGCGAAGCGCCTCGTGAATCAGATACGGGTTCTCCCCTTCCTCGCGGTTCAGGATGTCGGTCGCCGAGCGAATGATGCCGCGCACCTGATCGTGATTGATCTCAGGCAGCCCCTCGTTCGCGTCGATGAACTCCTTGGCCCCGACGCCCGCAAGGCGACCGAAGACAAGAAGGTCGGACAAGCTGTTTCCACCGAGGCGGTTGGCGCCGTGGAGACCGGCGGCGCACTCACCGCAGGCGAAGAGACCGTCGACGCGCGTCATCTGCGTGTCGGCGTCGACCCGGATGCCACCCATCATGTAGTGGAAGGTCGGCCCGACTTCCATCGGGTCCTTCGTGATGTCGACTTCGGCCAGTTCCTTGAACTGGTGGTACATCGACGGGAGCTTCTTCTTGATGTAGTCCGCAGGACGGCGCGAGCCGATGTCGAGGAAGGCACCGCCGTGCGGCGAACCGCGGCCTGCCTTGACCTCTTGGACGATGGACCGGGCGACGACGTCGCGAGTCAGAAGCTCGGGGGGCCGACGGGCGTTCTTGTCGCCTGCGAGCCAGCGGTTGGCTTCCTCGACCGTGTCCGCCGTCTCCGACTGGAACTTCTCGGGGGTGTACTTGAACATGAAGCGGTCACCCTCCGAGTTGGTGAGGATGCCGCCCTCTCCACGCACGCCCTCTGTGACGAGGATGCCGCGAACGGACGGAGGCCAGACCATGCCCGTGGGGTGGAACTGACAGAATTCCATGTCCATCAGCTCGGCGCCTGCGCGGTAGGCCATGGCCTGTCCGTCGCCGGTGTACTCCCAGCTGTTCGACGTGATGCGCCAGCCCTTACCACCGCCGCCCGTAGCGAAGATGATGGCCTTGGCCCGGTAGAGCACAAAGCGACCCGTCTCACGCCAGTATCCGACCATGCCGGAAATGCGGCCGTTCTCGTCCTTGAGAAGGTCGAGGACCGTGCACTCCTGGTGCACCGAGATGCCGGAGTGAACGCCCTTGTCCTGCAGGGTGCGAATCAGCTCGAGGCCAGTACGGTCGCCGGTGTGCGCGAGCCGTGGGTAGCGGTGGCCACCGAAGTTGCGCTGGGCGATGAGGCCGTCCTTGGTGCGGTCAAAGACGGCACCCCACTCCTCGAGCTCGCGGATGCGGTCTGGCGACTGCTTCGCGTGAAGCTCCGCCATGCGCCACTGGTTGAGGAACTTGCCGCCACGCATCGTGTCGCGGAAGTGGATCTTCCAGTTGTCGCGGCTGTCGACATTGCCGAGCGCTGCTGCAGCACCACCCTCGGCCATGACCGTGTGGGCCTTGCCGAGCAGTGACTTGCAGACAACGCCGATGTCGAGGCCTTGGCGGGAACACTCGACGGCAGCGCGGAGGCCAGCGCCGCCGGCGCCCACCACGATCACGTCGTGCGTAATGGTCTGAATCTCGTTGACGTCGAGCATTCTAGAATCCTCCCCAGGTGTTGAGGTCAGTGATGACACCCATGGACACGAGGCGAATGTAGATGTCCGTGAACGCAATCCAGATGAGGCTGGTCCACGCCCACTTCATGTGGTTCTCGTTGAGGCGGCTCACGCCCTTCCAGGCGCCGTAGCGCAAGCGGGGCACAGCACCGCAGGAGAAGCAGTTGAGCTGACCACCCACGAGGTGACGCCAAGCGTGGCACCCGAGGGTGTAGAAGGTCAGGAAGACAGAGTTGAGCACCATGACGATGCTGCCGACACCCACGCCCCACTCACCGTGGTAGCGGAAGGACTGGAACGCCTCCCAGTACAGGTATGGAAGCAGCAGCAGCGCGCCGTAGAGCGCGTAGCGGTGCAGGTTCTGGAAGACCAGCAGGAAGGTCTCGCCGCGGTAGTCCTGCGGGCGAGCGCCAACCGCACATCCCGGCGGCGTTCCGAAGAACGCGCGGTAGTAGGCCTTGCGGTAGTAGTAGCAGGTGATGCGGAATGCACCGGGCGCGAAGCCCGCGATCAGCGCGGGGCTGATCAGCGCCGGCCACCAAGCCGGGTTCATTCCGAAGAAGGCGTCGCTCGCACCCATCCCTGCTTCCGACGGATGCAGATAGAACGGGTAGAACGGGGACATGTAGGGACCGGCGGCGTAGTAGTCACCCTGAGCCGCAGACCAGACGTAGTAGATGAGCCACAAGCCCAGCCCGAAGGCCGTCGCTGCGGGACCCACCCACCACTTATCGGTGCGCGTCGTCTTCGCGTAACCATACTCGTGACCGCCAACACCGGTCGGATTCGCTGCCATACCTTCTCCTCGGCGCGTAAGAGGCTGCGAATACTACGTCGGGGGAGGCGGGGCCATGAGGTGCCGCGAAATGTTTGTGTCGGGGAGCCCCTGCCCTACGCCACTTGCGGCCAGATCTCTCGAACCGAGCGCGCCATAGCGGCGGGGGCTGCGGGGCAAGAGGCCAAACGACAAGAGGCCGCGCCCCGAAGGACACGACCTCTTTGGCGCGAAAAGAATCGCCTAGCCGAGGTAGCCCTTGATCGCGTCGACCATGTCCACGCGCTCCCACGGCATGCCGGGACGACCGAAGTGTCCGTGCGCAGCAGTGCGGCGGTAGATGGGCTGAAGCAGACCGAGGTGCTCAATGAGGCCAGCAGGCTTCATGGGGAAGATCTCGCGAACGCACTCGGAGAGCTTCTCGTCGCTGACCTTGCCAGTGCCGTAGGTGTCGACCATGACGGAGACCGGGTCGGCAACGCCGATGGCGTAGGCAACCTGCACGAGTGCGCGGTCCGCGTAGCCGGCGGCGACGAGGTTCTTGGCGACGTAGCGGGTCATGTATGCGGCGGAGCGGTCGACCTTGGACGGGTCCTTGCCCGAGAAGGCGCCACCACCGTGCGAGCCATGTCCACCATAGGTGTCGACGATAATCTTGCGGCCGGTGAGGCCAGCGTCGCCCATGGGGCCACCGATGACGAAGCGGCCCGTCGGGTTCACGAACAGACGCGTGTTGGCGTCCATCAGCTCGGCGGGGATGGTCTTGTTGATGACCTCGTTGATGATGCCCTCGCGAAGGTCGTCGTGGGTGACCTCCTCGGCATGCTGCGAGGAAACGACCACCGCGTCGACGCGGAAGGGCTTGCCGTCGCGGTACTCGACGGTGACCTGGGTCTTGCCGTCGGGACGAAGGAAGCCGAGGCGACCGTCGTTGCGGGCAAGCGAGAGGTTCTCGCTCATGCGGTGCGAGTAGTAGATGCTCATCGGCATCAGAGCGTCGGTCTCGGTGCAGGCGTAGCCGAACATCATGCCCTGGTCGCCAGCGCCCTGCTCCTTGTACAGGCCCTCGCCCTCGTCAACGCCCTGGGCGATGTCGGGGCTCTGCTCTTCGACGGCCACCATGACGGCGCAGGTCGCAGCGTCGAAGCCCATGTCGGAGTGCGTGTAGCCGATGTCCTTGACCGTCTCGCGGACGATGGCCGGGTAGTCGACGCGGGCGCGCGAGGTGATCTCACCGGCGAGCAGCACGAAGCCGGTCTTGACAGCGGTCTCGCAAGCAACGCGAGCGTTCGGGTCCTGCGCGAGGTGCGCATCGAGGACGGCGTCGGAGATGTTGTCGCACATCTTGTCGGGGTGACCCTCGGTCACGGACTCAGATGTGAAGAGGAAGTTCTGGAGGGCCATGCATTCGCCTCAGGTAGGGGCTAGAAGTGCGGAAAGAGGCCGGAGCTATCACGAGGCGCGCATGTGTCAAGCAGGTGAACCGCCCAGAATTTCCGACCCGCACGAACAAATTCGCCCCTCCCCGACAGGCAAAACCTGTAGGGAGGGGCGAGATTGACGAACAGACGTCGCTGTTCAGCTAGTCGTTGACCACGACATCGAGTTCATCGTCGAACTCATCCTCGTCCTCGTCCTGCTGCTCGGGGCGATGGCGGGACCGGTCGATCCGACGCTCCTTCGCACGGCGAAGCTGCTCCTCCATGCCATGGAACATGCGATCGAGAGCCGTCCGAAGGTCGTCGTCGGCCTCGGTCTTCTTATGAATCGCCTTGTGGTTTGTGACCACACAGTCGACCTCGAACGTACCGTGCTCCCGATTCACCGTGATGTGGGCTTCGGCAGCTGGGTCGAGAAAGCGCTCAAGCTTGTCGAAGAGGCCTTCGGCACGACGCCGTACCTCATCTCTGCCCCGCATGTTTCGGAAGCTTACTTCGAGTCGCATTCCACCTCCTTGCCCTCTCGGGCCTAGAACACCTGCTTACGCTTGGAGCTCGACAGGATGCCGAGCGCCTCGCGGTACTTCGCGACCGTGCGACGAGCGACACGGACGCCGTCTGCCGCAAGCGCTTTGGCAAGCGCCTGATCGGACAGCGGTTTCTTCGGGTTTTCCTCGGCAATCATCGAGCGGATACGCTGCTTGATCGCCTCGGCAGCCATGTCGCCGCCCGTCTCCTGACGGACACCCGACGTGAAGAAGAACTTGAGGTCCAAGATGCCGTGCGGCGTATGGACGTACTTGTTGGTCGTCGCCCGAGACACCGTGCTCATGTGCACATCGATGTCGTCGGCGACGTCCTGAAGAATCAAGGGGCGAAGTCCCTGCACGCCCACTTCGAAGAAGTCGGCTTGGAACTTCAAGATGCTCTCCATCACCCGCCGAATCGTGCGCCGGCGTTTGTGGATCGACTTGATGAGGAACTCGGCGCCCTTGAGCTTGTCGATCAAGTACTCCTTGTCCTCTTTCTTCGCGCTCTCCATCACCTTCTGGTAGTAGCGGCTGATCTTGAGCTCGGGCATGCCCTCTTCGTTGAGCAGGACCACCCACTCCCCTTCGAGCTGTCGCACGTAGAGGTCCGGCGTGATGTAGCGCGGTTCTTCGCTGCTGAACGGCCGCCCAGGGTGCGGTTCCAGCTCCTGAATCATCTTGTGGTACTCGATGACGTCTTCGAGATCTAGACCGAGTGCCTTGCCAATCGCAGCGTAGTTCTTGTGCTCGAGATTGCGGAGATGGTCGGTGAGGATGCGCTCAAACGTATCGTCCTCGGGGTACACGACCCGAGCCTGGAGCACGAGACACTCCGAGAGGCCTCTGGCCCCACATCCGTACGGGTCTAGGCTCTGAATGAGCTCCAAGGCGTTGAGCGCAATCTCGATGTCGACGTCGGCGTCCGTCGCGATGTCCTCGAGCGCGCAAGCGAGGTAGCCACGTGCATCGAGGTTGTGGGCGATGGTCTCGGCGGCCCGATGCTCCTCATCACTCATCCGCATCATCTGGAGCTGGAAGATGAGGTGGTCCGCCAGTGACTCGCCATAGGTGAGGTTGGTCTCGATCGGCGGAAGGTCGTCGTGAATCGTGCCGCCCAGCGACCCGCTCGCGAGCCCCGGACCGCGGTCCGACATGTGGGCTAGGAACTTCTCCCAGTCGATGCTCGTCTCAGCGCCGTTCTGCTGCTCAAGCCGGTCCCGGTCAGCCGCACCCGCGGACTCGCGAAGCTCGGCCTGCGCCGTGTTGTCTCCGTACTCGGTGTCGGGAACCGCCTCGAGCGTCGGGTTCTCGAGCAGCTGCTCCTCAACGTGGGACACCATCTCGATGTGCGAGTACTGCAGGAGCTTGATCGCCTGCCGCAACTTCGGAGTGATGACCAGACTCTGAGTCTGCTTGTACTGAAGTGAGAGATTCAGCGCCACGGTCTCGGCGCCCCCCGGAGCCACAGAACACACCCACGGGAACGCGGGCTAGTCCTTGGTTTTCGTCGATTCTGAACCTTACTGTACACCCGGTGATGGGCAGCGGAAAGCCCGCTCACACAAGTGGTGAGCGAATTTCGTGCCAACGTACAAAGGAACCGGTCTTCTCGGCAGTCCCCTCTTCGGCCTGGGCCTGCGTACGAACACACAGGAGTGGCGCGCGAGCCGTTTCGTACGCGGGACGACTAGGCCGTTGCCACTTGAGCACCGCGCTGACGAGCGCGCTTCGCCTCGGCCACAGCCTTGATGTACGACGTGAACAGCGGATGGGGCGCCAGCGGACGGCTCTTGAACTCGGGGTGGAACTGGCAGGC
Organism: Pseudomonadota bacterium; assembly: GCA_023954855.1. Taxonomy (GTDB): domain Bacteria; phylum Myxococcota_A; class UBA796; order UBA796; genus M1803. The sequence continues at coordinate 69,170 of JAGSGY010000013.1, read as the reverse complement.
CAAGAACCACGGGTGGTCCTTGAGTTCCACGATTTCCGCGAGCACTCGGTCCGGGGACCAGCCGCTGATGACCAGTCCACCGTCCTGCAGTGCCGCATGGTGCGCGGGGTTCACCTCAAAGCGGTGGCGGTGCCGTTCCTCGATGGTGCCAGCATCGTAGATGGCGTGGGCACGCGTTCCTTCACCAAGGTCGCAGGGGTAGCTACCGAGACGCATCGTGCCGCCCTTCTGGGTCACTTCGCGCTGCTCGTTCATCAGCTCGATGACGGCATGGGTCGGGTTCGGGTCGAACTCGCGGCTATTGGCACCTGTGAGGCCGAGCACGTTGCGAGCGAACTCGACGACGACCATCTGAAGGCCAAGACAGATGCCGAAGAACGGGATGCTGTTCTCGCGAGCGTAGCGGATTGCGGCGATCTTGCCTTCGGTGCCGCGAACGCCAAACCCACCAGGGACGAGGATGCCGTCAACGTCGCCCAGGGCTCCGCTCGGATCATCGATGTCGATGGTCTCCGAGTCCACGAACACCAGGTCCACGGCCGCACCATTGGCGATACCGCCGTGTGCAAGGGCCTCGTTGAGGCTCTTGTAGGTGTCGGTGAGGTGCACGTACTTTCCGCAGATGGCGATGCGCACGGTCTTGGTCGGGTGGTGCAGGCGAGAGACCAGGTCGGTCCATGGCTCGAGGTCCGCGGAGCTCGCCCAGATGCCGAGCTTTTCGAGCACGCGGTCGTCCACGTCCTCGGCGTGAAGCTTCATGGGAAGCTCGTAGATGTGTGCGACGTCCGGGACGGAGATGACGTCACGCTCTTCGACATTGCAGAAGCGCGAGATCTTCTGACGCAGGTCCTTCGGGATCTCCATCTCGGACCGGCAGAACAGCAGGTCGGGCTGAATGCCGACCTCGCGAAGCTGCTTGACGCTGTGCTGGGTGGGCTTGGTCTTCAGCTCACCCGAAGTCTTGATGTACGGGACCAAAGTGAGGTGAATGAACAGGACGTTCTCGGGGCCCGCGTCCATGCGGAACTGACGGATGGCCTCGAGGAAGGGCAAGCCCTCGATGTCGCCCACCGTGCCGCCAACTTCGACGATTGCGATGTCGACGTCTTCTGCTGCGACGAGGATGCGACGCTTGATCTCGTCGGTGATGTGCGGAATGACCTGAACCGTGCGCCCAAGGTAGTCACCGGCACGCTCACGCTCGATCACGGACTGGTAGATCTTACCGGTCGTAAAGTTGTTGCGCACGAGCATGGTGGAGGTCGTGAAGCGCTCGTAGTGCCCGAGATCGAGGTCGGTCTCACAGCCATCCTCGGTGACGAAGACCTCACCGTGCTGGTAGGGCGACATCGTGCCGGGGTCGACGTTGATGTACGGGTCCATCTTCACGTTGGTGATCGATAGGCCGCGCGCCTCGAGCACCGCGCCGAGCGCGGCAGCCGAGAGGCCCTTGCCGAGCGAGGAGAGAACGCCACCAGTGATGAAGATGTACTTCTTGCGCATGAATCAGCCTCGAGAACGAAAGAGACGACCGGTCTCGAAGTGGAGCGGTCGTCGGTGGGGGGCATTTCTGAAGAGAGCGTTTGGGCTAGCAATCGCAGTGGCGACTCGTCCAAGACCTCGTAGTGAGGCCGCATTGGATCGAGGCGACGTGATCCGCGACAGGCACCCTCCTTCCCCGATTTTCACGGGAAGGTCTACTCATTCGGGCGCCAAGGTAACGGTACGAAAGCAGCATGTCTTGCAACTTCCGCGAAACAACCCTGAAGGCCCAAACAACAAGAGCCCCGCCCGAAGGCGAGGCTCGAAGCTGCAGTCGATGAAGGCTTAGCGCTTCGAGAACTGGAAGCGGGCACGAGCACCAGGCTGGCCGTACTTCTTACGCTCGACCTTACGGGCGTCACGCGTCAGGAAGCCAGCGTGCTTGAGCGACTCGCGCAGCGACGGGTTGGCGCTGACGAGTGCACGAGCAATGCCGAGGCGAATGGCTCCGGCCTGACCGGTGTGGCCACCGCCGCGAACCGTGACGTACGTGTCGTACGAGTCGCGGGTCTCGGTGAGGTTGAGCGGCTGAGTGAGGTCCATCCGCAGCGTTTCGCGGACGAAGTATTCCTCGACGGGGCGCTTGTTCACGAACAGGCGGCCGTTGCCGGGGCGAAGGTAAACGCGAGCCGTTGCCGACTTGCGTCGACCCGTGCCGTTGTACTGAGAAACCGTGCGAGCCATGTTGGACCTCAGGAAATCGGCAGCGGCTTAGGCTGCTGCGCTGCGTGGGGGTGCTCAGATCCGCCATAGACCTTGAGCTTCTTGATGAGCTGACGCGACAGGCGGTTCTTCGGGAGCATTCCCTTGACGGCCTGCTGAATCATGCGCTCGGGATCGGTCTCACGAACGGTGCGAGCATCGATGCTGCGCAGGCCGCCCATGTAGCCGGTGTGGCGATGGTAGAGCTTCTGGTCGAGCTTGCGTCCCGTCAGGTTGACCTGCGAGGCGTTGACGACGACAACGAAGTCACCGGTATCGACATGGGGGGTAAACGTCGGCTTGTGCTTGCCGCGGAGGATCGTTGCGATCTTGTTCGCGAGACGACCGAGATTGTGCTCGGATGCGTCGACGACGAACCACTCGCGCTCGATCTCACCGGGCTTTGCGGAGTAGGTGCGCATGATGAAGGGCTTTCCAATCTGTTTTGGGAACCAAGGTAGGTCCCCGAGCCCGCGCGGCTTATTCGGCCATCGTCAAGCTGTCAACCGGTCGGCGCCGATGGCACTCAGTCCGCGCCTTCCTCTTCTTCCAGCTCAGAGGCCGCCACGGGGACCAGCACCGCTTCCTCCCCTATCGGGAGCCCGTGGAAGTACACATCGGCGCTGCCGGAGCGTCCGTCGACCCAGAGGGCGCGGAGATCCTCGCCCTGAAGATCAATGCTCAAGTCAACCTTGTACGACGTGCCGGCTTGAAGGGCATCCAGTCGCAGGTCCAGTGCCGAGAAGCTCAGGCCATTGTCGGTCGAGCCCGTGTAGTAGAGGTCGTTGTAGCCGAGCTCTTCGGAGTCCGAGCGTAGGTCTCGCCAGGCGATGGCTACCGAGGCGTCGGACGCGGTGCTGCAGCCTCCAGAGGCCACGACCTTCGCATCGACACTATTGGCGGCGCCGGCACCCCCACCGTTGATGCGGACTTCTTCGTCGGCAAAGCCTCCGCCGATGACGCGCCGGTAGAACAGGTCATAGCCGCCGGACCGGTCGTCTTGCCATGCAAGGTGCCCCACCCCGCAGGCCACGGCGACACTCGGAAGAATGGAGTCGGCAAAGCCTGGGTTGTCAGAGTCGACGCGCACGGCCTCCGCCGCCCAGCTCGCGCCGCCGTTGCTGGTCCAGTTGATGTACACGTCCCGGCCGGGGGCGTCGCGCGTGTCGTGCCAGACCACGTAGGCGGTACCGTCATCGTCAGCGGCGACCTGTGGGCTGAAGGAATCGCTCGCGCCGGCGGCCTCGCCCAGGTCGAGCCGGTAGTCGTCGTCGAAGCTCAGGCCGCCGTTGTCGGACATCGCGCCGTAGATGTCGCTGAGCCCGTTTCGAGAATCCTCCCAGGCGACGAACACGAGGTCAGGCCCAGAAGAAGCGATCCGTGGCGACGCCGAGAATGCGCTGCCTGGCTCGTCCGAGTCCAGCCGGCGAGGCTCGTAGAAGGTGTCGCCAGCGTCTGCTGAAGTGGCCGCGTAGATGTCGTACGCACCATTTCGCTGGTCGGACCACACCACCCAAACGCTGTCCCGAAATGCAGCGATCTGCGGCCTCAGGCTGTGGTGGTCGCCGTCTTCATCGCCGTCGAGCTGCACATCTTCGTCGCCAAAGCGGAGGTTTCCGGCACCGCCGCGGGCGCCCGACGCGAGGTAGATGTTCTTGTTCTCCAGAAGCCCGTCACGCGTGTCTTCCCACACGACGTGGACCTTATCGGAAGTACACGCAATCTCGGGGTGGGTCGCCGCACCAGAGCCTTGGTTGACCAGGATCGGCTGCTCAAGCCAGGTGAGCCCGCCATCCGTAGACTCATTGAGCCACACAGCCGGAATGCCACTGCGTGCGTCCGACCACACCGCGAAGATGTCCCCATTGGGAGAAGTGCAGACCCGGGACGACTCGCTATCGGGATCGCTTCCCGGATCGGCCTGGTCCACGCGCACGTCACTCGACACAAGGACCTTCTCGCCACCACAGGCAATGAGTCCCAGGCAGAATAGGGCGTGAAAGCGCATCAGTCCTCCGGATCTTGCTCGATGCCTAACCATAGAGCCGGGGGGAAGCGAGCGCGACCTACCTTGACGTGCGGTCCCGGTGTGGTATGAGCGCGGTCCATTATCGGATTGCCCGGAGGAGCTAGAATGCTCGACAAGGCCAAGCTTGGAACCCGCTACGTCTGTTTTGAGTGCGGATGCAGGTTCTACGACCTCAACCGCGAAGTGCCCAGCTGTCCCGACTGCAAGACGGATCAGCGCGAGGCTCCCGCAGAGGATATGCGCTCCCTGCTCTCCGGTCGCGGCCGCCCGATCCCGAAGATCGAGGAAGAGCCGGCCCCCGCGCCCGCGCCCGAGGCGGACGGAGACGACGAGGACGGCGATGACGACATCGAAGACGATGCCGCCGAAGAAGACGACGAAGAGTAAGCGCTTACTCGAGCGTCAGAGGCCCGCCCCCGTGCCACGGAGGCGGGCCTTCTTCGTATCGGACCTCGATAAGGCAGAGCCCAGCCGCGGGAGCCGTGCGTGCGGCTTGATCGCGGTCTTTCGCCTGTAGAACGGCTCGCACCCACTCTGACGTCTCCGCACCCCGTCCCACCTCGGTGAGCGTGCCTGCGACGATGCGCACCATGTGTCGCAAGAAGCCGTTTCCCCAGACGTCGAGCCAGACCTCGTCGTCATGACGTGCGACCTCCACGCGGGTGACCTCCCGTATAGGGTGCGCTGCCGCACAGCCGGCGGCGCGAAAGCTCGTGAAGTCGTGGCGTCCCACGAGATGGGACGCAGCGACCTTCATGGCCTCGACGTCCAGCACTCGGCGCTGATGCCACGTGTGATCCGCCCGCATCGGGCTTCGCGACGGACGGTTGAGCCAGCGGTAGCGGTAATGCTTGCCCCAAGACCAGCGACGGGGGTCGAAGGCCTCCGGGACCTCCCACGCGTCCACGACGGCGACGTCGGAGGGCAGGTTGGCGTTGAGCCCGTCGCGGACAGCTCGCGCACTCCGAGACGCCGTCGTCACGAAGGAGGCGACCTGGCCAAGCGCATGCACACCCGAGTCCGTACGGCCGCTCACCGTCACCCTGGTTGGATGCTGAACCAGTCGCTCAAGCGCCTGCTCGATGACGAGCTGGACCGTCCGCTCCCCCGGCTGCACCTGCCAGCCCGAGAACGCCGTGCCGACGTACTCCACGCGGATCGCAAAGCGCGTCACGTCAGTAGTCGAGCTTGATGCCCACGCTGACATTGCTTCCCGACAGGTCGAAGCCTTCGCCGGGCTTGACGTTCGTCTTTCGGTACTCGATGGTCAGGAAGGTATCGTTGATGCCGGTTTGGGCCTCGAGGAGCGATGCGCGCCCCGGCGCAAACGGGTCGAGGAGGATGTTCGCACCGAAGCCGTAGTGGTTTCCGAACTTCGCGCCCTTCACGGCATTCTTGCCGCCAGCGCCGTCATCCCAGCGCTCGCCGAACATGATGTAGTCAAACCCACCGCGCACGAAAGGCACGACCAGCTGCTCATCGAAGACCTGTAGGCGTAGGGTTCCGCCGAGGGACACGGGCCAGAGGGTGAACATCGTCGTGACCTCGGACTCGCCACCGCTCGCCGAGGTCGCCCGGTCGAACTTGCGGTAGAGGCCGAAGCCCAGGTCCAGTTCGACCACGCGGAAGAACTGCGGGCCCGCTTCGAGCATGAGGATGCCGTGGGCCTTGTTGCCGTACACCGCTTGCACAGACTCGTCCTCGACGGTGCGGCTGCCGTAGCGGAGTTCGAAGTCAGCGCAGGTCGGGGTCATGTCGCCCTTGCCCTCTCCATCCGCGTTCTTACCGGGCGCGCATAGAGGGTTACCAGCACTCGCGGCCGTCGAGGCCAGCAGTCCACCGACCACCAGCGAGCGTCGACGTCCGAGCAAGCCTACGAGTCCACCGAGGAACCACCAGCCCATACCCGGAGCGGTCGAGCACGACACGCCGCCGGTCTCGCCGGCGAGTTCAGAAGCCGAGAAGGTCTCCTGCGGTGTGCCGGTCTGCGTCTCGCTCATCGGTCCCTCCTGGCCGCTCGCATCCACTGCGCGTGCGCCAATCGTATAGCTCACCCCGTTCGTGAGCGGTGCCAGGCGAAGCTCAACGGCCTCTCCCGGTTCACCAGACACTGCCACGGGGAGTTCAAGTGCGTCGTCTGTGTCGAAGTCTGCGGGCCCGCCGGTCGCGAAGTCATTCGCGTCGAAGGCCGTCTCTGAGGCGTACACCACGAAGTGGTCCAGGTCGGCATCGTCGATGCCTGACAGGGTGACGACCAGCGCGCTGTCCGCAAATCCCACCTCGAGGGTGGGCGCCGGCGGAGGTGCGTCGACGAACACGTCCACGCGGTCGTGCCCGGTCTCGAGCCCCGAGGTCGCGTAGACCCAGAGCCCCGTGGCACCCTCGACGAACGAGTCATCCACGAGGACATCACTCGTGACGACGGTGCCTGCGGTCGTCGTTCCCGAGTCGAGCACGGTGCGATCGAGCACAAGCTCCCAGTCAGCGGCCGTGTCGACGGTGAACGAGACGGTGACCTGGTCGCCTTCAGTGGCCGTGGACGGGCTCACCGTCGCGTCGACCCAGGGACGCGCCGTTGCCACCGCCAAGGTCCCGTCCGAATGCCCAAGCAGACCCACCCCATCGACCACCAACATGTCCGTGATGGTGCCGAGGCCCGGGGAGAGCGTGGCGGTGACCGCTCCGAGGCCGGTGTTCGCGTCGCGAACCTCGAGTCCGGCATTGCTGGCAAGCAGCGCCCAAGGGTCGGTCAGATCTTGGTTGAGCGCCAGCGAAGTCGGCCCGTCCAGGCCGCCGAGCGCCACCACGAAGTTCGTCGCCGTCACCAGCTCGAGCACCGTCTGCGTGTCGTGGCTCACTAGGTATGGAAGCCCATTGTAGGACATCGCGAGGTCGTCGAAGGCCGTGCCTCCAACCGCCGTCGATGCCACCGAGGACCCCGCCGCGAGGGTCACGGTCGTGAGGTCATCATCGCCGTGCCAGAGCACGAGACGGCCCGTCGTGAGGCGTCCTTCCCAGAGGCCCTCCCGGACGCCCACGGGATAGTTGCCGGAGTTGACGACACCGTCGACCCGCCGATGCACCTCATCCAGGCCCGTCGAGCCCTTGGTCATCGCGTACAGCCCATCGCCGTCGTGCCAGAGACCGAGCACGTCCGCGCCGAGGCTCCAGGCCTCCTCGCTATCCTCGACCAGAGCGCCCGACAGCAGCTCGTAGCGATGAACCACTCCGTCACAGGCTGCCCAGAGCGCGTCGTCGCTGACGGTCGAGGCGGTGGCCGAACAGGGTGGGGAGTGAATCTCCCAGGAGCCCATGTCCAAGAATGCCGCATTGTTCGACATCATCGAGGCCCAGCTCGCGTCGGAACTCGCGCCGAACTGGGAAACCACCGAACTGCCAGCGCTCGTCGACCATGGGACATCGGTCGGGGGCGTGGCGAAGGCCAAGAATGCGAGGGAAAGCGGGAGCATGCCAACCTCCTTGCAAGGGTCATACCACCCCAGGAAGGCCCCTCGCGCGCGCTTCCGCAGCCACAAGCCGACATCCTGTCAGGCGTGCATCGGCGCGGCTGGCGGAGCCTGACAGACTGTCAGCGCGTCTTGAGCATCGCCCCGGCGATGGCCACGGCCGCCGTCGCCGTGCCCCGCAGGTTGTCGAAGGCTGCGAAGATCTGAAGGCCGCCACCCGTGGGGAACTCGCGAATACGGCCGACGTTCACGAAGGGCTGGCCATCCACCCGCCGCGGGCGAGGGAGGTAGCGGATGCCAGCCATCTCCGGCTTCACCAAGCCGGCATCCGTCAGAACCCGCTCCACGAGATCAGGCGGGGTTGCGCGGGGCGTCCGGATCGACAGGTTTACGGACATGCCCGAGAACACTGGAACCCCGACGAGCGTCACCCGCACGGGAATCTCGATGCCGAGGATCTGGCTCACCTGGCGCGAGATGAGCGCCTCGCGATCGGTCCAACCATTGTCGCCAACCATCCCGATGGCCGGGATCAAGTCGAACGCCAGACCGTCCGGGAACACCTTGCGTGGCGGACTGTTCGCCGAGAACAGCGCGATGACCTGCTTGGAGAGTTCGTCGACTCCACCGCGTCCGCGTGCGCTTGCAGGCACCATGATGGTCGCGTCGACCTCACCGAGAATGCCGGCGCGACCGAGGGCTGAGAGAATCGGCCCCATCAGCGTCACTTCGGGAAGCGGCATCGAGAAGATGCCCTTGGGTGCAGGCTCAGCAAGGCGCTCGGGGTTCACCCAAGGCACCACCATCGGGACCATGGGGTCATCCGAGAAGGCTCCCGAGCAGTCCACAACGAACGCACCGCCCTCTGCAGCACGCTCGCCGGCTTCGAGAGCAACGTGCTCGGGCACCGCCAGGAAGACCACGTCCATGTCTTCAAGGGCTTCGAATCCGAGGTCGTCGACGGCGATCTGCCGGTCGTTGTACTCGATGAAGGACACGGTCGTTCGCTCACTGGCGAGCGGCGTCACCGTTTCAGGTGCCCAGCTCGTGGACGCGAGAACGGTGAGAACCTCTTTGCCTAGTGCACCGGTGGCACCGGCGACGGCAATACGCAGATCCTGCGACATGGCTTCCTCAGATGAACTTGGGAGGGCGCGCGTCTGGCGCTCTCAGGTAGACAGGGCGCACGAGGACGGGATCGGTTCCCTCTCCGCGTGCGAACGCCTCCTCACCCATTCGGGCCAGCACGTCCACCGCAGGGCTCTCCCACGTCTCGGCGAGGGCACCGCCCGCGGCGACCACGAGCTCGCGATACACGCTCGCCCCCTCCCCTGTAGCTACGAAGCCAGGCGCGACCCCTTCGAGCACCTGATCGGGCGGCCAATCCACAGGGTCAGAACTCGCGACCCCGTCCTGGAACCACTGGGCGTACACCCGTGACTTTCGCGCGTCGAGCATGCAGAGCACCCGACCGGGATGGTCCGCGGCCCTCGATGCGAGCGACGATACCGAGACCACGGGAATTCCAGCCCCGAACGCCAGACCCGTCGCCGTCGCAAGACCCACACGCAGACCGGTGAATGCGCCAGGCCCCACAGCGGTGGCGACGGCGTCGAGCTCAGAGAGTGTGGTTCCGGCTTCGGCGCAAAGTTCCTGGACCCAAGGCACCAGTAGGCCTTCGGAGCCACGCTGAACCCGCGACGTGCGGACCTCTGTCACGCCATCTACCCGCAGGGCGACGCCGATGACCGGGCCGGCCGTGTCGAGCGCGAGAACCTTCATCGCTGCCCGCCGTTGAACAAGAAGGAGTTCACATCAAACACCGTGACCAGGAGCATGAGCCCGACGAGGAACAGCACGCCCGCCATCTGGATGCGCTCCCGAATGATCATCGGAAGCGGTCGACCGCGGACACCCTCGAGCGTGTAAAACAAGATCTGCCCGCCATCGAGCACTGGAATCGGCAGCAGGTTGATCAAGCCGAGGCTGATGCTGAAGATGCCGATGAGGCGCACGTAGACGTGAATCCCACGCTCAGCCGCTTGAGCGGCAATCGCGAAGATGGCGACGGGACCGCCGAGCCCCTCCTTGATCCGCGTCTCGCCCGTCAGCAGTGAGGCCAGGCCCTTGATCGAGTCGCGAAACGCATCGGCGACTTGCGGGACCGAGCGTCGGGCCGCCTGAAACGGGCCGTAGTAGACGGGCACGCTGCCGCCCTCGAGGGTGGCGTCTGGGAGCAATCGAACGCCGATGCGCGGCACATAGGTGACGCCGCCGGGAACGAGCTGGCGGTCCATGCGAGGCGTAAACCGGACCGTCTGTCGCTCCCCTCCCCGAATCACGGTCAGGTCCAGCGCACGCGCGACGGTCGTCGCGTCTGTAGTGTCAGGCGCGGTCGCTCGAACGGCCTGCGAGAGCTGATGGAACGCGGCCACCTGCACCCCATCGATGGCGAAGATGCGATCGCCGACCTCGATGCCCTGCTGCTCAGCAGGCGCGGGACCTGTGTCGTCGGTCACATGAAAGTCCCAGACGAAGACCTCGACGGGAACCAGTCCGAACCGGTTTGCCCAGAGATCGTCGCCGGCCGGCTGCCAGTCACCGGCTTCGAGCACCAGCGAGAGGTCCTCGAGGGCATCGCCCACCTGCCGCTTCACGGCGATTTCGTGGCGCTGACCGTCTAGTGCGTCGAGCAGGCTCCGGTAGGTCTGCGTGGGCTGACCATCTACGGCGACAATGCCGTCCCCCACCTGCAAACCGGCGAGACCTGCCGGGCTGCTCGGGTCGTCGACGCCGATGCGGGCCGACTGACGGCGGTGTGTGATGCCCATCGCTGGCGAGTCGAACTGTTCTTCGTACCAGGCGGTCTGCCCAGCCGGAATCGTGATCGGTACAGAAGAGCCTGCGCGTTCGACGACGAGCGCGATGTCGTTTCCGGCCCCGGCCGTCTCGATGACATCGCGCATCTCGGCCCAGGTATCCACCGTCTCGCCATTGACCGAGACGACCCGGTCCTCGGCGGCAAGCCCCAGCCCTTCTGCGGTGGAGCCTGGATACACCTCGCCAAACACCGTGTCGGCGTGCGGCATGCCCAGCATCAACACCGCCGTAAACAGCACAAACGGCGTCGCCAGGTTGAACAGCGGCCCGCCTAACATGACGAGAAGCCGCTGCCAGACGGGCTTCTTCATGAAGTTCTCGTCGTCGGGCAAGTCGGCATCCCAGTCGGGATCACCGAATGGGTCGGCGCCAGACATCTGCACGTACCCGCCGACCGGAACTGCCGACAGCCGGTAGTCCGTGCCACGCCACTCGAAGCCCCAGAGGCGGGGCCCCATGCCCACGGAGAACACGGGCACACCGATGCCGAACCACTTGGCGATGATGAAGTGGCCGAACTCGTGAACCACCACGAGGAAGCCAATCATGAAGATGCCAGCGATTCCGCCGAGCGCTAGTGCGCCGATGCCCGTTCCGCCGATAGCTGCGATCACCCGATACCCTTGATGACTCGAAGGTATCCAACCAACAGCGGCGCGACGAATACGACTGAGTCAATCCGGTCGAGCAGCCCACCGTGGCCGGGCATGATCCAGCCGGAGTCCTTCACCTTGAACGCTCGCTTCATGAGGCTCTCGGACAGGTCGCCAGCCACGGCAGCAGAGCCCAGTGCAACGCCGAGAACCACGCAGTCGAGAGGCGTGAGGTCGGTCCAACCGTAGGTGGCACCAATCGCGCGGACGGCGAACAGCCCGCCGACGCCACCCGCGAGCCCACCAAAGAAGCCTTCCCAGGTCTTTTTGGGACTCACGCGCTCGTAGAGCTTGTGTTTTCCGAGCGAGCGCCCGGCAAAGTACGCACCCGTGTCACCACACCATGCAACTGCGAGCACTACGAAGACCCAGCCAAGACCGAAGTCAAAGCCGCGCAGAATCACGAGAGAGGCGAGGAAGAACCCGATCCACACCTGCCCCAGCACGTAGCGACCGACTCGATCCGCCGCAGCCTCGAGACTCGGGCCGGGCCGCAGCATGACGAACGCCATCGTCGCCACGACAATCATCGGGAACAGCCACCCGACGACGTCGGTGCCGAGGTGGACCAACGCGAGATGTGAGGAGCCGGCGGTGAGAGACAGCCAGCCGAACGCCGCCCACTTGTCCTCTTTGAAGGCCATGGACGCGAACTCTTCGGCGCAAACGAGGACCGCAATGGCCCCGATAATCTGCACGGCGAGTTCCCCGCCCCAGATCAGCGCCGGGAGCAGTACAGCCAGGCCGCCAAGGCCAACGATCAACCGAGTCTTCACGCGGACTCTCCGATCTGGTCGCCCGTCTTACCGAACCGCCGCTGACGGCGAGCGAAGGCGTCGAGCGCGACCTCGAGGTGGGGGCGCCTGAAGTCAGGCCACAGCACGTCGGTGACGTACAGCTCGGCATAGGCCACCTGCCAGAGCAGGAAGTTCGACAGCCGGAGTTCGCCGCTGGTCCGTACCAGAAGCTCGGGGTCGGGGATGCCAGCGGTGTAGAGCGCGTTCGACACCGCCGTCTCGTCAATGTCGTCGGGGCTCAGTTCGCCGGTCTGTACCTGACGCGCGAGCCCCTGTACCGCATGAACAAGCTCCGCGCGGCTGCCGTACGACAGCGCCAGCGTCAGATGCAGACGGTCATTGTGAGCGGTGGCCGCAGACACTTGCTCGATGAGGGTGCGAACTGTCGGCGGGAGCCTCTGAAGCTCTCCGATCGCGCGGAGACGGACCTTCTGCTCCAAGAGTTCACCAAGCTCGTCGCGAAGGTAGCGCTCGAGCAAGGCCATGAGCGCGTGCACTTCGTCTTCGGGACGACCCCAGTTCTCGGTCGAGAAGCTGTACAGCGTAAGGTATTGCACGCCGAGTGCGCCGCAAGCCCGTACTGCCTCACGCACCGAGTCTGCGCCCGCAGAGTGGCCATCTGTACGCGGCAAACCTCGCTGCTGCGCCCAGCGGCCGTTGCCGTCCATGATGATCGCGACATGCCGCGGAACCGAGGGGGTCGTGGTCATCAGACCTCCAGGACCTCGGCCTCCTTCTCACCCAGAGCGACCTCCACCTTGGAGATGGCAGCGTCGGTGGCGACCTGGACCTTTCCGAGCAGGCGGCGCTCTTCGTCTTCGGAGATGTCGCCGTCTTTCTGCGCGTCTTTGAAGATGTCGTTGTACTCGCGGCGCACGTGGCGAAGGCGGACCTTCATCTCCTCGCCACTGCGGCGCACCTGGCGCACGAGGTCCTGTCGACGCTCGGCCGTGAGGGCGGGGACTGGCAGACGGACAATCTGACCGTCGCTCGACGGGTTCAGACCGAGGTCAGCGGCGATGATGCCGCGCTCGATGTCCGTCAGCGTGGTCTTGTCCCAAGGAGTGATCACCAGCAGACGCGCATCGGCGGCCTGCACCGTCGCGAGCTGGTTCAGCGGCATCGCCGTACCGTAGGAGGCGACGTGAACCATCACGCCCTGAACGAGCGCCGGAGAGGCCCGTCCCGTGCGAATCTTCGCAAGCGCCGCAATCAAGGCTTCGTGAGCCTTGGTCATGTCCTCAGCCATCGCCTCTAGATACTCATCCATCGCGCCTGCTCCGTTCGATTTTGGGCCGTAACACCACACCGCGCCCGGTGAAAGTCAGTCCGACGTCACCAGGGTACCGACGGGCTCACCGGCGACGGCCTTGGCAATGTTTCCGCGCACGTTGAGATCGAGAACCCTGATCGGCACTTGGTTCTCCATGCACATCGTGATCGCCGTCGAGTCCATCACCCGAAGGCCTCGAGACAGGACATCGAGGTAGCTCAGCTTGTCGAAGCGAACCGCATCATCGTGGATCATCGGGTCCTTGTCATAGACGCCGTCGACCTTGGTAGCCTTGAGGATGATGTCGCACCCGATCTCGGCGGCGCGCAATGCAGCGGCAGTATCCGTCGAGAAGTACGGGTTGCCAGTACCTGCACCGAAGATGACGACACGCCCCTTCTCGAGGTGCCGAATGGCCCGACGACGGATGTACGGCTCACTCACCTGGTGCATCTGCACTGCGCTCATGACGCGGGTGTAGCAGCCGCGACGCTCGAGGGCGTCCTGGAGCGCGAGTGAGTTGATGACGGTCGCGAGCATGCCCATGTAATCGGCTTGCGCGCGGTCCATGCCCTTGGCAGCTCCCGCGAGTCCGCGGAAGATGTTTCCGCCGCCGATCACGATCGAGACTTGGAGTCCAGAGTCGGAGAGGTGGTGGATCTCTTCGGCAACGCGGGCAAGCGTTTCCTGGTTGATCCCCTCTTTGCCGTCACCAGCAAGCATCTCACCCGAGAGCTTGAGCAGAATGCTCTTGTAGGCCAACTTCACGCTTCCCCCACCGCACTAGAACTGAAGTGTCTAAATTGAAGGCAAAAAAAAGGGCGACCGAAGTCGCCCCGTTTCATCAGGTGCCGGTCATGCCGGCAACTTCCTCTGCGAAGTTGTCCGCCTTCTTCTCAAGCCCTTCGCCGAGGACGAAGCGCGAGAAGCGCCGAACCTTGATGTTCTCGCCAATGCGAGCCACCTGGTCGGTGAGCAGCTGCTCGACCGTCTTGGAGTCATCCTTGACGAACTTCTGCTCGAGCAAGCAGATGTCCGAGAAGAACTTGCCGATGCGGCCTTCGACGATGCGCTCGGCGATGTGCTCGGGCTTGCCCTCTTCGACCACGCGAGCGATCTGGACGGCCTTTTCCTTCGCGACGACGTCCGCAGGGACCTCTTCACGGCTGACGTAGTCCGGACCCGCAGCAGCAATGTGCATGGCGATGTCGCGGACGAGGTCCTGGAAGGAGTCGTTCTTGGCGACAAAGTCCGTCTCGCAGTTGACCTCGAGCAGGACGCCAATCTTGCCGCCGGCGTGGATGTAGGACATCACGGAGCCTTCGGTCGCGGCGCGGCTCGACTTCTTCGCGGCCTTGGAGATGCCCTTAGCACGCAGCCAGTCCACGCTTGCGTCGATGTTGTTCTCGTTGGCGGCGAGCGCCTTCTTGCAGTCGAGGATGCCAGCGCCAGTACGGGCGCGCAGCTCCTTGATTTCGGCCATGCCCATGGGTTCACCTCGGCAGGGCCCCTTTCGGGGCGAAGTTTGGAAGAGTAGCGAGCCCCGAAGGGCTCAAAGCGACTAGGCCTCGGGCGTCGCAGCCGGAGCGGCGTCCGCAGCGGGAGCCTCGGCAGCAGGAGCCTCGGCAGCAGGAGCCTCGGCAGCGGGAGCTTCGGCAGCGGGAGCGCCACGCTTGATGACCTCAACCGGAGCTTCGACTTCCTTCTTACCAACGTAGACTTCAGTCTGACGCTTGGTCGAGGACTGACGGCCCTCGAGGATGGCGTCGGCCAGAGCGCCCGTGAACAGACGAATGCTCTTGATGGCGTCGTCGTTGCCGGGGATGACGTAGTCCACGCCACCGGGGTCGCAGTTGGTGTCGCAGAGCGCCACCACCGGAATGCCGAGCTTGCGGGCTTCGTCGATGGCGATGTGCTCCTTGCGGGGGTCGATGATGAACAGTGCCGCGGGGAGGCCCTTCATGGCCTTGATTCCACCGAGGTTGCGGTCCATCTTCGCGATCTCGCGGGAGAGCTCGAGAGCCTCCTTCTTGGAGAGGAGGTCGAAGCGACCCTCATCGCGGGCCGACTCGAGCTGCGTGAGACGCTCGATCGACTTCTTCACGGTCTGGAAGTTCGTCAGCGTGCCACCGAGCCAGCGGTGGTTGACGTAGTGCATGCCACAGCGTGCCGACTCTTCGGCGACGATGTCGCGGGCGGCGCGCTTGGTGCCGACGAAGAGGATCTGGCCACCCTGTCCCGCCTTGGCGGAGAGGAAGCGAGCGCCCTCAACGAGGCCGCGAGCGGTCTGCTGCAGGTCGATGATGTGGATGCCGTTCTTGGAGCCGTAAATGTACGGCTTCATCTTCGGGTTCCAGCGACGGGTTTGGTGGCCGAAGTGGACACCAGACTCAAGGAGGTCGCGGAGCGAGACGTTCATCTTTTTCTTTCCTGTCGCCTTGCGGCGATCCCAGCCTGGGATCTTTCGGTATTCAGGCTGGCCCCGAAGGGTGGTTTGGTTGTTCGTCCACCGGTGCGTCGCCCGACCTCTTGCGAGGCACCGAGGACGACTGCAGGTTCCGGTGTGCGTCTTAGTCGCTGGAAACCCAGCGCCGGTGCGATTAGCACGCCCTGTTCGAAGGGGCAAGCGCCACGACCCTAGGCCGAGGCGAGAGAGGCCTTACTGCCGCAGCACTTCTTGAACTTGGCGCCGCTTCCGCAGGGACACGGGTCGTTGCGGGACACGCCATACTCTTCGGCAAACGCTCGAGTCGCCGCACCCTTCTCGGGACGGGCCACCTGCTTGGGTGCCTGGGGCTGCGCCGGGGCAGCCGAAGGAAGCGGCGGAAGCTCAGCGTCGTCGAGTACCTCTGGGGGGGCGTCGAGCAGTCCGCCGGAGGTCTTCGGAGCAGGTGCCGCTTGAATCGTCGGCCCGTCCTTCAGAAGCCCTTCGAGCACGGACTCATCGCGCATGGCCGACATCATCAGGAACATATGGAACGCTTCGCGCTTGTACTCCAGCAGCGGGTTGCGCTGTCCGTATCCACGAAGTCCCACGCCCTGACGGAGGCGTTCGATCGCCAAAAGGTGGTCCTTCCAGAGCGCATCAGTACGCCGGAGGAGCAGCTCGCGGGCCGCCGTATCGAACAAGTCGGGAGTGTAGAGTTCGACGCGCTCATCGAGCTTGGCCGACGCCTCATCGAGGATGCGCTGGCGAAGCTCCTCGCGAGAGTAGTCGCGGACCTGGTCGTCCGTCTCTTCCCAAACGATGGCGTAGAGCTTCTCGAGCCGCGTGCGCAGCTTGCCGACGCGCCACTGCTCGGGGTGGACCCCCTCCATCGCGAACTCGTCCATCATGTCGGTGGTCGTGTTCTCGATGGCTTCGATGACCATCTCACGCACACCCTCTCCAGCAAGTGCACGGCGACGAAGCTCGTACACGCCCTTGCGCTGGTAGTTCATGACATCGTCGTACTCGAGGATGTTCTTACGGATGTTGAAGTGGTGGCCTTCCACCTTCTTCTGAGCGTTCTCGATCGCCGAGGTGATCCACCGGTGCTCGATGGGCTCGTCGTCTTGCAGACCCATGCGCTCCATCCACACCGAGACCTTGTCGGTGCTGAAGATGCGGAGCAGATCGTCTTCGAGGGCAAGGTAGAACCGGCTGGAGCCCGGGTCACCCTGACGACCGGAGCGGCCGCGGAGCTGGTTGTCGACGCGACGCGACTCGTGGCGTTCGGTGCCGATGACGTGCAGACCGCCCGCCTCTTTCACGCGAAGCTGCTCATCGGCACACTGGACGGTGTACTTCTCGAGAGCAGCGGCGTACTCCGCCGACTCGGCGTCGGGGAAGTCCTGAAGCGCCATGTCTTCGGGGTTTCCACCGAGCTTGATGTCGGTTCCGCGACCCGCCATGTTGGTCGAGATGGTGACCGACCCGAGGCGACCCGCCTGGGCGATGATGTGTGCTTCACGGGCGTGGTTCTTGGCGTTGAGGATCTCGTGACCGACGCCGGCGCGCGTAAGTAGCCGGGCGACGATCTCGCTCTTCTCGACCGAGGTCGTGCCGACGAGGACCGGCTGACCTTTGCCGTTCGCCTCGCGGATGTCCACGATGACAGCGCGGAACTTCTCCATCTGCGTCTTGTAGACGATGTCGTCGCGGTCATCGCGAGCGATGGGGCGGTTCGTCGGGATCACCAACGTGTCGAGATCGTAGATGGACGCGAACTCAGCCGCTTCCGTCGCAGCTGTACCGGTCATGCCGGAGAGCTTCTCGTAGAGACGGTAGTAGTTCTGGAAGGTGATCGTCGCGTAGACCTGGCTCTCGGCCTCGACCCGGACGCGCTCCTTCGCCTCGACGGCCTGGTGCAGGCCGTCGGACCAGCGCCGACCCGCCATGAGGCGACCAGTGAACTCATCGACGATGATGACCTTCTGGTCACGAACGACGTAGTCCTTGTCGCGCTTGAACAGGTGGTGAGCCTTGAGCGACTGGTTGACGTGGTGGAGCACCGTCATGTTGTCGGGGTCGAAGAGGTTGCCGACACCGAGCTTCTCTTCGACGCGATGCACACCGGCATCGGTCAGCGTGGCCGAGCGTGACTTCTCGTCGACCGTGAAGTCCACTTCGTCCTGAAGCAGCGGGATCACAGCGTCGACGACTTGATAGAGCTCGACGCCGACGTCGGCGGGGCCCGAGATGATCAGCGGGGTGCGGGCCTCGTCGATCAGGATCGAGTCGACCTCATCGACAATCGCGAAGGCGTGGCCGCGCTGTACGTAGTTCTCGAGCGAGAACTCCATGTTGTCGCGCAGGTAGTCGAAGCCGAACTCGTTGTTCGTGCCGTAGGTGATGTCGGCTTTGTAGGCAGCGCGCTTGGCGGTCTTGTCGCGCTGACCCGAGAGCACCTTGCCGACAGTCATGCCGAGGAAGTTGTAGACGATGCCCATCCACTCGGCGTCGCGAGCTGCAAGGTAGTCGTTGACCGTGATGACGTGAACGCCGTTGCCTGCGAGAGCGTTGAGGTAGACGGGGCCCGTGGCCACAAGCGTCTTGCCCTCACCGGTCTTCATCTCGGAGATCTTGCCCTGGTGGATGACGATGCCACCGACCAACTGGCAGTCGTAGTGACGCATCCCGAGGGTCCGCTTCGCCGCTTCTCGGACGGTCGCAAAGGCCTCCGGGAGGATGTCGTCGAGGGACTCTCCCTTCTCGAGACGGGCTCGGAACTCAGGCGTCTTCGCCTGAACCTGCTCGTCGCTCAGGGCCTCGTATTCGGCCTCGAGTTGGTTGATTCGGTCCACGAGCGGCTGGATCTTCTTGATCTCCCGCTGGTTGGCGTCGCCGAAAAGCTTGAGGGCGAGCTGGCTGAGACTCTCGAACATACCGTCTCCGTAAGGGCCACGTACTTACTCGTTGGCGGCCCAACCTGCACACAGGACAGCGCCAGACAACCCTTCTTTTTGGTGCAGAGCCCAACGCCCTGCCCCATTCAGCGCTCGATGTAGTCGAGCGGGTCCACTGCTTGGCCGTCGAGACGAACCTCGAAGTGGAGATGGGGACCGCTCACGCGACCCGTCGATCCGACCCTGCCGACAAGCTGCCCACGCTCGACGAGGTCGCCCTCTTCAACGTGAAGCACGCTGCAGTGGGCGTAGGTCGTGGTGATTCCGAACCCATGGTCGAGCAAGACCTTCTTGCCGTACCCGGAGACGGTGCGCGACTCGAGCACTCTTCCGGGGGCCGCCGCGTAGATCGGCGTGCCCCGCTTGTTTGAAATGTCGAGGCCGCTGTGGAAAGCCCACTGCCTGCGATCGAGGGGGTCACGGCGGTACCCGAAGGTCGACGTGAGCTGTCCCATGGCCGGCCACTTGCTAGGCAGCGCTTCTTCGAGGGCCCGAAGCCCCTCGAGTTCCTCGACGATCCAGGAAACATCGGGCTCTGCGGCTTCCATGGTCGACAGGAAGGTGTCGGCGCGAGCATCGAGGGCTGCCGCCCAAGCCTCAGCCGGACGGAGATCCGGGAAGTCCCCACTCGCGGGGTCGACGTCGGTGTCTTCGATGGCGTCGGCCAGACCGTCGAGTGCAGGCCGAACGGGATCAACCGCCTCGCCCTCGCCCAGCGCATGGTGCAGTGGACCCGACGGCCCGAGCGGATCGGTCAGCGAGCGCAGCTGTGCGTCGTACAGGCGAAGCCGAAGCAATAGACGGTCCATCTCGTCGACACGAGCACCCATCTGCTCCAGCGAGCCTTTCAGCTCGAGATTCTCTTCGACCAATTCTGGATAGGCGTTGCTACGCGGGACCACGACCGCGAGTGCGACCAAGAGCGCAGCCGAGAGGCCCCCGAACGCCCAGACCTGGACGCGCAGTCGCTTCATCGCCTCGGCGCTCGCATCGCTCAAGCGTTGGACTCCGCCCGGAAGATCACGACGGTGATGTTGTCCTCGCCGCCACGCTCGCAGGCCATCTCGATGAGGTGACGCGCGGAGTCTTGAAGCGAGGAGCCGATCTGCAGGCCGAGTTCCTCGCCATCGACGTGGCCGGACAAGCCGTCGCTGCAGAGCAGGAAGTGATCGCCCTTCTCGACGTCGAACACCGACAGGTCGACCTCAACGTCCTCTTGGTAGCCAAGCGAGCGGGTGATGACGTTGCGCATCTTGTGGTTCTTGGCTTCTTCGGCGGTGATGAGACCTGCCTTGAGCTTCTCGTTGACCAGCGAGTGATCCTCGGTGACCTGCTCGAAGCTATCCCCGCGCTTGCGATAGACGCGGCTATCGCCCACATGGGCCACGAAGGCCTTTCCGGCAGCCACGAGAACCGCGACGGCGGTCGTGCCCATGCCGTGGAACTCCCGCTCCTCACGCGCCTTCTCGAAGATGCGACGGCCGGCAAGACGAATGGCGTAGCGCAGACGCTCGCGGGTAACCTCGACAGGGTCGTCCGAGTCCACGGGGATATCGTCGTGAAGCTCGATGGAAGTGACGATCTCTTCGATCGTGTTCACGCAGATGGCGCTAGCGTACTCGCCACCCGCGTGACCGCCCATGCCGTCGGCAACCACGAAGAGCGAGAGCTCCTCGTTGATCAAGTAGTTGTCCTCGTTGTGGCCCCGCTTGAGGCCAACGTCGGTCATGCCAACGGACGCGATGCGCATTCCCGCT
This sequence comes from Pseudomonadota bacterium, assembly GCA_023954855.1. Taxonomy (GTDB): domain Bacteria; phylum Myxococcota_A; class UBA796; order UBA796; genus M1803. The sequence continues at coordinate 48,682 of JAGSGY010000013.1, read as the reverse complement.
CCTGTGGAGGTCTGCAGTTCAAGCGTCAGAAAAAACGCCTGGAAACGTGGGCTCTTAACGGAAACAGGGGGAGGACGCCCGCGCAAGCCTCTTGTCCGGGTCGGGTACGCGCCAAACGAGCAGACCAAACCACCGTGACTGCAGGGCTACAGGCGGCTCTAGGCCTCGTCGCCTTGCTCCGCGGAAATCGCGTACACAGCCTCGGCGAGCCGTACAAAGGCCTCGACGTCGAGTGCCTCACCGCGAATGCGCTCCGGAAGCTCTGCGCGCTCGGCAGCCGCTCGGGCCCGTTCCTTGCCAATCATCGTGGAGAGGCTGTTGATCAAGGTCTTTCGCCGCTGGGTAAAGCAGGCGCGAACGACCCTGTCGAACTGCTCTGGAGTGACCGCTCCGGTGCGAGGAGCCTCGTAGAGGTCAATCCGGACCACCGCCGAGTCGACCTTCGGTGGCGGATGGAACGCCTCCGGCGGGACGCCCAAGACCCAGCTCGCTTGACCGCGCACGGCAATTTGAACGGTCAGGGCCCCATAGGTCCGGTTCCCTGGCTCCGCGAGCATCCGCTGCACAACTTCCTTCTGGAGCATCACCGTGATCGAGGAGACCTTGGCGGGCTCGTCGATCAGACGCAGCACAAGCTGCGTGCCGACGTTGTACGGAAGGTTCGCCACGACCTTGGCCGGCGGATCCGGGATGGCCTCGTCGAGGTCCACCACCATGGCATCCCCCTCGATGAGCCGGAGGTCGGGCTCGCGCTCGCGCAGGAAAGCCGCGAGGTCGCGGTCGAGCTCTACAGCGGTCACCGAGGCCCCAGTTCGCATCAATTCCCGCGTCAATACGCCAAGACCGGGTCCAATCTCGAGGACGGAGTCCCCTTCGGAGACTCGAGCCCCACGCACGATGCGAGACACAATCGATGGCCGCGCCAGGAAGTGCTGGCCAAAGCGCTTGCGTGCCCGCTGTTCGAGGGCGCGAAGTAGAACCGCCGGATGGAGTTCTTCACTCATCGACCCTCCAGCCGGGGCGAGCGCCCAGGTCCATTGCATGGCGTTCGCCGCGGATGAGGCGCTGCCGCCCTGCGTTCGCGATCATCGCGCCGTTGTCGGTACAGCGATTCTTTGGGGGAACAAAGACATCGAGATCGAGCTCCAGTGCACGCCGGCGGAGCTCACTATTCGCGGCCACACCGCCCGCGAGTGCGAGACGCCGCACACCGGTGCGCTCTGCGGCCTCCTTCACGCGTCCGAGAAGACAGTCGACCACTGCCGCCTGAAAGGACGCGCAGACGTCGACATCGCTGGCCCGGTCTTTCTTCTGCACGTGGGTGCGAACGGCGGTCTTGAGTCCTGAGAACGAGAAGTCCAGGTCGCCGGGTCTTGGCCTGGGGAACTTCACGGCCTTGGGATTGCCTTCGGCAGCGAGCCGGTCCACGACGGGCCCACCCGGGTAGCCAAGGCGCATCATGCGGGCGGTCTTGTCGAAGGCCTCACCGGCGGCATCGTCGATGGTCTCACCGAGCACGGTGTAGTTGCCCACGTCACGTGCCAGGTACACGGTGGAGTGCCCGCCACTGACCACCAGCCCGAGAAATGGGAACGCCGGGGCGGGGTCTTCGAGCAATGCCGAGAGCAGGTGCCCTTCGAGGTGGTTGATGCCCAGGAATGGGACATCCCACGCCGCGGCGAGCCCCTTCGCAAACGACAGGCCCACGAGCACTGCGCCAATCAAGCCAGGCCCGGCGGTTGCCGCGACCGCATCTGGTCGCTCGATGCCGGCCTCGCTGAGTGCAGCGCGAACCACCGTTCCCATCTTCTCGACGTGAGCACGGCTTGCGAGCTCGGGAACGACGCCCCCGTACTCGGCGTGGATGACTTGGCTATGCACCACATCCGAGAGCACGCCCGTGGCCCCCACCACAGAGGCGGCGGTCTCGTCGCAGCTGGACTCGATTCCGAGGACATTCATGCGCAGCGATTAACCCCCGCGTCCTCTTCGCGCGTGAAACGCACCTGGCAGTCGGTATACAGAGCCGCAGGAGCATCTATGCGAATCGCAGTCATCGGAGCAGGCCCTATCGGCATCGAAGCCGCACTCGCCGCGCAAAACGCCGGCCACACGGTCGACGTCTTCGAGCGTGGAGCCGTGGGTCAAGCCCTCTTGGACTGGGGGCACGTTCGCCTCTTCACGCCGTGGAAGATGAACACGACGGAACTCGGCCGCCAGCTCTGTACCCTCACCGAACTCGAGGCCTGCCCCACCGGGGCCGACATGGTCGAGCACTACCTGAAGCCGATCGCCGCCACGCTGAACGTCCACGAGGGTCACAGGCTTCATGGCGTCACTCGCTCGAGCTTACGCAAGACCGAGGCCATCGGCGGAGGCACGCGCGGCCCGCTCCCCTTTCGCCTCCTCTTCGACTGCGCTGACGGTGAGCGCGTGGTGACCGTCGACGCAGTCCTGGATTGCTCTGGCGTGGTCGGCCAGCCGAATCCGGTGGGCATCGGTGGCGTCGTGGCCAAGGGAGAGCGCGCAGCCGCTGCGGAAGGACGCATCCTCTATGGAATCCACCACGCTACGAGCGTGCCCGGCGAACGGGTCGCGGTACTCGGATCCGGAGCGACGGGATGCACCTTGGTGCTCGAACTCCTCGCAGAGGGCCGCCAGGTGACCTGGCTGTGCGGTACCGAGACACCCTCATTCCACTCACCGGCCGACGACGCTCTGGCCGAGCGACATGGGCTCTGGGTGGCCGCCCGGGAGGCGGTCGCGAAGACCGAACATCTCCCCGGCGCTCGCGTGGAGTCGGTGAGCCACGACAACGAGGACCTCGTCATCAACCTCGAGGATGGACGGACCGTTCAAGTGGACACCCTGGTGGCGTGCACCGGCTTTCGTCCGGACCTCGCTCCAACCCGGGAGCTGCAGGTCCACCTCTGCTACGCCTCCGAAGGACCGATGAAGCTCGCAGCGGCCCTGCTCGCCGCCTCGGGTAGCGGAGGAGACTGCCTCGATCAGGTATCCCAGGGCGCCGAAGTGCTTCGAAACCCCGAGCCACGTTTCTTCGTGTTGGGCGCGAAGAGCTACGGTCGCCGCAACGACTTTCTGCTCCAGATCGGACACGCCCAGGTGTCCGACGCGATCACGATGCTCGACTGACCGCTCGCACAATCGCCCGGGCCACGACGATCGCCGCCGCATGGCCGAGCCGGGTCAGATCCATCGGGTCGACACAGGGGCCCTTGGCAGGTGAGACCGCGAACACCACGTCACCATCAAATGCGGTGTACGCGGGGTAAAGCGTGCGGGCAAGCCCGGCACTTGCCATGCGTGCGAGCACCGTGGCCGCACCCTTGTCGAGGGGCGCATCCGTCACGACGACGGCAAGTGTCGTCTGCTCTCGTGGACTGCCCGGTCGACGCAAGTCCGTGGGCGGCCCTCCAGCGACCCACGCGCCCGTCTCGGGGTCGCGAACGCTGCCCAGAGCGTTCACAGCGACGGCGGCGCCTACAGTCCACTCCCCTACGGCATAGGTCGAGCAGCCAAAGCCACCGGGGACCGCGGAGCCCGTCACGCTACCGACCTTGGCTCCGGCGCCAGCGCCGACCCGCCCTTCGGCCAAGGGCCGCGATGAAGCGCTCTCGGCAGCTGCCCGGCCCGATGCCGCGTCGGGACGCACCGTCCCGGTGGAGAGGTCGTAGAGAATCGCCGCCGGCACGATCGGAACTGGCCCATTGGACGTGTCGAAGCCGATGCCCTGCTCGGCGAGCGTACGCATGACGCCGTCTGCGGCCGCCAACCCAAACGCGGAGCCACCTGACAGGCAGAGCCCGTGAATCTCAGGCGCAAGATGACCGGACTCGAGAGCCCCCATCTCTCGCGTACCCGTCGCGCTTCCGGGGACGCACACACCCGCGGTCGCGCCGCCTGGAAAAAGAAACGCCGTGCAGCCGGTGGTCCTCTCTGGGGAGGTCCAGTGTCCGGCGAACACGCCAGAGATCAGCGTCGGAAAGCTCAATGCGACACCCTCTTGAGGTAGCGCTCCAGCTCGAAGCGCCCCATGTCTCGCTCACCATCATGGCAGGTGATGCACAGAGATTCATCTGGGCTCTTCACCATTCGTACCGTTGCCGGTGCTGCAATGTGGGCACGCCCGGGCCCATGACAGGCTTCGCACTGCACATCGCGGAACGGACCGACCAGCATCGGCTCGCGCGGTCCGTGCTCGGAGTCCGCCCCGGTGACGTGGCAGGAGTAGCACTCCGGGTCCATGGCCCTATCGACGTCCACAAGGCCCTTGTACGCTCTGGCATGAGAGGTCCGACGCCACTGGGTGTGCTGCTCGGTGTGACACGACTGGCAGGCGTCGGCTCCCACAAACGGTCCGTCTCCCGGGATGAGGTGTGGGACGTTGACCAGCTCGGTGACGTCCGCTCCCCCGGTGGCAGCCGCAGTGACCCGAGCCTTCGCTGAAGTCACGCGCTCCAGAGTCTCTGGGTGATCCGAGATCGCCTCATCGAGAGGGACCAGCTTGTTGACGAGCCGATTGCCCACGCCGCTGTCTCCCGCCAACGCCGCGACTTTCGCCCGGCGTTCCTCTTGATCGGCGTCGTACTTGGCGATCATCTCGCCGTAGCGGCTACGCCGCCCTTCGTCGTTGGCCTTCTCAAGCCGATCGGCAACGCGATCACGAAGCGCCTGCGTCTTCTCGATCTCACGAAGCAAGACCAGTGATGGATCGGGGGCCCAACCCGTCGCGCCTGGACTCGGGTAGAGACCGACGGCACCCAGATGCTTGGTCTGGCCCCCCGAGGCCGCCTTGTACCCACCCCGCCACGGAACCAGGTCTTCGTACTTCACGGGCTCACCCCCGCTCACCGCGAGGTCGATCCCGAGATCCGCTCCTTCCTCAATCCGGGTCAGCCGGAGGGGCAGTAAGCCCACCACCACGTCGACCTCGGCCCTGAGGCCATCCGCTACGCGACCGGCGGCGGCGATGGGGTCGGAAACGATGCAGCCGGGAACCTGTCCACTCGTCACACCGACAATGCCCACCTTCAGCCCAGCACGCTCGACGACTCGGCTCGCCGGGAACGGCGCGACGCCATCACACTCGAGATTGGCAGCCAGCACGGGCAATGCAAGCTCTGCGGACCGCTGCCGAAGCCAGTCCAGACCTAGACGCCAATCTTCTTCGCCGAGAGCCATCGCATCGATCTGGTCCGCTGCGGCTGTCTGGAGGATGAGCTCGGCCTTGATGCGCTCTGCATCCCCGATCGACCCATGGTTGTTCCTAGAAGGCGGGGCTAGCGCGTTCCCGGCGTTCACATAGACGACTGCACCCAACGAGCGCGCGTCCTCGACCCACTGACTTCGCCTGGACAGACCGCCCAGAGGATGACGCGGTCAACCACAGGGCTCAATCTCACCCTCACCATGGGCCGTGTAGACCACCGTCAGCGCTGCTTCACCGGCGGGGGCTGTGGCTCCAGGGCTCGCAACCTCACTCGTCGGCTCTCCGCATGCAGCGAGCGCGACCATTCCAGTCGAGAGGAAGTGGCAGAAACGATTCACGAAGCCTCCAGCGGCCACATGGTATCCCGATCCCACGAGGGCATCGCGCACCCGCGTTACGATGACGTCGTGCACCGCTTGCTCTTCATCGCCACGCTCCTCTGGGGTAGCGCCGCCGCCGAACCTCTTGACCGCGTCGTCGCAGTCGTCGGAGACCAGCTCGTGCTGAGCTCGGATGTCGACCTTCTCACGGTCCTCGCTACCCGCGACGCACAGGCCATGCCGATTTGGGAAGCCTCGCTGGGCCGAGCCATCGACACCGCCGCCGTGCGCGAACTCGCAGGTGATGTGAGCGTGTACGCACCGCGACCGGAGCAAGTGTCGAGCCGACTCGACGCTGTGCGTGACAGCTTCGAGACCTACGAGTCCTTCGATGCCTTCCTCGAGAACCGGGGCATGACAGAGAAGGACTTGTCGGCCATCCTAAGGCGGCGACTGGTGGTCGAGAAGTTCATCAAGCGGAATCTCGAGGTGCCTGCTGAGGACCCTGCATTTCAAGCCGCCGCGGCGGCGGCATTCGCAGGTGCCCGTGAGCGCGTGGTGATCCGCGAGATCGCGCCGAAAGCGCTGTGATCCGGCGAGCGGTCGCGTCGGACGCCGAGGCGATTGCGGCCGTCGAGGGCGCCGGCGCCTTTCACCCATGGACAGCCGCGAGCGTTCAAGCCCAGCTTGCGCTTCGAACCGTTCGCGCACTCGTGGTCGAGGTGGAGGGCCACATCCACGGCCACCTAATCAGCTCCGTTGTGGTCGATGAGGCCGAGGTGCTCACGGTCGTGGTTCACCCCGACGCTCGCCGTCGCGGCTTCGGGCGAGAGCTCCTCGCGACAGCGACCCTGACTTGGCGGGCCGAGGGTGTCCTCCGCGCCTTCTTGGAGGTGAGGGCGGGCAACGCCGCTGCCCGCCGACTCTATGAAGAGGCAGGTTGGACCGAATCCGGGCGCCGCGCCGACTACTACGGCGTCGGCGAACACGCCGTCATCTACAGCGTGAGGCTCTAGCTCGGACGGAAGGTGACGGTCTTCTTGATCGGCTGGTCTTCACGGATCTTCTGGAACTGCCAGCTCTTCAACTTCTCGACCACGCAGGCCTCGAGCTGGTCGTCACGACTGTCGAGTCCGTTCACGGTCGCCGCCTCGGTGTAGCCGTCGGCACGCACCGTGAATCTGAGGGCCCAGCGTCCCTTGAGCTCCGGCGCCTGCTTGAGCCGGCGCTCGTAGCAAACCCGAAGTCGCGGAATCTCGGTGTCCATGACGCGCTTGATCATCGCGATGATGGCCTGGTCGTCCTCGAGACGGATGCCGAGCTGCTCGCGCCGCGAGATCGACACGTCGGGCGTGAGGCCCAGCACGGTGTACTGCGAGGCCTTGGTCGTCGTGACGTCCGTCGAAGCATCGACCTTGACCGTCGCCTCGCGAGGACCGGATGAGAGTCCAGAGCCCACGGACGCGCCGCCCTCGACGACGCGGGTGCCCGAGGTGGTGCCTTGGCCCGCGTCTGGCGCGGTTCCGAGCTCACCAATCTGGAAGTTCTCGGTCAGCTCAGACTTTGAGCGAATGCGCCCTTCAGGAAGATCATCGAGATCTTCGCCCAGGCCGGCAAGCTCTTCGTCAGACGGCAGGCGTCCGTCGGGCAGTGCCGCGATCCCCTCGAGATCCTCGTCGCTCACCTCGACGGTCGGAGCCACCGTGATGGCCGTTCCCGTGAGGGGGTCGATCTTGGCGACCGTGCCCTCTTCGGGGTTCACGATCGTGGTCTGGCCGGTACGCGGGTTGACGAGCGTCGCCGAGCCCGTGCTGCCATCGACCTCGGCCGTCGCTCCGGACCGGGGATCGACGACAGTCGTCGTGCCAGCCTCTTCATCCACAAACGACGCGACGCCAGTGGTGGGGTCGACCGTCGCGACTTCTTCGGTCTCGGGGTCAAACAGCAGCGCGCTGCCATCTTCGGGGTTCACCAGCTCAGCAACACCCGTGCGGGAGTCGACGTCCGCGACGATTCCCGTCGCTGTGTTCACCACCGATTTGGTGCCCGTGTTTGGATCTTCGACCACCAGGAAGCCCGTTCCCTCGTCGACACCCTGTGTCTCACCCGTGACAGGGTTGATGACGTGTGTCGGAGCACCCGTCTCTTCGTCGACGACGGTGGTGATTCCAGTGCGAGGGTCGACGACGCGTGCGGTTCCCGCTTCTTCGTCGCGCACGACGGCCATGCCGGTGGTTTGGTCGACCATCGCCCGCTCACCGGTCTCGAGATCGTAAACCTCGGCCTCACCGGTCGCCGCGTTGATGACCCGCTTCACGCCAGCGACTTCGTCGATGAGCGTCACGGTGCCCGTGGCTTCATCGACAGAGACTTCCTCGCCGGTACGAGGATCGACGTAGCCCACGCGGCCGGTGGCCTCGTCGACCACGACAGGCTCGACGACAAGCCTGCCTTCGCCCTTCTTCGGCGCATCGGGATCCACCGTGACCTCGTCCTCGACATCCGCAAGAGCGGCATCGATCGCGAGTTCGGTCTGGGTGCTGGCGGTTCGCAAGCCGATCAGGCATGCGGCAGAACCCAGCGCGAGCAACGCGAGCGCGCCCATGATGGCCGGGACCATCATGCGACGTCGGACACGTGCTTCGTCTTGCTGGACCTGCGCGGCCTTCACGGCCTCGCCGGGATCCGTAGCGGCCTCTTCGCCTGGGATCTCTCCGAAGCAGCTGGGACAAGTTCCACCGAAGCGGATCAAGTCCCCATCGACAGGTGTGTTGCAGAAGGGACAGGGTTCCAAAGACTCTCCGATGACCTCGCGACCCGGACCTATAACGGCGACAGCGCCGGACAGCTACGGACCGTTGCTCTGACCCGTTGATTCGACCCCACCCTCGGCGAGCGGTTCACGGAGGAACGATACCGTACAAGGTGTCGAGCGTCGTCACCTGCACGTTGGACCACGCGTGAAACAGCGCGCCAGCGACGATCGTGCCGGTGCGGCAGCGCATCCAACCGAAGACCAAGCTCGGGAAGAAGATGAAGGGATGCCACCACTGAAGCGAGACGATCGAATGCCCCAATGCGAAGATCGCCGAGGCCGCAATCAGACCCCAGCCGATATCCGCGCCAAACAGACGCCAGCGCGGAGGCCACACCTCGTCGAGCCGACTCTGGACGTAGCCTCGGTAGAAGAGTTCCTCGGGAATGGCCACAAAGAACAGGTGGTACGCGATCAGCAGCAGCGGGCTGGACGGCCACGTTCCCTGGTACTCGACCTCGGGAATGCTCCTCGGGCTGAATCCAAGGGACTCCATGATCGACGGAAGCCAACTCGTCTGCCAATAGTGGTAGCCGGCGAGCCACGGAAGCAAGATCAGCCCGATGATGAGCGCATTCAGCTTCAGCGCCTCGATGTACGGCGCCCGGTCCGAGAAGGCCGGCAGAGCGAGCGGATAGACATCCGGATCGCGACCGGTTCGCTGCAGCCACCAAACTGGCGCGTACATGAACAACAGCGGCACTGCAGCCTTCACCAGTTCTGGGGCGCCGGCGTCGGCCGCCATGACGACGAGCCGAATCAGGAGCAACGTCGCGAGCCAGACCAGCACCACTTCGCGAAGAATCGCCTTGGGCTCTTGCTCAGCCACCGGCAACCAAGGCGTGAAGGCCAGCCTCGGCGGCGAGTCGACTGGCGGCCTCTGCCCGGGAGAGGGTCGGCTCGGAGCCCATCGCGAGCGGGAAAGCTGCGAGTGCGTGGATGCCGTGCTTGGCCACGCCGTCGAGCAGCTGCTTGACAGCCCCGTCAGAGGCTACGCAGACCCGCGCTCGGCTGTCGCGCGACAGTGCTCCGAGCATGCTCGTGGCGTGCTTGTTGTCGATCAGCGGAGCGGCGCTTCCGTAAGCCAGCGGGAGCCGCATCTTGTCGCTCGCCCGAAAGCAGTCGGCCTCGGCGGAGAGTAGGATCACGAGGGGTTCCTCGTGTTCTGGGCGCCCCAGCGCCGTGCGAAGCCGCTCGACGGCGGCTGCGTCATCAGCGCGAACGAGCGCCGCCCGACTCCCCTGCCCCTCGGTGCCGAACCCGGCCCGACCCGAGAAGTGGGCCACACCCTGGCCATTCTTGAGGGCGACGACTGCGGACTTAATCTGCTTCTTGGTGGGCGTTCCGGCATCGAAGCCCAGCGAAGGTGCGATGCGGGGAGGCTTGCCCGCGAGCATGGTCGCAGCGCCAATAGCCAGGGAGCCCCACCCAGGTTCGGGCCCTGCAAGAACACGCTCCACCTCGTCCATCTCGGCTACGGCAGCGACGAGGCGTGGATTGTCGAACACCTGGCCACCGAGAGCCACCGTGCGAATCCCCCAGTGCGCGACGTGCTTGCGCACAAGCTCGACGACGGTTCGCCGGAGGTTCGCTTGGATACTCGCTGCGGCATCGGCCGGATTCGCATCGGCCAGCGCCTGGTAGACCCGGTCCTTGCGCCGCGCCGGCACCAGGTAGCTTCGCCGCGAGAGCTTGAGGCCGTCGGTGGACAGGTGGCGGTCGAGCAGAATCCCGAGTTCTTCGGTGGGCTCCCCCTGTCCAGCAAGACCCCAGAGGCGCGCATCATCCACCCCCGCGCGCAGGCCGAGGGTAGCCGCGCAACGTCCGAGATGAAGATGCAGGCTCGCGAACCCGCGCTGGGTCCAATACCGGTCGAGCTGTGCGCTGTTCCCGACATGGACCGCGAGGGCGACACCATCGCCCTTGGGGTGAAGCGTGATCACCAGCACGTCGGTGTCATCGTCCTGCAGACGGTAGGCGGCTTCAGCCAAGGCACGGTGCATGCCCACCAAAATGACGCGCTGCGGGCGGATATCTCTTTCGGCGAAGCGCGCGGCAAGCCAATCACCAGCGCGATCCGCCTCGAGTGCGCCGAGCCCAGAGTGGCGCAGAAGAGCGTGAGCGAACACACGAGCATCATGGACGGGCGAGAACGGATCCCTCGCCAGCGCCCGTAGGCTTGGATGACGACGGACCGCGAATGGGGGCGAGAATCGGCCGGCGACCCCCACGAGATCCACGTCGCCCGGGGCGACACCGGCATCTTCGAGCACCTGCTCGATGGCCTGCCACGGGAAAGCGTTCGAGGCGGCAACGCGGTCGAGCCGCTGCTGGTGAGCAACTGCCACCAGCTTGCCGTTAACGGTGAGCGCGGCCCCTGCGTGTAGGCCGTCGGCGACTCCGAGGATGTTCACAGCGTCCCTCTTCTTCGAGCAGACGACCTAGCGGCCGCCGAGATTGGCCTCGACTCCAGCCGACGCCATCATCAGGCGACGCACATCGCCCTTCGAGCGGCTTCGCGCAACCCAGTCGAGTTGGGCTAGCTGGCCGTTGGCGTAGGCGAGCTGCTCGGACAGCGACCGCAACAACGCGACGCGAAGCACACTTCCGGCGAGGTCGTCGCGTGCGCGCAGAGCCTGAAAGGCCTCGCGCGAGAGTGTGGCGACGGTGACTTTGTCGACGGCGACACAGGAGGCCATGCGAGGTTCGTCCGAGACCAGTGCCATTTGGCCAAACGACGCGCCGGGCTGCAGCTGAGCGAGAGGCTCCACGCCGCCATCGGGCGTTCCAATCAGAACCTCGACCTTGCCGCTTGCGAGCACAAAGAAGGTCTCCCCGAGCTCGCCCTGCGTGCAGAGGAAGGCGCCGGGCCCGAAACCAAACTGTTCCATCTGCTCACCGACGATGCGAAGGGCGTCTGGGGGCGCGTCCGAAAACATGCGTGTCTGTCGAAGCACGAACGGGAGGTCGAGGTGGTCGGTCCGTTTCTGTCCTCCCGCGCCGAACATCCGCGACACCCGCTGAAACAAGCCCTGGGTCGCGTGACTGGAGACCGGTGTGCCTTCAGATGCCTTCCCGATTCGCTCGCCCACGGTCCGCAGTCGATCGGTCACCAAGTCGAGGGCACGCTGTTCGAGGCGCCAAGCCACCGGGCTCGATGACTCCCGAAGCTCCTGGTATCCCGCGCGATTGAGCAAGAGGATGCTGCACGGGGAGGACGTCACCACGGACGCGGTGCGCACCGGGTAACCAAACAGCGCCGCCTCTCCGACCAGGTCGCCTGGAACAGCGGTGCCCAGGTGGGTGTCCCCAGTAAGGACATCCAAACCTCCAGACTCGAGGATGAGCATGTCTTCATCGCTCTCGCCTTCTTCGATCAGCCGCACGCCCGAGTCCAGCTCGATACGAGTGAATCGCTCCATGGCCCATTCGAGGTGGAGATCCGGGATCCCCTCAAAGAGCGCGGGCACCGAGACCGTCATGTTGTCCTCCGCATCGCGCTTTCCTTCCGCGTTGGGGCGTAGCATACTAGGGGCCCTTCCCCCCTGCCTCCCTGGCCCCCTCTCGCCCTCCGCCCTAAGCCCATGCGCTCCGTTCTCCTCTTCTCGCTGATCACCGTCGGCTGCGCGTCGAAGGGCATTGCTGTGCCTGGGCCGCTGGCCTCGGTGGGGTCACACGTTCCGGTTCCGCCGGCTGACGAGCCAGTCGATCTCGTCGCGCGCGACGAGGCTCCTCGCGAGGTCGAAGCGACCTCTCCTGCTGAGGGCACCCATCCCAAGGCCGAAGCCACGGACCTGGGGCACGCCGTCGCCGACGCTGCGGAACACTACCTAAAGCACACGCCTCGCGGGTTTCGTGACGACTGCTCGGGTTTTGTGTGCGCTGTGTACGACCGTGCGGGAGTGGGCCTGACGGGCAACACCGCCTCACTGTGGGCCGCAGCGAAGGACATCGGTGCGACCCACAAACGGAAGGTGCCCACCCTCGGCGACCTTGCCTTCTTCGACAACACATACGACCGCAATGGGAACGGCAAGTTCGACGACGAGCTGACCCACGTCGGCGTCGTCATGACGGTCGAGGAGGACGGCACCATCGTGGTCGCCCACGCCGGCACCAGCCAGGGCCGCACCCAGCTGCGCATGAACCTGCTCGAGCCGAGCGTGCAGACTGCAGCCGACGGCACCGTGAAGAACGACTACCTTCGCGCCCGCTATCGCTCAGACCGGCCGGGGACCAAGCGGCTAGCTGGCGAGCTCTGGCGCGGGTTCGCGACCGTCGCCCCGGACGAAATCGACGCCTGGGCGGGAAACTAGGGGGCCCTACTCCGGAGGGAGCGCTTCTTCGGCTGGGGCAAGCGTGGGCGAAGTAGGCGCGGCCGCTGCTTCGCGGAGCTCAGTGGGCAGGCCCGCTACTTCAGACGTCTGGGCCGGCACGGTCGGCTCGCCGGGCGTGTCCTCAAGCTTTGCAGCCGCATCCCCAAGGTCGGCCAGTTCTTCGCCAAGTCCACCAAAGACACGCCGAAGCTGACTACCCATCAGGGTGCTGTTGGGATCGAGGCGACGCTTGAGCGCGAAGAAGCGGCCGAGGACCGAGTCACCCAACGAGCGCCGAACGTGGGCGCCGCTCACGGTGCTGTCCTTGGCCAAGTAGAAGCGCCCTCCGGCCTTGACCACCATCTCGGCGTACTCCTGGGTGAGGTCCCAGAGCGCCTGGCGGTTCTTGTCGGTGACCTGAAAGTCCATGGCGAAGCTGTAGCCATCGACCGCGTGCGACAGCCAGAACGGGTCGGCGCGATGCCGCTTCATGACGACCAACCACGACTCGAGCGCGCGCTCTTGCCCCATCTCGAGGGCCCGACGAATCACACGACGCGCCTCATCCTTCGGCAGGAAGAACTGGAACTGGATCAGGCCGGTCGGCTTGTAGATCCACTTCCAGTTCGGCACGTAGTCCAGCAGAAAGTTGAACCGCGCGTGCTCTTGCGGGTGCACATCGTGGTCACCGATCTTCATCGACAGAAAGCGCGCCAGGTTCACCAAGCGCATGCCCCAGCGATGAGCGAACGGCTTCGCCAACCACCACAGCCACGCCTTGGGAATGACCACGAAGAAGCGACTCGGCAGATGCTGACGGTCGAGTGCGAGCGAAGGCACGGCCTCCGGATCCTCACCCTCGGCGTAGTAGCGAGCGGCGTGAATCTGTCCTCGACCGAGGGCGCGGCCGCCGGGGAAGGCATCAATCCATCCGACTACGTAGTCCCAGTCCTCGGCATTGCAGCGTTCAAAGCCGCGGAACATGCCCTCGAGATCCTCCTCAAGGAACGGAAGCACCTTGATGCGGCCGCTGTGGACCTTCTTCATCTGGAGCGTGATCGAGACGAATACGCCGAGCCAGCCGAAGCCACCGATTGCAGCGTGGAAGAGCTCCGGATCGGATTCTCGCGTCACCTCGCGGAGTTGCCCGTCCGCAGTCACCATCTCAAAGGCAAGCACGTGGTCGCCGAAGGGGCCGTACTTGAAGTTGTTTTTGCCGTGGGCGTTCACCGCCACCACGCCACCGAGGGTGGTGTACTGCGTACCGGTCACCACCGGCAGCCAGTAGCCATCGGCGAGAAGTGTCTCCCAGAGCCGGTTCAGGGTCACGCCAGGCTGCGCCTTGACGATGCCGCTGTCCTTGTCCCAGTCGATAATCCGGTTCATGCGGCTGAAGTCGAGCAACAGGTTGCCCTCGTTCAGCGCGGCATCCCCGTAGCTTCGGCCGTTGCCCCAGCAGTGGATAGACAGGCCATGCTGTTCGGCAGTCTTGAACGCCTCGACCACATCATCGGGATGCTTGGGGTAGAGCACGCGACACAGCGCTTGGCTGGACATTCCCCAGCCCTGACGCCCTTCGAGCTCCACCAACGCTCTCTCGGTTCCGTCCGACATTATCCCCTCCTCAGTCGAGCGGCATGCGTCGGAATACGACCGACGGAATGGACTTGATGACTGCCATGATGGGCAGCCACTGAATCGGTACGTACGCAGTATCTGCGCCACGAGCCATCGCGCGGAAGATGCCGTCGGCAGACTGGTCCGCATCAATGGCCATCGGCATCTTCTCGATGTCGGCGGTCATCGGTGTGTGCGTCGGTCCGGGCTTGATCGTCAGCACCTGAACGCCCTTGGTCGCGAGACGGTTGCGAAGCGCTTCCATGAACGTGTGGAGCGCTGCCTTCGAGGCTGCGTAGGCTGGCTGCCCGCGCCGCCCCCGGTCACCCGCGACCGAGCCCACACCGACGAGAGTGCCGGCGCCTTGAATCTGAAACCGCTCTGCACCCAGGTCGAGCCAGGTCATCGCCCCAATCACATTCACCTCGACGATGCTGCGATCCTTGGCGGGGTCGAACTCCTCGGCGCCAACCGGCGGCATCACTCCCGCGGTGTAGATCAGCGCGTCGAGACCATCGAGCCGCTGGACGAGGGCGTCAAAGCAGTCGCGCGCACCTTGGGTATCGGTGACGTCGTGCGCCGCGGTGAAGGCTCGCGGAGCACCGCTGCCATTGATCTCGCCGGCAATGCGGTCGAGCTCTTCTTGGCGACGGGCCACCAGCCCGACCTTGTAGCCTTCGCGGGCGAGTCGACGCGCGAGCGCCTCTCCCATCCCGCTCGAGGCTCCGACGATAATGGCGCGCTTGAGCAATGCCCCTCCGACAGCCGGTCACCTAGCGCGGGAGCGCCCTGCAAGCGAGATGAGAGCTAGAACACCCGCCGACGGGGCTCGAGCTGCTCGGCCTCGGTCTTACAGTCGATGCACAAGGTCGCGACAGGACGCGCCATCAAGCGGCTGTAGGTGATCGCGTCGCCGCAGCTCTCGCAGACGCCGTACTCTCCCGCCTGAATTCGACCGAGCGAGTAGCGAATCTTCGCGAGAAGCCTCCGCTCGCGATCGGCGAGGCGCAGGGTGAAGTCTCGGTTCGACTCGCTGACCGCGAGGTCGAGCGGATCGGCGTCGTTCTCGCGGACCGCGGTCAGCGCACTCACCGCTTCGCGCGACTGGGACATCAGGGACTCGAGCTGCTCGTCCAGCATGCCCTTCAGGGTCCCAAGCTCATCTTCCGCCAGGTACTCGTCCTTCATCAGAAACCTCCCGGGCACGGCCCGAACCATGGCGAAAAGCTAGCACAGAGAACCGGCGTTCTCTCAGAGATTGGGTCCCCATCGCAGGTAGACCGTCGGGGTCGCCTCGCGGAGCGGCACCCAGCGCTGCCCATCGTAGAGAGGCAATCCGAACGTCAGCCCGACACCGCGCGGCTCGAAGCCGAGCACTTCGCCGATCACGTAAGCGCCGGCGACTAGACCTGCGCCGTGGGTGACCTGGTCTCGCTCCAGGAGCTGCGCAACCTCAGCCCCGGCCGCCAGCTGAAGCTCGGATCCCCATGCCAGAAGCACCGGAACACTCGCTTGGCGAATAGGTGCCCAGCGAACCTGCATCCTCTGCACGGTGCGAAGAGGTCCCTCGGGGGCCTCTGTGGGATCCAGACCGCGCACGCCGCCAACGCCGCCGAGGTCCCGCTTGCGGCCCTCGCCCGTTCCGGCCGCCCCACTCAAGCTCCCCCCGAGCGCGAGAGCAAACCGAGGGTGCCAGGACAGGACCGTGCCACCGCCCATCGCGAAACCCGCCCACTGTTCGCCCGTTTGAGGCGCGTAGCCTACGGAGCTACCCGCAGAGAGGTAGCTGCCCCGCAGGGGGAACGTCGACGCGACCCGAGTCGACCACCCCCAAGAAACACCCCCACCGAAGTTGCCATGGGTGCCCGTGTCCTCTCGGTACCAGGGGTGGTGAAAGCCCGACGTGACCGAGATCGCGACGCGATGGCTTCGGCGCACTCCGTCGAGCTGGCGACCAAATCGATGGGCAAACGCCACCCGCAACCGCGCGAGGTCGTTCTGATTGGTCGCCAGGGTTCCAGTGAGGCTGTTGCGAAGGTCACCGCTTCGCCTCACCGTGGCAGAGAGAGCGGCGACCGCCCACCGGTCCGAGAGGTTGATGTTGTCGATCCACCCGCCGCCGACGAGGCGAAACTTGGGCGGCCAATGGTCTCCGACCCGCGTGAGCTGCTTGAGATGGGCTCCCGGATCAATCGTGACGCGACGCGGATTGGCTTCCAGGGTCCACAAGTCAGGCCCGGGCCCGGCGAGCCAAAGATGCTCCTCCCCATCCACGCGAATCCGCACCACCTCCGCCGGGGCGTCGTCCGGCGCATCGCGAAGCACCGCGACACTCCGATCGACATGGAGTTGGTAGTCCTGGCGCGGAACCGCCTCGGCCCATCCAGCGAGCAGATCAGCCCCCGGCTCGCCGGCGGGAATGGCCTCGGAAAGTGCCGCACCCGACAGCAAGACCTCCATCGCGGCACGACGTGATGGTTCCCCGCCCACATCATCGAGAAGCTGCACCACCGCAGGCCCCGGGTAGTGCGGCGCATACATCTCGCCAAGGTCGTCACGCAGGTCATCCTCGACGTAGCGACGCTCGAGGATCTCGCCGTAGAACGGCATCGTGCGCGAGTTGAGCAGGAAGTCGATACTCGGAAGCCAGCGTGCCCATCGAGACAGGTCAGAGGCACTCGTGCCAGAGAGTTCCTCCGCGTAGTCCTCGGCCCAGCTCGCCCCAACCCACTCGCGCTCGACAGGCCCAGACAGCGGAACGAGGGCGGGCAAGACCTCTCGAGCGACGCCGACCCGGTGGAAACGCCGCATACCTGGAAAAACGCGAAACGCACGGTCCGACACCAGGGCTTGGCCTGGCCCCGATCTGGCGAGACGTCGGCGAAGGGGTGCTTGAACGACAACAGCCTGCCCACGGTGTGCTTCGGGGACCGCCTCGCTGATCAGCGTATCGAGCTCACGGATCAGAACCTTCCTGACTCGGCGGCGAGCGACTGCATAGACCCCCGTGTCACCGACTTCTTCGATCACGCCGTGCGGAATGACCGCGAGAGAGGCGCGCTCCGCCGTGCCCTCCCAGCGGACCTCCTCTCCCCCCACAGAGTTCCCGAGCGCCATGACCACATGACTGGGGCCCGTGACCTGAACACTCCACTCGAGTTCCGGAAGCGTGTTGCCGTCGATCACGGGCTGTGGGTACCAAGCACCATTGGCGAACAGGCCATGCCGCGTCGCTCCCACCGCGCCGTAGCGGCGAGGCAAATACGCGTGAAAGGCAAACTTTCCGGGAGCGACTTCTGTCCAAGTCACCCTGCCCTGCTCGATCAGCGCCGGGAAAGTGCGCATCGACGTGCGGTCGTCTGCGGGCAGCGGCAAGTCGGCGAGAGGGTCCACCACCGTGACCTGCGCCGCCGCGACCTCAAGGGTGCCGGACACGTAGTCGAGATCGGGACCGACCTCTGCGCGGATGACGACCTGCGGGGCTCCGAGAGCCAGCGAGACCAGAAGGCCCGCGATCAGTAGGTAAAGCCCATGCCCACGTTGAGGGTGGGGATCGTCGAGGGAACCCAGGCTCCCGTCAGTCGAATGTGCGCGTTGCCGTTGGTGACCTGAAGGCCGCCGCCGACGCGCGGCATCGTGATTCCCGCTTCGTAGCTGTCGGCATCCGGAGCTGTGCTGGGCCCGGAGTAGTACTTGGCGGCGCCGATGGTCTCGGCTGTGGCGTCATCGAGTCGGTGCACAGCGCTCATGCGAAGCACAGAGAAGTCGGCGAACAGCGAGATCTGGGCCTGGTTGATGCCCGGGTACGAGCCGAAGGACCAGGTACTGCCGAGCGTCGCGCCCGCGTCGAAGACTCCGAGATCGAGCTCGGGGTTGCCAAGGTAGCCGGAGTAGCCGGCATGCACGCTGATGTCGGGGGCGGGCTTGTAGCCCTCGACGAGCGCAAAGCGCCCGAATCCAGAGAACACGGCCTGCCGGCTGTTGCCGATCCAGGAACCCCGGGCGCCGATCTCAAGCGACATGGGCAGGCCCTTTCGGATCTGAAGGCCCGGCGAGAACAGGTAGGTGTTCGGGTTCTCACCAGGATGAGCGCGTTCCCACGGAGAGACCACGCCGTCTTTGGTGCGGGAGTTGATGAACGCGAAGGTGTTCACGATCCCCACGTCAAAGCCAAAGGCGCCGACGGTCTCGGCCGGGTTGATAGGCTGATTCGCCACGGCGGTGCCGAGCTCCATCACCAGCGTCTTGTACGCGTCGCTCAGGTCGCCTTGGCCGATACGTACACCGCGATACTCCGTCATCTCCGAGAGGACGATGTCCTCGGGAAACGCAGCAAGGGCGGTGGATGAGAGCAGTGTGCTTAGAAGGACCAGCTTGCGCATGCATTCCTCGGTCGACCGAAGCCTAGCCGACGGGCTCACCCGCTGACAACGACCATGCGCACTGTACCCGGACCGCACTCCGGGATAGTGACGTGCCCTTCCCCTCCCAAGGAGCCCATCCATGGGCGAAATCAACCCGCTCGACCTTCTCCAACCCGCCGCGACTCGCGTCCGCGATCCGGTCTCTGGCCGCAGCGTGTGGCTTGCGCAGATGGTGCAACGGCCCCGCGTCGAAGAGGGCACGCTGCGCTTCGACCTGGCTTTCACGAGCCAGCACACCAAGCAAGATCGCTCGGACATTCAGGCGGCGGTCGTCGCCAACCTGCGCGAGCTGGGGGTCACTGGAGACATCCAGCCGTTCGCACGCCTGGTCATGCCCAAAGGTGGAACGGGCGGTCCGCCGAAGCCAAAGGCGCCTCCCGTAAAGGGCATGGAGGGCGGCGGTATGCAGCCCCATGGTGGTGCAATCCACAAGAAGACGATCCCCGGCGTCAAGCACATCGTCGCCGTGGCTTCTGGCAAGGGCGGTGTCGGCAAGTCGACCATCGCGAGCAACCTCGCGGTCGGACTCACCCAGTTTGGCCACAAAGTCGGCATGATGGACGCTGACGTCTACGGACCGAGTCTTCCGACGATGATGAACGTGCACACCCGCCCGGTCGTCAACAAAGAGAAGCGCATCCAGCCCGTCGTGGCGCACGGCGTGAAGTGCATCTCGATCGGCCTGGTGGTCGACCCTGAAGAGGCCATCATCTGGCGCGGTCCGATGATCATGGGTCTGCTCCGGCAG
The DNA here is from genome assembly GCA_023954855.1 of Pseudomonadota bacterium. Lineage (GTDB taxonomy): Bacteria > Myxococcota_A > UBA796 > UBA796 > M1803. The sequence continues at coordinate 29,212 of JAGSGY010000013.1, read as the reverse complement.
TTCATTCAGGACACCGACTGGGGCGAGCTCGACTACCTGATCGTCGACCTTCCCCCCGGAACCGGCGACGCCCAACTGTCGCTCATCCAAGCCGTGCCGCTCGCTGGCGCCGTGATCGTGACGACGCCACAGGACATCGCCCTGGCCGATGCCATTCGCGGCATCTCGATGTTCCGCAAGCTCGACGTCCCGCTGCTCGGCCTCGTGGAGAACATGGCCTACTACCCCCTCCCCGACGGCACACGCGACTACGTGTTCGGACAGGACGGCGGCAAGCGCGCAGCCGAGAAGTACGCCACTGAGTTGCTCGCCGAGATTCCTCTACAGACGGCCATTCGCAAGGCCGGCGACGATGGAACCCCCGCGGTTCTTGGCAGCGACGAACTCGCGCACAACTTCAGCCACATCGCCAAGCGCATCACCGAGAAGCTTCCGACGGCGGCCGAGTGACGCTCCCCGTCCGCCAGCGGAAGACCATGCCGGAGTCCGGCCCGCTGATGGACCCATTCGATCGCGTGCACACCTACCTACGGGTGAGCGTCACCGACCGATGCAACTACCGCTGCGTGTACTGCCTTCCCGCCGAAGGCGTGCAGTTCATGCGGCGCAACGAAGTGCTCCGCTATGAAGAAATTGCCCGTCTGGTTGGCCTCTTCGCCGGCATGGGTATCGAGCGCATACGCCTGACGGGTGGCGAACCCACCGTGCGGAAGGACCTCGTCCAGCTCGTCCGCTTGCTCGGCAAGATGGGCCTGTCCGACATCGCCATGACGACCAACGCCCACTTGTTCGCAGGCCATGCGCAGGCGCTGGCGGATGCAGGGCTCTCACGGGTCAACATCAGCCTCGACACCCTCAACGCCGAGACCTTCGAGCGCATCACTCGGGGCGGCAGCCTCGCTCGGGTTCTCGAGGGCATTGATGCTGCGCGCACAGCGGGCCTGACGCCGATCAAGATCAACTGCGTCGTCGTCGCCGGCGAGAACGAAGACGAAGTTCCCGAGCTAGTGAAGTTCTTCGCCGAGCACGCGGACACCACTCAGGTGCGTTTCATCGAGAAGATGCCCTTCGGGACGGCCCATCGCACACACGTTCCAGCTGCCGATCTGCGCGAGCGATTGTCCAAGCACGTGACCCTCGAGCCCGCCGACCGCGTCGCAGGCGCGGGTCCCGCCAAGAACTGGAGAGTCCGCGAGAGCGGCCTCATCGTCGGCTTCATCTCACCGATGACGGGACACTTCTGCGAGGCCTGCAACCGCCTGCGTCTTCAGGCAAACGGCGAGCTCCGCACTTGTCTCTCCCGAGACGACACCCCTTCCCTGCGCGACATGATGCGCGAGGGTGCGACGGATGCCGAGCTCGAGCAGACCATTCGGCGAATGGTCTGGGGCAAGGTCGCGGGCCACGAGGCCCACGAGGTTGGGGATCGCTACAGGCCCTTCGAGGGCACGATGACGACCATCGGCGGCTGACGGTCCGAGGCCGCCTAGCCGATCATGATCTTCTGTTCGCGGCTCTCCGGCGAGCGCGTCTCATGACCATGGGCCTCGTCATCGTGCGACAGCTCGGTGAGCGACGGGCGAAGGGCCTCGATGTGGCGATCGGCCATGCCCAGCAGTTCGATGATCTTGTCGATCTGGTCGGCTGCGTCATCTTGCATGACCTGCCGTAGGAAGGCGGTGAGTCCGGTGTAGCCGGCGAGTTCCCAGTGGTCCATGCGCACAGCAGCCTGGGCGAGCGCAATGTCGCGCACCGCAGGGTCCTCAAGCTTGCACGAGACCAGGGCCTCTGCGGCGATGCCGCTCGCACCCGCATCTTCCTGGGGAGAGAGCGGGTGTTCGAGGGCCGTGTGGACCTTGAGTAGGGCCACTCCGATGCGCGTATTCACGGCGAGCTGCTCACCCAGCGTCACCTTCATCAGCGGCGCGTGCGCGGAGTCCATCATCTTGGCGAGAGCATTCTCGAAGATCTGATTCGCGCGAGAGAGGCGGTTGAGCTCAGTCAGACAGTAGGCATAAATCCGCTTGCGTCCCATGGGACCCTCCTAGAGGTATTCACCTACTAGAGAGCAAGCTCCGTGCCACCGGCCCTCCTTGCAGCGCTGCCCCACCACACCGATCCGGCCTTTAAAACTGGAGGATCTCGCACACCAAGTGTGTGAAACCGCTCAGCACAAGCCGCGCACGAACACAGCGCGTACACTCGCAACATGAATGGACTCGATGCGCTTCGCGATGCCCTCGCGACCCACGGCTATGCGCACACACCTAAGCTGGCTCCAGAGGCGCATATCGAGGCGCTCCGCAGAGCGTTCACCTTGCGTCTGAAACACGCCACAGAGCCGCTTCGGCGCCAGCACAATGCGAGGTGGGAGTCCCACCAGTTCTCAACCGACGGTGCAGTTGTCAACCCGCTGCTCAACCCACACACCCTCGTGGACTACCCGGAGGTCTCCGATGCCGCGTCGGCTCTCATTGCCTCGGCAAGACTCCTCGAGTGCGCAAGTGCCGTACTCGGCGCGCCTGCGAAGCTACACCAAACGGCGTTCTATGAAAGCAGCCTGGGCTCGACCCCGCACCGCGACGACCACCCACACCAGGCCGACGGCGCAATGGTGGCCGTCTGGATCGCACTTGAGACCATCGTCGAGGCATCAGGTCCCCTCGTCCTCTGGCCGGGCACCCACAGAAAGGCAGACCCCGTTCTCGATACACTTGGACGGGCCGTGTGGGAGAAGCGCCATCTACAACGGGAGGACAGTCGCGCAGAGGCTGAGGCCCTATCAGAGCATCTGACAGAAGTCCTCGCCACGGTTCAGCCAGTCCTTGCAACCATCCCCGCGGGAGACGCTGTGTGGTGGGACCGGCGCACCGTCCATGGCAGCCGCACTCCGATCGTCGGACAGCGCCGGACCCGTTCCTCGTTCATCGCGCACTTCATCGTTGCGGCGGATCGGCCGGCTCCGAAAAGCGCCCCCGACGAGCGTTGAAGTCGAAAGAGAGCACGGCCGCACGGCCATGTCGGTTCTTGGCCGCCACGAGCGTTGTGGCCCGTACCTCCGATCCTTCGCTGCGCTCGCGAGAGATGAGACCCAGCAACAGCGCAGCCTCCCGGGTCGGCCCCGCCTCAACGGAGCTGGACAGCGCGTCCTGCCAGCGCTCGGCGGTCGGATCGGCTTGAGCGAAGGCGGTCGCCAGGTCCTGCCGCACGCCAGACAAGGCGATGACGGCGGCACCGGGCCAGTCTGCGCCAAGACAACCTGGCCGGGCCACATCCCGCAACGCGCCGAAGAGCTCGCCCAGCGGGTGCGCGGCCCCGGAGTCTTGCCAGTCATCAACCGGATCGAGGATGACGAGCGGAGCGCGGCCATGCGAGGCCCGGCGCAGCGACTTCACCCGCTCGACCAACGCGTCGCCGGTGCGCTCGGCATGCCGTGGCGCCCAGATGTGTAGGGACTTGAGCGACTCGACGAGCGAAGCACAAGCGGTCTCGAGATTCTCGGCGTCATGTCGTGCGAGGAGCACATCGCGATAGGCGACGGCCTGTTCCGATCGAAGAGCGAGCAATCGCGCCACCATCTCATCAACCCCCACATCGAGAGACACGTAGAGTACGGGCTGTCCGGCCGCCGCGACCGCCGCAGCCGTCTGGAGGGCGAGCGCCGTACGCCCACTGCCCGCCGTGCCCACCAGCAGCACGAGTCGACCTGGCCAGAGCGGCCCTAGCACTGAGAGCGAAGGCAGACCCAGCGGGCATTCATCTGCATGAAGGGAGGTCGTCAACAGCGGCGGTTCGGACTGCGTTCCAGCCCAGTCGAAGCGTTCGGGCTGAGCTCCATCGGTTCTCGCCACAACGAAGGCCTGGACGGCCTCATCGAGCAAGCAACCCGCAAGGTCCGCTCGAGCCTCTCGCTCGACGTCTTCGCGCGTCCACGCTTCAAGTTCCTGAATCGCTGCATCAGGGTCCAAGAGAGGGCCCGCGCCCTGCGTCGACGAGTAGCCGCCGGGTGAGATAGCCGGCACCGGAAACACGCGGCACACGTCGAGCGCCGTCTTCGCCACCATCCCTGCTTCGCGACGGGGATGACGAGCCCATGCCGCGAGCAGGCGCCCTTCATCGATGGACACCGCCCGGGATAGCCCCAAGAGCACGCGCCACCGCGGACCTGCCGGCCGTTCCCCCTGCGGAACCTGATGAAAGGCAGTGGTGTAGGCCACAAAGCGGAATCCGTGCCACCACTGGGCGATGTGCGTCTCGTCCACCGTGGGGTCGTCGAGGTAGTCCACGGCCACCCCCGTCAACCGCTCGGCCCTTGCCTCGCTCTCGCGCGCCGCCACCTGCTCGTCCTGTCCGGTGACCCGAGCGTCATCCGCAAACTCGGCAAAGCTCCAGCCCGGCAGAAGCCCGGCCGACTCCCGCACCGTGCTGGATGCCGGCCACAGCTCGGGCTTTGCCAGCGCTTCGGCAAGCTGGTCGGCGCTGTACGTCCGGCGAACCCCGCTCGAGGTCCATCGCGCCGGTGCTGGAAACTTGGTCATGGCTGTGGACTCAGACACGGTCACCTCCACAAGATGTCTATTGCAAGACCTAGGCCACGCGGCTAGCGCTGAACCGGTACCCGGCCGGCGGGGAGCGGTGCCTCAAGGACCAAGGACCCTCCCCAGCCGTCGGTCGTCGTCTTGGCGGAAACCACCCCGGCCGGTCCGGCCTCCACCACGGTCAGCAGGGCCTGCGCTCCCGAGATGAGACGGTAGGAACCCGCGGGAAGTCCTACGGGAAGCCGCAGCTGTCCTTCGACTTGAGGAATCTCCGTCGCGACGCCGGCGAGCGGTCCAGCCTCTGCGACCAGGCGTACGGCGCCCTTCGCCGGCGCGGAGAACCAAGCAACCTCGGGCCTCCACGCAAGCTCGGCCTGTCGCACATCATGCCCGACGACGGCTGGCATCGAAGGGATGCCGGCGCAGACCGCACTCGCAGTGCCCGTGCCGAGCAGATCGAACTCTGCCGCAAGCCCGGGGGTCACCTGGCTGCGAATCGAGATGGAGCAGTCCGTCGCTCCCTCACCCACGACACGCACCTCGACCCGCACTGCGGGCGGTGAGACAAGGAGAACTTCCCCGTGATCCTGCACCCCGAGCGACGTCGCTGTGCTGCCCTGCCCGCAGGTCGCAGCTGGCATTCCTTTGGGGACGCCAAGAAGAGGAGCCGACGGTTCCCCCGGCACGCAGCGAGCGCGCGCAGAGGCTGTGAGTCCATCGCCGAGATCCCAATGCAGCTTGAGATCGCAGGTCTCCGGAAGGCTGCAGTCGACCACGGCGTTGCGAACCTCGGGTAGCCGTAGGTCCAGGCGCTTTCCATGGTCCTCCGCTGAGCGGTAGATGCGCCGGTAGCTCGCCCCCTCCCACATGAACGTGACGTTCTGGTTGGGTTCCTTGTAGACCACCGAGAACTCACCGCCAGCATCGGTCTTGCTCCGGGCCTCGAGCGAGCGGAGCTCGATGTCGCGTACGGGCACTCCCCTGGGCGACAACAAGCGTCCAACCATCGCGGACGGCCCGGTCTCGGTGGGTTCGAAGAGAAAGCAGCCCGCAAGGGTCAGTGGAAGAAGGATGCGCCAGTTCATGGCCCAACCCATATCCATCCACAGCACCGCCTCCCACCGGGCCCTTGTCGGCTCGACTCCAGCGTGCGACGTGTGAGCAGGGAGTCCGCATGGAAGAGCGCGTCGTACGGCCAGGCTTTTGGAACCGCGTCTACGAGAAAGTGCGTGAAGTCCCATCGGGAACGGTGGTCACCTACGGTCAAGTTGCAGCGGCTCTCGGGACCGTCCGCGCCGCTCGACAGGTCGGATTTGCTCTCGCTGGCCTGCGCGTGCGGCCCGATGATGACGACGTGCCCTGGCATCGGGTCATCAACGCCAAGGGCATGATCTCCCACCGAGGGGACGTGGATCGTCCGTCCGAACAACAGCTCCGACTCGAAGCCGAAGGTGTGGTGTTTAGCGCCAAGGGTCGCGTCGATCTCAAGCGCTTTCGCTACGCCTTCACCGTGGACTGAGCCAAGACCACGAGGCTCCAGCCGCCGAGTGTGCGTACCGTCAGGTGTGGCCAACGCGCGAACAGCCGCCGACGTAGCGCGTCCATGGCGACGGACCGCAGACGCATGAGATCTGGGGGCACGCGATGGTAGACCCCTCCAAGGGGTTCGAAGCCGGCGGCGGTAAGCCGCTCGAGCGCCGCTTTGCGATGGTAGTGATGCAGGTGGCCGTAGCGACGCTCTAGCTCCCTCAATCTCTCCGGACGCGCCCGGTTCCAGCGGCAGTCGTCGAGGGGGATTCGAAACAAGGCAAACTCGGTCTGCCCGGCCAGCCGGCGCAGGAAGGTCCGGTCATCGGCAACGTGCTCGAACACGTCCACGCAGAGCACGAGATCCGCCGTCTCCCCGGACGCCAGCCAGTCGCCGACATGAAAGCGTAGACCCGCGGTCGTGTGCCGGCGCGCCCTGTCGATGGCAGCGGACGCGATGTCCCACCCCTCGAAGTCGACGCCTGACCATCCCCGCAGCTCGACCATGTCCTTGAACGAGCGGAGCGCGAGTCCCCCGCCGCAGCCCACATCGACGACCTTCTCGGGACGAAGCGCGTGTGCCAGGGCGAGATTCGCCAGCACCTCGGCCTTGAGCACCCCGCCGCGGTCGTGCCAGTCGGGGTTCTCGTCGAGGTAGCGGCCGGATGTATAGAGCTCAGTCACGACGCAAGCGTATCCGACGATGAGCTACCGGGTTAGTCCGCCACGCTTGGAGGCCCCGACATGCCGGACATGTCCCAGCGACTCTTCTTTGTCATCGGCGCGCCGCGCTCCGGGACAACGCTGCTGATGCGTATGCTCAACATGCATCCGGACATCTACACGCGGCCAGAGCCGCACCTGATGACCCCGCTCGCGCACCTCGGCTACTACGCCTACCCCGACAAGGCCTCCTACGACCCCTTCCAGGCTCACCAGGGTGCACGGGCCTTCGTCGACGAGCTTCCCGGCGGCGAACAGGACTATCTCGAAGCACTCCGCGCCTACAGCGACACCCTGTATGGACGGATGCTCGAGCCCACTGGAAAGCGGTACTTCCTGGATAAAACACCGGCGTACGCGCTGGTGCTTCCGTTCTTGAAGCGCCTGTATCCAGACGCCGTGTTCATCGTGCTCACCCGGCATCCGTTCGCGATTTTCTCGTCCTTCGCGAAGAGCTTCTTCGACGACGACTGGGCGGCCGCGGAGGCCTTCAATCCCATCGTGCAGCGGTACGTTCCGGCCATCAGTGCATTTCTGGCAGACCCACCCAAGCGCTTTCACCACGTCCAGTACGAGAGCCTAGTGGCTGACCCCGAGACGCACCTCCGGGCCATCTGTGCGGCGGCGGAGATTCCCTACTCCGACGAGCTCATCGAGTACGGGAGCAAGAAGGTCGAGGGCAAGGGCCTGGGCGACCCCATCGGCGTGGCCCAGCACAACCGTCCTACGACGTCCTCGGTCCACAAGTGGGCAAAGCAGGTGGCCGGCAATCGCGACCGCATCGCTCAACTCGAAGCCATGGTGCAGCGGCTAGACGACGAAGACCTCGAGCGCTTCGGCACCCCTCGCGAGGCCCTGTTCGAGCCGTTGAACGGTGTCGACGAGGATGCCGCGGCCCAGGCCCAACGCAAGGTCACCAAGTGGGACCGATACAGCGTAGAGCGGCGCGCCCTGCTTGTCCTACGCAAGAACATCCATCAGAACACGCTGGGACGGACCCTCAAGAAGGTCCGATTCTACTGCGACGTCCTCCTCCGCGAGTAGCCTCATATGCAGACCCCCATTCCCGCTCTGATCGTCTCCGGCTTCCTCGGTGCAGGAAAGACGACGCTCGTACAGCACCTGCTGGAAGAGGCCCAGCGCGACGGAGTTCGCCTCGCCATCGTCTCGAACGAGTTCGGAGACACGGGCATCGACAGAGCGCTGCTCGACGCCGGCGAAGAAGGCTTTGTCGAGCTGGACGGCGGCTGCGTGTGCTGCAAGCTCTCGGATGCACTTTCCGAGACCCTCGAGGCCCTACTCACCACCGTGAAGCCGGACCGCCTCGTGCTCGAGACCTCAGGCGTCGCCCTTCCCGGCGAGCTGGTCATTCAGTTCTGGCGGGCTCCACTCTCGGACCTCATCAGCGATGAGGTCGTCGCCGTGGTCGTCGACGCGGATCGGTTCTCGATCACCGAAGAGCTCGACGAGACCTCCGAAGCCCAGATCGAGGCCGCGGACCTGCTGGTCCTCAACAAGCGCGATCTCGTCGACGACACCGTCGCCGCCGCATGCAAGGAGCGACTGGAGGAGCTGACGGGTGGCCAGCCGGTCATCGAAGCCACCTTCGGCCGCGTTCCCGGATCAGCGCTGTTCCCGCCCGACCCCGAAGAGCTTCGGCGCGCCCGGCGTGACCCGGCGGCGACCGTCGGCGCTCATACCCACGAGCACTTCGGAACCCATGAGCTCTCGTTTCCGGGCGTGGTGGACGAGGCGGACGTGCTCGAAGCCGTGGCTGCCGAGCAAGCCCTGCGAGCGAAGGGGTTCATCCGCACCGAGGCCGGCGTCCGCGTGGTGCAGGGCGTGGGTCCCCGAATCGAGATTACGATCCCGCCAAAGCCAGTTCCAGACGAGCTCGTCGGCCGGGTTGTCGTGATTCGACGGGACTAGAGCGCGAGCAAACCGTGAATCGTTCCACCGACGCGGTTTCCCACGGGGAAGGACCGGAGCAGGCGCCCCGTCCCCCGCTCGAGCTCGACCACCCGCGTGGGTAGGCGTCTACCTGCCTCGCCCCTTGCAAGCCAGCGAAGCACCTCGCGGTGCTGGCTGTCGCGGAGTTGGGTCATGCCGATGTACACCCGCTCACCGACCACCTCGACCCCACGGCACCAGCCTAGAAGACGCGGTGACCCCGTGAGTTCGTTGAGGTCGTAGTGCTCGCGTCGCTCGAGGGTGTCGGGGTCCACCGCAATCACATGCCCCGTGGTCGTGGTGTACCAGACCAGGCCCTGTCGCAGCACGCCATCGTGCGGGTGGCCCTCTGGCAGCGCGACCTCACGTCCTGAGAGGCTTCGGGCGCACCGGTCTTCGAAGCGTGTGACCCAGAGTTCGTCACCCCGAAAGCAGGCGTAGTTGGGGTGGACGAGGTGCGGTTTCAGCGAGGGATATGCCACCCTGCGAAAGTCCTCTTGTCTGGCGCACGGACGGTTCTCGGCCAAATTGTGCCGAAACGGCTCACCTTCCTCGGGAAACTCCAGAACGGCATCGATTCCCGTGGAGGTCAGCACCACGCCGCCGCTCGGACGAGGGGCCACGCTGTGTAGGTCGGTCATCCACGGATGAAACTGCTCGAGGCGATACTCCAGAGTCGCCGGATCGACCTCGTAAAGCGCCGCCCGCGTTGGCACGAGCAGGCGAGACCCGACCCACGCCGGCACCGTAGCTTCCGCATGGCAGCCCGGGGGTTCCCGATCGGGATCCGACAACCAGCGGCGCCGCACGATCTTGCCCGACGTAAGGTCGAGCAGCATCAGTGCGGCGCGAAGAGGCTCCTTGACGGAGCCACTGGGCTTGAGGCCACCCGTGACGAGTAGCTTCAGGGTCTACTCCCGACGACGCCGGAACGCGAGGGCGAGCGGGAACAGCACCAGCGCTGCAGACTCGCCGCCACCACAACCACACACGCCGCCGGTCTCGTCTTCGGTTCCGGGACCCGTGTCGGTGTCGACCGGACTGTCGTTGGTGTCGGTGTCGGTGTCGGTGTCGGCGTCGGTGTCGGTGTCGGCGTCAGCGTCCGCGTCGGTGTCGGCGTCGCTATCGGCATCGGTGTCGGCGTCGGTGTCCGCATCGGTGTCCGCGTCGGTGTCCGCATCGGTGTCGGCGTCGGTGTCGGCGTCGGTGTCCGTGTCCGTGTCCGCCTCTTCACAGAGGTTGTCGGAGATCTCGGACTCGGTCCAGTCGGGAGCGGTGTCCCAGCCGGTGTCTGTGGTCGCATCGTAGGAGTACGCGATGCCGATCCGACGCTTCACCGGAGCCGAGAGGTCGCGCTGTGCGTAGTACACGGCGTAGCGATCGCCGATGCGCACGGCATCCCAGGCACGCCAGTCGTCCTTGTCTGCGTTGTCCGTGAACGTGAACAGCGGCGAGCTCGCGCTGATGAACTGGTCCCACGGCTCGGGCATCGTTGCGAGACCGAAGCCGATGGTCTGCTCGACATTGGTGTCCACCGGAAGATCACGTCCGCCGAAGAACAGGGTGAAGGGATGGGCGGCGCCCGCTTCTTCGCAGACCAACGCCGGGTTGAAGACACGGTCCTCCATCCACGCCGCCGCACCCGGCGTAAATGCCGGATTCGTGGTGTTTGGCTCGGTCTGATACGTCCAAGACCCAGCTGGATCGGTGGCCGTGTACCACTCGATGTTCGGAACCTGCGACAGCATCAGGTGCCAGGTCGTGCCAACACGCGTGACCTTCGGGTATCCGAAGTCCTGCTGAATGGCGATGGCCGGGGTGCTGGCCCGAGTCCACGAGATGCCGTCGGTCGAGGTGGCGTAGCCGACACCCGTTCGGTTGTCGCAGCCCCACTGGCTCTGTGTCGTGTCACAGGCGTTGCGCTTCTGCTCGGCCTTGTACCAGAGGTGCCACGTGCTGCCGTCGAAGACGACCTCGGGATGCGCGAGCACACAGGCATCGAATGCCTCACCGCCGGTCGGAAGCATCACGAAGTTTGCATCTGCGGTCCACGCCAAGCCATCCGCGGAGGTCGCCCGACCAATACCCCACACCCGCGCGTTGCCACACACCGAGTAATCGGCGCTCAGGGTGTTGAAGTAGGTGTTGGCCATCTGCGTCTCGAAGTACATGACGTACTGCGAGTTGACGGTGTCATAGGCCACCGTCGGGGAGCCAAACCCGCGGTAGAGCGGGTCAGCAGCGGTTGCCGTCGAGTCCGTCTCGAGGACGAAGTCGGGCGTACCCGTGGACGTCTCGAGGACCGTGTAGGTCTCTTGAGCCAGGGCAGGCGCGGCCACAAGGAACGCAGCAAGAACAGAAGTGAAGCGCAGCATAGAGAGTCTCCGATGAGCAGACCCCTCGCAGCAGCCGGGGAAAGCGTTCAACGCCCAGGTTAGCACGCCATTCGCTGACGACAAGCGCAATCCGGTGCGGCCGATCGATGCAGCGAGTTTACGCTGGATGAAGCCCCCTACCCCTCGATCTCAGCGATGATCGCAGCCGGCTTTCCGTTGTCAAAGGCCACCTTCAAAGCGCCAGGTGTGTAGCGGTCCATGGTCTGGAGGTTCAAGACGAGCAGGTTCTCGGCCATCTTTGCGGTCAACACGCCACCCTCCAGATCCATAGACGTCTTGAACCGAAGCTCGCCATCGGTGACGTCGATCTCGAAGTTTCCGATCGGCAAGCCGTAGTTGGCCCGCGACACGTATTCGGCCACGGCCGACCGACGATGCTCTGGAACCTTCTTCTCGGCAACCGCGTAAACGACGATCTGATGCTGCGCCTCGAGTTCCTGAACCAAGACGAGGTAGGCCGCCCCCGACGGCCCCGGGATGCCCGAACGAACCAGGTTCGGCACCCCCTCCACGGGTGTCCAGGTGATCGAGGCTCCGTCCATGTACTGGGTCATGCGCGTGAGTAGTTCGCCCCCCTGCGCGGGCAGCGCCAGCAGACACGACAGCACGAGAATGAGGAACGGACGCATGAAGACTCCAAACGAATGGGCGCAACAGCCTAGCGCGAAGGACTTGCGGCTGGGAGACCCCCGGACTAAGAGCCGGCTTCCCGAATGCATCACTCCCCGTGCGGCCGCATCCATCGCGCCCCAGGGAGGTAGGAGACACCCATGAAGGTCGCCAACTCCCTCAAGAGCCTCAAGAAGCGCCACAAGGACTGCCAGGTGGTCCGTCGCCGTGGGCGCGTCTACGTGATCTGCAAGTCCAACCCGCGTTTCAAGGCGCGCCAGGGCTCCGCAAAGAAGCGCTAACAAGCCGCTCTTTCGCGCAAGTGAGGTCCGAGCCACTCCCCAACACCCCGGGGCGGTCGCTCGGACTTCTTGCGTGGTGCTGTCACAAGCGTTCGAGCGCGCTAGGATGCCGTCCATGCCTACTTTCCTGCAGCTTGCGCCTGAGCAAGGTGGCACGCGCTTCGGCCCTTTCCCCAGTGGAGTGATCCAGCTGGGTTCCGCCGCGCGCACCTGCCAGATTGTGCTCAACACACCTGGAGTGGCACCCGTGCACGCCATGATCACCGCGATGGGCGGTGGCAGCTTCACAGTGCAGCCGACGCAGCAGGGGCTCGGACTGTTCCTCATGCAGCGGGGGCAGACCCACCTCTGGCCTGTCGAAGCCCCGATTACAGCAAGCGCCGGTGACCGCATCTTCATCGGAAGCCCCGAGGGTGCGGCCTTCGACCTTCAATGGCAGGAAGACGCTCCAGCCGCAATCGCCTCCGGTCCGACTAGCCACGCACCTCGTCCAGGCAACTCCATGGGCAGCGGCATTGCCGCCGAGCTGCAGCGCCAGGCCTTCTCGAAGACTCTCGCCAAGGCGGGCCCACTGCGCGAGATCTACCACCTCTACTACCGGGCGCGGTCCGGAGCCCTGTCCAACCCTCGGGTGCTGCTGTCGATTCTCGGCTCGGTGGCCGTTGGCTTGATGACTCTCGCGACCGGATGCGCGGGCTTGCTCACCGCCCTGTTCTTCGGAGACTGACCGTGCCCAACTCTCGCGCCCTCGCCATCGGTGGGGCCTCCGTGCTCGCGTTGCTCGCTGCAGCCGTCGTCATCATCGACCCAGCCCAGCCGGACACCCCCGAGCCAGGCGCCACCCTCGCTCCACTGGAGCCCGCGGCCCAGCCGAAGCCCGTCCGGCGAACCATTCCGCGCTCCCCTTCCTCGATGCCAGCCGAAGATGTCTGGGAGACCACCGAGTCGGGCCTCGCCTACGCGGATCTCGTCGAGGGAACGGGAGACGCGCCCGCCAAACACGCGGTCGTCACGGTCGAGTACACCGGGTGGCTCGAGTCCGGCAAGGTCCTCGACTCGAGCTACAAGCGCCCTGAGTCTTTCGAGTTCGTCCTCGGAGTCGGATCCGTGGTGCCGGGGTGGGACGAAGGCCTCGCGACGATGCGTCCTGGCGGAAAGCGTCTGCTTCGACTGCCACCCGAGCTGCATTACGGACCCGGAGGACGGCCGCCCCGGGTGCCGCCGAACCACGTGCTCCTCTTCGAGATCGAGCTCGTCGAGGTGGGCCCGCTGCGCATTCCGCCCGACGCACCCCCTGAGGTCTCGGAGTGGCAGAGCCTCCCAACGGGCCTGCAGTACGCCGTACTCGCCACCGGCTCCGGCGACCCGGTCAAGAAGGGCCAGACCGCGAAGATGGAGTACAGCGGCTGGCTCGAAGACGGAAAGCTCTTCGACAGCTCCTACAACAGCCCAAAGACGCTGGACTTCAAGATCGGCGGCCGACGCGTGATTCAGGCCTGGGATCAGGGCGTCGAGGGCATGCGCGTCGGCGAGCGCCGCATGCTCAGGGTGTCGCCTGAGCTCGGCTACGGTGACCGAGGATTCCCGCCCGTCATTCCTCCGAACGCGACCCTACTGTTCGAAGTCGAGCTGACCGGAGTAGAGTAAGCCCCGATGCTCACACTGCTCACGACGCTCGCACTCGCCGCACCGGTCAACCCCTTCGAGGAACCGGACGAGAGCGAACTGTTCGCGATGGATGAGAAGCTGGTGACCGTCGCATCACGATATGCCCAGACGCTCGACAAAGCCCCTGGCATCGTGGCCCTTTACACCTCCGACGACATCCGAGACCTCGGGTTTCGCACCGTCTCGGATGCCTTGCGAAGCCTGCCCGGCGTCTACGTCTGGGACTCCCTCGAGGGACGCGACCTAGCTGCCGTGCGCGGCGTCGTCAGCTCAGACAACAACAAGGTGCTGTTGCTCGTGGACGGCATGCCCGTCTACGACGGTGTGTACAACCACGCGTTCCTCGACGAGTACCTGCCGATCAACAACGTCGCCCAGATCGAGGTCATCAAGGGCCCGGGTTCGGTGATTTACGGTACCAACGCTTTCGCAGGCGTCGTCAGCATACGCACCTTCGACGCCAGCAACCTCGATGGTGTGCGTGCTCGCTGGACGGTCGGCAGTAACTTCCGCACCGACCTCACCGTCAGTGCCGGTGGCAGGCAACGACTCGCGGGCGTCGACATGCGCATTTCCGGCTACGCGCGCATCGCCGACACGCTGGGAGATGGCCTAGACCAGACACCTCGCGGACGCAGCGACATCACCGGATACGACCCGAAGCGAACGCTAAACCTCGGCGCCAAGGTCGAAATCGGCAAGCTGCGGGCCCACCTGTTTCACACCGACCACCGGCACGTCTTCTTGCCGAACGAGGTCGTGTCCCCGGCCGACTCACTCGCCAAGGACCTCGACAACTTCGGGCTCTGGTACCACAACACGGGCGTAGAGCTCCGCTACGACGCGCCGCTCGGAAGAGACGTCACGCTGACGCCGTACGCGTACTCCCAGCGACACGACAATCCCGGCGCCTACTTCTTTGGCGCTGATAGTTGGAGTGCCGACCCCACCAGTGGTGAAGTCACCTGGAACGTCACCACCGTCGAGACCGAGAAGCAGAGCCGGCGTCTCGGCGGCGGCGTCGAGGCCGCCATTCGTCCCGGGCTCGACCACCGCATTCTCGCCGGGACCGGCGTCGAGACGATCACGATCAAGCAACTAGCGGACCTCTACTACGAGGGCGGTGCGACAAACCCGAGCGAGTCGGCGTTCCGCGCCAACGAGAACAGCCGCATCGTCACGCCGTTCGCCTTTGCGCAGTACACCTGGACCGCGCTTCCGGAGCTCGAGCTTGTCGGCGGTCTTCGCGTGCACAAACCCCTGCGGTGGAACAGCGAGGAATGGACGGCAACAAAGCTCCAAGCCTCCCCTCGCGCCGGCATTCTCTTCGTGCCCAACTCCGTGGTCACAGCCAAGCTGCTCTATGGGCAGGCCTTCCGCGCGGCGAGTGCCCGCGAACTGTTCGTGGTGCTGCCCGAGGGCGACCGCCCGTTTGCCAGCAGCAATGACGCGCTCGAGCCTGAGAAGACCGACACCATCGAGCTCGAGCTGAGCCTGTCTCCGCCTGGCATCTTCGACATGCGGCTCGACGGGTTCTACTCACAGCTCCGCAGCGAGATCGACAAGAACCCCATCCCCGAAGAGTACGAGAACAGCGACACGACGCTGCACGTTGTGGGCGGTGAGGCAGAGGTCCGCATGGATACGGACTTCGTCGACATCAACGCGTCATATGCGCTCACCCTGGCTCGCTACGCCGACAGTGGCGGCGTCAACTCGGGCCGCACCCAGTACGAATTTCCCCCGCACATGGTGAAGGGCGCGGCTCGCGTTCATCTCGCCGAGCAACTGACGGCCTCCTTGCTGGGCGAGGTCTACAGCGAGCGGCCCCGCGAGGACTGGAGTCCGGACAGCGGCGTAGACAATGGCACGCCGTTTGGCCTCGTTCACGTCGAAGTCCGAGCGTCAGACCTCGGAAAGAACGGTACACTCGAGCTGACAGCCGGCGCACGCAACCTCGCCGGCAGTCCGTGGGGGACCGGCGTGTACCGCGACGACGTAAACCGCACCAACGGAGACGGCTCCGCCCGTTTTCCCAACGATTACGAAGGCGAGGGACGCAGCGTGCACCTCGGCATCGAGCTGGCTCTATAGATGTGTAGACTCTTCGGCTTTCGCAGCGCTGCCCCCTCGGGCGCACACAAGTCTCTGATGGAGGCCGAGAACGCGCTCGCCGTGCAGTCTCTCAAGCACCCCCACGGCTGGGGCATCGGCTGGTTCGCCGAAGAAGAAGTGTGCGTCATCAAGACCGGAAACGCCGCACACGAGTGTGGCCGCTTCCGTGCTGCCTCTCAGCGGCTGACGTCAAACACCATGGTCGTGCATGTGCGCAGAGCGACCGTCGGCTCGATCGACCACCTGAACGCGCACCCCTTCCACTACGGCCGCTGGCTATTCGCCCACAACGGCACCATCTTCGGTATGGACGAAGGCCTACGGGAGTGGATGCTCGAGCAAGTCGACGAGGGCTTCGCACCGTTGATCCTCGGCGACACGGACAGCGAGTGCCTGTTCTACTTCCTGCTCTCGGCGATGGCTGACAACGGGGTGGACCGCAGTGGACGTGGCATCGTCGATCCCGACACGGTCCTGCAGGTCGTTCGACGCGCACTGTGGGCACTCGATGAAGAGGTGAAGCGGCGCGGGCTCGAGCGCCCGATCACCAATGTGATCCTGACCAACGGTGCGACCTTTCTCGCCCACCGCGCCGGCATGCCCCTGTTCCTCTCGACCCAGAAGCGCTTCTGCCCCGACTTTGAGACCTGCAGCGAGCTGAGCAAGGTCTGCATGGAACGCGTGCGTCCCCCCGGACTACCGGTCAACCACATCCTCGTGGCTTCCGAGGTGATCGCAAACCAAGAGAACGTCTGGGAAGAACTCGAGGATGGCAGCACCGTACTGCTCTACCCCGACTTCCGGATGCGCATTGCAGGCGCCCAGCGCGGCTGGAAGGCGCCCATCTTGCCCGAGCGTTTCCGGATCAAAGCCTCTTAGAGGATCGGCGTCTCTTCGTACTCTCCGAAGACGTCGCGGAGCGCATGGGCGATCTCGCCGAGGGTGCAGCGCGCTTTGACCGCAGTCCGAATCCGCGGAAGCACATTGTCCGTACCCGCCGCAGCCTGCTGAAGGGCATCGATGGCGTCCGTGGCATCCGTTGCGTTGCGCTTGGCGCGTACGGCGCGAATACGTGCGACCTGCGCAGCTTCGAGAGCCGGGTCGACGGTGAGAACCTCGGGGCTGACCGATGTGTCTTCTTGGAAGATGTTCACGCCGACCACCGACTGTGCCCCGGAGTCGATGTCGAGCTGCGCCTGGTAGGCCGCCGCTTGGATCTCCCGCTGGGGGAAGCCCTGCTCAATCGCCGCCACCATGCCGCCGAGCCCATCGATCTCGTCAATCAGTGCGCGGGCCTGGCCCTCGAGCTCATCGGTGAGGGCTTCAACGGCCCAAGAGCCTCCGAGTGGGTCGACAAAGTCGGCGACACCCGACTCGTAAGCGATGACCTGCTGGGTGCGCAGTGCAAGGCGTGCACTCTCCGCGGTCGGCAGCGCAAGCGCCTCATCGCGCCCATTCGTGTGCAGGGACTGAGTCCCACCGAGAACCGCGGCAAGCGCCTGCAGTGTGACCCGGGGGATGTTGTTGTCGATCTGCTGGGCGGTGAGCGTCGAGCCGCCAGTCTGCGTATGAAAACGCATCTTCAGGCTCTTCTCGCTCTTCGCGCCAAACCGTTCCTTCATCAGAGTCGCCCACAGACGGCGTGCCGCCCGGAACTTCGCGACCTCTTCAAGGAGGTTGTTGTGCGCATTGAAGAAGAACGACAGACGGGGAGCGAAGTCATCGACCGCAAGACCCGACGCCACGGCTGCATCGACATAGGCAATACCGTCGGCCAGCGTGAAGGCGACCTCTTGGGCGGCGGTGCTTCCAGCTTCGCGAATGTGGTAGCCGCTGATCGAGATCGTGTTCCAGCTTGGAACCTCCTCGCGGCACCAGCCGAAGATGTCGGTGATGATGCGCATCGAAGCGCGCGGCGGGTAGATGTAGGTCCCTCGAGCGATGTACTCCTTGAGCACATCATTCTGGATGGTCCCCCGCAGCATATTCGCGCCGATGCCGCGCTCCTCGCCCACGGCTGCGTACATGGCCAGCAGCGTCGAGGCCGTCGCATTGATGGTCATCGAGGTCGAGACCTTATCGAGCGGGATCTGATCGAAGAGCACATGCATGTCTTCGATGGAATCGATGGCCACGCCGACCTTTCCGACCTCGCCGAGCGACATCTCGTCGTCGGAGTCGTACCCCATCTGCGTAGGCAGATCGAAGGCCACGGAGAGCCCGGTAGTCCCCTGTCCAAGCAGGTAGCGGTAGCGTGCGTTGGACTCGGCGGCGGTCCCGAAGCCCGCGTACTGCCGCATGGTCCAGTGGCTCGCGCGGTACATGGTGGGCTGGACGCCGCGCGTGAATGGGTACTGGCCCGGAAGACCGATGCGCTCGGGCCGAACGGGGTGCTCAATCGGGTTGTAGAGGTCCCGGATCGGGGTTCCGTCGCTCCGAACGAGCCGCTCGCGCTCTGGGAAGCGTGCGACCGCTCGGGCTCGGGCAGTCTCGCGCCAACGCTTGAGGTCTTCGTCGTTCATGTCTCCTCCCCGATCGACACCAGCAGCTCGCCAGCCTCGACGGGCTGTCCGGGTGCGACGTGAATGGCCTGTACCACCCCTGCACTCGAGGCCCGAAGCTCGTTCTCCATCTTCATGGCTTCGACCACGATGACTGCGTCGCCCTCGGCCACCGTCTGTCCTTCTTCAACCAGCAGCCGAACGATGACACCGGGCATCTGTGTTGAGACAGAACCGGCATCGCGGCCCCCGGCGAGAGAAAGCGCGGCTCGGCGCGGGTCCACCACGTCGGCGAGTACGCCGTGACCTGCGAGCTGCATGGCCACGCCGCGGTCGGTTCGCTTCAAGCCGAGCGTGCGGACCCGGTCGCCTTCGCGGATCTGAAACTCCGCGGCGCCAATGGCCCCCCCCTGAATGTGGCGGCGGGGTCCATCGCCCACTGCGACCCACCAGCCGCCGTCGGGATGCCTAGACACATCGATGCGAACCGTCTCGTCCGCCAGCGTCACATCGTACTTCATCCCATCCCCCGGTTCCGCTGTGCCCAGCGATGTCCCCACTTCCATGCACTCGGCGCGCCCGTGGAGGCCTCGGGACGTGCACCTGCATCAGCCTCGAAAGCCACAATGGCTGCGGCAATGGCAGCATCCTCGTCAAAGGCAGGCGTTCCGACCGCCTCCTCGAGCCACTCCGGCGTGATGAAGCCGGTGTTGTACTCCCCGGCAAGGAAGGCCTCGTCGTCGAGAATCGCCAAGAAGAACGGAATCGACGTTGGGATGCCCACCAGGTGGTAGTCCTTCAACGCCCGGCGCGCGCGGTCACAGGCCGTCTTTCGGTCTTCGCCCCAGACCACCATCTTCGCGACCATCGGGTCGTAGTGGATGGGCACGTCCATGCCTTCGACCACGCCTGCGTCGCAGCGGACGTGAGGCCCAGCCGGTTCGCGATAGCCAAACAGCGGGCCCGGCGACGGCCGGAAGTTCGCCGTGACATCCTCGGCATAGATGCGGCACTCGATGGCGTGACCATTCACGACGAGGTCCTCTTGGGCGAACCAGAGCGGCTCGCCAGCAGCCACGCGAAGCTGTGCATGCACGAGGTCGACACCGGTGATGGCCTCGGTGATCGGATGCTCGACTTGCAGGCGCGTGTTCATCTCGAGGAAGTAGAACGAGCCGTCCTGGGCGAGCAGGAACTCGCAGGTGCCCGCCCCGACGTAGTCTACGGCGCGGGTGGCCCGAATGGCCGCGGCCGTCATCTGCTCCCGCGTCTCTTCGGCGAGCACGGGACAGGGCGCTTCCTCGATGACCTTCTGATGGCGACGTTGTACTGAGCAATCGCGCTCAAAGAGGTGCACCACCGTGCCGTGCCCATCGGCGAGAACCTGAACCTCGACGTGGCGAGGCCCAACGACCAGCTTCTCGATGTAGACGGCGTCATCGCCGAAGGACTTCGCGGACTCGGAGCGAGCCTGGGACAGCGCGGATGCGAGTTCGTCGGCAGAGTCGACGCGACGCATGCCCTTTCCGCCACCTCCCGCCGACGCTTTCAGCATGACCGGGTAGCCGATTTCCGCGGCAATGCGCAGCGCCTCGTCCCCGTCATGAACGGCCTCGAGCGTACCCGGAACCACTGGGACGCCAGCAGCCGACATCACCTGGCGCGCACCGGTCTTGCTACCCATCGAGATGATCGCCGAGGGTGGTGGACCAATCCAGACCAAGCCGGCATCGATCACCGACTGGGCGAAGGCCGCATTCTCGGACAAGAAGCCGTAGCCGGGGTGAATCGCATCGGCGCCGGAGCGCTTTGCGACATCGAGAATGGTATCGACGCGGAGGTAGCTCTCAGAGCTCGCCGCCGGCCCGACCAGGTAGGCCGCATCGGCGAGCCGCACGTGCAGCGCGGAGACATCGGCCTCCGAGTACACCGCGACAGCCTCGAGGCCGCGCTCCTGACAGGCTCGAATCACGCGAACCGCGATCTCACCGCGATTCGCAACCAGAACACGCTTGAAGGGTCGAAGATTCATGGCCCGCGTTTAACTCGCTCTGAAGGCCTCGCTCTGACGAGTGTCAGTGAATGGCGAGGACGGAAGGACAAAAAGCAAAACCTCCCACAGGACACGAGGTCACGTGGGAGGCCTAGACGCACATCACGAGGAACTACGCGCTCTCCGAAGCCTCGGCAGCAGCGCGCTTCGCGGCCAGCTCGTCGCGAACCCGCTTGAGGTTGTCGGCACCGAGAGCGGCATCGAGAACCTCTTCGACGCGAGCGACCAAGGTGAAGGTCAGCTCTGCAGCGATTTCGTCAGGAATCTCGGGGAGGTCCTTCTGGTTCTTCTTCGGGATGAGCACATGCTTGATGCCCGCCCGGTGGGCGGCGAGCACCTTCTCTTTGATGCCACCGACCGGGAGCACGTTGCCGCGCAGCGTGATCTCACCGGTCATCGCCACCGTCGGCTGCACCGGGAGACCCGTGAGCAGGCTGGTGACGGCGGTCACCATGGTGACACCCGCCGAGGGACCGTCCTTCGGAATCGCGCCACTAGGCACGTGGATGTGGATGTCGTGGTCATCGAACAAGTCGGAGTCGATGCCCAGCTCGTCGGCCATGGAGCGAATGTAGCTGCGCGCCACCGAGACCGACTCTTTCATGACGTCGCCGATGGAGCCGGTGAGCGTGAGCCCGCCCTTGCCCTTCATCTTCGTAGCTTCGATGAAGAGGATCACACCGCCAGCCGCCGTCCAGGCAAGGCCCGTCGCGACGCCGGGAGTCGCCGTGCGCTCAGCCACTTCCTTCCAGAAGTGAATGGGTCCACGAATCTCTTCGACCATCTCGGCGGTCACGACGATCTTCTCGTCGACGACTTCAGACGCCCATTGCTTGGCGACGAAGCGGCACACGCTCGCGATCTCGCGCTTCAGGGAACGCACACCGGCTTCCGAGGTGTAGTTCTCGACGATCTTATGGAGCGCATCGTCGTTGATCTCGATCATCTCCTCGGTGAGACCGTGGTCTTCGAGGTTCTCGGGAACGAGGTAACGCCGCGCAATCTGCATCTTCTCTTGGTGGGTGTAGCCACTGACGCGGATGATCTCCATGCGGTCCCGCAGGGGTCCCGGAATGGTGTCCGGAACGTTCGCGGTGGCGATGAACAACACGCTCGACAGGTCGAACGGCACGTCCAGGTAGTGATCCTGGAAGGTGTCGTTCTGCTCTGGGTCAAGAACCTCGAGCAGTGCGGAGGACGGGTCACCCCGGTAGTCGGCACCAAGCTTGTCGATCTCGTCGAGCACGAAGACGGGGTTGTTGGTCCCGCACTTCTTCACACCCTTGATGATCTTGCCGGGCATGGAGCCGATGTAGGTCTTGCGGTGACCGCGGATCTCGGCTTCGTCACGCACACCACCGAGGGCGATGCGGTGCAGCTTCCGTCCGAGTGCACGCGACACCGACTTGGCCAGCGAGGTCTTACCCACGCCGGGAGGTCCGACGAGACAGAGGATCGGCCCCTTCATGTCGCTCTTGAGCTTGCGAACCGCCAGGAACTCGAGGATGCGCTTCTTGACCTTCTCGAGCCCGTAGTGGTCCTCGTCCAAGATGCGCTCGGCCTCGACCACGTCGAGACGATCAGAGCTCGACACCGACCACGGCAGCTCTGCGAGCCAGTCGAGGTAGGTGCGCGACACGGTGTACTCGGCCGCACCCGGGCTCATCCGCGCCATGCGCTTGAGCTCCTTGAACGCCACCTTCTCGACCTCTGTGGGCATACGCGCACGCTTGAGGCTTCGGCGGATCTCCTCGAACTCTTCTTGGCGCTCGTCGACTTCGCCAAGCTCCTTTTCGATCGCCTTCTTCTGCTCGCGCAGGAAGTAGTCGCGCTGCGCCTTGTCCATCTCGCCCTTGACGTCGGTCTGGATCTTGTTGGACAGCTCGAGGACCTGGATTTCCTTGTTCAGGAGCGCGATCACTCGGTCCATTCGCTCGCGAATATCGAAAGTCTCAAGCAGCTCCTGCTTCTCCTCGGGCGGGATGTTCAGGTTGCTGCCAACCACGTCCGCGAGCATGCCGGGCTCGTCGATCGAGCGCACCAGCAGCGCGGCCTCTGGCGCCACCTGCGGCGACAGGTCGATGAACTTCTGTGCGAGCTCGCGCAAGGTCGAGGTCAGGCCTTCGATCTCACTAGAGTTGATCTCTTCGGGCACCAAGGTCTCGACGACGGCGCGGAGATGCGTGCCCTCGCCCTTCCATTCCTTGACGCGCACACGAGTGATGCCGTGAATGATCACCGACAGCTTGTTGCCGGGAACCTTCATGCGCTTGACGACGTTGACCACCGTGCCGGTCTGAAACAGATCCGACGGCTCGGGGTTCTCGATCGTCGTGTCGCGCTGCGCGAAGATGCCGAGAGGCGACTTCTCGTCGATGGCCTCTTCGACGGCGCGAACACTGCGCGGACGTCCCACATTGATAGGGAAGGCGAACATCGGGAAGATGACGGTGTTCCGAATCGCGAGAACGGGAACCTCCATCTCTGGAGGTAGCGAGCGCGGGTCGATGTCAGCCGGGCTGTCGAAAGCCATGGAGCTTCCCTCGGGGCAGGATGCGTGGACAGGCGGCCCGACCGGACAGTCGGACACGGAGCTTAAGAGCCCCTACCCTAGTCATGAGAACGCCGGGGGCAACCCTTCGCGTGAGCGTCGGCCTCAATCGCCGATTGACAGCGACTCAGAGGAACACGCGATCGTCGCGCGACGGCGCTTTGGCTCACTGTCGAGGGCGGATCACGAATCGGTAGTAGGTGACGCCGCCGATGATCGCGAACGCGATCGAGGTCGCCACAGCCTCGCGCCAGGTGAAGATGAACTCCATCTACGATGCGCGAAGAGTTTGGCCAGCAACGGCGTCACGAAGTGCAAGGGCGAGGCCTACGTCACCCTCAACCGCGATCCGACCGAGCAGAAACGCGCTCTGCGCCTCGAGCTCGCCCAACAAGAGAGCCTCGAAGTCGTCGGCGGTGCACACCAAACGACAGTCAGGACTGCGGTGCTCGCCCGAGCGGACCGACAGCTTCTCATCGACGTGGGAAAGCGTCCATGTTCCGCCATGGTTTCCACGGATCTCGACCACGACCACCGTGGCCTCTGGCATGGCCAACAACACCGAGGTCTGGGTCGCGGCGGACATGGAATCGAAGAAAGACTGTGGCTGAGTGATCATTCACTCCCCCTGCACCAGCTGCCTTAATCGCGCGGTCGAAGTACCGCAATTGGGTTAGCCCCCTGGCCATGACTGTTCCCAAACCCCTGCCCGTCTTTATCCTGTCGGACGGCACCGGCATCACCGGTGAGAGCGTCGTGCGCGCAGCGTTTCGGCAGTTCAAAGGCCACTTGGTTCACCTCAAGGTCTTTCCTCACGTCACCGAGATCGACGACATCACGGCGCTGTTCCGCAAGGCCAGGCACGTAGGCGCGCTGGTCGTCACGACTCTGGTGACGCGTGAGATGCGAAAGGCCGCCGAGCACCACGCCAAAGAGATGGGCATCCGCCACCTCGACCTCCTTGGCCACCTGATTCACGAGCTCGAGGGCTTCCTGAACCAGGAGTCCGTGGGAGTTCCCGGCACGCTGCACACCACCGACGACAGCTACTTCCGGCGCATCGAGGCGGTGGAGTTCACCGTCAAGCTCGACGACGGCAAGCTCCCGCGCATGCTCAGCCAGGCCGACCTCATTCTCGTCGGCGTCTCCCGTACCTCGAAGACCCCCCTGTCGACCTTTCTCGCGCACAAGGGCTTCAAGGTTGCGAATGTGCCGATCGTGCTCGACCGTCCGCCACCGAAGGAGCTGTTCGAGGTCGACCAGGACCGCATCTTCGCGTTGACGATCGATCCGAGCATCCTCCAGGAGATCCGCCTGTCGCGTCTGGCCACGCTCGGCATGGGACCCAACACGAACTACGGCGATCGCGACTACATTCTCGCCGAGATCGAGTATGCAGACGATCTGTTCGCCGGCAACCCTGATTGGCCGGTGTTGAGTGTGACCAACAAAGCCGTCGAAGAGACCGCAGCCCGGATCCTCAGGATCTTCCAGGACCGCGGGCACGTGGTTCCTATGGGCGAAGTCAGCCAGCTGTGACCCCTTCCTTCTTGCCTCTGTCCCCCGCGTGAGCAAAACCCATGCAGACGGATGCCCTCGCCGTGCCTATAGTGGGCGCGGAGGAGCGCGCCTCAGGCTGCGTCGGAGCGACGTTTGATCGGAACCGTGCTCGACAAGTATGAAGTGCTTCAGAAGGTAGGCGAAGGCGGAATGGCCACGGTCTACCTCGGGCGCCACTCTACCCTCGATCGCGCAGTCGCCATCAAGGTGCTCCACCCCCACCTGTCGTCGTCCACGCGCAATCGAAAGCGCTTTGCGCGAGAAGCGCGGGCCATCGAGCATCTGCGCCACGACAACATCCTCGAGATCTTCGACTACTCGGGCAACGACTGCCACGACTGCTACATCGTCACCGAGTTCGTCGAGGGTCAGACGCTGAGCGACCTCATGGAAGAGGTTGGCGCCATGCCTTCCGAGGTCGCAGCAATCGTCGGCGTTCACTTGGCCCGCGCGCTCGGCTACGCGCACGACCACGGCATCCTGCACCGCGATCTCAAGCCCGACAACGTCATGGTCCGCTCCGAGGGCACTGTGAAGCTGATGGACTTCGGCATCGCGCGCTTCCTGGACGAGAGTCAGGTCACCATGACCGGTGCCCTCGTGGGTTCCCCCGCCTTCATGAGCCCAGAACAGGCCACGGAGGAGTCGCTCGATCAGCGCTCCGACCTGTTCTCGCTCGGCACCCTCATGTTCTTCCTGGTCACGGGCCTTCTTCCGTTCACGGGCTCCAACCCGAGCCTGATTCTCAAGAACATCATCGAAGGCCAGCGCATGTCGGCCTCAGAGCTCGCGCCAACGCTCTCGGCCTCACTTGCCGACACCATCGAGCGTTTGCTGCAGGTCGACCGAGACGAGCGCTTTCCAACCGCACATGCGGCCCGAGAGGCTCTAGAGTTGTCGCTCGCCGAGACGGCGGTTGATCCGGACGACCCGCAGTGGCAGCTCGAGAAGTACGTCGCCGACCCCGAGGGGTACACGCTGCGGCTCAACAGCCATCTGCATCGCGTTTTGCTCGAGCGCGGACGCCAATACCTCGACGATGGCGATCACCTCGCGGCACTACGCCTGTTCAATCGACTGCTCGCAATGGACGAGGACAATGCGGAGGTTCTCGAGCTCGTGCAGGGCCTCCACGCCATGGACCCCGATGAGGGACGCGCGAAGCTCCGCCCACTCGCCTGGCTTGGACTCGTCGCCGGTGCGCTACTGCTCGCAACGGCGGTGGTCGGCGCTGCGCAATGGCGCGACGAGGCCCGCAGCACACCCGTGATCACGCTGCCTGAAGAACCGGCTCCCACAGCGCCCTTCGACCGCATCACCGCTCCGCCGACACCGCTTCCTGTCGCTCCCGTACCCTCGCCCGCTGCTGAAGTTGAGCCCACTGCCGTCCCGTCGCCTGCGCCAGCCATGGCCAGGGTCGCACCCGCACCGAAAGAGATTCCCATCGAGGCACGCCGAGTCCTCAATCCCAAGTTCACGGAGCCCCCACCGCCGGAGGGGCCGGTCGAAGTCCAGTTCCGCACCGGCCGTTTCTTCGCAGAGATCTGGGAGGATGGCGCGATGATCGGCAACACACGACAGGTCGAACCGATCAACGTGCCGCCGGGAGCGCACCGCTTCGAACTTCGCAACCCGCTGCACAAGACCCGCATCATCGAGCAGACCCTTCTCTCCGGGCAGCCCTTTGATCAAGTTGTGACCCTCGAGCCCCTCGATTCGCTACCCATGAAGGTTCCGGCTTCCTACCCGCCCGACTGCGGCGTGAACCTCGACGGCAAGCTCGTCGGCCAGCTTGGGCAGCTCGGCTGGACCATCGAGATCCCGGACCTCACCGCCGATCATCGCGTCATCGTTGACTGCGGTGCTGCGGGGGGCGTGCACACCCAGCTACTCTCCAATCTCCTGTACGGGGCACCCCAGCTCGCCTTCAACCCGACCCCCTGACACGCGTGTCCGAGATCTTGCCGAAGCCTATGCACACCCACACACGAAGAAGCGCGCTACAAGCGCACCTCAGTGTGTGGCACGTGCTTTGCACAACGTTTCTTGCAGGCTGCTTCTACCCCGTGCCTGTCTGGGAACCCATGAACCGCGCCCCCTCGATCGACACCCCGCGTGATCATCACAACATGCCGCCGCTGGTCATCGACCGCCCCGGCTTCCCCCTCTGGGTGGTGGCGCGCGACGAGGACGACGACGACCTCGCGTTCTACTGGTTCACCGACGACCCGTTTCCGATGGTGACCACCACGGCCTCCCTCGGAAGCTTCACCTCGGTGCTCACTATCGACCCCTCTCCCGAGCTCGACGGCGAGGAGATTCGCTGCATCATCAGTGACGGAAACTTCGAAGACGACGTCGAGATCATCTGGCAAGTGGAGGTCCCATGAAGCGCGCACTCCTCCTGAGCATGTTCCTCATCGCATGTGGTGGGAACGAGTCCGAGATCTCTGCGGACGCCAACGGAGCCATCGGGGAGCCAACCGAGGATGGCGACGCCTCGATGCAGGCCACCACCCTTCGCGTGGACGTCCTCCCACCCAGCGGTCTGGTCGACCGTAGTGGCGACCCCATCGACATTCCGCCGCACACGTTCACCACGGCCGCTCGTAGTGACCTGCAGGCCCTGCTCCTACCCGCCGTTGAACTTCACGGCTACGCCACCGGCTACGCCACAACTCCATATGCTCCGACCGCGAGCTTGCCGGGCACAGACGGAGGTGTGCTCGCGAGCATCATGCTTCGCAAGCCCAACACAGTCATGGGCACCACGGTCCGCACCGAAGACGACGGCTTCTACCTGGCCACCGCAGCCCCAGGCATGTACGAGCTCGCCATCGTCCCCGATGACCCAGCGTACCCCCTGTACACCGAAGCCGGCCTCGACCTGGTCGAGACCGTCGCGCGCGACATCGACATCGGTGCTGGACATCCCGTCTGGGGACGTGTCTTGAGCGAAGGGGGCGCGCCCCTCTCAGACGTCGAGGTGAAGCTCCGCACCGTCCTCGGAACCTCGGGCCCATCCACGTTCACGGACGCACAGGGCCGATACACGCTGCACGCGGGCGCCGGCACCTACCACTTGGTAGCGGAAGGCCGGAACAATGGGCGCGACCCGCAGCTCACGAGCGTCGAGTTTGAGCTTGGGCCGAGCGGAATGCCCCTCGACATGGCCTACGGATCTCTCGACCTCGTGTCGGTGGGCGGCCGTTTGGTTCGCACCACGGGAAGTGGGGTTGCGAACGCGACCGTGCGCCTCGTGAGCGAGACGCTCAGCGGCTACACGGGCATCGACGCCCAGGTCACCGTCGACGTTCCCGCCGACTCTGCGGGCAACTTCGATGCGCGCGTCGTGAGCGGCACGTACCGAGTCGAGTTGCTGCCACCGGCTGAAGTCGGACTGTCTCCAGTGTCCCTCGGTTCGCTGGACCTCACGGGCCCACAGGACCTCGGAACGGTCTCGCTCCCTGGCCTCGTCCCCCTCTCGGGAATGGCAGTCGACGAGATCGGAGCCCCCCTCCCGTTCGCGACGCTACGCGCCACCGAGACCGCGTTCGACCAGCGCTACTTCAGTGTTCAGACGGATGCAGAGGGCCGCTTCGACATTGACGTGCCGGCAGTCGACCTCAACCTCCTGCTGACCCCGCCTGCCGACCGTACCGATCTGGCCGCGACACGTCAGCGGCAGTCCATCGGAAACCTAGACGACGACAACTTCCAGGTCGCCGCCGTCTCTGGCGAGGCGATGACCGGCGCGGTCGAGTGGAATGACGGCGAGCGCGATCTTCCCCTCGCCTTCGCAGTCGTGCAGATCTACGCAGACGATGGCTCCGCCCTCGGCCAGGCCCTCACCAATGCAGACGGCGAGTACAGCCTACAGGTCGACCTGTCTGCATACGAATAGCGGCCTTGCCCCGACGCTTCGGGGCAAGGCAACCTAAAGCTAGAGCATGTCGCCGACGCGCTCGAGGGACTGCACATCACCCCGGGCCTCAGCGGCGAGTGCCGCGCCGCTTAGCGTCGAGGCAGCGACGAACTTCACGGCTTCATCCGCAAACACCACTCTCCACACGCTCTGTCCACGTGGGGCAGCAGGTGTCGCAATCGCAGGGGCTGCCTTCGGAGCCTCTGCTGCGGGCTGGGGTTGCGTAGCAATGCTATCGCCGCCCTCGCCCTTGCCATTGCTCTCGCGCCAGGACGGAATGCCACGGCGGACCCGGTACGCGCGGACGGCGTTGCCGCTCACCCCCGCAAGCTCCGCAATGTTCGCGTCTGGCTGGGTTCCGAGCAGGTGAACGTAGGCGTCGACCGCGGACTTGCGATTGCGACGACGCCGCTTTCCGCGGTATCCGGCGATCCCGTGTTTCTGTCGATAGTTCGCCACAGTTCGCCGGCTAACCCCAGCTTTCTCGGCAATCACGTCGTCGGGGACTGTGCCCACTTCGTCGTGAATCGCCTCGATCTGGTGCATCGCACCTCGTGTCCGAGTCGCCGCCGGGGCTGCTGCCGCCCGACGGTGCTTGCGGGGACCGGGAGGGGCCGGAACACGGCTGATTCCCTGTCTACGCAGTGCTGAGGTAATGGCGCCTGGAGTCACACTGAACTGTTCCGCAAGCTCGCGAAGGGACTTCTCATCCTTCAGCTTCACAAGCTCGGGCCACCAGTCGTGGCTTTCGAGTCGTCTCATCTGATACAAATCTCCGGGTGGGTCGGCGACTT
>JAGSGY010000059.1 GCA_023954855.1 Pseudomonadota bacterium | reverse complement strand
CACGCCTGACACCGCGCCGGTGCGCAGTTATGGACCGCCCCTCACCCTTGGAGGGGTTCATGTCTCGCACTCTCGTTGCCCTCGTTGCAGCACTCGCACTGTCCGCCTGTGGAACCGAATCGACCCAGACCGAGGAGCCTGCCGCTCCCGCTGCCGTCGAGCCCGCCCCCGAGCCGAAGGCCCCCGAATGGGCCGCTCCCGCGTCGACCCGTGACCCGGCCGCTTGTGCCGATGCCACCAAGCCGACCCCCGTCGACACGGCCACGCTCGAGGCCCCCGCCCTGCCCGAAGGCGCCCACGCCGGCCTCTCGGACAAGAGCAAGGCCCCGACCGACACCGCCCCCGATCTGTATAAGGTCAAGTTCGAGACCACCGAAGGCGAGTTCATCGTCGAAGTGCACCGCGACTGGGCTCCCATCGGCGCCGACCACTTCTACAACCTCGTGCAGATGGGGTACTACGACGACGTGCGCTTCTTCCGCAACATCGCTGGGTTCATGGTCCAGTTCGGTGTCAGCGGCTACCCCGAGGCCAACAAGGTCTGGTCCGAGAACCGCATCCAGGACGAGCCCGTCGTGCAGGGCAACCAGCGCGGCATCATCACCTTCGCGAAGTGTGGCATGCCGAACTGCCGCAGCACCCAGGTCTTCATCAACCACAAAGACAACTCGATGCTCGACCCGCAGGGCTTCTCGGGCTTCGGTCGCGTGGTTGAGGGCATGGGCGTCGTCGATAAGCTCTACGACTGCTACGGCGAAGGCGCACCGCGCGGCATGGGTCCGAGCCAGGGCCTGACCCAGAGCATGGGCAACGCCTACCTGAACGCCGGCTGGCCGAACATGTCGTCGGTCACCAAGGCGACGATCATCGAGTAGTCGAGGTGGCCCGGCTGCGAGGTCGGGCCCCTACGGACTCACGATGGTGAGGACCTGCGCGACCGTCTCTTGCGAGATGATGTTCACGTCCCCGAGACGTCGCGCGACCTCAATCCACCGCGGCTGGCGGGTGCAGACCATCCGCAGCTTCGCCGCACCCGGAAGGGCATCGCCATTCTGGATGAGCAGCAGGCCGTGCCAGAACTGAATCTCGGTGTTCTCGGGCACGAGCTCCGAAGCGGTCTCGTAGTGACGAATCGCCGCCGGGAGATCTTCGCGTTCAAGGGCAATCTCGGCCTCGTCGAGGTGCTGGTAGCCGCGATGTACCGCGAGAAGGCGACCGATCTCTTCGATGGGATCGGTGTGTTCGTCGACGCGCAAGTCCACCTGGTACCGCTCCCAGCCACTCCCGCTGGCCTTGGGAGGTGCCACGATGACCGCTGCCGACTGCACGGCCGGCCCCTCGCCGCTAGCGGCCTGACCCGCACGCAACACGGCTACCAGCCGCTCGGCCAATTCCGTGCCCTCGCTCGACTCCCACGCAGCCACCATCGCAGGCACCACACTCGACTTGTCCATCATGTTGGCCTGGACCGAGAAGTTCTGCCCATGGTGGTGAACGGCCTGCGCGACGCAGCGCTCACCCGTGTGCGCCGCACTTGCGCCACTCGCTGCGACGACGCCGATCTGGCGCAGTGCCGAGCCCGGGTCCGCTGCAATCAGCTCGGCCAGCGCATCCTTGGGGCTCTTGCCAGCCGCGAGGCGCTCCAAGGTACCCGAGCCGCCGGCAACATGGATGAATCCCTGGTTCGCCACCGCACCGACTTCTTGGCGAATCCAGAGCACGTCCCGGCCCGCCGCGAAGAGAGGGCTCACAATCGCACCGCCGAGCGCTCCAGTGGCGCTGTCCCGGGCGACAATCGAGAAGGCGTGGGTCGGGCGAAGAGGCATGACGACTCCTGAGGTGGCCGCAGTGTAGACCGGGCATGCGGAGCCGCCTCAGTGTTCGCTGGACTGAAACAGAACCGCTGGCGCCGAGCCGTATAGTGCGCGCGTCGGAGGCCCTCGTGCGACTCACTCCCCTGCTCGTCCTGCTCACCGCCTGCGGCAATCCGCTGGGCGCGCTCGATAAGACCGGTGCCTACGACTACCTCGGCGCCTTCGAGCCCAGCTCGGTCGACGAGCTCGGCGATGGCGTAGTCCAGTACGGCTTCGACCCCGAGGACGGACCGCAGTGCCTGCACGGCGACCCCTACCAGATGGCCACTCGCGCCGGCTCTGGGGGGCCTCTGCTCATCGCGCTGCAAGGCGGCGGCGCTTGCTGGGATGACTTCTGCCAAGCCTTCGACGTGGCCAACCCCGGCGTTCCCCAGGGCGGCATTCTCAATCCGGACCTCGACGCCAACCCCGTCAAAGACTGGGACGCGGCCTTCGTGCCGTACTGCGATGGCTCGCTATTTGCCGGCAACGCAGAGCGCGACGACGACGGCGATGGCACACCCGACCGCATCCACCGCGGGCTGATGAACACCTCGGCTGCCCTCGACGTGATTGTCGACAGCTACCCGGAGCCCGAGCGCATCGTGCTGGCCGGCGTCTCCGGGGGTGCGTACGGCTCGATCATCGTCGCGCCGATGCTGCGCGAGCTGTACCCGAACGTGCCGATCGACGTGGTGCAGGACGCCGGGCTCGCGCTCGCTCTCGCCGACGATCCGAGCTGGATCGAGGAGCGCATCGACGACTGGGGCATCGGGCACCTGCTTCCAGACAGCTGCAAAGACTGCACCGCGAATGGCCACCTCACGTCCTTCGTGGAGTGGCAGCTCAAGCGCGACAAGAAGCTGCGCTACTTCCCCGTGACCTCCCGCGGCGACTTCATCATCGGCACCATGTTCCTGGACCAGGACTTCGAGGACTACGAGGCCGCGGTGCTCACCGAGACCGCCCGCCTGAGCGAGGCCTTTCCCGACCGCTACGCCTCGTTCGTCTACGGCGGCAGCAAGCACACCGCGACGGCCGTGGACTCGAGCATCGAGTTCTCGGGAGCGGCCGCAGGCCTGCCTCTCAACGTCGATGCCGAGACCCTCGATAATGTGCTTGGGTCCTTCGACGAGACCGAGGTCGAGGGCGTCACCGTCGCCGACTGGCTCGCGGATGTGCTCTTCGCCGAGTCAATTCACAGCGTGCTCGGCGAATAGAAGGGCTGAAGCCTGGCGTGGCACCGGCTGCCGACGCCCGTCCACAGCGATATGGGGCCGCGATGAAGCCCTTCGCACTCCTGCGCATGCCCGATGGCACGCTGGTCCAAGCCGGTCCTGGCGACCTGATTGGACGGCTGTGGACGAGTGCGGTGTGCATCGCGGACGAGCGGATCTCAGAGGCACACGCCATGATCTCGCTGCGGGGAGGCGACCTTCGCTTGCTCTGCCTGCGCGGGGCGGTGGCGGTGGCGGTGGGTGGAGCCCTCACCCCCGACCCGATTCTCGAGCCGGGCCTGGTCATCGAGCTCGCCCCTGGCCTCGCGCTCACCATCGAGGACGTGCGCCTGCCCACCAGCGTCCTCGCGCTGCGCGGCGATCGACTCGACACGGTCTCGCTGAGCGGTGTCTGCAGCCTGTACACCGAGCCGCCTCGCCTCGCTCCGGGACACCGACCCGACGCCGCCGGCTGGTTCTTCGATGACGGCCACGCGTGGTTCTTCACGACTCCTGGAGCCTCCAGTCCGCAGGCCGATCTGACATCGTCTTACAGCTCGACCTGAACGCCTCGCCAAAACGCCACGCGTCCCTTGACCACCTCGGCGCGAGGCTTGGTCTCTGGGTAGAACCAGGCGGCATCCGCATTGCGCTCGCCATTCACGTCGACGTGAAGATACGACGCCGTGCCCTTCCAAGGACACACGCTGTGGTGGCCACTCTCGGCGAAGAACTCCCGATTGAGCGACTCGGGCGGGAAGTAGTGATTGCCCTCGACGACGACCGTGTCATCCGACTCGGCAAGCACCACACCATTCCAGACTGCACGCGCCATCTCTAACTCCACGAGAACAAGGGTAAGTCCAAGTTACTCCTTAGTCGCCTGGGACCCCGGAGCGTTTCACCCGTGTCGATCCGCGCGGGAGCGCAATCGGCCATATATCGCTCGAAATCAGCCTCTAAACTGGATACTCAAAAGGAAAGGGTTTGCATTGAGAGGAGGTTCTTATGGCCACCGCACTCCACCACCACCCCCCGTTCAAGAACGTGATGTTGGCGACCGACCTTGCCGAAGGTGCTGCCGCGCCTTGGGCCCACGCACTGAAGCTGTGCTCCGAGACGGGGGCTGACCTCACAGCCCTGCATGTACGCAAGCACGGGGAGACTTCCCACTGGACACGGCTGCCAACGGCACGCCAGCTCCTCGTGGACTGGGGGCTGCTCGACTACGACGCCACCACCAGCGACTTCCGAAAGCTCGGTTTCCGTATTCACCTGAAGAGCATCAGGAACGCCAGCGCGAGGGAGGGCATCAGCGTCGCCATGCGCCACCTGAACCCGGACCTCGTGGTGCTCGGCACCCACCGGCCCAGAGGCATCGATCGACTGGTCGAGGGCAGTGTCGGCGCATCCATCGCGCGAGAGGCGCCACATGCGGCGCTCGTCGTACAGCGGCATGCGCGCCCCCTTGTGCATCTACGCCGAGGCACCATCGGCTTTCCTCGCGTTCTCGTCCCGATCTCGAGCCAGGAAGACCAGCAGGCCGCCGTCGACGGCGCGGTGGACTTGATCGATGGCCTGTGGCATGGCGCGACCGAGTTCGTCCTGCTGCACGTCGGACCGCGAGGCCAGATGCCGCTGCTGAAGCTGCCCAGTCGTCCGCATTGGTCGTGGCGAACCGAGTATGCCGACGGGGCCGTCGTGCCCTCCATCCTGCACGCCGCTGAGCGGCTAGACGTCTCGGCCGTCGCCATGGTGACCCACGGGCACGACAGCCTGATGGACAGTGTGATGGGCAGCCGCGCAGATCGGATCATCCAAGGCGCCGAGTGCCCGGTCCTGGTCATTCCAGCCGCAGCGTAGGAAGTCGCACTGGGCCCCACCTGCCGGGCCCAGTGCACGCTCCAGGCCGATCGCCGCAGACGCCGGTGGTCGACGGCTCGTGGATCGCATACCTTCTCTGGGATGCCTGTTGAGTAGGCGTCGTTTTTGACCCGGAGAGGACCATGTTGACGGTCACACGCGTTGACTCGCTGCACACGCAGCGCCACGCAAGCACTACACTGGGCGCGTCCGCTGCCGAAACGCAGCGAGGAGTGTCCATGAGCGACTTCGAATCGACGCGCAGCGCAGGCCGCCGCATGGTGAGAGCCACGCTCGGCCTGGCCGCTCTCGCGCTCGCAGCGCCGCTTGCGCACGCCCAAGAGTCCACGCCCCTGCGGGTGGTGGTGGTCTCGAAAGTCACCGCGGACGGCCAGACACGCGACGCCGGCCCCCTCGACGCCTGGGTTCACGGCGCTCTCAAAGACGCCGGACACAGAGTTGTGGACCTCGACAGTTCGCTGCGCAGCCAGTCCTTCGCACTCTCCGACGCACTCGCCTCTGGGCAGGTTCCGGACGAGCTGACCGTCCTCAACGCCGACGCCGCATGGTCGGTGCAGCTCGCGTGCGAGAAAGACTCGGGCAGCGCAGCCGCGATGGGGCTCACCTACTACTGCACGCTCACCCGTCACGTCATTCGCATCAGCCAGGGCGATACGGTCTACTCCGACTCGGTCAGCTGGCACGACATCTTCGGCGCCAACTTCGGTCAGGCCTTGTTCGGCGGCAACGTCAAGAAGCGCTCACCGGACCTGCTCGCTTCGGATGTCACCGCGTGGACCGGCGAGTGGAAGCCCACGGGCCCCTGGGACGTGGACCTGAAGGTCAGCGGTCTGCGCGACCGTGCACAAGCCGAAGCCATCGCCGACCGCCTCGCCGAGCTTCCGGGCATCACCGGAGCCCGCCTGGGCGCATTCTCCCGCACCGTGAGCCAGTTCATGCTTCGCGGTGAGGGCATCGACGCCCTCGAGCACCTCGGCGAACACATCGAGTCTGACCGGGGCCTCGGTCTGGCGGTCACCCACCAGTCCGACCGCCTGCTGCACGCCGAGATGCACTTCGGCCGGCTAAATCGCCGCTCGGTGCGGGTGCAGGTCATTGGACCGAAGAGCCCTGCCGCGAAGTCCGAGGCAGCCGTGGTCGCGGCAAGCGCGCCGACCCTGGTGCGCTCGGCGCTGGCAAACCTCACTTGGGTCGACGTCGAGTCCGTCTCAGACAAGTCCCCGATGGCCGAGGCCAAGGCGGCTGAAGACCCCTACTTTGCGGTCGTCACCTACCAAGACAGCCGCAGCGACGGCGACACGCGCTGGCTCGTGACTGCGAGCCTAAAGGGCACCGGCGGCGGCGAAGTGCTCACCGCCACCGGCAACGGCGCCGATCCGTACAGCGCGCTCGACACCGCGGTCCGCGACCTCGACGCTCGCTTCACGACAGCCATCGACGACCCGGGCAAGCGGGCCAAACTGGGATTGCCGAGTAGCGTCGGCGAGGGGCTCGCCCCTCAGGCCGTCGAGATCGGCTCCTTCGACCTGAGCCCGCTGTTCCCTGCTAGGGCCCGCGAGGCCACCGAGCAAGGGGTCGGCTCGCTCAGCATCACCAATGGTGGTGAGACCGCACTCACCGGCGCGACTCTCGAAATCCGCGGCGCCGACCAGGTGCTCGCGACACTCGAGGTTCCTGACATTCCCGCGGGCTCCTCGCATGCGCTCCCCGTGAGGCTTGAGAGCCTTCCAGAACTCGACCCCGAGGCCCAGCACGCGATCCAGCTCTCGGCGACACTCAGCTACAAGCTCGACGACAGCTTCGGCCGCTCTCGTGCCTACGCGAGCCTGACCGTGCACCGCCGGAACACGGTGGATTGGCGCCAGCCCCGCTCGGTCGCCGCATTCGTAGACCCCGCCGACAGCACCGTCCGCGACCTCTCGACAGCAGCCACCGCCGGAGCGCTTCCCGATGGCGTCCCCACCAAGGCTCTGGGCCGTGCTGCCGCCGTGCACACCGCGCTGTGGAGCCCAGAGCTCCGCTATGTCCCAGACCCGGTACAGACCTCGTTCGCCGACAGCATCGATGAGGTTCAGCACCCGCGCCAGACCTTGGCCCGACTCACCGGCGACTGCGACGACCTGACTGTGCTCATGGCCTCGATGTTCGAGGCCGTCGGCCTCGGCACAGTGATCATCACCACCCCCGGCCACGTCTTGCTCGGTGTCGACACCGGGCTGCGCTCGGGAGGGCATCTGCTTCTCGGCCTTGAGGCGGACCGTTTCATCGAAGTCGACGGCGCGCTCTTTGTACCCGTCGAGGCGACGGCCATGTCGGTGGACTTCACCGAAGCGTGGACCCTCGGTGCCGACCTCATCGGAAAGTCCGAGAGCTTCGAAGCGTTCCGAACCCGCGACGCCTGGCGCGACTACCCGACGATCGCCCTTCCAAACGCCGAGGACAATGCCCTCGAGCCGACGGGAGCGGACCCATCGACCGCGTTGGCTGCCCTTCCCGCGATGACGGTTCCGGCCACTCCACCGGACAGTGCGAGCCCCATGGCGCTCTCGGTCCTTGCCTGGATGGGCGGCAGCCGCAAGGCGGGGCTCGAGCAAGCGCTCACCATCTGCGAGAGCGGAGTCGGCGAGTCTTGCTACAACCTCGGCGTCATGCTCGCAGCGACGTCGAAGGGTGAAGCCCAAGACGCGTCCGCATTCGCACAGATTGAAGCCGCCTTCATGCTTCTGCCACGGCCCGTCATGCGCATGCTCCTCGAGAGCGGAGGCATGGCCGACGATGCCACCGAGGCCAGCGAAGATGCCGCCATCGAGCGGCGCCTCGAGAGCGTGCTCGAGAAGGCACGAAAGCGACAGGAGCAGATGGAAGCCGAGGGTCTGACCGACGCACCGCTCGAGACCGATGCAATGGCCGGCCGCCGAGGCGCCCCGCAGACCGAAGAGGAAGCGCTAGCGCCCCTGTTCTTCTACGCACCCGCGTCCCTCTAGGCCGCCGTGAGCACCGCCCCTCCGAACACCGCCGCCGCACTGCTTGCGGGGGCCGTCGTGGGGCTGCTGCTGGCGCTTCTCTCTCCCGTAAGCGCCTCGGACCTAAGTACCCTCGACCGATGGCAGGTCGGTGTACCCCAGGGGCCCTCGCACGTAGCGATCATCGACATCGATGACCGCTCCGCGCTGACCTACGGCTGGCCCGTCGACCCCGAAATCTACGCGGCGATCGCCGATGTGGTGACGGCTCAAGGAGCGAAGAGCGTCGGTGTGGACGTCTTGCTCAGCGGCGACCCTCTCGCGCCGGCAAGGCCCTCGGATGAGGTGCTGCGCGACACGGCGAAGTCGATCGGCCTCGTTCTCGGAACCGAAGTCACGCGCAAGCAGTCGTCCACCGGCGCCGCTCTGCCGCCCTCCGGCCCTTCCGCCCTGTCGCAGTGCGCGGCCGACCCTGCCAGCTACGTCTTGCCGCTTCGCAAGGGCGTCCAGGGCACACGCATCGCTCACCTCGCCGCGCCCCCCATTCACGCCGACGGCGTCTACCGGGCCGTGACTCCGTGCCTATCGGTCCACGACGGATGCATCCCGTCGCTGAGCTACGCGACTACCGGCACGGCGCCGACCTCCTGCGTTCCGGAACTCGTCCCGTACAGCCGCGACTTCGACGACTTTCCTCGTGTGACGCTCTACGACCTAGTCGAGCGGACCGCGACACCCGAAGGTCTCGCCGAGATTCGCGAGGTCGTCGACGGCAGACACGTCCTGATCGGTGCCAGCGCCCAAAGCGTCGCCGACCTTGGTCGCACTCCCGCGGCGGCTCTCGAGCCCCTGGTCAGCGTGCATGCAAACCTCTCACAGGCCCTCGCCGAGGGTCGCTCCATCCGTGCGGTCTCTCGACGGATGACGCTGTTGGCGGGGCTCATCCTCGCCGTAGTGTTCGTCACCCGACGGTGGAGCGCGCGACTCTGGCTGGTGATCTCAGCCGGCATCTTCCTCGATGCCTACTTGCTGTCCTGGGTGGCCTTTCGCGCGGCGGACCTCTGGATTCAGCCACTCGCACTGGCACTGCCGCTCTCCGTGGGTGCCCTCGCATCGGCGGGTCACCAAGGCTGGCGCCAGCTTCGATACAACCAGATGCTCACCCAGGCCTTCGGCAAGTACGTCTCTCCCGACGTGCTCGACTGGTTGCAGTCCACCGGTGGCGAAGCCCTCAGCCCCTCGGCCGCCGAGCGCAGGGAGGTGACCGTGATGTTCACCGACATCGTCGGCTACACCAAGCTGTCGAATCGCCTTCCCACCGAGGATGTCCTGCGATCGCTACGGCTCTACCTTCAGGCGATGATCCCGATCATTCAGAAGCACGGTGGCTACCTGGACAAGATCAACGGTGACGGGCTGATGGTGCTCTTCGGCGCGCCCCGCCCACTCGACGACGCCGCGCAGGCAGGCCTCGATTGCGCCGAAGAGATGCATGCCGAGGTTCAGCGCATGAAGGCCGAGTGGAAGGACGTCACCGATGGCGAGCTCAAGGTCCGCATCGGCCTGGCCACTGGTCCGGCCTTCGTCGGCAACCTCGGGGGCGAGGGCCACGTCGAGTACACGGCCATCGGCCCGGTCGTGAACCTCTCCGCACGGCTCGAGCCGAAGGCCCCACACGGCGGAATCACCCTCTGCGAACGCACGCACGCCGCGCTCACCTCACCGCCGACCGGCGCCTGGGTGTCACTCGATCTAAAGGGATACGCCCCGGATGGCGGTGTGCGCGCCTGGGAAGTCCCACCGCGCTGACCAAGTCCCCGGCAGCCGCCGAAGCCTGGGGATAAGGTGCTCGCGTGAGCCTCGGTCAGATCGGTCCCTTCAGCCTCGAGCGTCCCCTTGGTCGAGGGGCGATGGGACGGGTGTATGCGGCGACCCACCTCCCTTCTGGCGAGGCCGTGGCGGCGAAGATTCTCACTGCAACGCCGGGCCCGGAGACCCTCTCGGAGCTTCGGCGCGAGGTCCACTCGATGGCCTCCCTCAGCCACCCGCACATCCTGTCGATCTTCGACCAGGGCGTGGTCAACGCAGACGACGAGGCACCGGCCCCGGTGGGGGCGCCTTGGCTCATCATGGAACGTGCCTCAGCGGGCTCCGTAGCCACCGCCCCGCCGACCACCTGGGAAGGCGCCCACCGGCTGCTCGTCCAGCTGCTCGACGCCCTCGCTCACGCCCATTCTCGCGGGGTCATCCACCGGGACCTGAAGCTCGCGAACCTGCTCGTCTGCGACGAAACGGACCGACGTCCAGGCTTGAAGCTTGCGGACTTCGGAGTCGCGTGGTCGCTTGGCACCGAAGGGCCACGCGTCGCCGGCTCACCCCACTCGATGGCCCCCGAGCAAGCCGCTGGTGCGGTCTGGGCCCTTGGACCTTCGACGGACCTCTACGCCGTCGGATGCATCGCCTGGGAGCTCGCGACAGGACGAGAGGTCTTTGCGGGTCTGCGCTCGAAGGAACTTGCGCTCGCACACCGGGACCAAGCGCCGCCGGCCTTCGAACCTCGAATGGCGGTTCCCGCTGAGCTGGAGGACTGGGTTCTCTGGCTACTCTCGAAATCAGTGCACGACCGCCCCGCGCTCGCGGCCGATGCCGCGTTCGCGCTGTCACGACTTGGGCCCCCGACCGAGGGCGAGTTTGTCGAGCGCTTTACGGGCTCCAATCCAAGCAGCACCCCCACGTTCACCTTCTCAAACGCGGCATTCTTGCCGAGCCTGCCGCTGCCCGAGGCGGAAGGACTTCCGCACCCGATCGCACCGTTCGCCACTGAGTGGGAACGCGACGAGCCCCCGTTCCCGCTGCATCTACTTGGCGGCGCTGGCGCCAGCCTATTCGGCGTTCGACGCATCCCCTTTGTGCACCGCCACCGCGAGCGGGCCACGGTGTGGAGCGCACTGGGTGAGACTGCGTCCACGTCGAGCCCCCAGCTCGTGACCATCGCCGCCCACCGGGGGCTGGGCGGAAGCCGGCTCACAGAATGGGTCGCCCATCGCGCCCAAGAGCTCGGTGCCGCCCAGCTCTGGCGGGCAGGAGCCGGGGGCATCATCGGCATGCTCGCCGACGGACTGGGCCTATCCGGTGTTCCGAGTACCCACTGGTCCAACGCGCTGAGCCAAGAAGCCCACGCTGAGACCCTGGTCGCCGCCGTCCGCGGAAAACATCCCGATGCGGTCGGGGTCGCCCTAGGACTGCTCGCCCGCCGGTCCCGGCGACGTCCGGTGTTGCTCTGGCTCGATGACGCACACCGAAGCCCGGCGCTGGTGGACCTGGCCAAGCGCATTCTCGACACCCCAGACGTCGGACCCATTCTGGTCTGCATGGTGGTGCAGCCCGAGAAGGTCGAGGCGTCGATTCGCACGGCGCTTCCCGAACTCGTCGCCCGCTCGACCGCCAAGGTCACTCTCGACCCCCTGCCCTCCGAGGCGATGGCAGCCCTGCTGCGAGGCGCGCTCGGCTTGGCCCCGCACGTCGTCGGCACGCTGCAGGTTCGGGCAGCCGGCCACCCTGGTTTCGCCCTGAACCTGCTGCGAGACTGGGTGGCCGACGGCGCTCTCACCACCAGCACGGATGGCTTTGCACCGCCGACGCAGCGGCTACTGGCCATTCCCGATGCCACCCGACTGTGGAGGGAACGCATCGAGAAGGTCCGCCCACGCTGGTCGCCCGCAGCTGCGGAAGCCGGCTGGATCGCCGCAGCCTTGGGTCCACGTATCGACCAGACCCTGTGGCGAACTGTCGTTCGGCGGCTGGGTGAGGAGGTCGTGCCTACAGCACTGGATGACCTCGTCGAGCGGGGGCTCGCGTCGCGCCATGCCACCGGATGGGACCTCGCCCACCCCCTTCTGCGAGAGGCGTGGCTCGAGACGCGCCTTCCCAATCCGCGCAAGACCCGGCTCTCGCACGTCGCGGCGGTGTTGGAGCAGGATGAGGCGGCAGCACTGCACGCCGGTCGATTGTGGCTCGAGGCAGGCATGCCCGAGCGAGCCCATCCCCTGCTGCTGCGCGCAGCACATGAGGCCGAGCAAGACAGTCGCTTCGATCTCGCCGAAGCCGCGCTCTCTCGCCGAAACACGGCTCTCGACGACCTCGAGACCCCCGCGGAAGCGCCCCTCCGTCGCGAGGGCGAGGCCCTTCGCGCCCAGGTCCTCGCACGCTCCGGTCGCGCGGAGGAAGGAATGGCGGCAGCGCGCACTCTCGCCGTGGATGCCGATGTTGAGACCCCCGAGGGTCGGGCCCTTCTTCGGTCCTGCGGCAGCACCGCTTTCGTCGCCGGGGACTGGGATCAGGCCGAAGCATGGCTCCTCGCCGCGGGCCACGGAGATGCACAGAGTGAGCGACTGTTGGGCGAGATCGCGTGGAACCGCCTGGACGAAGAAGACGCCCGAGCCCGAGGGCTTCGAGCACTCGCGTTGGCACTCGAACAAGGCAAGCCTGTCCAGGCCGCCGCAGCCGCCAACAGCCTCGGGAACATCGAGCGCTACGTGGGCTCACTCGAGCTCGCAGCACAGTACTTTCGGCAGTCACTGGAGCTCGCGGGCAGCTCGAAGCACGCGGTGGTCGTGCGACTCAACCTCGCATGGCTCGAGCTCGATCGGGGCCAGGCCGAACAAGCCCACCCCTTGCTTGGGCAGCTGTTGGCGGACCTTGAGGCGGTCTACGATCGGTTCATGATTGTCGGTGCGGCGTCGATGTTGACCTACTCGGCAGCCCTCGTTGGGGACGGCCCCAGCTTCGACCGCGCGGCCGACCGCTGTCGCCAACTCGACGCCCTCGTGACGCGGCACGCGCACAACACCACCAGTCTATTCCACCAGGCCGCAAAGCAGTGGAACGACCGAGAGGATGCTCCGCGATCCCAGCGGGCACACCAGCTCGCTTGGGACGCCTCGGCGGGACTCCCCGAGGACCAGCGCGAGGCCTTTCAGAAGCGCATCGGACCGCCCGCATCGCCGCGAGGCGACTGAGGTGTGCCAAATCCATGCGGCCGCGCGGATACGGTGGTATCAGAGCGCATGATCACGCAAAGCACAGTCCGCCGCACCCTTCTGCTTGGCCTCGCCAGCCTCGTCGTCCTGACCCAAGATGCCCACGCGTATCTGGACCCGGGAACCGGCAGCCTGATCTTGCAGGGCGCCCTGGCCGCCATCTTCGGCTCGATGTTCTTCCTGCGCCAGACCTGGGCGACCATCGTCGCAAAGTTCAAGGGCGAGAAGCCGAAGCCTGAGATCGAGGAAGAGACCTCCGAGTCCGAATCCTAGCCATGACGTCGACAAACGAAGTGGTCGGCGGCTCCTT
The DNA here is from genome assembly GCA_023954855.1 of Pseudomonadota bacterium. GTDB lineage: Bacteria > Myxococcota_A > UBA796 > UBA796 > M1803. The sequence goes on along the minus strand of JAGSGY010000059.1, from coordinate 21,087 downwards.
CCGCGACCCGAGCGGCTTTGTGTTCCGCTCGAACGGACGATTGCTGCGTCACGTCGCCGAGGCGTACGCCCCCCACTACGACCAGCTCATGGAGTCGGGACTCTACGACGTCCTGGTGAAGCGCAAGCTGCTCGTGGCCCACGAGGAAGCACCGACCGACAGCTCTCCGGTCGCCGATGCCTACCGCGTGCTCGCGCCCACCGAAGTCCCGCTGATCAGCTACCCCTACGAGTGGAGCTTCTCAGCGCTCAAGGCCGCGGCGCTCGCGACTCTGGACCTGCAGGAAATCGCGCTCGACCACGGCATGACACTCAAGGATGCCACGGCCTACAACATCCAGTTCGTCGACCTCAAGCCGGTGATGATCGACACGCTCTCCTTCGAGATTCGCCCCGACGGCGCCCCATGGGTGGCGTACAAGCAGTTCTGCGAGCACTTCCTCGTGCCGCTCGCCCTCATGAGCAAAGTTGACGTTCGCCTGGGCGAGCTGTTTCAGCAGTTCGTCGAGGGCATTCCCCTCGAGATCGGCGCTCGTCTGCTTCCGTGGAGCACCAAGCTGTCGCCAGGCCTTCAGATGCACGTGCACCTGCACGCCAAGGCCCAGCGCACCCACCAGGACAGCGGCGCGGGTCCCAAGAAGGCGCCAAACATCAGCGAGAACGCCCAGCGCGGCATGCTCCAGAGCCTGCGAGGACTCGTCGAGGGCATGACCTGGACCCCGAGCGGCACCGAGTGGGGCGACTACTACACCTTCACCAACTACAGCGACGCCGCAGCTTCCAAGAAGGCCGAGATGGTGAAGCAGCTGCTGAAGCAGGGACTTCCCGAGTCGGGCGGACGACTGCTCGACCTCGGCGGCAACAACGGCCTGTACTCCCGGCTCGGCCTCGACCTCGGCGCCCAGGTCATCTCGAGCGACGTCGACCCCGCCGCAGTCGAGAAGAACTACCGCATGGCCCTGGGCGACAAGCTCGAGGGCTACGACGTCATCCGTCTCGACCTCATGCGCCCCAGCCCGGGCCTAGGTTGGGCGCTCGACGAACGCGACAGCGCTTTTGACCGGTGCCAGTCCGACGTCGTCATGACCCTGGCGCTGATTCACCACATCTGCATCTCGAACAACGTTCCACTCGCCCACTTCGGCAAGCTGCTCGCATCGCTGGCCCCGACGGCCCTCGTCGAGTTCGTTCCGAAGAGCGACTCGCAGGTGAAGATCCTGCTCGCCTCGCGACCCGACATCTTCCCGGCGTACACGGAAGAGGGCTTTGAAGACGCCATGGCTCCGATCTTCGAGATTGCCGAGAAGGCCCCAATCGAAGGCACAGACCGCACGCTCTACTTGCTGCGACGCAGGTCGGCGTGACCAAGGGCTCTTCGGAGTCCTCCCACTCTTCTCTGTGGATGGGCACCACGCATGCGGCCGTCGCGGCGGCGGTCTACGCCGTCCTCGAGGTTGCCTACTACGCGGGTGACGCCGGCACCTTCACCGACAGCTTTCCGCGGTCCGATCTCTTCGGCGGCGTGCTGCTGCTGTCGGGCTTGCTGTTCTGCACCCAACTCGTCGCGATGCTTCCGTTCTTCGCGGCCAGCCTGCGCTGGCCAGCTCGGGCAAAAACGCTGCTCCCCATCGTGCCTTCGGTGGTGGTCGCCGGTATGGCGGTGATGCTGCTCGAACGCATGCTCGACCCCGCGGGTGCCGAAGCCGCCCTGTCGCACAAGGTCGCCTGGCGCCTGGGCCCCGCTGTGCTTGGCCTCGCGACCTACTTTCGCCTGCGGGCTACGGTGGACGAGCCCCTCACTCGATGGACCAAGCTGCCGGGTCCCGCGCTACTGACGCTCTGCGCCCTGTGGACTCTCGCCCGCTGGCTGCCCGCTCCCCCTGCCGGGTACACACCCCTGGCCGATATGGAGCCCACTAGCCGCCCGCACGTCATCCTCTTGGCCGCCGACGGCATCGAGTCGCGAAGCCTGACTCCATACGGCAGCCCCCTCGACACCACCCCGTACCTGAACAAGCTGGCTGACGAGTCCATCGTCTACGAGAACGCGTTCGTGAACTCGGGCAAGACCACGGGCTCGACCACCTCGATGCTCAGTGGCGTTCACCCCCTCGAGTCGAAGGTGATGTTCCCTCCGCAGGTATTGGCGGGTGCCTACAGCCACCGCCACCTCCCGCGCATTCTCCGAGAGTGGGGGTACACGGGAATCCAGCGCTCGGTGCGTTTCTACGCCGACGCCGAAGACCTGAACATGGTCGGCGCCTTCGATGTGGCCAACGGCCGCGATATCTCGACCCTCCCGCGCCTCGGGCCCCTGCGCAGCGTCGCACTCGCCGTGAACGATGAGCTGTACCTAGGCCGGCGCCTCCGCGCGGACTTGGTGGAGACCTTGTACACCTTCGCAACAGGGGTGGTGCGCGTCGATGCCTTCCGCGACGTGGGCGGCGACTCCGAGATCGACTCCCGAGCGGACCGTGCCGTGCTCGAGGAAGCACTCGCGTACCTAGACGAAGCCGACGGTCCGGTGCTGATGCACCTGCACCTGCTGGGAACCCACTGCTGCACGTTCCACCCACTCGAGGACCGCTACACCGTCGAAGACGCCCAGAAGTTCTCGGGCCCCATCCGAAATGAGAAGACCCGCGCGCGCTACCTCTCGACGGTCTCGGAGTTCGACGACAACGTCGCCTTCTTCGTCGAGGAGCTGCGCGCCCGTGGACAGCTCGACAACACCCTGCTCATCGTGAGCTCGGACCACTCGGCAGGCTGGAGGGCGATGAGCCGGGTGCCGCTCATCGTGCGTGCCCCCAACGCAGCCGTCACCGGACGTGTCACCGCCAACGTCCAGCTGCTGTCGGTGCCTGCAACCGTGCTCCAACACGTCGGGGTCCCGAGGGCCCAGATCCCCTCCTGGATGCACGACGAAGCCCTTCCCCTTCCTGGAGAACAGGCGCCCGAGCCCCTCATCCTAAGCATCGACGACGTCGCCCTCAGCACGAACCCGATCGAGGGATTCGCCATGGCCAAGGACGGCACCATGGGTCACCGCCAGATCGAGGCTCCCGGCCCCCCAGAGTACGGCGTGGGCACTCTTGGCGTGGTGCGCTGCAACCACTTTGCACGCTTCAAGGTGGCCCATCGACGCTGGTTCCGAGGCACGATCAAGGAACACACGTCCCCTTGTGCGGTCGGGTTTGGCCGCCCAGAGCTCAAGGACATCCTGCTCTCAGTGGACAGAGAGTACGGCGTGACGCTGCGCAGGAAGAGAGGCCGTAGCGGCCTGCCTAGTCCGGCCGTAAAAAGCGAACCCGCTCAATAACGACGTCACCCTTCAACTCGGGCTCGTGCTTGCGTCCAGGCATGACCTCGAAGCGAAGCTCGCCCTCCTGGGCCGAGACGACCATGTAGAACTTGGCGCGCCCATCCGGCAGGAGACGTACGTCCTTGCCCGCCTTCTCCTTGGGTCCCTGCCGCGCGACAATGCGAAGGGGCCCGAGCGACTTGCTGTGCACATCGACCTCAGCAAGAAGCCGGCGGGGCGGGTCGACCAGGTCCGTCGACCATGCTCGGAAGCAGACCTTGTCCTCACACGAAGCCTCGACCAGCGGAGCTTCGACCGGGGAGGTCCAGCCGTCCGGCGTCGGCTGCCAGTCCGTCTGGATCAGTCCATCACCCGGCGCGTCGGCAGCATCGACCACATCCATGGTGGCTTCGGTCACCCACATGTCCCAGCCACCCGAGGTCCGCGGGCGGCCGTAGACGTTCCAGACCAGACGGCGCAGTCCCTCGCCCTCTGGGGGATGAATGCGCATCTGGAAGTGGTCGGTGTCGCCTTTGCCGAGCGAGACGGACGACATCTGGTACAGGTTCCCGTCTGAGGTCGCGACCCGCATCGTGTAGATGCCGCGGCCGTACTTGGACTTGAGACCAAGGTTAAGGATAATGTCCTTTCCTGGCTCAAAATCGAGATACTGGCCACCAAAGAGCATCGACCGACCCCGAGCCTTCGACAGGTGGTACATGTCGTGCTCGCGGAAGTCGAAGTGCGTCGGACGCTCGTTGCCCCCCACCCGACTCGTGGCATCGAAGAAGGCGAACAGCAGGTCCTTGCGCGCCTGCTCGATCGGGAGTGGGTCGCGCTTGGGACCGAAGGGCTTGCCGGGCTCGATGGCCGACAGCGTGCAGTTCTCGCCGACCATGTCGCACTCGAGCAGCTCGGCGTCGGGGCTCAACAAGTAGCTGACCCGCAGGAAGGTGTTCGAGAACGCGAGCCAGGTGGAGTCCGCGTAGCTGCGAAGCAGACTTCGTCCGACGAAGTGCGGCGCGGTGTCGGCCAGGTCCAGGTAGTCGAGAATCGTGAGGCTCATGTCCGAAGACAGATGCGCCTCGGTGATGTCGAGGTTGGCTTTCTCGGGGGTGACCATGACCATCGGGGCCCAGTTCCGCGAAATGCGCTCCCGAACGGCATCGTCGGGGTACTCGATGCCACCGGCCTCATCGCTAGTCAGGAACACCAGCGTGTCGTCGAGCACGCCCTCGGCCTCGAGACGCTCCATCAGGTCCCTCACGGCGTCGTCCGCGAAGGCATAGGCCCGCGCACGCGGGTCGTCGTCGGGCTTGTAGTCCTCGGGAACCGCATAGGGGTGGTGCGTTCCCGTCGAGAACAGCACCGCGAAGAAGGGCTGTCCGCTCTGGTGGTATTCGATCAGACGGTCGCCGGACTCGCTGATGAAGGTCTTGTCATCAGGCCCCCAGGCGTTGTGGGGTTGTCCGCGTGAGTAGTCCTGGACCGCGAGAATCTCATCGAAGCCCGCCTGCTCCGCGAAGGTGTCAAAACCCATGAAGCGTAGGTTGCCCGGGTGCATGAACGACGTGTGGTACCCGCGCTCGGCGAGAATGGACGGCAGGCAGCGCCGCTCAGCGCCCTGACCGAGGGCAATCGCCTTGGGACTGGCAGAGTCGAGAGCCGGATAGTCGCCACAGAACATGGCGTAGTTGCCGCGATTGGACTGCCGCTGCTGGTGGATGAGCGTGTGGTACCGGACGTTGTCCTCGCCAAGGGCGTTCATGTACGGCGTCTTCACGATGCTCTGCACATCGTGGAACTCAGCCGAAGAGTCGAGGTAGCCGCCGGTGTGCGCTTCGAGGAGCACCACCACGATGTTGCGGGGACCCGTCGCCTGCGGCACGACGAGCTCGCCGCTCAGGTCCGCGGTCAAGGCGCGAGCGACCTCGGGAGGGCGGGCCGCACCGTGATCGACGGGTTTGTCGGCGCGCGAGCTCAGCGCCGTCGAGAGGTTGACGTTGACCACGTTGCTCTGGCGCCAGCCCTGCCGTTGCCAGTTGGTCGGCCACATGAACAGGAGCCCTACGAGCAGAACCGGCAATCCCGCCGGCCAGGCGCGACGGCTCGGCTCACTCCGCAGGGTCACGCCCGCGGCGATCAGTCCGGGAACGAGCACGGCAAGGGTCCACACCGACAGGGCCGCGGCCACGACCGAGCCAAAGAAGAAGCTCGAGGTCGCGGCGTACTCGGCGTAGCGGTAGTCGAGCTCGGCACCGTTGGTGAGCACGTGCTCGGCGTTCGCGTGCTGAAGCAGGGCCCAGAGCAACACCGCCGGAAAGACTAGCCAGCGGCTTCGTCCAGCAAGAGCGGCAAAGGCAATCGCGAGAACACCGGAGAGCAGCGCATCGGCCGTGACGCCGCGAAGATCGATCACGGGCTCGAGCGCGAGCCCCTGCACCATCGAGAGCCGAAACCGAGCCACCAACGGCGGAAGCCAGAACGCAATAAAGGTCCAGAACAAGGTCCAGCGATGGCTCTTCGGGGTCGGCTCGGTCATGCAGTCTTCTCGCTGCCCGCCTGCTAACCGGTGTGCTTCCTAGAAGACTCGAAATTCACCAAGGGAAAGCCGGTCAGTTGCGCACTCGCGCCGAGACGCTAAGGGGCGCGCATGGCTGCCCTTCCGCGACTCACAACGCGCCTTGCAACGCTGATCTTGCTGCTTGTACCACTGGCTCTACTCGGCCCGGGGCTCATGCCTGGCAAGGTGCTCGCAGACTACGGAACCGAGAACGTCTACCCGTACCGGCCGCACACGAGCGACGAAGGCCGCGAAGACCTCTCGATGGTCAACGCGGACATCATCCGGGAGAACCTCGTCTACCGGCACGTGGTACGCGACTCGCTGCTCGAGGGCGAGATTCCGTGGTGGTCCCCAACCATGTACGGTGGCACCCCGTTTGTCGGCCTGAGCCACACCCAGGTGTTCTATCCCCTCACCTGGCTCACCCTTCCGCTCAAGCCCGCCGCTGCCCACAACTGGCTGCTGCTCTTCCACCTCTGGATTGCGGGCGGAGGGGCCTTTGCATGGTTCCGTGCGGCCGGGCGCTCACGGGAAGCGGCATTGTTCGGCGCGCTGACCTTCGTGCTCAACGGCATGTTCGCGACCCGCCAGGGCCACCCCCAGTTCGTACACGTCGCCGCATGGCTGCCGTGGATGCTCTTCGCCGTCGAGCACATCTTTGGGTCCAAGCGCTTCTTGGCAGCCGCCGGGCTTGCGGCCTGCACGACGATGATGATTCTCGCCGGGCACCCCTCGGTCTACGTGTTCGGCTCCTACTTCATCGGCGTCTACTTGCTCGGACGTGCTTGGCTCGAGGGCCCAGAGCGCCGTAAGCAGGCTGTCGGAGGCCTCGCGCTCTTTGGCACTGGCTACGCCATCGGGGTCGGACTCGCCGCGGTGCAGTTCTTAGCGGTGCTCGAGTACTCGAGCTTCTCGGAGCGAGCCCAGCGCTCGGTCGCGATTCTCACCCGACGGCAGAACCACTGGATTCACGCGCTACGCATCATGTTCCCGAACATCTCGGGCACGATGATCGACGGCACCTACTGGACGCCTCGCTTCACGCCGTACTGGGCCGGCACCATGTACAACGGCGTGACGCCGCTGTTGGTGGCGCTTTATGGCGTCATCCGCGCGCCAAAGCAGGGCCGATGGATGCTCGCCCTCGTGCTCTCCATCGGCGCCGTGCTGTATTCGCCCTGGGTCTTCTCACTCGCGTACAACCTGCCGGGCTTCAACTTCAGCCGAATCGACCGCTTCTCGATTGCCTACTTCCTGGGCATCGCCTGGATGTCGGCCTTCGGAATGGAGCAGCTGCTCAAGTCCGGCGCGCCCTACCGCAAGCTCACTCTCGGCCTTGCAGGCGTCAGCCTGGCGTTCGGCGGCATCAGCATCTACGTCGTCAACGGCCTCTCGCGTCGGGTGCCCATCGCGCGGTCCTGGTCGCTGGGCATCGCCACCGAGGCTGTGATCTGGGGCACGGCACTGACCTTGCTCACGCTGGCCCTGTTCGCCTACCGAGACCGCATCTCCAAGCGCGCCTTCTACGGCCTGGCGATCGTGTTGTGCGCGATCGACCTCGGCGGCTGGTGGCGTGAGCTGACCGTCGTGCGCGACGCCGACGCGATGTTCCCCGAGACCGAGACCACGACGTTCCTTCAAGAAGAAGACTCGACCTTCCGCATCGCCAAGTTCTGCCAGGAACCCCCCGGCGGAAAGGGCCTGTTCGCGGTGTTCCCATCGAACACACCGACCATCTACGGCATCCACGACCTGCACGGGTTTGGCCCTCTGCACTTTCAGCACCTGGACAACCTGCTGATGGAAGCCGAGCCCGGCCGTCGGCGCCACGGCTGGCACCTCAAACCCTTCAAGAAGGTGGCGGCGCTCCGCAGTCCCATTCTCGACATGATGAACGTCAAGTTCATCCTCAGCCGCCAGCCCCTCTCGAACCTCAAGCTGGTGCACCACGGCGAGCTGTACGTCTACCACAACGAGGATGCCTTCGAACGCGTCTGGTTCGCACGCGAATGGGTCGAAGGCGGAGACGCGACGCGAGCGGCCGCGCTGGTCGCCACGGGCCTCGTCGACCCGGCGAACCGCGTGTTGATGATGGACACCGACATCGACCAGCCCAAGACGCTACCGAACACAGGCGAGACCACCGCCTCGCTCTCCATGCACAGCGCCAACGCGATGTCTTTCGAGAAGAATGGGCCCGACGCTGGCTGGGTGGTCGTCGCCGAGAACTGGTTCCCCGGCTGGGAAGCCTTCATCGACGGCGCGCCTGCCGAGATCAAGAAGGTCAACGTGCTGCAGCGGGCGGTGTTCGTCGAAGAGGGCGACCACCAGATCGAGATGATCTACCGGCCGACCTACCTGCGAAAGGGCAAGATCATCATGAGCACGGCCCTTGCGCTGCTGTTCGGTCTGCTGGGCCTGCACGGCTTCTTTCGTCGCAGGGACAGCTAGCGGACCGAGCACTTCGCGAAGGCCGCCACGCAGTTGACCTGCACTGTCTGGCCGGCACTCAGCTCGACCGAGCCAGCCCCCACCACGCCGCGCTCTCCAAAGGTCGCCTCGATGGTGTAGGTGCCCGCTGGCACCTTGCCCGGGCCATAGCGGCGCCCACCCGACACCAGCTCGACCTTGGCCACGTCTCCGCTCACCGACCAGGTGCCTGTCGCCGGACGAGGTCTTGGACGGGGCGAGGCGGGCTTCGGTTCGACCGGCGCCACCTCGGGCTGAGCCACCACCGGCTCGACCGGCGCCTCGATGACGGGATCCTCTGTGGGTTCGGGCGAATCGGGAATCTCGACGGGCACAGCGACCGGCAAGGGCTCGGCAGGAGGTGCCGTCGGCGGCTCCACAGAGCGGCTGCCGAAGAACACGCCGACGCCGACGGCCCCGACCCCAAGGAATACCACCACAACGGCGGCAATCCACACAGGAAAGCCACGGCGCCGGGAGGGCTCCTGCGAGGCCGACGTCCGAGCAGCCCCGGATGGCGGTCTGGACGGGCTCCCTTCGAGTGACGGGGCCTCGTCTTCACGGCGGACCCACTGGGTTCCCGGATCCGGCGCCGGCTCAGGCGGTCGAGGCCGAGGGCGTGAACCGCTTCCCTCGATCAAGGTCATCCCCGAGAGGTCCCCGGGTTCGGAGTCTCCCAGCCCTTCCATCACCGCCGGGACAAGCTCGGAGGCCCAGTCCGACAGCCACGGACCGCCGCAGGCAATGCGAAGTTCACGGGCCTTGCGCTCTACCTCGTGAATCGCCGGCCGGTCCTCGGGCTCGAAGGCCAAGAGCTGCCGCACAAAGTCGATGACGTCCTCTTGAGTCCCCGTCTGCTCGAGTCGGGCCAGTGCGGCGTCGCGCACCCCCTGGTGACGCTCGGGTCGAGGCGACGTTCGCCCGACCTTCTCACCCGAGAGCATCTCTGCGAGTATCGCCCCCACCGCGTACACATCGCCCGCAGGCCCATCCTCGAAGTCGAGGCGCTCCGGAGCCATGTAGTCGATGGTTCCGAAGGCCAGGGACTGGGTCTTGGCTTCACGACTCGCGAAGTTGGCTCGCGCCGTGCCAAAGTCGAGGATCTTCACCTCACCACGTGCGGTGATCGTGAGGTTCGAGGGCTTCAAGTCGCGGTGAATCATGCACAGCGGCCGCCCATCTGGACCGTTCTGCTCGAACGCCGCTCTGAGTCCGTTCGACACCTCAGCGACCATCTCGAGCGCAGGTCCAGCTGGAATCGGACCGGCTCGAACCAAGTGCTTGAGGTCGGCACCCTCGACGTACTCCATGACGACGGTCCAGCGGTTCTCGAGGTTCACCAGACCGTCGACCTGCACAATGGCGCGGTGACGGACCAGACCGAGCACCCTCGCCTCATCTCGGAGACGCTGGGCGACCTCCTCGATGCCAGCCACGTCGGGGTTGAGGACCTTGAGGGCGACCGTCTTCGAGAAGCCGCCCTCGCCGATCAGCTCGGCCAGGTAGACGGTGCCGAAGCCGCCCTTTCCGAGCGTCTTGATGATGCGGTACTGCCGACGGTCGGTCGTTACCATTCCACCACCCATGCAGCACTACCCAAGCCAATCGCCAGTCCGCCGGCCACACCCGCGCCGACGAGCGTGCCGTGATTCGTCTTCTTCAGCCCCTCGAGCTCCTCCATCGGCGTCTCTTCGTTGAGATAGCGGGCCCGCGTGCCCCAGGACGTGGCGTAGAGCGACCCCGCGAGCACCGCCGAGGCGCCAGCCGCAATCGCGAAGGGCTTTCCGAGTTTGAGCTTCGGCCGCTGCGGCCGATCCGACTCCGGAGGCGCGAGGACGACCCAGTCGGGAAGGGCACCGTCGCGCGGCATGCCGACCCACTCGGTGGCGTCGATGGCCCCAGACTTCAGCTCCAGCTGTAGCACCGCCGGACGCCCGGTGACCAGGTCCTCGGAGCGCGTGCCGTCGACCAGCAGTCCATTCTTGCCGAGCTTCAAGGTCGGTCCTGGCTCGAGGCGAGCTCCCTCATCGTAGAAGGCGCGAAGCGGGTGTCCATCCGGCGCGACACGCAGCGACAACGCGTAGTCCGGGCGCAGCGACGCGGCCGCGGAATAGGCCAGTCGCACATCCTCGTCGCGCTGGTCGACGAAGGCCAACAGCGCCTGGAAGCGGTGGACTGCAGCGGCATCGGCCGGCACGAGGGGCTCACCGAGACAGGCGAGCTCGGCCTGGGCCTGGTCCGCTGCTGCGTGGAAGCCGTCGAGGTCCAGCTCGACGAAGGCACTGTCGGCACGGCCGAGGGTCTCGATGAGCGCCACGGCGGTGGTCGGCTGCTCACAGTCGGAAGCAAGGGCGGCTCCCAGCCCCATCAGCATGAAGGCAATCACAGTCCCACCCCCCAGAACACCGAGACGGCGCCATGGTCATCCCAGTTCGGCGGCGGTCCACCGATGACGAGCTCGCTCACGCCGTCATCATCGAGGTCTTCAGCCAGCATCGCGGCTCCGAACCCAAAGGTCCCGAAGCGCCCCAGAAACACGGCATCGGCGTCGTCCCGAGTCGCGTCGGCGAACGGTCCGTAGAACAGGTACGCCCCGCCCGAAGGCGCGATGGCCCGAAAGCTCGACTCGCTGTGTTCCGGCGCACCGATGACCAGCTCGTCGATGCCGTCGCCCGTCAGGTCCGGCACGGTCATGATCGAGCGCCCAAAGCCCTCGAAGCCCTGAATCCCGTAGATGATCACGTCGGCCTGGCTGCTGAGTGCCTGACCGGACAGCGGGCCGAGGAACAGAGACACCGAACCCACCCGGTCTGCCGGAGAAACCGCCGACGGTGCGCCAGGTGAGGCCACCCACAAGTCATCGTTGCCGTCGCCGTCCGCATCGCCCACGGCGAGTGCGGTGCCGAAGAGCTGGTCGACGACCGTGCCTTCGATCATCGCGAAGGCTGCATCTCCGACTGCCTGGAGGCCCGTCACCGAGCCTGAGACGATGTGAACCGCTCCCACCGGTACGCCCGAGATGTCACAGGCAGCACTTCCGATCACCACGTCCTGCACGCCATCTCCGTCAAAGTCGCCGGTGGCGAGCGCATCGCCGAGACCGCAGCCCGCTGGACCGGTGATCTGCGCTGCCGCCCCCGTCGGTGCAATGCTGCTGGCCGGCCCGTGGAACATCCGAACGACGCCGCCGTCGAGATGGTTGACATCCGAGCCAGGTGCGGTCACGAGGAGCTCATCGTCCCCGTCGCCATCCACGTCATTGAGGCCGCTGACGGCGGTGCCCAGGCGGTCCTGAGGCGACCCATTCGAGTGGGGCCAGAAGCCCGCGTAGACCTCGCCGGCCATGCCCCCGCCGTTGCGGAGCAGCGTGAAGCCGCCATTTCCGTCGCTCCCAGCCCCCGGATGCCCGATGACCACGACGTCGCGGCGGGCACCATCGAGGTTTCCGACGTTCGCGATGCTGTGCCCGAAGGCCTCTGCGTTGCCGGACCCAGTGCTGACCCGAGCCGCGGCATCCGCCAGTCCGAGCGCGGTCTCGACGGGGCCGTAGAACACGCCCACACCACCGGCAATACTGTAGTCCACCGCACCGACCAACAGGTCCACGGTGCCATCGATGTCGAGGTCGGCCACTGCCAGGGCAGACCCGTAGTTGTCGGTGGCCACGGTCCCAATGCCCAGGAGAGCGTCGGACTCGACCGTGTAGGTTCCGGTCCACACGCAGTCGTTGGCGCCGCCGTCACAGTCGTTGTCGAGCAGGTCGTTACAGACCTCGGCGACCTCGGGATGCACGCTATCGAGGCCATCCTCACAGTCTCCACCGCGGTCTACGTGGTCCTCGCTTGGCGGGTCGCATTGCCGCTCCGCGGAGCCCGAGCCCCAGCCATCGCCGTCAGAGTCGAAGAACCAGTCGACCGCATCCACCGCGTCTGCGCCATCGACAGTGCCGTCGCAGTCGTTGTCGATGCCGTCACAGACCTCGACAGCACCTGGATAGGCCTCAGCGCTGCTCGAGTTGCAGTCCGCCGGGTAGGCGTAGCCATCCTCATCCGGATCGAGACGTTGTTCCGTCTGGTCCGACGTGATCCACGGCGTGCATCCGCCAAGTAGGAGTACCAGCGCCAGTCGGCGTACCACTCCGCCGTCGCGAGTCCTCGTAGTGCGGTGGTTCATGAGCCCTCCGCTCAGAACGCTGCAAACTTGGGGCCAGTCCAACACGCCCCGCCAGAAGGATCGACGCCGAACGGTGGGGCTTTCCACACAGGTCCGCGGGGCCAACTCCCCCGGTCGGAGTAGCATGCGCCATGCACTGGCTTCACCTGCTCGAAGCAGCCGTCGACGACGACGGTCTGCCCGCCAACCTTCTCGCGGTTCTTCGCGCCTTCCCCAGCGTGACGGACCCCATCGCAGACCACCCCTCCCTCGCCGCACTTGACCGGGCAGTGGCCAGCCTCCCCGTTGCGGACCGCCTGATCGAGGAAGTGGATCGCGCCCAGGCTGCCATGTTCGAGCGCCGCATGAAGGCCGTGCTCGAGCTCGACGGGGATGCCCGTTGGCAGTTGCTCAAGCGGGGACTGCGCTGCAGGGTGGCCGGGATTCTGGCTTCACCAGGTCCGCGAGCCGCACGTATTCGCGCCATCATCGACTTCTACTTTGCCCAAGCTGCCGTGCTGCGCTGGGCTGACCCTAGCCACCCCCAGCCCGCCGACCTTCCCGCCACCTGGAGAGACGTAGCACCCGGCGTTCGACATGGACGCATCGATGGGCGCTCGGCTTGGGGCCCGGTTCACCTCAACCTCTTGTCGGCCACGGACGTCCGCATCGAGACCGGTAACTTCTCGGGTCGTGACTTCGCCGAGGCGGTGCGGGAGACCGGGGCCTGCGCGGGTGTGTCCGGCGGCTTCTTTCTCTACTCCGAGCCTGACATCGAGCCGCCGAGCCATCGTGGCGATCCGGTTGGCCTACTGGTCCACGACGGCGAGGTCCTCAATCCTCCGTGGCTGCGCCGCAGCGCGCTCGTGCAAGATCGCGATGGCCGCGTCCGCATCGAGGCTATCGAGGCCCCAGGCCCCAGGTGGACACGCGCGCATGGGACGCACAGCCCCGAAGATGCCGGCCCCGTGGCCGCCATGATCGGAACCCAGGTCGTCGCACGCGGTGTGGGTCGACTGGCGATTCCACTCGCCGGTGCGGTGGTGCCGTGCAGGCCTAATGAAGACCCCGGTTGGCACCCCGGCTCGATCGTCAACGCCGTAGCGGGAGGCCCAATGCTGCTTCACCCCACGGAACCGGTCCTCGATCTCGCCGCAGAGGACTTTGCGGGCACTGCCCCACCCGTCACCTTCAGCCAAGATGAGACCTTCGACCAGAACTTGCTTCCCCGCATGGGCGTGGGCATTCGCGAAGACGGCAGTCTGCTGTTCTGTGCCGTTGATGGCCGCCACTTCGAGCGAGCCCCAGGCATGACCCTCCGACAGCTTGGTGAGGTCTTACGTGCGCACGGCTGCGTCTACGCCATGAACCTGGACGGCGGCTCCTCGAAGCGCATGGTGGTGCAGGGTCGCGTCGTCGACTTGCCAAGCACAGAAGTGCAGAGCGGCGGGCGATCGGGACCCGTGAGGCCGGTGCACAGCGGGATCCTGATCCACGCAGGCCACGGTCGAGCACACACCTAAGGCCACATTCCACGCGCAAGAACAAGTGCAGTTCTGCAAAAGCCGCAAGCGAGGTGCGCCCATACACGCATGCGCGACTCCCGTGACCCGCCTACACACCCGATCGACGTAACTCCTTTCCCCGACGTCCCCGCAAAAGCCCACCATCAGCGGACACAGGAAACCCTCCCACGAACAGATGTTTTGAACCTTTTGGAGTCACCTCTTCGAATTCTAGCGGTTAGCCCTAGGGTATTGGGAGGTGAATGATGAGAGCTGCCCTACTGTTGTTGCTGGTCGGGTGTGTTTCCGAGCCAGAGAATGGTGATGGTTGTGATGCTGGATTGTGTGGAGAAGAAGGATTGGGAGAGCTGGTCTTCGCCGTCGCGAGCTGCGACCTCGACGGCCTCTCTGCGGATGTGCAGGGAGCCGCTTCGACGGGTTCATGGTTCTTTGATGCCCGGACGGATGCGCCCGTCGACCGCGTTCGCCTGACGATGGTCGAGCGCTCCAGAAGCGCCTCGAACCCGGGTCCGGTTGAGGGCAAGACCGCAAACTATGCCGAGAGACACGAGCTGGTGCCCGACGATGATGCCCGCCTTGGCTGGTCCATTTCACTGGACGAGATCTGGCGGCCGGCCGACTACGACGCGCTGTCGACCACGAACCTGCATTGTGCCGATGGCCTGCAGATCTTGGCCCTTCGCATCGAGTCCATCGACTCCGCTACGGGCGTGATTGACTGCGCCATCGGTGGGGAGCACTCCGCGTCGTACTTCGCTCGCCTCGGCAGCGAGGACTGTCTGTGTATCGACAAGCGGGGCTGCGACGGGTGGTCAGACCATGCCCACCTCCCCGAGCTCATCGACGGAGGACTCGGCAACCTTGGAGGCGTACTGCCGCTCGACTAGGCAGACGTCCCACGCCGGCCCGACGACCACTCGTCGGGCCGTCGCTGCGTGTGGGGTCGAGGGTCTCGAATCGCATCAAGATGTCTGAACGATTTTGAGTGGTCTTGCTACCAACCGGGGTCACTAAACTTCGGGTCTGTGAGCATTGCATCGTCCGTCAGGGTCAGCAGAAATGCGCGAAGTTGCGCCTTCTCGGCGGCCGTCAGGTTGAGCGGCTGGGTGCCGCCGTTGCCATCGAGTAAGAACGGGAACAGTGACGGATGAAACTGGACACCCGTGCTGTAGTGCTCGATGACCTCTTCCAGCGACTCGAAGCGTCCATCGTGCATGTACGGGGCCCGGACCCCCACATTCCTGAGGGACGGAACCTTGAAGGTCCCCATGTCGGCTTGGGCACCAGTGACACTGCCAAATCCCTCGTCGGTGACCGATGCGTCCAAGCCGTTGCTGATCGCGCCAATGCCAATCTGGGCGTCGGTACCGTGGCAATGCGCGCAACCGAGCCCACCCATCGGCGGAGGCGCGTAGAACAGCGTCTTGCCTGCGTTCTCTTCGGCGGTGAAGTTCGGAAAGTCGTCGAGGATTGCGCTCACCTCCGCCCGACCTTCATCGTAGCGACTCGTCGTGCTCACCATGCTCCGCACGAACTGTGCGATGGACTTCGAGATTCGATCCGTGTCGACCACGTCGCTGCCGTAGGCGGCCTCGAACAGCGGCGCATAGCGCTCATCCTCCTCGACCCTCTCCACGACCTCCTCGAGGGTCATGCCCATCTCGACCGGGTCCTGCATCGGCATCAGGACCTGCGCCTCGAGGGTCTCGGCCCGCTGGTCCCAGAAGAAGCGCCCGTTCCCGTAGAAGCGCGCGTTGGTCAGGCCCATCGAGTGCCGCCCGGTGAGCCCCCCGTCAAAGCCAATCGAGAGCACCTCGTCGTCCGAGAATCCGAACTCCTGAACATGGCAAGACGCGCACGAGATGGTGCGATTCTGGCTTAGGTCGGTGTCGTAGAAGAGCACCCGTCCGAGCTTGGCGCCGTTGTTCGTGATCGGGTTGTCGGCGGGCGTGTTGTCGAAGTCGATGGCCGCGTCGAACCCAGGAGCCATCATGTTGCCGGTCTGGCCTGACTCCTGGTAGTGCTGGGGAAGTGAGGCATCCGCGTACTCGTAGTCGAGCTCACCGCCCTCTTCGGTCTCGGTACAGGCAACGAGGGCAAAGGCTGCGGCAAACAGCATCGGGCGCGTGAGTGACATCGACTCTCCTAGATGCCTTCAGAGCCTGCAACGACCATGCCACGACTCACCGCGCGAGCTATGCGCCCGCATGCCTATGCCACCCGACTTCGCGTCCGAGAGCCTGTACGCCCCCGAGGCGTGGTTCGTTCACGACATCCTCGACATCGACCCCGATGCCCAGCGTGTGCGGGTGGCGATCGATACCGAGAGGCTCGGCGCAATTGTCGACGCCCAACGGGCCCGGCCCGGCCACCCCAAGCACTTTCCCGGTGCCATTGCCATTCAGGTCACCGGAACGCTCGGACAGCTGCACGCCATCTACGTGCTCGGCCTGCGTCCATCCGAAGGCTGGGCGGGCTTCGGAGCGACCATCAAGAAGGCGCGCTTTCCCAGCCTCGGTCACATCGGTCCCGGCGTCACTGCCGAGTGCGTGGCCACAAAGGTGAGACAGTACAAGGGCACGTACCACGTGACTTATGCCTTTACGTTCGAGCAGGACGGTAAAGTCATCTACGAGTCGACGCAGACCTCGGCCTGGTTTCAGGCCGAAAGTCGGTAGTGGCTGCCAATAGCTGCAAAATCTGCAGCATCAGGTGCCCATCTCGCAGGCCCGCCACCCATGCGCCGAATGGCCACTTGAGGTTCGATGGGCTCGCCCGCGGAGTTTAACCCACGCCTGACCCTACGGGAGGCGATGCGGTCGGCGGCCCACCGGCCCTAATCCGATGAACTCTTGCACCTTCAGTCGGACCACCCAACCCTTCGATATTCCGCCTTAGCGGCCCCATATCGAACCACGCCCCACACGCGATCGAGGAAAGATTTCCGCCGGGTCACGCGAAGCCCACGCGAAGCCGCCACGGAGGCTCATTGCGCTGATTAACCTTTGATTGAACAGCAAAGAGGCACGATACCCGTCATCATTCAGAGCAGGAGGTTGTGATGCTCCACTTGAATGAGAAACGACGCGGAACGTACGCCGTCATCTTTGGTGTGACCGCGTCCATGTTGCTTGGGTTTACGTCCATTGCCATTGACGCGGGGTGGCACCGCCTCGGGGAGAGTCAGCTGGCAAACGCCGCTGACGCCGGTGCACACGCCGGAAGCGTGTTGCTCGATGGAACCCAAGAGGGCGTGGACGCCGCGGTGGCCCGGGCCAAGGTCATTGCCGAGGCGAACCGGGTTCACGGCAACCTGGTGGTCGTTCCCCTACCCGAGCAAAACATCCTCGCAGGGCGCTACGACAACGTGAACGAGAATGACTGCGCCCTCGACGACGGATGCTGGTCCGTCCTCGACTCGGAGTACACGGGCTACAGCCCCTCACGGACGGGGCTTGTGACCCCAGCAGATACCAATGCTGTTCAAGTGAGCATTCAGAGCACCGTCAACACGATCTTCTCGACTATGCCCTTCGGCAGCCAGACGCTGGCGGTCGCTCAGACGGCCACCGCACGTCTGCCGATCACGCCCGGGGTGGGCTGCGCCTTTCCACTTACGATGCCGCAATGCGCCATCGACGGCTGGATGTCGGGCGAGGCCTGTGATTCATTGGTCCGCCTGCGCTTGAGCAGTTCTCAGATCGACACGGTGGCCTGGTCCTCGCCTGTGGACGGCGGAACCTACGACACGCTCGCGGCCATCGCGGACATCAACGGCGACGCGTGCACGAGCACCTGGTCAGAGGCCGACATCGACGATGGGGAAGCCGACGTCTCGCTGATGAACGGCCAGATGAACACCGCCTTTCACATCATCTCGGCCCAGCTCGATGCCGACACCTACATCGTCGACACCGACGGCGACGGTCAGGACGAGGTGCTCAACTATGCGAACGCACGCGTAGGCTGGGACTACACGACCTGGGGGCCGAACTGCCCCGGCACCTTGGCCGACACCCTCTGCAATGCCGAGATCCAAGGGACCTGCGACTGCCCGAACTCGCAGCAGGACTGTATCGGCTCGGCGACCGCGACCGCATGCGATGGCAATGGAGGCAGCTGGGTCAGCACCTGCCCAACGGTGGCTGCGGACTGCACGAATGGTGTCTTTCTGCGCCGTCAGATGGCCGTATTCAACAGCTCCGGTGTGACCTGCGATGCCAACGGCAATGTGCAGACCCAGAGCAGCTGGAACTACAACGACGACCAGGACGTCAGTGGCTTCGTGACCATGCTGATCTACAACATCGAGAGCCAGGGACAGGACAAGTTCCTCGACGCGTTCATCAGCTGTCGCAACGCAGAGGGCGAAGACACGGAAGACACCGATGGCGACGGCAGTCCCGATGCCGTTCATGTGGGCTTCGATGAGGTCGTCGAGAGCGCCGACAAGGGTCGCACCGCCATGGTGCGGTAGCCCCCGCAGCGCCCCACCTTCGCGCGTTGTCGTGAAGGTGCACGGCCGTCGGCGAATCGACACACTTCGGTAGAGAGCCTCAGTTAGAAAGGCGGCTCCAGCCGAGGCGATCATGACGCTACGAGAAGAACTGGCCCGCCACCTGCACAGCAACTTCGTCTCCGTGGACGCGGAGCGTCTCGGCGGCCTGGGCAAGCACTACAAGGGCAAGGTCCGCGACCTGTTCATCGGCGACGACGAGATCGTCATGATCACCAGCGACCGCCTCTCAGCCTTCGACGTGGTGCTCACCTCGATTCCCTGCAAGGGAGCCATTCTCAACGCCATCGCCGTCAACGCCTTCGCGCAGACCGCGGACATCTGTGCGAACCACCTCATCGAGGTGCCGCATCCGAACATTGTGCGAGTGCGCAAGGCCGACGCGCTGCCGATCGAGATCGTCGTTCGTCGCCACGTGACCGGCTCGCTGTGGCGCGATGTCGAGGCCGATCGGCACGGGGTCTACGAGGTTCCCCTTCCCGAGGGCATCCGCAAGGACCAACGCCTCGACGACATCATCATCACCCCCTCGACCAAGGCCGAGATTGGCGTGCACGACGAGCCGATCAGCCGTCGGGTCATCTTGGAGCGCGGTCTCGTGAGCGAGGCGGTGCTGGACAAGGCCTACGACGTCGCCCGCAAGCTGTTCCTGCGCGGCGAAGCCCTCGCCGCCGAGCAGGGACTCATCCTGGTCGACACCAAGTACGAGATGGGCCTCATCGATGGCGAGCTGATCTTGATCGACGAGATCCACACCGCCGACTCGAGCCGGTACTGGATCGCCAGCGAGTTCGACGCGCGCTTCGCCGCTGGTGAACCTCAGGCGATGCTCGACAAGGAGAACATCCGTCAGTGGCTGATCGGCCAGGGCTACATGGGCGAAGGCGAGATCCCGCACTTCCCCGACGATGTTCGCCTGGATCTCGCCGAAGTGTACTGCCGACTGCATGAACGCCTGCTCGGACGCCCCTTTGTGCCGCCGGCCCGGGACGTCGCGGAGACGGTGTACGAGGCACTGGCTGTCTAGCCGCGGACACGGTGATAGTGGACGGGCATGACCATCCACCCTTCCGCAGCTGCCGCCATTCGTGCCGCCCTCGGTCGCCATCCCGGAAAGGTCGCGCGCCTACAGGACCGTGGCCTCGGTTGACACGGCTGCCCCGAGCTGGGGCTGGTGCTGGATGCACCTTCCGATAGCGACGTGGTCTTCGAGCTCGGTGGCGTCGAGGTTGTCGTGAGCCCGCTTGACCACAAGCGCATCGGTGACTTCGACATCGACTGGCTCGGAGACCCCGAGACGGGCTTCTTCTGGATTCGCCGCGCTCATAAGGCGCCCAAGCCCTAGCTACTCGAGCACAGTGACCGTCTGGCCTTCCATGACGAGCGCCGCCGGGCTTCCGCCGTAGTGGTCCGCCATGCCCACATCCATCAGCCAGACACGACCACCACAGGCCGGGTTCGCCATGTCCTGGACCGTGTGACCTACGACCATTCGCGTCGCCCCCAGAAGCTCTAGGCTCTCGCCCAGAGATGCACAGGCATCGGCGGTGGGGTCCTCGGAATAGAGCCGGGTCCACACTGGAGACCCCGACCCCACCCAGGTCTCGGCAGAGGCCCGTTCGCCGCGCATCCACTGCTGCACTTCGGCGTTGATCGTCTCGAGGCCGGTTCGAGCGTGCTCGGGAAGAATGCCGCCGTGTACGAACACGGTGTCGTTGACCTGCATCGCCAGGTTGTGGCCCGAGAGCATCTGCGCATAGGGCCCGCCGGGACGGAAAGCTGCCGCGCGACCGCGCTCGGCCTCCGGATAGGCCATGATCTGCGCATCGGTGTCGTCGAAGGGCACATCCGCAAAGTCGGCCCAGCCGCCGTCGGTGACGTAGCGAAAATCGAGCTCCACGTTCATGGTCTCGTGATTGCCGAGCAGCGGGTAGAAGCCGCCGCCCGCATCCCAAGCTTGCTCCGAGAGGCTCTCGAAGAGATCGAGGATGGCGCGCTCGCCATCGCCGCGGTCGAGCTGGTCGCCGGTCTGCACCGCCACCGTCGTGCCTCCACTCCAGTTGAGCGAGGCGTCGACCAAACCGGCCAACTGCAGCACCTCGACCGCGGCGTCGTAGTCGCCGTGAACATCGGCGAAGCCGACCAGGCGTCCCGAAGTCTGGATCACCGAAGGCGGCGGAGTTGTCCACGCGCCGCGTCCCTCTACAGAATCGACCGGCTCGGGGTTGGAGCAAGCAACGAGGACGAGTGGAAGAAGCAGCGTGCGCATGAGTTCCTCGCGAAGAGGCGCAACCTACCCGCCGATCCCGACGGCTGACGTCAACCCGACGCAAGCAATCCGCCAAGGTCCTTTCGCGACACCCGTGATGCTTCGAGAAGAAGCGTCACAGGCATGTCATCTGCTGAGATGCCGTCGACAAGCACCTGAGCGGCAGGTCCAAAAGCATCTTTGAGAAATTGGAGTATTTCTAGAAAAGTTGATGCATGGTGGAACACTCTCCAGGAGCCCCTCCCATGCTTCGCCCCCTGCTGCTCACCGCCCTTCTCTTCTCCCCCAT
>JAGSGY010000086.1 GCA_023954855.1 Pseudomonadota bacterium | reverse complement strand
GCGGCCATCGCGGCTTCGTGGGCAATCTGCGTGGCCCTCAGGTTCACCTCGTAGACGAGGTCCTCGACCTGAAAGTCGGCGAGCGAGACCTTCGTCGCGTTGAACGTGTTCGTCTCGATGATGTCGCTGCCCGCCTCGAGGTAGGCATCGTGGATGGCGCGGATGATGTCGGGCCGCGTCAGCACGAGCAGGTCGTTGTTGCCCTTCTGGTCCTGGGGATGGTCCTTGAAGCGCTCTCCGCGGTAATCGGCGTCGGTCAGCTCGTAGCGCTGAATCATGGTGCCGGTGGCGCCGTCGAGCACAAGGATGCGCTCTGCGAGGGCTTTACGGAGGAGGGGCGTGCGGTGGTGCGAGTTCATGCGCGCGCATCTAACACGGGGTGCCACCGGTGCGACGGTCCGCGGCCCGCTGCTCCCGACCGTGCCTGTGCCGAGCAGGAACCCAGCGCCTTGAGAATCGGCAGCTGTGGTAGGACTTTGAAGTGAAGTGATGTTCCATTGGGAGGAATTGCGATGCTGACCTGGATGATGCTGTCTGCCACGGTGCAGGCTGGAGAGATCTCGTTTGCCGAGCCAGAGGAGGTGCCGGTCGCGGAGGAGTCTTCAGCCTCTCCGGAGGCACACTTGGTCGACATGGATGCCTACTATCGCCGGATGCGGACCGCCAAGACCGGGATTTGGGTGGGCGCTGGCGGCCTCACCGTCGCGACAGTGGGGGTCACGACCATGCTGGTGGGCTTCGAGCTCCAGGACGACGGGCTCATTGTTGCCGGAACCGGTATCTATGCCCTGGGCGGCCTCGGCTACCTGGCGGGCGCGCCCATCATGAATGGCGGCGCCATGGCGGCTGCGCGCTCGTTGAACTCAGGCGGCGTGCCGGTCAAGACGTGGTCCGGCGGACTCTCGTGGGGTCTCATGGGAGGCGGTTTTGCGTTGAGCACGGTGGGCTCTTTGTTGCTTCAGCCGGGGCTAACGAGTCTCGGAGGCCTTGCATTTTTGGGCTCCTATGCTCTGGCGGGGGTCCAGATGGGCTTCAACAGCACCCGCAAGCCAAACGGGACTCAGGTCTCGATCTGGGTGGAACCCGGCCGCAATACGCTCAATGTCGCGGCCCGTTTCTAGGGCTGATGCGGACTACTGCACCCCCGGTTAGGGTTGGCGCTCCTCGGAGGTGCCCATGCGGACTTTGATGGCGCTGGTCGTCCTGACGACCCCCTTTCTCGCCCAGGCAGATGAGCGAGCCGACTACAACGGCGCCCACGGTGTGCACCCTCCCGATGAAGCTCAGCTGAAGCATGTGCAGGCGTGTCTTGCGGCGTGGGGGGAGCACCCCTTTGCTGAGGCGCCCGAGACGATTCGCGAGATGCGCTCCTCGGTGCGTGTCATGGGCTTTGGGGCCGAGCTTCGCGACGATGTGGCCACGAGCTGGCCGCAGCTTGTTCTCGTCGAGCCCGCCGTCAATGTGATGACGAAGACGACCATTCAGCTGAACAACCCCAACGGTTGGTACTGCCTCAACGCCAACGTCACCGTCATGGGCAAGTTCGTGATCAAGAAGGCCTGTGATGCGCGTCTCGCCGATGCGCGCTCGGGCGCGGACGTGATTGCGGAGTCCGAGACCGACAGCTCGGTGACGGTGCTCGGTACGGTTCGGGTCGAGTCCACGGGCTGCCCGGCGGCCAAGTAGTGCTGTTCCTACTCGGCGCTCTCGCCCTTGCCGAAGACCCGTCGATGGAGACGGTCTTCGCGGCATTGTCGAGCCCGACCACCGTGCAGACCACGTTTACGCAGACCCAGCACCGCGCGGTGCTCGCGCGTCCGCTCGAGTCGAAGGGGCGTCTGGTCTTTGCCCGACCCGACCGACTTCGCTGGCAGATTGACGCGCCCACGCGAGCCGTCTTCGTCATGGACGGCACCACCTTCACCACCGCGATGCCCGACCTCGGCATCACCGAAGAGATCTCGCTCGCGGCCCATCCGGAGTACCTCGGGCTCGTCCACGGCCTGACGGTCTGGCTTCAGGCGGATGCCGACCTTGTGGCCAAGAACTACGACGCCAGCTGGGATGACGGACGCCTGGTCCTCGTGCCCAAGACCGATGACTTGTCGCGATGGGTGAGCCGCTTCGTGCTGTCGCTCTCCGAGGACCACCGCTCGGTGACCGAGGTTGAGTTGTTCGAGGCCGACGGAGACCGCGTTGTGCTGGTGTTCTCGGAGGTTCGGCTGGGGGCCGATGTGGATGCCGAGCAGTTTCAGCTGAAATGAGCCGTGGACTCCTCGCCGCGTTGATTGCGCTCGTCGCGCTCCTGCCGCTCATGCTCAGGGCCGACTTGCACAGCGACGTGCTGTCGCTCCTTCCCGAGGATGCGGAGCTTCGGCAGGCCGTCGAGGTACTCGAGTGGTTCGATGGCGGCGACATGCTGCTCATCGAGGTGGATGGACGGGAGGTTGAGGAGTCCGAGCTCTTTGCGGTCGTCGGGTCGCTGACGGAGGAGCTTGAGTCACTGCCGCACGTTCGCGAGGTGCATGCGGGCATGGATCTGGAGCAGGCGGGCCAGATTCGCGAGCGCTTGGCCCCGCACGCAGCGGCCTTCGTGCCTGCGAAGGTGCTTGCCGAGCGGACGTCCGAGCAGGGCATTCGCGCCGCGTTGATGCTGCAGCTGTCGCGGCTGTCCGGACCCGGAGCCGGGCTGGTGAAGCACACCCTCTCGCGGGACCCTCTAAATCTCGAAGAAGCCGCGCTGCGCTCGCTTGCGGAGGGGGCACCCGGTGTTCGCTCTCTCGGCGGCATGCTCCAGATCGAGCCCGGCAAGGCGCTGCTGTTTGCCCAGCTCGACCGGTCGCCTGCCGCCGTCGGACCCGATGACCCCGTTGTGCTCGGCATCGAAGGCGTGCTCGAGGCCCAGGGCCTACCGGTCTCGTGGTTTGGCGGCCATCGCATGGCCCACGACACGGCTCGGGCGGTGCGCACCGACGTGGAGCGCGCGACGGGCGTCGGACTCGTCGCCCTGGCATTGGTACTGCTGGTCGGCTTTCGCACGGCGCGTCCGCTGGTGGGGGCTCTTGGTCCTCTGGCCGTGACCGTGGCCTTCCTGATTGCGGGCGTGGGCCTGGTCTCACCGGTGCACGGCATCCAGCTCGGCTTTGTGAGCGTGATTGCTGGGCTTGCGGTCGATTACTGGATTCACCTGTACGTGGTGGCCAGCGGCCTTGACCCGGACACCGGCTTTGCGGGCCGACGCGAAGCGGCGATGCGTGCGCTTGCTGAGATTCGCGTGCCGCTGTTGCTCTCGAATGGCTCGACGGTTCTCGTCTTCGCTGTGCTCTCGCGCTCCGAGGTGCCGATTGTGCGTGACCTCGGCACCACCGGAGCAGTGGCCTTGCTCGGTGCGCTCGTCGGCACGATGGGAGTGGGGCCGCTGGCCTATGCCGTGGTCGGTCGCGCGCGCTCCGCCGTGAACGCTCCCGCCGCTGTGCGCCCGCTTGCCGCCGGAGTCGTGCTGCTCACCGCGGCCTCACTTGCTGCGCTGGCGCCGGGTGCGCGCTTCAACGGCGACCCGACCGCCTTGCTGGCGACGTCCACCGAGGCAGCGGAGCTGGATGCCTACTACGCCAAGCACGGCCTGACCGGCTACCGCGGCATCGTGGCCATCACCGGCGAGGACTTGCTGGACCGGGCGCTGGCGATCGAGACCGCTCTCGGACAGCAGGGCTTTGCCCATCCCATCGGTCCCGCGGCGGTGATGCCTGGGCCGGGCGCGAGAGCAGAGCGAGCGCAGGCGTTGCCGTCGGTCGAAGTCTTGCAGGCCCGCATCGACGCAGCTGCCGAGGAGATCGGCTTTGCGCCGTTTCCAGGGGCTGCCGAGCGCATCTACGCCGGCTTTGGGCCTGTGCCGCCAGATCTCTGGCAGGGCACGCTGCTTCAGACCCGGCTCGACCGCTATCTCAGCGAGGATGCGGCGCTCGTGACGCTGGCCCTCGCGGACGCGAATGTGGTGCCGGCCCTGGCCGATGCGGTCGCCGCTGTAGACTCCGAGGCGGCCTGGTTTGCCCCGCGGATTGCGGCGCAGCAAGGCATCACGGTGGCGGCCGAGGAGCTGACGCGGACAGGCCTGATCGGGTTGGCGGGCGTCTTCCTGGTGCTCTTCGCCCGCTATCGCGACCTTGCGAAGACCGTGCTCGCTTTGTTGCCGGTAGGCGTTGCCCTGGCCGCGGCAAGCGGCGGGGTGGTCGTGCTCGGCGAGCCATGGAATCCGGTCAGCTTCGGCATTCTCGCCCTCGCCGTGGGTTTGGCGCTCGACTACGGCGTGTTCATGGTCGAGTCTCCCGGCGCCGACACCCAGCGGGCGGTCTGGCTCGGAGCGGCAACCACCATCGGTGCCATCGCCAGTCTGTGGCTCGCCGCGAGCCCGGCCCTTCGTAGCGTCGGCATCGTGCTCACCTTCGCGGTCGGCGGCGCCCTCGCGGCGGCGCTGATTGTGATTCCAGCGTTGGTAGCGCCCTCGGCGGGCATGAGGAAGGCGGGCCGATTCGCGTGGCGCCTCGCGACGGCGGTCGTGTTGCTCGTGCAGGCCGACGTGATGCTCAACTTGTGGGGCACCTATGCTCCGACGGCGCCGAGCCTCGAGCCCCCCGCCGTCGAGAGCGATGGGCGGGTCTGGACCCTCGGGCCCAACCGTCGCACCTGGGCCGAGGGCATCTGGCTGGTCGAGACCGAGGGCAGTCCCTACAGCTCTGGCCAGGCGATGGGGGCGCTGACCGTCGACCTGCGGGTGCGCTTGGAAGATGAACTCTTCGACAGCTTCGAGCGCCAGGTCAGCTCTCCGCTCGCCCGCTGGTTGGTCACCCGCTCCTCACTGGTGCTCGGCAAGACCCTGCCGGACCACATTCGGCCCGAGTACCTGGTGCAGATTCAGGGCGTCGCGGATTCGGCGCATGATCCCTACCTTCTCAAGGGTTCGGCCTATACACGGCGCGTCTTCTACCACGCCATTCACGACCTCGGTCAGGCCTTCGTCGACTCCCCGCTGGTCGGCTGCACGGGCTTTGTGGCCGGCGGCGAAGCCACCGCCGATGGGCATTGGCTGCTGGCGCGGAACTTCGACTTCGAGGGCGGGGTGGCCTTCGACCGCGACAAGGTCGTCTGGGTGCACCAACCCGACGAGGGCATGCCGTTTCTCTCGGTGAGCTTTGCAGGCATGGTCGGCTCGGTGACCGGCATCAACGCGGATGGACTCGCCGTCGCCATCAACGCAAGCGGTAGCGAAGACCCGATTCGGCCCGGAACGCCGATGACCCTGATCGTGCGCGAGATCTTGCAGTACGCGTCGACCCTGGACGAGGCCCAGGTCATCCTCGACAAGCGTCGCGGCTTCGTCTCCGAGAATGTGTATGTGGTGGACGCGGATGCCGGCCAGGCGGCGCTGTTCGAGGTGACTCCTGAGCGGGTCGCCGTGGTCGAAGTCGATGAGTGGCTCGCGGTCTCGAATCACTTCCGCTCGCCGGAGCTCGGCGATGACCCGGTCAACGTCGCACGCATGGCCGAGCTCACCACCGTGCCTCGACTCGAGCGCATGGAAGAGCTCCTCCGTGCCCAGCTCGGCTCGCTCGATATGGCCAGCGCGGCGGGCATCCTCGGTGACCAGCGGGGAGTCGGAGGCACTGCGCTTCCGCGTGCGCACCGGCACGCCATCGACGCTGACATTGCTAGCCACGGTGTCGTGATCGACGTGACGACTCGCACGCTCTGGGTGTCGCGCTACCCGAATCTGTCCGGCGGAATGATGCGCTTCAACCTCGACGAGGTTCTCGCTGGGACCTTCGAGCCGGTCGAGGTGGTGCCAGCGCGCGAGACTGCTGCGGCCAGCGTGGCGGCGCGTTCGGGTCGCGGGCTCCTCCGTGCGTCGCGGACAAGCACTAGCGAGACGGCCATCGAACAAGCTGCCGAAGCCCTCGAGCGCATGCCTGAGCATCCGGAGGCCCTCTTCGAGCTCGGTCGTCGTCTGCACGAGAGTGGGGACGCCGAGGCCGCCCGGCCCCTGTTGGAGCGGGCGCTCGCCGCGCCGCCCGAGTATGCGCATCAGCGCGAGGCGATCGAGCGTCTCCTGGAGACCCCGTGATCTTGTGGACCCTCATCGCGTGTTCTTGGCATGCAGCGGCCCCAGAACCGCCAGTGGAGCGTATCGACGCCTTCGCGATTGCGGCGCGTGGCCAGACGATGATGGGGCAGGCGTTGGTCGTCTCGGACGCGAACCAGACCTCGCTCCACGCGCTGACCCCCGCCGGAACGTCGCTGTTCTCGGTGGAGGTGGTGGATGGCGAGGCGACGGTGAAGTCGCCCGACGCCGAGCTGTCCGGCTGGCTGGAGCGCCTGCCGTTCGCCCGTGACCTCAGCGTGCTGTACCGCTACGACTGCCTCGACCGCTGTCGGGCTGACCAGTGGAAGCTGGTGCGCAAGGAGGATGGGCTGCGCGTCACAGGCCCCGGTGGCCCCGCTTGGCTCACCGTGGATGGGGCCGGGCGTTCCGTTCTCAAAGACAGTCGCCGTGGCTACACCCTCACCGTCGTGAAGCAGGCCGAGTGAGTCGTTTTCCCGGAAAGGATGGCCTCGTCATCATCGCCGCTCAGGTCCTGCTGATGCTCGGGCTGGCGATCAAGCCGTCGTCTGGACTCGCTCCGGCGGTCGCGCTCACCGGGCTGCTCACCCTCATCTGGCTCGTGGGCGCCGCACGCATTCGGCGTCCCCACATCGTGGGCTCGGTCAGCGAGGTGAAGATCCTCGTCGTGATTCCGACCCATGGCAACGCCGGGACGATTGCCGAGGTGGTGCGCGGATGCTTCGAGCAGCACGAACACGTGTTGGTGGTGGACGATGGCAGCCCCGATGACTCTGGCGACCGCGCCGAGGCTGCCGGGGCCATCGTGCTCCGCCACGCGGTCAATCGGGGCAAGGGCGCGGCTCTGCAGACGGCGCTCGACTACGCGCTCGCCGAGGGCTTCTCGAACATCATCTGTGTCGACGCGGACGGACAGCTGTTCCCCGAGGACCTCCCTGCCTTCATCGCCGGAGTGAAGGCGCACCCTGGAGCCATTCACGCCGGCGTGCGCGACATGAGCGAGTCGCCGATTGGCTCAGTCCGCGCCCGTGCGAACAGCAACTTCTGGGTCTGGGTCGAGACCGGACGCTGGCTGCAGGACACCCAGTGTGGCTATCGCGCGTATCCAGTGATTCCCGTGCTTCGGCTCGCACTTGCACCGAGTCGCTATCAGTGGGAAGTCGAGGTGCTCACCCGCGGCATCTGGAGTGGCATCGCCGTCGATGAGGTGCCGTGCCGGGTCTACTACCCACCCGCGGAAGAGCGCGTCAGCAGCTACCGCAAGGTCGTCGACACGGTTCGCGTCACCTGGGTGAACGTCGTCTTGGTCGCCGAGCGCATTCTCTGGCCTCCGCGCTGGGTGCGTCGCGGACCGACCTCGGACTGGCGAGGTCAGCACCGCGGCTCCTTGGTCGGTTGGAGGCTGTTCCTCGGGATCTTGCGGACCTTCGGGCGCCGTGCCTGTCTGGCGGCCGTGTCCCCGCTGGGCTTCTTCTACTGGGCCGTGGCACCGACCCTGCGCGGAGGGCTCTCCGCCTACTTCCGCCGGCGAAGTCCCGAACTGCCCGCGTGGCGCCGCTCACTGTGGATGATTCAGACCATGGTGCTGTTTGCTTGGTCCATCGTCGATCGCTTCGCGGCGCTCGTCGTACCGGGGTCCGTGCCGCTCAAGAAGGAAGGCGTCGAGCAGCTCCGGGAGGCGCTCTACCAGGGGGACCAGGGTGTCATCCTGCTCACCGCACACGTCGGCACCGCCGAGGTCGCATCCGCCATGCTTCGGCAGGCGGGAGGGCGAAAGGTCAACATCGTCATGCACGTGTCCGAGGGCGACCCGTACCAGACCTTGCTGCGCGAGGTGCTCGGCGAGGATGCCCCCTCGATCATTGCGATCAACGGGGACGAGCCGGCATCGATCTCGATCTTGCATGCCCTGCGGCGGAACGAGGCCGTGGCGATGAAGATCGACCGCGTGGTCGATGAGCGGACCGCCCTGGTCGACTTCCTGGGCGACCCGATTCGCCTTCCGACGGGACCCTTGGTGCTCGCCGCGCTCTCGGGGGCGACTACGGTGCTTCTCTCGGCCTTTCGCGAGTCTGACGGGAGCTACAGCCTCGCGACCAGCGAGCCGCGCACCTACGCCTTCAAGTCACGCCGAACCCGCGATGCCGACCTGGCCGGTTGGGCACAGGAAATGGCCGACGTGCTCGCAGAATGGACCGCGCAGCACCCGCGGCAGTGGTTCAACTTCCACGATCCGTGGTCGCAGACGGACGCCAGCGACACGTGAGCGCAGTGTGGCCGTCGCGCTCGACCGTGGCTTCGCGCAGCAACAGCCAGCACAGCAGGGCGCCAATACTGCTCTGGCCGAGCGTGGTCGTGAAGTCACGGGCGGAGGCGTGGGCACCGTCGAGAATCTCGAAGTCGTCGCCGCGGATGAGGCGAATCGCGATGCAGCCCTCGCCCACACGCTTGTCGCCGTAGGCCGTCTCTACCGCCCAGCCCCGCTCGTCTCCAACGACGACAAGAACCTCGGGGTGGTGCTCGAGCCAGCTGATGCCCTGAGCGAGGGTCGCCAGGCCGGTCATCGGGCCCGCGCTGATCGTCTCTGTGGGGCCGCTCAGGCCAAAGATTAGCGACATGCGTGCAGCGGCGGCGTTGTAGACCGAGCCCTGAAAGGCCAGGGGACTCACCTTGTCCGGCCCGAGCTGGAAGATGCGGTCGAGCACCTGGCTGCTCGTGACCGACTCGCCATAGGCGGTGCCCCAGATCAGCGGGATCTGCTCGGGAAGCTCGCCAAGACCGGCCACTGCACTCGCGGCCATGCGGCTGAGTCGACTCATGCGGCGCCACTGACGAGGGTCCAGCTCGCCGCGCTCGACCTTCAGGCCCTCGACCTCGCGGGGGCTCCCGGATTCGAGGTCTGCGGCGAGCCCGTCGATGCCTCCGGGAAGGACGACGCTGTGGCCGGCGACTGCGGCCTTCATGGCGCCACCAGGTACAGCGCGGTGCTGTTGCCACCGAAGGCCGAGTTCACCGTGAGCGCCGTGCTGAGCGGCACTCGGGTGGGCTCCTTCACAAACTCGAGCGCGAACTCGGGCGTCGTGAGCCCCGCGTTGACGGGGAGCACCCCGCGGTCGAGCGCCAGGGCAGCCACCACCGCATCAATGGCGCCCGCCGCCCCAAGGGTGTGGCCTATCGCACCCTTGATGCTCGACACCGGGGTTCCCGGGAACAGATCGCCGAACACGCCTGCTTCGGAGGCGTCGTTGAGCTTCGTCCCCGTCCCGTGCGCGTTGATGTAGTCGACGGGTCCGGTGACGGCTTGGGCGATGGCTCGGCGAAGGCCCCGTCCGTCGGGTGCGGGCGCGGTCATGTGGTGGTTGTCCATTGCGTTGCCGTAGCCGGCGAGCCAGGCAATGGGCGTTGCTCCGCGGGCTTCGGCGTGGGCCTTCGACTCGAGGAGCACAGCGCCCGCTCCCTCGCCGAGCGTGATGCCGTCGCGCGTGGAATCGAAGGGGCGGGCTCCGGTCGACGAGATCAGCCCCAGGGATGCAAATCCGCTGGTGGTCAGCGCGCACAGGGCGTCGACACCGAAGGCCACTGCGGCATCCACACGCCCGGAGCGAATCCAGGCCGCGGCGACTCCAATGGCTGCCGCCCCGGACACACACGCGTTCGAGAGGGTGAGCCGCGGTCCGGTGATGCCGAACGCGTCGGCCACAGAGTCGGTCGGGCGGCTGCACAGCTGGGTCCAGAAGAAGTGCTCGTTGGGGGGCGCCCCTGCGAGGGTGCGTGCATAGGCGGGCTCGCCGACCACCATGTCGCCCGCGGTACTGGCGCCGACGAGGCCGAGCCTGACGGTGGGGCAGTCGCCGAGCGCCTCGCGGACCGCGGAGATGGCGAGGTCCGAGCCGAGGTGGGGGCCATCCGCCAAGGCCGAAACCGGAGTGCCCTCGCGCAGTGCGATGGCGCTCTGGCCCGAGGCGAGCGCAGCGAACAGCGGCTCGACACCGTGTCCGAAGGCACTCACCGCGCCGAGCCCGGTCACCGCAATCACGGCAGACGTCCGACGTAGAGCACATTCGAGAACGGCGTGCCCTCGCTGCAGTCTTCGGTGCTGACCTCGAGGCCGAGCGCACCCATCGTCGCTTCGATCTCGCCCTGCGGACGCAGGTAGACCCCGTCCCCGACGTGGCGACCGAGGGCCATCGCAATGCGTTCGGTGCAGGCAGTGATGCTCGACCAGATGCCCTCGTCTGCGGCGGCATCGCGAACGAGGAGGACACCGCCGGGTTTGAGTGCGCTCTTGAGCGTCGCGAGGATGGCGTCCTGGTCGGCGGCAGGCTGGTAGTGCAGCACGTCGAGACAGGTGATCACGTCGGCCTTGGGCAGCTCAGCTTCCCGCGCGTCGCCGAGCACCAGCGTGCAGTCCAGGTCGTCGAGAGCCGCCCGTCCCTGGCTCAGACGACGCTCGTCGTGATCAAGGCCGTACAGAGGCGTCGCGCCGACTTCGGCGGCCAGAGCGAGCAGGTAGCCCTCCCCGCAGCCGACATCGACGAGCGAGCCCTGCGCGGGCAGGTGACTGAGCACCGCCGCGTACACCGGGTCGCCCTTCATCTTGCCCTTGGCAAAGCCCTCGGCCATGCGGCTGTGGCGGCGGTAGCGCTGCGATGCGGCCTCGATGTTCACAGGGTCTCCTTTGCGGTGATCATCGCCTTGTGTACGTGCTTTCGCAGCGCGAGAGGGCTGTCGAAGTCGGCCGGGTCCACCGCCTCGAGCACCTGCAGCTTCACACAGATCGGCCAGTCGCTGGGGAAGCTATCGCCCTTCGGAATCAAGAAGCGTCCACCCTCTTGCACGACCGGAAGGATGCGGGTGCCGGTGGCCTTTGCGAGGTGGAAGGCCCCGCCGCGAAATCGACGGATGGTTCCGTCGTCCGAGCGTGTTCCCTCCGGGAAGATCAGGAGCGAGATGCCCGCGTTGAGTGATGCGATTCCGTCGGTGAGCATGTTGTCGCTGTTCACGTGCCGCGCGAGCCGCAGGAAGGTGCCCATCACTGGGACCGCCGCGATGCCGGGACGGGCCACGAGGCGGATTGGCAGTGGCAGCCCGACCACGCACGGAATGTCGGTGAGGGACTGATGATTGCTCACCACGATGTAGGGGCCGTCCCCGATGTGCTCGATGCCGCGCCGGTCCATGCTCCAGATCGGGTTCAGCCACATGTTCAGGTGGCCCCACGTCCAGCGCAGCGAGGTGAGGGCGAAGCGACGGTCGGTGTCCCACGGCCAGATCACCGAGAGCACGATTCCAATGCCTTGAACGGCGGTGCTGGTTGCGAACGCGAACCAGCCCGGCAGCCCCGCTGCTATCCTCGCCAGACCGTGCACGACTCATCTCCTCGCAACGCCCATACCTCGTTCATCCATCTGTTCACGCTGCTCGCACTGCTGTGCTTGCCGGGCGTGGGCCTTGCCCAAGATGCGCCGGTGACCGTCGCGCCTGCGGTGCTCGAGCCGGTGTCGCCGGAGTACCCGGAGGTGGCCCGCGATCTCAACATCGAGGGACGGGTCACGCTGCACATCGACGTCGACGTGGATGGCTCGGTGATCGAGGCTCGCGTCGCCGAGGGGGTGCACTCTGCCCTCGATGAGGCGGCTCTCGCTGCAGCCCGGAAGCTGTCGTTCAGCCCGGGCACGGTGGATGGTGAGCCGACAGCGCTGACCATCGCGTATCAGTACGTGTTCAACCTCGCGACCATCGACGATGAGGGCGGCCAGGACCCCGCGACGCTGCACGGAACCGTCGATGACGCCGAGGGCGAAGGGGTTCCCGAGGCGAAGGTCGAGCTCACCTGTGCCGGTCAAGAGCCGCGGACCTACCGGGCGAACAGTCGTGGACGGTTTACCGCCGCGTTTCTGCCACCCTGCGAGTGGTCAGTGGGGGTGTCGGGCTCGGGCTTTGCGCCCTCCGCGTACAAGGTCAGTCTCGAGGCCGGCGAGATTCACACCGCCGCCTTCACCCTGGTCGAAGAAGACGCCATGGTGGTCGTGGTCTTTGCCGACCGTGAGACCTGGCGCGAGGTGTCGAAGGGCTCCCGCGAGCCCGATACCGGCACGGTGACCGGTGTGTACGAGCTGACGCGCGCGGACATGGAGGGAACGCCCGGCTCGATGGACGACATCACTCGCGCCACCCACGCGCTTCCGGGTGTTGTGAGCGACGGCGACATGCTTGCGGGCTTTCACGTGCGTGGCGGCGAACAGTCCGATGTGGTCTACATGCTCGACGGTGTGCCCCTCGAGAATCCGTTCCACCTCGCGGGCTTCAACAGCATCTTCAATCCCGACATGGTGCAGCGGGTCTCGTTCTTCTCGGGAGCCCCTCCGGCCAATGTGCCCGCGGCGACCAGCGCGGTGATGGCGGTGGAGACCTGGGACGGGCAGCCGCGTGAAGAGGGCGGGGGCATCGATGGTGCCGTGGATGTCTCGGGTTCGGGCATTCGCTTGTTGCTGCTTGGGCCGCTGGACCGCGAGGGCAAGGTCACGGTCGCCCTCGCCGCGCGTCGCACCTGGCTCGAGGCCTACTTTGCCGTCATGAAGGCGGCCAACGTCATCGATACGGCCTTCGCGGCACCCGAGTACAACGAGCTCTCCGCCCGCATCTCCTGGCGTCCGAACGACAAGAGCCAGTACATCCTCACGGTCATGCGCACCGGTGACTCCCTCGTCATCGTCGACTCCGAAGACGAGAGCCTGATCAACGTCAGCGGCTCCTTTGAGCTGCGCAACCGCCTGTTCCTGACCTCTGTTGCGTCGACCTGGGAGCTCGGCGGCTCCACGAAGCTGTCGAACACGGCGGCCTACATCCAGGATCGCTCCTCCCAAGAGCGGGACCTCGTCGGCAACACCTCGCAGCTCACGTTCATGGACCGGATCTTCAACCGTACCGACCTGGTCCACGAAGCCGGCAAGCACACCGTCTCGCTCGGTGTGGACGGCTCCTACTTCATCGTCGACAACCAGGGCGAGATCGAGGACAAGCGCCCGGTTCCGACATGGGCTCAGGTGGGGCTCGCCGACCTGGGGCTTCCGCTCATCGACGTCGACCTCGAGCGCTCGTGGATGGAAGGCAACGCCTATGCGCAGTGGGAGTTCGACTCTCCGGTGAAGCTGCGGGCCGGCCTTCGCGCCACCTACGCGGGCCTGTCTGAAGACGTACTTCTCTCGCCTCGGGCGGGTCTCAGCGTGCCGCTTCCCACCGCAACGATTCCGAAGGTGAGCCTCGGCCAGTACTACAAGATCTTCCGGGACCCGTTCGTCCTCGACCCAGTGACCGGCAATCCCAACCTCGACCCCGAGCGGGCCCGCCACCTGATCTTCGGCGTCGACCAGGGCATTCCTTTGCCCGGCGAAGAGGCGGGCATGCTGCTTCGCGTCGAGGGCTACCAGATCTGGCTCGATTCGCTGGTGGTGAGCCCCGACTCCCAAGCGGGTGTCGATGCCGGCGGGACCTACGCCAATCTCGGCACCGGCCGCAACTCGGGTGTGGACTTCATGGCGGCGTTCAAGACCGGCCGCTGGTCCGGCCAGCTCGCCTACGGACTGCTGTTCGCCAAGCGCGTCAACCCCGCCAACGACGTGTTTGCCGAAGAGATTGCCCCCGCCCAGGACCAGCGCCACACCGTGCGGGTCATGGCCGACTGGAAGGCGACCCCCCACTGGCAGTTCACCGCCCAGGGCAGCTACCACACGGGCCGACCGATCAGCAGCGTCGTGGTGGCGACCGAAGACACCGTGGCGATCGATTGCCTGAACTGCGACCGCTTGGCGCCGGTGGTGAACTTCGACTTACGCGCCGAGTGGCACCGCGCGTACCGCTTCTACCGGCTGACCTTCTACGCAGAACTGCTGAACACGGGCAACATCCAGTCGCCGTTCCTTCCCATCTACAACGTCGTTGACGGCGAGGTCGAAGAGTCGGTATTGAAGCATCTCCCGATGCGTCCTTTCATTGGATTGCGCTTGGACTACTAGCGCAGTAGCTTTGTCGACTGGAGCGTGAACGCCGTGGCTGTACTGATCGAGCGCGTGAAGAAGGTCATCATCGAGGGCTTGCACCTCGAAGAGATGGGCGTGTCCGAGATTGCCGATGACGCGCCTCTGTTCGGCGACTCTGGGCTCGGTCTCGACTCGGTCGACGCGCTCGAGCTGGTGCTCGAGATCGAGCGGCACTTCGATGTCAGCATCGAAGACAACGAGGAAGGTCGCAAGGTGCTCGCATCGGTGGCCACCCTCGCCGCCTACATCCAAGAGCGCCAGGCCGCGTGATCGACTCCGCCCGCTTCGTCATCATTGGCGCGGGTCCCACAGGTTCAGCGCTTGCGACCTACCTCGCCAAGGCCGGCGAGGATGTGTTGCTCGTCGACATGGGCGCACAGCCACAGATTGGCGAGTCGCTGGTTCCGCTGTGCGCACCGATCTTCGAAGAACTCGGCGTGTCGATGGAGGGCTTTGTCGTCAAGTACGGGGCGGTCTTTGAACAGGGCGAGGACAGCGTTCGCTTCGACTTCCGCGATGCAGTGCGCGACACCTGGCCCAACGCTTGGCAGTGTCGCCGCGCGGTGCTCGACCCACGTATGCGCGCAGCTGCCATTGACGCAGGGGCGCGGATTCGCGAGGCCCGGGTGCGTCGCGTCATCTTTGGCGACCGCCAGACGGTGGTCACGGACCAGGGCGAGATCGACTGCGAGCGCGTGATCGACGCCAGTGGACGAAACCAGCTGCTCGGGCGACAGCTCGGGCTCACGGTGCAGCACGAGACGCTCCGGAACGCCTCGCAAGGCGCGTGGTTCTCGGGCGTCGCGACGAACGACCTCGAAGAGCCGGGTGACGTCACGATTGCCGTGTTCGACACAGGGTGGTTCTGGTTCATCCCGCTCGGGGACGGCGTGACCAGCGTTGGAGTTACGGTTCAGCCCGATGGGCCCCGCGGTGACTGGGACGAAGCGCTACGCCGGTGTCCGCGTGCTGCCGAGCGGCTGAAGAACGCCACCGCACTTCAGGATCTGCAGGGTGCGGCGGACTTCACCGTTCGAGCGACGCGCTTTCACGGACCAGGCTGGGCGCTCGCGGGCGATGCGGCGACCTTCCTCGACCCCGTGTTCAGCACGGGTATCGTGCTCGGTCTGTGGGGTGCGAAGTGGCTCTCCGCCGCACTGCTCGGCCACGACTCTCTCGACGCCTACCAGGCCAAGGTCGAAGCGGCTGTGGCGGCCTTTGAGCCGGTGGTCCACGACTTCTACTCCGGGGACTTCTTGGCGGTGGCCTTCTCTGAGCAAGCACAGAAGAACGAGGGCGTTCGCAAGGCCGTCGTCTCGTTGCTCGCGGCCGATGTCTTCGACCCCGAGTTCACCGCGCCCCGTCGCATGGGCTCACGCATCGCCCAGCTAGCGGCTCGGGTCCGTCGCTGAGCGATTCAGGGCGACCCGGTACGCGGCCAATCCGAACACGACGCCGAGCACGAGGCCGAGCAGGGTGTCGCCGATCAAGCACGACAGGAACAGGTCCGGCACTTCGCCGCTGAGCAACGCGAGCTGCTCGATAAAGGTGGTCGCCTTGCCGAGGTCTGGCGCGTGGAGCTCTCCAAAGCGCAGGTACTCGCCGATGGCGATTCCCGCCGCGATGAGGAAGGGCGCAATCAGCGGATTCGAGATGTTCGCCGCCACCACGACCGTCGCTTTGTTCAGCTTGGTGAGCTGCGCCACCGCGAGGCAGATCGGGGTTTGAATGCCGTAGAGCGGGATGACGCCCAGAAGCACACCGACAAACACCGCCACACCGACACGCTCCGGCGAGGTGTGTTCGGTCTTGATGTGCTCCCAGAGGGCGTGCAGACGCTTGCGCAATTGGGCTCCGGCTATACGTGAGGCGGATGCTTCGGCTGGGCCCCATCCTGATCACTTGTACCCTCTCTGCGCTGGTTGCGGCCAGTGCCAGCAGCGTGGGTTGGATTCGCAGCGAGGCGGCGGTCGGCGTCTGCATCGCTGCGGTGTTGGTGATGCTCGTCGCGGTCATCGCGGGGTCGGCGAACCCGGCGCTGCAGCTGTTCGGGCCGGCGGTGCTTCGTGGACCATCGGGGCGAGGCGTGGCGCTGACCTTCGACGATGGGCCAGACAAGGCTTCGACGATGCCGCTGCTCGAGGCCCTCGACGCGGCGGGAGCCAGAGCCACCTTCTTTGTGTTGGTCGAACAGGTCGAGGCGCATCCGGAGCTTGCGAAGGCCCTCGCAAAGACCCAGGAGATCGGCCTGCACGGCCTGTCCCATCACCCCTGGCTGACGGTGTACGACCCCGAGCGGGGGGCGGCCGAGTTGCGGGATGCCATGGCGCGACTCGAGGCGGTGACGGGGATTCGACCGCGCTGGTACCGGCCTCCCTTCGGTGCGGTGAGTCCCCGGCTCTGTCAGGCGGTGGAGCGAGCTGGGCTGACGATGGTGTGGTGCTCCGTGCGTACCGGTGATGGGGGGCGCATGAACGCGGCCACGCTTCGCGAGCGATGCGCGAAGGCGAAGGACGGCGACATCGTGCTGATGCACGACGGTGAGCGAGCGGCCAAGACGGCCCTTCCGGACATTCTCGCGGACTTGAGGGCGCGGGCGCTTGCCCCGGTCTCGGTGGGCGAGTTGCTCGCATGAGTGTCTGCGTCCTGGGCGTTGCCGCGCGTACTGCTCTCGGGGATCTCCGCGCCACCTTGGAAGGTCTTCATGCTGGAGAGACGGCGTTCACCGCCCCTCCGTACGAGGTCGAGGGTCTCTCGAACGCTGCGTGCGGCGTGGCTATCGAAGACCGACATCGGCCGGCTGAAGCCCTGCTGAGGCAAGTGGTTGGCGAGGCACTGGCGGCATCGACCTTGCCCGAGGGTTGCCGGATTGGCCTGGTCGTCGGCACCAGCTCCGGCAACATCGCTGGACCTTGGGAACGCTGGCACGCCCAAGCGGTCGAAGGTGTCGAGTCGAGCGAGCAGGGGACCGGTCGGGACGGGCCCACCCTGCGAGTGGCTGAGGAACTGGGCTTGGCCCCGACGGCGACCCTCTCGGTCGCTTGTGTCTCGGGGACCGCGGCGTTTGCGGTGGCCGACGGCTGGCTTCGCGATGGAGAAGCCGATGTGGTGGTCGTTGCCGGCGTCGATGCGCTGTGTCGCTACGTTCACTCGGGTTTCTCGGCGCTCGGCGCGCTCTCCGCGTCCCAACCGAGACCGTTCGACGGGGCACGGGATGGGCTGTTGCTCGGCGAGGGAGCTGCGGCCGTCGTGATCGCCAGACACGGCGGCGACCTCTGGCTGACGGGCACCGGCATCGCGAGTGATGCGCGTCACTTCACGGCCCCCGACCGCGAAGGAAGGGGAGCGATTGCGGCCCTTGGCAAGGCCGTCGGGACTCAGCACATCGACTGGGTGTCAATGCACGGCACCGGCACCCTGTTCAACGACTCGGCGGAGGTTCGGGCACTCGAGGCCGTGTTCCCGAGTCGGGATGTGGCGGTACACGGCGTCAAGCACGCGATCGGGCACACCATGGGTGCGGCGGGGGCTATCGAGGCGGCGGTGCTCGTCGAGGCCATGCGGTCGGGACGGGCGCTCCCTGCGCCGGTTGGCGGAACGCCGAGCGCAGAGGACGCAGGGCCGGGTATCGGCGCTTTCGCAAGTGACTCCGAGCCTCGGTCGGGCGCGTCCATTTCTTCGGCATTTGGGGGGCTGAATGCCGCCATTTGTCTTGCGATGAAGCCGCTTGCCGGCCGCTCCAGACGAAGGGCTGCCGTGGGCAATTCCCTTCACGTCTCGGTTCCGAGTTCGCCAGATTGGCGGAGTCTCTGGCCCGACATCCCGAAGCGGGCGCTGCGTCAAGATCGCTATGTGCGCACTGTGCTGTTCGCCTTGTCCCAGTTGATCGAGCACGTGGGGCCGCTGCATCCGGAGTGCGCGCTGATCTTGTCCACGCCGACGGGCTGTCGCATTGCCGATCTTGCCCACCACGAGCGCCTGCTCGCTGAAGGGGCGCAGCGCGTGTCGCGACGCACATTCACGTACACCGTGGTTCATGCGCCCCTCGCGGAAGCGACTTTGCACTGGGACCTTCGGGGGCCGCAGCTCGCCTTTGTCGGGGACGTCGAACGCGGTCGGTCAGAGGCCAGGCGCTGGGTCGAGCTTCAGGGCGCCCCCCAAGCCGTGGCGGTGCATGTCGATGCGCCTGCGACGGGGATGCCTTCCCGCGCTAGTGTTCAGCTCTTCAGTCCGGAGGACTCCTGAGCCTGCCCGATCCAGAGACGATCTTGCCCCACCGCGGCCGGTGGAAGTTGGTCGATCGCATTGTGGAGCGAGGCGACGGCTTTGTGGTCACCGAGTACCACTTCGACGAGTCGGTGGCCGACGGGCACTTTCCCGGTCGTCCGGTGGTGCCTGGGGTGCTGCTCGCCGAAGCGCTCGCCCAAGCCATGCTCTGCATGCACATCGAGGGCGACATTCAAGGCACTCCGATGCTTGTAGGCATGGACCGCCTTCGCTTTCGCGCACCGGTCCTACCGCCTGCGACCGTCCAGTTTCGCGTCGACTTTGGGTCACTCCGCGGCCGGGTCCTGATGTGCCGGGGCACCGCCACTCTCGACGGAAAGCGGGTGTGCACATCGACCTTGATGGGCGCGTTGGTGAACCTCGATGACGAATAGCCCCAAGGCCGTCGTCATCGGCTCCGGAATGGGCGGACTCACCGCGGCCATCCTGCTTCAGCGCCAGGGCTATGCGGTCACCGTGCTCGAGCAACACTACCGGCCCGGTGGGTTGCTTCACCGCTTTCACCGCAAGGGCGCGCAGTTCGACACGGGCTTTCACTACTGCGGCGGCATCGAGAAAGGCCAAGCGCTTGGCCAGTGTCTGCGCCACCTCGGCGTGTTCGATGACCTCAGCTTCCACGAGCTCGATCCGGATGGCTTCGATCGGCTGCGCTTTCCGGACTTCGAGTTTCGGGTCCCGCGCGGGTGGGAGGCCTTTCGCGAAAGGCTGGTCGAGCGCTTTCCCCACGAGGCGGTCGGCATCGATGCGGTGTTGAGCGAGATGCAGCGGGCCGCACAGCTGTACGGCCTGTACAAGCTGCGCATGGACAGCGACCTCAGCGCAGTGCTCAAGGTCGAGAAGGTCTCGCTTGCCGATGTCCTTCAGCAGCACATCCGGGACCCGAAGCTCAAGAGTGTGCTCTCTGCTCAGGGCGTTCTCTACGGGGTGGCCGCGCCAGAGGCTCCCTTTGGCGTGCACAGCTTGATCATGGACCACTTCCTCGATGGCGCTTGGGCTGTCGAAGGGGGCGGAGACAAGCTCGTCCGTGCTGTAGTGCGCAAGATTCGCGGAGACGGCGGCGAGGTACTGCTGCGTTCCGAGGTGTCGGCGATCGAGGTGGAGGGGCGGGAGGCCACGGCCGTTCACACCGCAGATGGACGACGCTTCGAGGCCGACTTGGTGATCTCGAATCTGCACCCCGCGCTGACTGTGGACTTGCTTCCCGAAGGCGCGGTTCGAAAGGCCTATCGCTCCCGCGTGCGGTCGACGAAGCTCGGTCACGCCCACATGGGCGTGTACCTGCAGGTGGATGGGCGCGTGCCCGAGCTCGGCCGGTCGAACGTGTACCGCTACACCACTTGGGATCTCGCGGGCATTGGCGGAAGCTCCGAAGGCGTGCCCTTCTACTTCGCCACCGCACCCACCGAGCATGCCCCGCAGCGGCGACCGGGGTCGAGCTCGGTCCTGATGATCGCAGCCATGCCGTGGACCGAGGTGCAGCAGTGGTCTGGCTCCTCGCCCGATGCGCGGCCCGACGACTATCTCGCCTTCAAGAACGCACGCGTCCAGCAGGCCGTCGATGCGCTGGTTCGCGACTTTCCGACGCTGGGCGGGCGCATTTCCAAGGTCGAAGGCAGCACCCCGCTGTCCACGCTCCACTACACCCGCTCGCCCGACGGGGCGGTGTACGGACACCGCCACACCGTCGCCCAGATGGGACGCCATCGACCGATGCCGTTCCTGCGGGTGCGCAACATGGCGCTGGTGGGACAGGGGGTCGGAATGCCCGGTGTACTTGGGGTCATGCTCTCGGCGTACTACGTCATCGGTAGTCTGTTCGACAAAGAAGCCCTGGTCAGCGAGTTGAAGTCCGCATGAAGCGAGTGGTCATTACTGGTGTCGGCATGCACTCGCCCATGGGGTCGGACCCGGGCGAGGTCTTCGACGCGATTCTTCGTGGTGAGCACGGGATTCGCCGCATGCCCGAGTGGTCTGAGATCGACGAACTGAAGACGTGCGTCGGGGCGGTGATTCCCGACTTCAGCGCCCGGCACATTCCGCGCAAGACACGCCGAACCATGGGCCGGGTCGCCCTTCTCGCAGTGTCTGCCGCTGAGCGCGCAGCCCAGGGCGCCGGCTTGGACGAAGAGCTGCTTCGCTCGCAACGCACAGCGGTCATCGTGGGTTCGACCGCGGGTTCGGCCTCCGCCGAGCGCGATTTCTGGGAGCAGGTGCTCAAGAAGACCCGTCGCGGCATTCGCAGCACCTTGTTCTTCCAGGGGATGGCGCACACGTGTGCCACCAACGTGGCCCTGCACCTAGGCGTCGTCGGCGAGGTCTTCGCGACCAACAGCGCCTGTTCCTCGGCCAACCAGGCGATTGGACTGGCTGCCGACCGCATTCGCATGGGCCGCGCAGACGTCGTCCTGGCCGGTGGTGCCGAGGAAGTACACGTCTCGGCGCCGATCATCTTCGACGCACTCGGGGCGGCGACCCGCACCGTCGATCCCGACCACACGCCACGACTCTTTCAGGCCGACCGCGACGGCATCGTCGTGGGTGAGGGCGCGGGAATCGTGGTGCTCGAGTCGCTAGAGCACGCCAAGGCCCGGGGCGCGAACATCCTCGGCGAGATCTTGGGTTTCGGCACGGCCTGCGACGCCATGCACATGGCGAGGGCCGCTCCGCAGGGCATGGTCACTGCGATTCAGCGCTGCCTCGAGGATGCAGGCGTGTCTGCAGACGAAGTGGACCACATCAACGCGCACGCGACCGGTACCCAGGGCGGCGACGCGGCCGAGTCCGAGGCGCTGCACACCGTGTTTGGCGACCGGCCTTCCGTCGTCTCACTCAAGGGCCATCTCGGCCACACCCTTGGGGCATGCGGAGCGCTCGAGTTGATTCTCTCGCTGGAGTCGATGCGTCGAGGGGTCGTGCCGAGCACGCGTGGACTGGTCGAGCCGGGGCCGAGCATTGCGCCGATTCGGCTGCTCACCGAGCCCCGTGAAGAGCGCGTGCAGCGGGTGCTCAAGAGCAACTTCGCCTTTGG
>JAGSGY010000085.1 GCA_023954855.1 Pseudomonadota bacterium | reverse complement strand
GTGCCTCATGTGTGCCAACGTCAAACAAAGAAGCGCCCCACCCCCCGAGATGAGGTGAGGCGCTTCAGCGATATGCCCGGTTCAAAGGGGCGGAGGTCCCAGTGACCGGGACGCTCTTCAGTCGCTGTGACGGAAGAAGGTCGGGATGTCGTAGTCTTCGTGCATGCGGTCGTAGCCGCTGTGCAGCTCACGTCCGCGGCTCGAGCCACCGACGTTGCGCACGACGCGCTCGTTGACGCGACGCTCGACGGACTGCGGCTGCAGCATCTGACGCGTCTCCTCGAAGCCCGTGGCGATGACGGTCACGCGGGACTCGTCTTCCATGGTCTCGTCGGTCACCCAGCCCCAGATGACTTCGCAGTCCTCGTGGGCCTCTTCCTGGATGAGCGATGCCGCTTCGTGCATCTCGTACATCGTCAGGTTGCCGTTACCGGTGATGTTGATGAGCACGCTGGTGGCGCCCACAATCGAGACATCGTCGAGCAGCGGCGACGAGATGGCACGCTGTGCAGCCTCGACGGTCTTGTGCTCGCCGCTGGCGGTACCGACGCCCATCAATGCGACACCCTTGCCACCCATGATGGTGCGGACGTCAGCGAAGTCGACGTTGACCATGCCCTGGAAGTTGATGAGGTCACTGACGCCCTTGACGGCCTGCAGCAAGACTTCATCCGCCATCCGGAACGCATCGTTCATGGAGGTGCGGTCCGAAGCCATGGCGACGAGGCGCTGGTTCGGAATCGTGATCAGCGTGTCGACGTTGGCGGTGAGGGACTCGATCCCCTCCTCGGCCTGGCGACGACGGCGCTTGCCCTCGAAGAAGAAGGGACGCGTGACAACGGCCACGGTGAGTGCACCGCACTCGCGAGCCACCTGGGCGATGACGGGAGCTGCACCGGTACCGGTACCGCCGCCCATGCCTGCCGTGACGAACACCATATCGGCGCCGACGACGAGCTCTGCAACGCGGTCGCGGTCCTCGAGGGCCGCCTCGCGGCCAACCTCGGGGTTCGCACCGGCGCCGAGGCCCTTGGTGAGCTGGGTGCCGAGCTGGAAGCGACGGGGCGCCAGGCTGCGACGTAGGTCCTGTGCGTCGGTGTTCATCGCAATGAACTCGACGCCGGTGAGACCGCTAGAGATCATCGTGTTGATGGCATTGCCGCCACCTCCGCCGACTCCGATGACTTTGATGCGGGCGCCTTGGGCCTCCGCTTCCTCGATGATTTCGATCATAATTCCTCCGCTAGGCTGATCGTGGGGTTCGCGTCTCCAACGGCTCGCGCCGCTAACTGCCTGCCAACAGGTCCTCGAGGGGACGTACGATGGCCACCGACGCGGGTGCCAGGTCCACAAGGACCGGGACACTCAAGTCGATGTCTTGCTCGACCAGTCGCGCCAGGCGGTCCACCTGGCGTTCCCGACCGTCGAGTCCGAAACGAATGCGCGCACCACCCAATGTGTGGACGGTGAAACCGCGCGTGCTTGCAAAAGCGACCTCGCTGACCTCGGGCCGAGCCACCAGCCCGCGGTCATCCAGCGCATCAATCAGCGCGAGAGCATCGCGGACGGCCAGGCGCGGCAGGTCCGGGTGGAGTTTTGCAAGTGAGTCATCGATGCCCGTGAGCACCGGGTAGTCGAGGTCCGACCCGTCGACTTCGAGGAAGACCTCGCCGTCGCGGTCCACGTAGTAGAGGCCGTCGAGACGAAGCAGCGCAATCGGCGTGCGCTCCTCCACTTCGATGCGAACCGTGTCGGGGAACACGCGGCGTGCCGTAGCGGAACGCACCCAGGGGTGACGCTCGACACCTTGGCGGGCGCCGTCGACGTCGACAGACCAGATGGTCGTGCCGTTGCGAATGTCCGAGAGGTGACGCAGCGACGGGCTGTCGGCGCGACCCTGTCCCACGAACTCGACTCGCTCCACCATCATCAAGTCGGGACGCACGAGCGCAAACACGCCGCTCAGTGCGAGGGCGCCTGCAAAGAACCCGAGGCCAGCGGCGAGGCTACGGAGCGTAGACCCGTCCGGCACGATGGCGGTTCGGAGCGTCACGAGGATTCGGGGGAGGGAGAGTTGGGGGGAGTCGCAAAGGGGTGGACCATCGGGGAGACGGTCCGGGGGGTACGCCCTTTGTACCGGGCTCAGCGCAGTGCATCAAGCCGTCGGATCGATTTCTTCCACATTCGCCGAAAACAGGGGTTCTATCGTTCGCAACCACCCTGAGAAATCACGCAAAGCACAGTGCATCGTGGGGCGCGAGACGTCGCCTGGGACGTGCACAATGGCCGAAGGACGAACGACCGGCGAGGAAGCGGTGCCAGGATCTGAATCAATCCCAGTCCCCTCCCGCGCCGGCCGTGGCCTTCGAGAAGTCTCCCCAC
The DNA here is from genome assembly GCA_023954855.1 of Pseudomonadota bacterium. Classification (GTDB taxonomy): domain Bacteria; phylum Myxococcota_A; class UBA796; order UBA796; genus M1803. Next base: position 19,286 of record JAGSGY010000085.1, on the reverse strand, counting down.
GTGGTGGGGGAGTCCCGCGTCACCTAGTCGAGTGGCATCACGACAATGTCCGCCACGCCGTTGGTGTCGTGAGTCGCAAGCGTCGAGCCATCGGCCGTCAGGGCGACATGGCGGCCGTCCGCGGACACGGAAGGCTCTCGAGCGCTGCTGTCGGCGTCGGAGGTAATCGCCACCGTTGTGCCAGCCGCGACATCGCGCAGGTAGAGGTGGTCGAACCACTGGGTCACATCTGCCGCGAGTGACGTGCCGCCCGCCCTGAACAGCACCAGGCTCCCATCGGGCGTCGCATCCGCCTCGAAGACGTGGTCATTGGCCGCTGTACCGTCGGTGGCAACAGACTCGATCGTGATGGTGTCCGCCGACTTGTCCCAGTAGAACAGGTCATTGTTGCCATTGACGTCGTTCGCCACGAGGTTCGTGGCTTGGCTGTAGAACACCACATCGCCGTCGTTGGTGATGGACATGCCGTAAGACGAGCCGTCGGCGTCCGCACCCGTTCCATCGACCGAGACCTGTGTCGTGGACTGGTCCTGCGTGTCGTAGACGTAAAGCTGGGCCACACCGAGCTCGGGGGCACGGGCACCGCTGGCGACGCTGATCTGGAAGGACACAAAGCGCCCGTTCGGCGAAATCACCGGTGAAACGCCGTTGGAGTCGGAAATCCGGGTCGTGGTGCCAGAGTCGATGTCGCGAAGGTAGACGTGGAAGGTGTTCGCCACATCCACCGGCAAGTTGGTCGAGGCAGACGTGAATGCGACGTAGCGGCCGTCATCACTCATCGCCGGCGGGTCACCACTCGAGCCGTTGGCCTGGTCGCCATCGGAGTTCACCGAGACCAGCTCCAGAGCCCCCGTGTCGGCGTCGTAGCGGAAGACGTCCCAGGCGGTCGCGTTGACGTCGGTGGTGAGCAGGTTCGTCGCGCGGCTGCCAAACGCCACGTAGCGACCGTCGGCCGACACATCGCCCCACATCGCGTGCCCATTCCCCTCAGTTCCTGAAGCAAGCGCACTCACGCGGGTGGTCTCGCCAGTCTTGAGGTCGTGGCGGAAGACGTCATGCGCGCCGTTTGTGTCGCCAGCGACGAGGTTGGTCGCGAGAGAGTGAAACACCACCACGCTTCCGTCTGCTGACAGTGCGGGCGCCATGGTCTGCGCATCGGCCTGGGTTCCATCGGTGGCGGACGACGCGAGGACGGGACCATCGAGTACGCAGTCCGACGACGGCACCCACGCGCCCGTCGTGCACACCACATCCCAGGTCCCGACGCCTTCCCAGCACGCAGCGGTGTCGGTGGCGTCGTCTTCGCACTCGTCCGCATCATCGCAGGTGTCGCTGTCGGTCCACTGGCCACCGCTGCAAACCTCGTCGAGGGTGCCGCGGTCGTTCAGTCCGCAGGCGGTGCTTCCCGCCTGGGTGTCCCCGTCGTCGCAGACCGCGGGCTCCGAACCCGAGTCATCAGTGGTGCCGTCGCCTCCGCAGGCCGTCAGGGCGAGTAGGGAAAGGAACGAGAGTATGCGCATCTGGCCTCCGAGTAGAAGCCCATCCTAGGGTTCAGCACCGTCTGACGCACCCCACGAAGATCCCACGCGCATCCCCGCGGCGGACGAACCTAGCTCTCCGCATCCATACAGTGCGCACCGAGCAAGATGCGCTCGCACAGCTCGGGAAAGTCGATGCCTACAGCCTTGGCCGACATGGGCGACAGGCTGGTCGCCGTCATTCCCGGCAGGGTGTTGATCTCGAGGAACACCGGCTCGCCATCGGGCGGGACCAAGAAGTCGGCACGGGCCAGTCCTTGGCATCCCACCGCCTCATAGGACGTCACCGCCGCCCGTTGCGCCGCATCGAGAGTCTCCTTCGGCAGCTTGGCTGGCACCTCGTACACGGTCTTGCCCTTGGTGTACTTGGCCTCGAAGTCAAACCAGCCATCGACCGGCAAGATGCGAACCACCGGCATCGGGACCCCATCGACCACAGCCACCGTGATCTCGTCGCCCTCGACGAACTCCTCGACCAGGGCGGCAGCGTCGTACTTCAGTGCGCTCTCAAGCGCGGCATCAAGCTCGGCTCGGTCCTTGACGACCGTCGTCCCAAACGAGGATCCGCCCACGGCTGGCTTGACCACGCTCGGTACGGGAAGCTGGTCATGCGACTCCCCTCGCCTCACCTCGACGTGCTTGGCCATGCGAATGCCGAGGCCGCGCACCGCCCGCTTGGTTGCGAGCTTGTCCATCGCTACCGCCGAGCTCTGCACGCCGGACCCGGTGTAGGGAATGCCCATCACCTCGAGCATGCCCTGCACACACCCGTCCTCACCAAAGCGGCCATGCAGCGCCACCCAGGCGGCGTTGATGTCGTGCTTCACGAGCTGAGCGGCAAGGTCTCGGCCCACATCAATCGGGACCGCATTCCAGCCGCGTTCGATGAGCGCGTCGAGCACCGCTCTGCCGGTCTCGAGCGACACGGGACGTTCGGAAGAGAGACCACCCATCAACACGGCGACACGGGTCGTTGCCTTGTCCATCAGCTTCTCCTTCGCTGTCCAAGCCAGCGGATTTGGGGCTCGAGAACGACCCCTGTGTGCTGTTTCACGCGGTCCTTGGCCGATCGGACCAAGAGCGCGATGTCCGAGGACGATGCGCCCCCGAGGTTGCAGATCAGCTCAGGCGCTTCCTTCGGAATGATGGCGCGGCGAATGCGCACGTCCCCCATTCCAGAGCGCTCGAGCCGGCGTCGAAGCTTGCCCCCCTTGGGCTGCTTCCACGCCGATGACGGAGGAAGGCGGGCGGCCCGAGCTACCGCGATGGCATCTCGGACCGCCTCAGGCGTGGACGGGGTCAGTGCCAAGGTGGCACTGAGGATCAGGCGAGAGGCTCTCCCCTTTCGAGCCTCATCAAGCGACCCTTCGCGGATGGCGCCGCGATGCACAAAGCGCACCGAAGTCACCACTGTCTCCAGGTCCTTCTCGGCGGCAAGCGCCGCTCCGAAGGATCCCGGGACACCCGCAAGTCGCTCCATACCGCTGAGGCACGCCCCCCGCGTAGCCTCCAGTAGCGCCGGAACCGGGACCGAAGCCCCCACCGTCCACACCTCTCCGTGACTGCGGTCGATCTTCGCGAAGCCGGTCCCCAGGCGCAGCAGGATTCCTGCCACGCCCCCGTCTCGCGCTGCCAACCGCGTTCCATGACCCAGATAGGTCACGTTTCCCCACTCATTGGCGACCGCGAGGGCCTCCAGCAGGGACTCTTCGCAATGCACCACCATCAGCGCATCGCACACGCCCCCCACTCGCAGCGCCACATGGCGTGCGATGGGTTCATCTCGCAGGAGCACCACGTCGTTCAAGCGCGAAGCCTCTCGGCGAGGTCCGCACAGACCTGGTTCACATTGCCGGCCCCAAGCGTGATGACGACATCGCCGGGTCGCGTGTTCTCCGCGAGCCAGCCCGCCGCATCCTCGAGGGACTCGATGGCATGGGCACCGCGATGCCCTCGATCGTGCATCTCAGCCGAGATGCGCAAGTGGTCGATACCGTCGATGGGCTGCTCGCCGGCCTTGTACACTGGACAGACCAACACCTCGTCCGCGCGGTTGAACGCCCCGCAGAACCCGTCCCACAAGTCGCGAACGCGCGTGTAGCGGTGCGGCTGGAAGACCGCGATGAGGCGGCGTCCTGGGAAGCCGGACTCTGCCGCTTCGAGGGTCGCCTCGATCTCGACGGGATGGTGGGCGTAGTCATCGACGATCAGCACGTCGTTGACGTCATCGTGCACGGTGAATCGGCGCTGCACTCCAGTGAAGCCGTCGAGTGAGTCGCGGACGACGTCAAAGGGCACATCGAGCTCGAGCGCGGTTGCGATGGCGCCCACCGCATTGGTGACGTTGTGCACACCAGGCATGCCCAAGGACACGGTCCCGAGCAGCTCCTCACGATGGTGCACCTTGAAGCGCGTGACCAGACCCTCGGTCTCGAGGTCCGAGGCCCGATAGTCCGCCTGGCGCGACACGCCGTAGGTCACCACCCGCCGCCGGACCTGCGGGATGAGCCGCTGCACGGTGGGATGGTCCTGGCAGAGCACCGAGAAGCCATAGAACGGGACGCGATTCGCAAACTCGAGGAAGGTGTCCTCGAGGATTTGCTCGCTGCCGTAGTGGTCGAGATGCTCGGGGTCGATGTTGGTGATCAGCGCGACGGTCGGCGACAGAAGCAGGAAGCTGCCGTCGGACTCATCGGCCTCGGCCACCATGAACTCACCCGAGCCAAGCCGTGCGTTCGAGCCGCCGAGGCTATCGAGTCGACCGCCGATGACGATAGTCGGGTCGAGGCCTCCAGCGCCCAGAACGGCGGCGAGCATCGAGGTCGTCGTGGTCTTTCCGTGCGTGCCTGCGACCGCGATTCCGTACTTGAGTCGCATCAGCTCGGCGAGCATCTCGGCCCGTCGAATGACGGGGACGTAGCGGCGATGGGCCTCGGCGACCTCGGGGTTTTCCTCATTGACCGCCGTCGACCGCACGACCACATCCGCCTCGCCGACATTGTCGGGACTGTGGCCAATGTGGACGGTCGCACCGAGCTTGCGAAGGCGACGGACCGCGGCCCCGGCCTTCAGATCCGAGCCGGTGACGTTGAACCCGAGGGTGAGCAGCACCTCGGCAATGCCCGACATGCCGATGCCGCCGATGCCCACGAAGTGGACGACCTTGACTGAACCTCTAAACATCAGCTTCGCGCCTCGGCGAGCGACTCGGGCGGACGCATCATGCTGATACGCAGCAAGATGGCGACCGAGATCGTGTGATTGACGGCCGCCGAAGCGCCGTAGGACATGAACGGGAGCACAAGCCCCTTCGCGGGTGCCACACCGGCGACGACGCCGAGGTTGACGATGGCCTGGGCCGCGAGCATTCCGGTGATTCCAGCGGCCACGAGCGTGCCGAACAGGTCCGGTGCACGCTCTGCGACGCGCATGCCGCGCCAGACGAGCACGATGTAGCCGACGATGACGATGGACCAGCCAATCACCCCGAGTTCCTCGGCGACCACTGCGCTGATGAAGTCGGTGTGGGCCTCGGGGAGGAAGCCCGACTGTGCCACGCCGGTTCCGAGTCCGCGGCCGGTCCAGCCACCCGAGGACATCGCAATCCAGCCCTGGATGACCTGGTAGCCGTCACCCGCGGGGTCGGCGAAGGGGTCGAGGAACGAGGTCAGGCGACGCATGCGGTACTCGGCCATCGAGCCCATCAAAGCGAGGCCGGCGACTGCAATCGCCCCCAACGCACCGACCCAGTACAGGCGCAATCCCGCGACGATGAGCAAGATGCCCACCAGTCCGGAGAGGACCACCGTGGTGCCGAAGTCGGGCTCGACGAACACGAGCAACAGAATCGGAGCGGCGACGCCGAAGCTCGGCAGCACCACGCCGACGACGTCGTGTAGGCGCCCTTCGTTGCGAGCCAAGTAGTTCGACAAGATCAAGATGAGCGCGAGCTTCGCAAACTCCGAGACCTGAAGGTTCACGCCGATCCAAATCCACCGGGTCGCGCCCTTCACGGTCACGCCCAGTGGCGAGAACACCAGCATCAGCCCGACGATAGCGGCGATGTAGGCGGGCAGCGCCAGGCGGGAGAGGGTCCGGTAGGGCGAGAGCAAGATGCCGGCGCCGACGGTGGCACCGATACACAAGGCCCCCACCTGCCGCACCACGAAGGTGAGCGAGTCACCGTAGATGAGGTCGGCGAAGGACGAGCTAGCCGACAAGATCATCAGCAAGCCAAACGCTGCGAGGCCGAGCGTGGTGCCGAACAGCACCCAGTCCCATCCCTGCCCCTTTGCCGCTGCGCGTGGCGTGGAGCCCTGCATGGCGGGCGACTGTGGATGGGGAACGGCGCTCATCGACCCTCCTCGACCACCACGGAGCGCACATCACCCCAGGTGTACAGACCGCCACCGTTCTCGGCAGCCACCTTCGGCTTGCGGCCGGTCTTCGTGCTCTTCGGCCAGGCCATGAACACCGAGCACCAGGACTCGGACTTCGTGGGAACGGCGACTGCGGGCTTGCTCTTCATTGAGATCCCTCCTGCCGTGTGGCAACGGCTTGGGGGGTGACGGGGAGCTGGGAGCGCTCGGGGGCGAGCGGAGAGAGGGCGGGACCTTGCAGACGCATCGGCTCACGCTGTGCGTTCTGGCTCGTCCGCGTGGGGACCTGTTGTCGTCTCATCGGACCACCTCGCGGAAGACATCGCCGCGATGCTCAAAGTTGCGAAACGCGTCGAAGCTGGCGCAGCCGGGGGAGAGCAGCACTGCGTCTCCGGCCTGGGCAAGCCGGGTTGCGAGCTCGACCGCGTTCTCCATCGAACCGGCAGCCACCGCCTCGAAGCCCGCCGCCAGTAGTTCCGCGTGAATCTCCTCACCGGAGCCACCAAAGGTGACCGCAGCGCGGTGCTGCTCGAGGAGCGGTACGAGGTCCGAGAAGGCGTCGCCCTTGGCCTGTCCGCCAAGCAGAACCACGGCCTTGCGGTCGAGACCGGCGAGACCGACCCGGGTGGCCTCGACATTGGTGGCCTTGCTGTCGTTAATGAACAGCACCCCACCCTTCTCGGCGACCACTTCCATGCGGTGGGCTAGCGGCTGGAGTCCGGCGAGTGCCGCCTGCAGCTTGGCCGGGTCCGCCCCAACACCAATGGCCAGAAGCAGCGCGGTCGCCACATTGTCGAGGTTGTGCTCCCCCGCGAGGGTGACGCCGCTGAGGTCGAAGGACAGCGGCTTGTCGCCGAGCTGGACCACAACGCTTCGCCCGGTTCGCACCACGCCGGGATGTGCGCCAAGCCAGGCACGACGTCCACCGCGGGTGTGCGAGACCAGCCGCAGCTGCTCATCATTGGAGGGGATGGCCGCCCAGCCGCCGAGGCCGATGCCGTCGAAGAGGCGGGCCTTCGCGAGGGCATAGCCCTGCATGTCGCCGTGGCGGGCGAGGTGGTCGGGGGTCAGGTTGAGGATGACGCCGACATCTGGGGTGAAGCCCGTCGCCCATTCGAGTTGGTAGGAAGAGACCTCGAGTACCGCGCAGTCGTAGTCCTGCGTATCGGTCACGCCAGCAGAGAGCGGCTTGCCGAGGTTTCCACCCACGAACGGGCGGTAGCCGGCCGCCTCGAGAAGCTGTCCTGCAAGCCAGGTGACCGTCGACTTACCATTGGTTCCCGTGATGGCGATGGTCGGCACCCGCGGAAACTGCGAGAAGGCCAGCGCGAGCTCGCCCACAACGGGAACACCGTGCTCGTAGGCTGCGCGAACATCGGCTTGGGTCGACGGAATGCCTGGGCTGACCACGACGAGATCGGCCTCGAGCAGCGTGTCGCGGCGATGGGGTCCAAGCTCGAGCCGAACCCCCTCGATCGGCTCGACGGACGAGCGCAGATCGAGTCCCACGACAGACGCCCCCGACTCTGCACAAAGCGCAGCCGCAGCCCGTCCTGAGGCACCGAGCCCCATGACGACGACGTTCATGCCGGCGAGGTTCATCGTCATCGCAGCTTCAGGGTCGAGAGGGCCACGAGCGCGAGGACGATGCTGATGATCCAGAAGCGGACGATGATCTTCGGCTCGGACCACCCGAGCTTCTCGTAGTGGTGGTGAATCGGCGCCATCAGGAACACGCGCTTGCCGCGGGTCTTGAAGCTCGCGACCTGCAGGATGACGCTCACGTTCTCGAGTACGAAGATGCCGCCGACCAGCGCGAGCAAGATCTCGTGCTTGGTGAGGATGGCGAACATCCCGAGAGTGCCGCCGAGCGACAGCGAGCCCACATCCCCCATGAAGATCGACGCGGGGTAGGCGTTGTACCAAAGGAAGCCAAGACCCGCGCCCACCGTCGCCATGGCGAGAATGGTCAGCTCTCCGGAGCCGGGCACGAAGGCAATCTCGAGGTAGTCGGCGAAGCGCGCGTTGCCCGCGACATAGGCGATGACGCCATAGGTCGCCGCCGAGGTCATCACCGGTCCGATGGCGAGGCCGTCGAGTCCGTCGGTGAGATTGACGCCGTTGCTGATCGCGACCAGCAGGAACAGGCAGAAGCCGACGTAGAGTACCGTCAGGTCGGGCGCGCCGGCCCAGAGCTCTGCGAAGTCGAGGGTCCCGTCCTTGAGGAAGGGAATGGCGAGCTTCGCATCAATGGCGCCCGTGTAGAGAGCAGCCCCTACCGCCACCGCGCCGACCGCGAGCTGGCCGAGGATCTTGTAGCGACCGGACAGGCCATCGGCCGAGGCGTGCATCACCTTCTTCCAGTCATCCACGAAGCCGATCAGGGCGTAGCCGACCATCGCACCGATGAGGATCCAGGGCTGTGGCACGTCCAGGCGGGCCCAGAGCAGTCCCGAGAGCGCCACGCCAAAGATCAGCGGCAGGCCTCCCATCGTGGGCGTGCCGACCTTGCCGAGCAAGTGCGACTCAGGTCCGTCATCACGGATGATCTGGTTCATCTTCTGCCGCTTCATCCAGCGAATGAACCAGGGGTAGATGAGGTAGGTCACCGTGAGCGCGGTGATCACGCCCCACGCCGTCCGGAACGAGATGTACCGGAAGACGTTCGCGCCAGGAAGGCTGTCAGACAGCGGCAAGAGCAAGTGGTACAGCATCAGGACTCCCCGGCCAGGGCTTGGAGGATGCGCTCGACCCGTGCTCCGCGACTTCCCTTGAACAGGGCCGTGTCGCCGGCGGTGAGAAAGCGGCTCAGCGGAGCGACGGCGTCGGCTCCGGATTCGAAGGTCCACACCTGCTCGGAGGCGGGTGCGGCTACGCGCATGCGGGGTCCAACGAGCACCACACGCTCGAGTCCAAGGCCCATCGCGTACTCGGCGACATCGGTGTGGTGCTGGGCTTCATCGGTGCCGAGCTCGAGCATGTCTCCGAGCACTGCGACACGACGACCGGGCAACGCGGCCAACGTCCGAAGCGAGGCCTTCATCGAGTCGGGGTTCGCGTTGTACGCGTCGTTGATCGCCAGGACGCCGTTCGGAAGCCGCTCGCAGCGAAGGCGCATGCCGACGGCCTCGTAGGACCCAATGGCCTTGGCAGCACGCTCGAGATCCAGGCCAAGTGCGAAAGCGGCTGCAATCGCGGACGCGGCGTTGCTGGCGAGGTGCAGGCCGGGGCTCGGAACCGACAGGGCCAGGCGCTGACCATCCACAGTGATTTCTGCTCGCGTCGACAGGCTCTCAGCGTGAATCTCGGCCGAGACGAGGCGTACATCGGCGTCGACGTGGTTTCCGTACGTGATCGAGCGCGCCCCTTCAGGCACGTCGATGCGCATCACGTGGACGTCGTCCCGGTTGCGAATGACCACATCGCCAGGACGCGCACTGGTGAGCAGCGTCCCCTTCTCTCGTGCCACGCCCTCGAGTCCGCCGAGTTCCTCGAGGTGTGCAGCGCCAACGTTGAGGACGATGCGAACGTCGGGACGGGCGATGTCTGCGAGCAGCGCAATCTCGCCGTGCGACGAGGTGCCCATCTCGACGACCGCGGCACCGCAGTCTTCGGGAGCCGCACACAGCGTCATCGGCACGCCGAGCTGGTTGTTCAGGTTGCCCACGGTCTGATGCACCGTGCCGAGCTCACCGAGGGCAAGGGCCAGCATCGCTCGGGTGGTCGTCTTGCCCGCGCTTCCGGTGAGTCCGACGACTGGACCCGCGATGCGGTCCCGCGCGGCCCGACCGAGGTCCTGCAGGGCTACGGTCGTGTCTGCGACCCGAACCTCAGCGCCGCTCCAGCCCTCGACCGCCCGCGAGAACACCGCTCCGAGCGCACCGGCCGAGGCCGCCTGGCCGGCGAAGTCATGGGCGTCGAAGCGCTCCCCGGCGAGGGCCAGGAACCAGCTTCCACCATCGAGAGTCCGGGTATCCGTCAGCACCACGCCGGCACCGCCGTCACGCACGACTGCGCCGCCCGTGGCCTCTGCAATCTCGGTCGCCGTGAACTTCATGCGCGCTCCGCCAAGGCCTGCGCGGCCTCGATACGGTCATCAAACGCAAGACGCGTGCCGTCGATCTCTTGGTAGGTCTCGTGTCCCTTGCCCGCGACGAGGATGGCGTCACCAGGCTGCGCTTCGCGGATCGCCCACTGAATGGCCGCCCGCCGGTCCACTTCCACGTGGGTGGGCTCTCCATCCATTCCGGAGAGAATCGCATCCACGATCTGTTGCGGTGCTTCCGTCCTGGGATTGTCCGAAGTGACCACCACGCAGTCGGCCAGGTCCTCGGCCACGCGACCCATCAGCGGACGCTTGCCGGTGTCACGATCACCGCCACAACCGAAGACGACCCAGACCTGTCCGTCGGTCAGCCCACGGACGGCGTGCAGCGCCGCCTCGAGGGCATCATCCGTGTGGGCGTAGTCGACGAGCACGACGAGATCGGCGGTGTTCGGCACCGTCTCGAGTCGACCGGGGACGCCGGGCACCTTGGACAGCGCATCACCCGCCTCTTGTGGCGAGAAGCCGAGCGTGAGCAACACGCCAAGGGACGCGACGAGATTCAGCGCGTTGTAGCGGCCGACGAGAGGCGAGCTGAACTGGACGGCGCCGAGCGGAGTGTCCACCGCCAGCTCCATGCCTTGGCCCGTCTGGGTCCAGGCAGAGATCGCCAGGTCGGCATCGCCGAAGCCGTAGGTCCACACGTCCTTTGGGGCATGCATCGCGTCCCGCAGCGGCTCTTCTGCGCAGAGCAAGACGCGGGGCAGACCGCCCTCCTCGCGGAGCAAGTCCGTGAACAGGCGTGCCTTGGCGGCGACATAGGCCTCGACGGTGCCGTGGTAGTCGAGGTGATCACGGCGCAAGTTGGTGAGGACCGCAGTGTGAAAGACCGTTCCGTCGACGCGCTGCTGATCGAGGCCAATGGAGCTGACCTCCATGAGCACGGCCTCGCTTCCCGCCTCCCGCGCCTCGGCGAAGAAGCGCTGCAAGCCCGGAGCCTCCGGCGTCGTGAGGGACGACGGGCGCTTCTCTCCACCGATGAACCAGCCGGTGGTGCCGACGCGGGCCGAGCGATGACCGGCGGCGAGTAGAGCCCCATCGACCAAGGTGGTGACGGTCGTCTTGCCGTTGGTGCCCGTGATCCCGACCACCGGCACAGCGCGCGACGGGTGTGCATTCAGCGCCGCGGCGGCCTCGGCAAGCGCCAGACGCGTGTCATCCACCGTGATGACGACCACGCCCTCGGGCGCCTCGACCGCGTCACTGACGATGACGGCGGCCACCTGTTCCAAGCCCGCCACAAAGTCGTGCCCATCCACGCGTGCACCACGCACAGCGACAAACACGGAGCCCGAGTGGACCTCGCGAGAGTCACGCGTCACGTCCGAGACCTCAACAGAGAGGTCACCGTTCGCGCGCGCAGCGGTGAGCTGCACCAGCAGCGCATCCAGGCGCATGGATTGAGCGGGGAATGGGGGTGGAGGGAGGGCGGAGCGCCCGTTCGGTCGGGGAGACCGAGGAGGGATGGCCGTTGTGGCGGGGAGCCACGGGGCCGGAAGGGATGCCAGTCTTGTACCGCTCAAAGGCCCTACCAGGCAAGGACAAATCCCAACATCACCCAGGCAGGCGAATTCGGGCCTCGCCGATTGCGGCAAAGGCCACGCGGATCCCGAGCAAATGGGCATGCGCGACCCAGCTTCAGCTTCAACAAGGCCCGCGAGTTCCAGGGGGATCGCGCCCGATTCGCCAGGCAATGCGAGCCACGTGGGGCGTGCGGCGAACGACGCTTCTCGACCGCTCCCCTTCTTAGGAAGGGGGTCGCTGTCCACGACCGGGGACTGTTTGGGGGGAGGGGGTGATGACTCGACGTGAGCGGCGCTTGGCGATCCGTTGAGCTGTGTGCGTCAGGGAGACGCCCGGAGGCTCGAGGGGGGTACGGGGCTTTGCGATGCTCCCCTAGGGGGGATGTGGGGTGTCGGGTCGTCCCCGGTCGAGGACAGACGAGGGAGAAGGGTCAGTTAAAGAGAACCGCGACGAGCTCGCCGTCGCGAATGGGTGTGCCGGGTGCGGGACTCTGCGCCACAGCGTGGCCAGACCCCTCAACGGCAATCTGAAGGCCCGAGGACTGCAGTCCGGCGAGGACCTCGCGGAGAGGCCGGCCGCGAAGGTCTGGAAGCTCCCAGCCACCGTCCCGACGCGCGAGAACCAGTGGGTCACGGGCATCCTTGGTGTCGGCGAGCTGCTCGACCTCGGCCTCGAGCTCGGGGTCGGGCTCGATTCCGAGAATGCGCATCGACTCGATGCCAATCTCGGCAAATGCAGGGGCAGCAACGATGCCACCGTAGCGGCTCCCCTTCTGAGGCTCATCGACAGAGACGACGATGGCGACCTCGGGGCGGTCCGCGGGCAAGAAGCCCATGAAGGAGCCGATGCGCGCGTCAGAGTAGACGCCGTTCTCGACCTTCTCGGCGGTTCCGGTTTTGCCGGCAACCTGGTAGCCGGGCACCTGCGCGCGGGTGGCGGTTCCACCGGGCTCGGTGACCGAGACCATCATGCGGGACACGGTGCGTGCGGTGGTGGGCGAGATGACCTGACGAACTGGCGTGGGCTTCATCGTCCAGGCGGGAAGGCCGTCGGCATCGGTGATCTCGGTGACGATGCGGGGCTTCATGAGCACGCCGTCGTTGCCGAGCGAAGCGGTCGCCATCGCGAGCTGCAGACCGGTGACGGTCATGCCTTGACCGTACGAGGTCGTCGCCAGCTCGATGGGCCGGATCTTCGCCGGGTCACGCATGCGACCAGAGCGCTCGCCGGGGAGCTCGATGCCGGTGCGATGACCGAAGCCGAAGTCCTCGTAGTAGTCGATGAAGGTGTCGGGGCCGAGGTTCAGGGCTTGCTTGGCCGAGCCGATGTTCGACGAGTACTTGAGCACCTCGGTCGCTGTGATCACGCCGTGGGGGTGGTCATCGCGGATGCGGGTGCGGCCGATGTAGAACGCTCCACCTTCACAGTCCACCGGGGTGAACTCCTCGAGCTTGCCCTCTTCGATGGCCGCGGCAATCGTGAACGGCTTCATGACCGAGCCAGGCTCGATGGCGTCCTGCACCAGGTGGTTCCGGCGGGGAGCCGGGTCGGTGCCGAGGGCGTTCGGGTTGAACGTCGGTCGGTTTGCGAGGGCGAGAATGTCGCCGGTCTTCACGTCGATGACGACGGCGAAGGCCGCCTTGGGTTCGTGCCGTTCCACGACACCGTCGAGGGCGCGCTCGGCCACACGCTGCAGGGAGCGGTCGATGGTGGTGTGCACGGTCATGCCCGCATCGGGACGGTGCTCACCCTGGTCGCCATCGACGCCGAGTCCGCGACGGTCACGACGGCGCTGCATCACGACCTGCCCACCATCTAGGTAGGAGTCCATCGCCTTCTCGAGGCCGCCGCGACCGGCGCCGTTCGAGTCGACAAAGCCGAGCACTTGGCTTCCGAGGCCGGCCTCGGGGTAGTAGCGACGCGCGTCGCGATGGGTCCAAACCGCCGGATGGTCGAGGGTCTGGATGGCGCTCGCCGTAGCGGGATGCACCTTGGTCTTCAGCCGCACGTAGCGGGTTTCGCGAGCGAGCTTGGTCCGCACATCCGAAGCGTCGAGCTCGAGGATGCGGGCGAGGTCGGCAATCAGCTCCTCACGGTCCTCTGCGCGAACGGCGACGGGGTCGACCGCCACCGAGGGCGTGTCGAGACTCGTGGCGAGACGGCGGCCGGTGCGATCGAGGACCTCACCGCGACGCTCGCGAATGGTCACCTGTCCCCAGCGCTGCACGCTGGCCTGCCGAATCGTCTGGGTGTCGGGCTGAAGGCAGAGCACGGCACCACGGGCGCCGATGCCTAGCAACGCCAGGGCAAACAGCGCACCGAGTCCACGCGTGCGGCGACGCGCACGGTCACGCACGAGCTCCGGAGACTCGACGGGAATCGGTACGGGTGGGACGTAGAGGCGGCTCATCGCAGGACCCGCTCCACCTTGGCCGGCGTACCGACGGCGAGCTCTGACGCGACAGCTTCCACCGCGACAGCGCGGCGACGAGAGTCGACCTCGAGCTGAAGGCGCTCGTGAAGAAGCCCAGCTTCGCGGTGGCGGAACTCTGCCCGCTCGATGTCCTTGCGCAGCTCCTGCACTTCGACGCGGACCGACACGGCCATGGCCACGAGGGCAAATCCACTGCCAATCCAGACGGCATGGCGCCAGAGCGGAACCAGACGACGCCAAGGGCTCGCCCAGCCGACCACTTCGACATCGGGCGCGGGCAAGGCAACAGCGGCCTCGCGGATGTGTACGTTCTCACTCATGGCAGTCTCACAGCAGCGCGGAGTCGAGCCGAACGGGCCCGACGATTGGGATCGGAGGGAGCAGCGGTGACGCTCTTGGCAGGCCGACCGATTCGGAAAGAACCGATCTTGTTGCCGTAGCCGTCTTTGGGGGCATCACGACCGGACTCGGTCGCGAAGAAGTGCTTGACCAGGCGGTCTTCAAGCGAATGGAAGGTGATCACGCAGAGGCGACCACCGGGGGCGAGCACGTCGAGTGCCGCCGGAAGGAAGCGCTCGATCTCGCCGAGCTCATCGTTCACCGCGATGCGAATGCCCTGGAAGGTACGGGTCGCGGGGTTGGTCCGGCTCTTGCCTTGGCGGACGACCTTCCCTACTAGAGTGGCAAGCTGCAGTGTGTCGACAACGGGTCGATGGGCGACGATGGTCCGAGCAATGGCCCGGGACCGCCGCTCTTCGCCGTACTCGTAGATGACGCGCGCGAGCTCGGCCTCGGGCCACCGGTTCACGATGTCGTCGGCCGACAGCTCGGCATCGGGGTCCATGCGCATGTCGACAGGCCCCTTGGACCGGAACGAGAAGCCTCGCTCGGCGTGGTCGAGCTGCGGGCTCGAGACACCGAGGTCTGCGATGACGCCGTCGACTTCTTCAAGGCCGAGACCGGCCACCACGCTCGCAATCTCCGAGAAGCGGGCACGCACCGGGGTGAACCGCTCACCGAAGCGCTCGAGCCGTGCAGAGGCCGAGTCGAGAGCGTTCGGGTCACGGTCGATGCCAATGACCCGGCAGTCTGCGGCGTCGAGGATGGCCTCGGTGTGTCCGCCGCCGCCGAGTGTGGCGTCGACGTAGACCTTGCCCGCCTGCGGCTGCAGTGCGGTGATCGTCTCTTCGAGCAGGACGGAGGTGTGTTCAAAGGCGACCATCAGGCACCCCTCTTGGCCGGAAGGCCGGTGGAGGTGGCGTGGCGCTTCAGGCTCTCGCGGAAGCGGGCCTCCCAGCTCTCGCGGTCCCAGATCTCGATGCGCTTGCCAATCGAGTTCACAACCACGTCCTTCTCGAGTCCCGCCAGATCCCGAAGCAGTGGCGGAATGCGAATGCGGCCCTGCCCGTCGATGTCGGCATCGTTGGCCGTCGAGAGGAACGCGTGCGCGAAGTCCGCGACGGCGTCGTCGAAGGGGTCCATACCGTCGACCCGGGCCTCGATTTCCTCGAAGGCATCCGGCGGCCAGCCGTACACCGCGCCCTTCTGGAACGCCAAGACGAGCTGCCCAATTCCGTGGACGCCAACCGCGCGCTTGAGCGGCGCGGGGAGCATCAAACGACCCTTTGTGTCGAGAGTCGCGTTGGCCTGGCAGCGGACACGGAGCATCGAAACTTCGGGTGAGAGGTGGGGTGCGATTCCACCTTACTCCACTTCCTCCCACTTTCAACCCAATCCGATCCACTTTCACCCTCAAACCTCCACTTCCGATCGGCCAGATCGCCTCTTCAGCACACGGTTCCGCCACCCGTGACTCATCATGGATCCCCTTGGTTCCTACATGATCCGCGAGTGTGGTGGCTCAGTGGTACGAAGTGGATCAGAAGATCGATTTCCAGCGCATTCTTGGCGATCGCGAACCGAGCACTGGGGCGATCGCGATCGCGGCCGTTCACGACGCAGTCGCCAGCCCTCCTCCACTCCGATAGACCGCACTCACTGGAGGCTTCTTGCCACCCCGCGAACGCGCCCTGATTGAAAACCGCCGGGCACGGCATGAATACGACCTCGGCGACTCGTTCGAGGCTGGCATCTCGTTGCTTGGCAGCGAGGTGAAGAGCCTGCGTGGTGGACGCGGAAACCTGCAAGAGGCCTGGGTTCGCATCGACGATGAGGGGGCGACGCTGATCGGCTTCCACATCTCGCCCTACGAGCAGGCGAACCGGAACAATCACGAGCCGCTCCGGCACCGCCGCCTGCTGCTCAACCGCTCCGAGCTCGCGAAGCTGCGTAAGGGCACCGAGAAGGGCCTGACCATCGTGCCGACCAAGGTCTATGTGAAGGGCCGCTACATCAAGGTCGAGATCACTCTCGCCAAGGGTCGGAAGCTCCACGACAAGCGACACGCGATCAAAGAGCGTGACGTGGTTCGCGAGATGCGGCGCCAGCGGCGTTGAGATCGGGCCAACTCGCCGCTGCAGGCCGTGGCGAGGCCCCACAATCCGGGATACCGCCACGCCTCGCCATAGTGCGCACTGCGCCCGGTGAAACACGAGGACGGCACAACGCCCATGGACCAGTTCACGAAGATCGGATTGCCTGCCCTGGCAGGCCTCGCGCTCATCGCAGGCATCGCACTTCAGAGCAGCGGCTCTGAGGGCTCGGGCCTCGCTCTGCTCCTGTCAGGCGCGTTGCTCGCCTGCACCGCAGTGACTCTGCGCTCTGCGCGCTGGGGAACCCTGGCGAGCGCCACCGTCGCGCTTGGCGCCAACCTCTACCTGTTCCAGCGCAAGTTCGAGGCGGCACGCGACACCGAAGCGATCTGCAACGTCAACGACGTCATCAACTGCGACGCCGTCAACTCGAGCGCCGCCTCTGAGATGTTCGGCGTGCCGATCACCCTCCTCGGTGCCGGCTTCTACGCGGGTCTCTCCGTGGCCGCATTCCTGGCCAAAGACGACGACGACCGCTTCTTCCAGACCTCGGGCCTCTTCGCCCTCGTCAACCTGCTCTACAGCGCCTACCTCGGCTTCGTCGCCGCTCAGATCGGCGCCGTCTGTATGCTCTGCATCTCGATCTACGTCGCAAATGGTCTGCTTCTCTGGGCGGCCATCAAAGGCATGGGCGAGACCGGCGGTCACTTCAGCAAGTCGATCGGCGGCGTGTTCGGCAGCACCAGCTTCCTCGCCATCACCTTGGTCTTTGGTGGCACCGTGCTCGCCGGCGGCTCCGCGTGGCAGACCGAGCAGGCACGCCTGCACAACTCGACCGAGCTCGACACCGAACGTCCTGCCCTTCCCACTGCTGAGCTCGAGCGCGTATTCCACGCCCCCGGCGGGACCGTCCGCCTCGACGGAACCGAGCCGATCTACGGCGACCCCGATGCCCCCTACATGATCGTCGAGTGGGCCGACTACGGCTGTCCCCACTGCGCCCGCGCAGCGGTCGAACTCAAGCGCATCGTCAACGAGAACCCTCAGATTCAGCTGCGCTTCAAGGTCTACCCCCTCGATGGCGCCTGCAATGAGTCTCTGCAGCCCGGCGACGGCACCCGCTGCCGTGCAGCCAAGGCCGCCGAGTGCGGTCAGCGGCAGGGTCGGTTCTGGGAGATGCAGGGGCTGCTGTTCAAGAACCAGGGCTACTTCGCCGACGACGAGCTGCGCCACATGGCGAAGCAGGCGGGCCTCGACGTGGCTGCCTACGACACGTGCATGGAAGACCCCTCTGCGGATGAGGGCGTGAAGGCCGATGCCGACGCGGGTCGCGAGGCCAAGATCTTCGGCACCCCAACGCTCTTCCTGCAGGGCACGCACGGCTCCGAGTTCGTGCAGGCCGAGGGCATTCCCGGCGCGCTGCGTCTCATCGAAGCGCATAGCGGCGGCATGACCATGCCCGAGCCCCCGCCCTTCCGCATGCCCGCAGGCATGCACTAGTGGCCTGGCTCGAGTTCCAGGTCCGCGTCCCGCGCGGCAACAAGAACTCGATCAGCGCCGC
This sequence comes from Pseudomonadota bacterium, assembly GCA_023954855.1. Taxonomy (GTDB): domain Bacteria; phylum Myxococcota_A; class UBA796; order UBA796; genus M1803. The sequence continues at coordinate 1,313 of JAGSGY010000085.1, read as the reverse complement.
ACTTCACGCCGCTGGGGCCGCAGGCGTCCAAGAGGACTACCTCCCCGGACAGGCTCCACCGCCGCGGCAACCCTGGGACACCGGCGCTCCCCCACCCGAGCCCGCGGAACTACTGATTCGCGCATGGTTCGAGGACCCCGACCGCCCCGTGGTGGAGGCCTCTCTCGCCACCTGGCGCCTCGAGACGGCATGGGCTGACGTGCCCGACACCGACTGGTCCGAGTCCTGGAAGGACGGCTTCAAGCCGTTCGTGGTGAGCGACCGTCTCGTCGTCGCGCCCCCGTGGGATGCCCCTGAAGGCGCTCTGATCGTCGAACCGGGCCAGGGCTTCGGCACCGGAAGTCACGAGACTACCCGCGCACTGCTCCACGTGGTCGACCGCCTGGCCGACGACGTCAACACCGTGCTCGACGTGGGTTGTGGTTCGGGCATCCTCGCCCTGGCAGCGGCGAAGCTGGGCTGCAAGGCCCTTGGCGTCGACATCGACGAACCCTCGATACGCGAAGCCGTGCTCCAGGCCGAGCGAAATAGCCTCGAAGTCCCCTTCTCTACCGACCCCGTGCAGGATTGCGAGCCGGCCGACCTGTGCCTCGCCAACCTCTATGCAGAGGTGCTCGTCGAGCTCGAAGAAGAGCTGCGGCGCTGCACCGGCACCTGGCTTGGACTCGCCGGCATCATGGACTCGAAGGAGCACACGGTTCGCGCCGTGTTTGACCCGCACATGGACCTCGACGAGCGCCTGGTCGACGGTGAGTGGGTGGCACTGGTGTACCGGAAGCGCCAGTGAGACGCTTTCAGTCGGGCGCCATCCCCGAATCCGGTGACGTCCGTCTCGACGAGGCGATGTCGCATCACTTGCTTCGCGTCACGCGTATCCGCGTCGGTGAGCAGGTCGAGCTCTTCGACGGTCGGGGAAAGGTCGCGCGGGCAACTCTGCTCAGCGACGACCAGGGGGTCGCCGTCCTCAGCATCGACGAGCCCCCTCGCTTGGCGGCTCCAGCGCATGCCGCGCACCTGCTGATCGGCATCCCAAAGGGGCCGGCCATGGACCTGGCGATTCGCATGGCCACCGAAGCGGGGGCGACGCACATCCATCCAGTTCTGCTCCAGCGGTCGGTCGCAAAGGGAGACCGCTACGACCGCTGGACCCGCATCGCGCGTTCCTCGGCTCAGCAGTGTGGACGTGGCGACATTCCCGAGCTCTTGCCGCTCGCGAAGCTCGAAGAGGCGGCAGCACGCCTACCTGAAGACGTGGGCCGGTACGTCGCACACCCCGGTGGCGAGGCCGCATCTTCCGCGACCGGCGCCTTTGC
>JAGSGY010000126.1 GCA_023954855.1 Pseudomonadota bacterium | reverse complement strand
TCGAGAAGATCTTCAACGCCAACGCGCTCGGCGTGACTCCGGGTGCGGTGCTGCACGCTGGCTCCGATGCCCGCGTCCAGGTCAACATCGTCGGCTCGCAGGACACCACCGGCCTGATGACGTCGCAAGAGCTCGAGATGATGGCTGCCACGGTGGTCTCGCCGAGCCTCGACGGCTCGTACCAGTCCGGCTGCCACACCGCGTCGGTCTGGAACACCAAGGCGCGTCGCAACATCCCCAAGCTGATGGGCTTCATGAACCGCTTCGGCCTGGTGACCGCACGGTCCCCCGAGCACGCCTACAAGCCCCTGACCGACGTCATCCACAAGGTCCTCAACGACATCGTCGTGGACGACTGGGCGGTCACCATCGGCGGCGACTCCCACACCCGCATGTCCAAGGGCATTGCCTTCGGCGCCGACTCCGGCACCGTGGCGTTGGCGCTGGCCACCGGCGAGGCCACCATGCCGATTCCCGAGTCCGTCAAGGTGACCTTCAAGGGCAGCCTAAAGGACCACATGGACTGGCGCGATGTGGTTCACGCCACCCAGGCCCAGATGCTCGACCACTTCGAGGGCGTCAACGTCTTCCAGGGTCGCGTCATCGAGGTCCACATCGGCACCTTGCTCGCCGACCAGGCGTTCACGTTCACGGACTGGACCGCCGAGATGAAGGCCAAGGCCTCGATCTGCATCTCCGAGGGAGACACGCTGATCGCGTCCTTGGAGCTCTCCAAGAGCCGCATTCAGCTGATGATTGACCGCGGCATGGACAACAAGGTTCAGATGCTCCAGGGCCTGATCGACCAGGCCGACGCCCGCATCGAAGAGCTCCGCACCGGTACCAAGCCCGCTCTGATGCCCGACGACAACGCGAAGTACGCCGCCGAGTTTGTGGTGGACCTCGACCAAATCGTCGAGCCGATGATCGCTGACCCCGACGTTCACAACGACGACCCGTCGAAGCGCTACACCCACGACACCATTCGTCCCATCTCGTTCTACGGCGGTGAGAAGAAGGTCGACCTGGGCTTTGTGGGCTCGTGCATGATTCACAAGGGCGACATGCAGATCATCGCCCAGATGCTTCGCAACATCGAGAAGCAGCAGGGCACCGTCGAGTTCCAGGCGCCCCTCGTGGTCGCACCCCCGACCTACAACATCGTCAACGAGCTCGAGGCCGAGGGCGACTGGGACGTGCTCCAGAAGTACGCCGGCTTCGTATTCGACGACAGCGCTCCGAAGACGACGGCGCGCACCGAGTACAAGAACACGATGTACCTCGAGCGTCCCGGCTGCAACCTGTGCATGGGCAACCAAGAGAAGGCCGAGAAGGGTGACACCGTCATGGCCACCTCGACCCGCCTGTTCCAGGGCCGCGTGGTCGCCGACAGTGGCGAGAAGAAGGGCGAGTCGCTGCTGGCCTCGACTCCAGTGGTCGTGCTCTCCACGATTCTCGGCCGCACGCCGAGCATGGCGGAGTACCAGGCTGCCGTCGAGGGCATCAAGCTGACGAGCTACGCGCCTCCGACGCGCTAAGGGCGTTCGCCAAAGTCCCGTCGACGGATAGCGCTGTCGACGGGCGCCCTGCTGGCCAGCGAAGTGCGATACACTCTGTGTCTAGGCGCGGTCGACGCCTGGCGGAGCACCCGTGCAGAAGCAGTCCATTCTGGCCCTTGTGGCGCTCTCAGCCTGCCTTATCGATCGAGACAACTACGAGAGCCGACGGTGTGCGGTGGATCCCTCCTGTGAGGCCGACACCGACACCGACACCGACACCGACACCGATACCGACACCGACACCGACGCGGACACCGATGCCGACGCGGACACCGATACGGACGCGGACACCGACACCGATGTCTCCCCAGACAGCGACGGAGACGGTGTCTCGGACGCCGCTGAGTTGGCTGCGGGCACGCGCGCCGACAATCCGGCAGACTTCCCGTCGGCCCCGATCTGGAGTCCAGGCACCGTTGAGTTGCTCGCGGACGGGGATGACGGCCAGCTCGTCGCCGGCGACGGTGGCGTCTGGCAGTTTGGGATGCCTGCCGCGCCTCCGGGGGCGCACTCCAGCGTCTATGCCTGGGGTACCGATCTGGGTGGCGACTACCCCAGTGATGCGGTGGACTACCTCTACACGCCGCGGGTCGACCTGAACGGCGCGACGGCGCCTTTGCTCGGCTTCTGGATGTGGAATCGTAACGGAGGCAGCGACGAAATTCGGGTGGAGTTCCGCGAGAGCGGCAGCACCACTTGGACGGTGCTTCTTCCCGACGCGCCGACCTACCAGAACACGAGTTGGACGAATCAGGGCAGCGACGACGGCGGCTACGCACTGGCCCAGCTCGATCTGACACGTTTTGCGAGCGAGGAGATCGAGCTCCGCTTCGCGATCATCGCCGACGGTGGCGGTCTTTCGGTGGCCGAGGGGCTCTACCTCGACGACTTCTACCTGATGGAGGCATTGAGCGACCCCGACCAGGATGGCGTGACGGGATGGCTCAACGAGTACAGCTCGCACGGCACGCTTCCCGATGTGGCCGATAGCGATGGCGATGGCATGGTGGACGGGGCCGAGGTCGCCGAGGGGCATGACCCTCTCAATCCCGCGGACCATGAGAGCGCGCCGGTGTGGAGCATTCCCCACAGCGACGACTTTGAGGCGGGGGACGGAGGCCTGGTGGGCACGGGGTCCTTTGAGCACGGTACGCCTGGAAACTGGCCGTGGGCCGCCCACAGCGGCACGAGCCTCTGGGGAAGCAACCTCACTGGAAACTACTGGCGCGATGAGGTGGCTCACCTCTACTTCCCTGCGATGAACCTCAGCGGGGCCAGCGACCCTCGGTTTGCGTTCCGGCTTGCGGTGGCCGGCGCGGCTGGCGACAGCATCCGGCTCGAGCGGCATGCTGGCGTTTCGGGTTGGGTCGAGGTCACTCCGGTTCAACCGGACTACGACTCTTCGGATGGCTGGAGTGATGTCATCGGGCCCAATCGCAGCTGGGTATGGGCATCCGTCGATCTCTCCGCGTGGACGGGCGAGACCGTCTTTCTTCGGGCCACGATCGACAGCGATGACGCGCCCACGCTCGCCGAGGGCTTTCACATCGATGATGTGTATCTGGCCGAGTCGAATTTCGACATCGATCAGGACGGTCTGTTCGGTGTCGATGCCGAGGCCATGGGGGGGAGTCCCGATGTCGCCGACTCAGATGCGGACGGGACGCTCGACGGCACCGAAGTGGCCAATGGTACCCATCCGACGAACCCAGCGGACTATCCGGGTGGGCCGCGCTGGTCCGTTGGCGGCGGGACGGATCTAGAGGCCAACAATGGCGGCCTCGCGACGAGCGTTGATGGGCAATGGGAGTGGGGGGCACCGGTGCTGGGCATCTTGAATGCGGCATCGGGCTCCAACGTGTGGGCGACGCAGCTGGATGCCCAATACGACGCCCGGCGCGAGGACTACCTCTACCTGCCGCCGATCGACCTCGAGACAGGCGCTACCGATCCAGTTCTGGGTTTCAAGCTGTTCTCGAGCATGGTGGCCGGCGACCGAGGCGGGCTCGAGCGCTGGCACGACGATGTGAGCTCCTGGGCACCGCTATCCACCGATGCCCCTCTGTACGGCACCGGGGGTGGGCCGACGTATGGCTGGGGAGCCTCGGTGGACCAGTTTGATGGCTACCAAGTCGCGCAAGCGCCACTGACCAATGGCACGGTCGAGTACCTGCGCTTCGCACTCGTCACCGATGCCGCCAACAGCAGCTTTGGGGTCGTCGTAGACGACCTTACGGTGCTCGAGCGCGGCGGCGATCCGGATGCAGACACGCTGGTGGGTTGGTTGGATGAGTACACGACCCACGGAACCGACCCAAACAACGGCGACACGGATGGTGACGGGCAGAACGACGGCGTGGACCCGAGCCCCACTGGCAACTAGAGGTCGACGGTGAGCCGCCCGACTGGCGTACAGTCCCCACGTCGGAGATGGCATGACCACCCGCCTTGTCCCCGGGTTGCGCCTCGTTGCTTGCGGCGCTTCCCGCGAGCCTGTGAGGTCAGTCCAAGTCGTCGAGCCGGTCGACCTCTTGTGTGATCTCGCGCAGGGTCAACCCGCTGTCGATGAACGGGAAGAAGCTCGGCGCATCCCGTCGGAACGCCTGGGCGTCGCGGAAGTAATGCTCTTCCTGGATGATCACCGGGTCCTGGTCGGCGTCCCAGCGACGCGTCTGGCTGTCGTGGATGACCCATCCTCCCCACCAGCGGCGGTAGTTCGTGCGGATCTCGTAGACGGCTCGATCCGTTCGGCGAACCTGGCGAACCAGCAGTGTGCCCCGCTCGCGCAGCACCATGAGGTGCGCGGTGTGGTCGCTGTTGTGGGCGTACCGGCCGCGTCGTCCGAGGGCGAGACCCTGCTCGGTGGTGTCGACGAATGGGCCCGCACCGCGTCGGTTCCACGCGGCCAACAGCCGGGTGTGTGCAGGGGTCAGTCGGCGTGGGAGCGTCCGAGGGGGCAGGAAGAGACCGGTCTCGGCGAGCAGGCTCTGACTCCACTCGGCTCCCAGACGGTGCCGGAACCACGCGAGCCCGCCGATGAAGACCCTTCGGAGCTGCCAGCCCTGTGCCTGGCGCAGTCGTGCGAGAGAGCGCTGAGCTGCAGCCAGCAGCAGGGACCCGGGGGATGCGAGCAGTGGCAGGGGGCCCCAGGCGACGCGTACCTGCATCTTGTACGCCTGGTAGGGGTCTCCCGACACTTGGGTGGAGACCGCGCGGGGGTGACCCTCGGGCCCGTAGAATTCGAGGTCGCAGCCCTCGCCCTCCTGCAGTGTGATCTGGTTCTCGGGCGAGGCGAACCAGAAGCGTCCGCCGCCCGCCATGTCGCCGACGCCGAGGCCAATCGCGTGCATGACGCGGCCCAGGATGCCCTTCACGATGGCTTCGCCAAACGTGAGCAGGCCGGACAGATCGAAGACCAGCGAGCCTGTGTCGTCGCGGTACAAGACCGGTGGACCCACGACCAGTGAGGACTGGCCGGCGAAGCCCGTGGGATTCGTGCTCGGCACACTGCCCACACCGGCGATGAACGCGCGGTTTGTGTAGAGCGCCTCGACGAGACGGGAGCGGGTCTGCAGGCGGGGAGCACCACTCTGATCGCGGGCGGTGATGCGGATGACCGTCGACCCTAGGAAGCCCTCGAACAAGATCATGCTCGGAATCCGCGCGAGATAGCCGAGCAGGCCACCGGTCTTGGCTTCGAGGTCGGGGGCGAAGAAGCTACCCCCGCCGGGACCCCCGGCCGCGTGGCTCGACAGCACCGTCCAGTCTCCGTCGAACGCCACCACGCTGAAGCGCCCGGGCACGATGACCGCCTGATGGAAGGTGTCGAGGAAGCGCTGGAGGGTCCGTGCCTCCCACCACTCCTTGAGTGAGGTGAGCCGAAGGCGGTCGAGCAGCTTGACGGATTGGGCGTACGCGTACCCGGGGATGCCCGCGTACAGTGCGTTGTCTGCGGCTGTGCCGGCCGGATAGACCGCGATGGACCGGATGTGGGAGTAGAGGCCCTGGAAGGCCTGTTCCTGCGTCGCGTCGGCGAGGCCTCCGAGATCGAATCCGTGGGCTCGCAGCACAACCCGGTGCGGGAAGAGAGTGGCGTACACCGCGAGGCGGAGAGTGGGATCTCGCTCGTAGGCGCCTGCCTTCCGCGCGATGGCTTCGGGTCGAGCGCCACGTCGCACGGCACGCTCGATCTTGCGACGCATCACCCAGAGCCGGTGGATGTTCTCCTCGGTCGGCTCGAGGTGGCCCGCTTCGGGGAGTGGCTCGCAGTAGGCGCGCAGGCTCGGGTCGATGCGACCCCGTTCTTCGGGACTCGGCGGCTCTACCGTTATGCAGCCCTCGAGAGGCTGGACCAGCTCCGGGTAGAACGCCCAGAACGCCGCGACGAGTACATGATGATCGAGGCTGCCGTCGCCCGAGACCACGAGCACATCGAGGGGCCCTTCGTGCTTCGACGCCTCGAGCAACGCGTCCCGGATCCCGGCGATGGACTCGCGGCGGTCCGGAAGCGTCTCGACGACCGCGACGGTGTGTCCGTGTTCCTTGAGCGCTTCGAACAGTCCACGTGGAACCTTGTACATCCGCAGCGGATGGCAAACGGCGACGACGGTGCCGGGCGACCGGTCCGAGTGCATCGAGGTCCGGACGTACGACTCGATGAGGGCGTCGGGAGCGGGTGTAGGGCCTGGAGGGGGGGCCGGGGCCCCGGCGAGCCCACCTGGTGCGTCGTTGTTGTTGGCCATCGGGCCGATCCTACCGTGTGAGCGGCTCGGCGTGGTGACCTCGCCTTCGCATGTCTGTCTTCCTGCGCGTGCTGGCCGGCCGGGTCTGAGAGACGCGCAGGGTCCATGATCGCCTTCCATGCATTTATGCATGACCCGAGGACGTCATTGGGTGATGTCACAACAAATATGAACACATAGGTTCCGAGTGTCCCGCCGAGGTGCGGGCCACCTCTCAACTGGAGCACACCATGACCGTTCGAATCTTCACCCTGCTTGCCGCCCTTGCCCTCGTCGCATGCGTCGACGAACAGCCCAATAGCGCCGGCGCGACCGACCAGCCTGACGCCGGTGCTGCTACCGACGTTGACTTTGCCGATCGCGGTGAAGCCAGCGTTGGGTTCACCGTGCTGGGTGATGATGACCTCGCGGTGAAGGCCTGGTACCCCAGCGCCTCGGACGCTCCGGAAGAGATCACCTACCTCGCACAGGTGGGAATCTTCGGTCCGGACAGCGATCCGATGCCCTTCTTCGGTGAGGCGATCGCCGATGCCGAGCCGGCGCAGGGGCCCTACCCGCTGGTCGTGCTCTCACACGGCTTCGGTCTTAGTCCCGAGTGGTACCACCCGCTTGCCGAGCACCTCGCTTCGCACGGCTTCGTCGTGATGGCTCCCGGGCACGTCGAGTACGACTGGTTTACCGACGTGATTCCGGCCACCGTGCAGCGTCCGCTCGTCATCAGCCAGACCATCGACCTCGCCAGCTCGGGCATCCTCGATGGCGCCGTTGACGTCGAGCGCGTCTCGGTCATCGGCCACTCCTACGGAGGAACCACGGCCCTCATCGCGGGCGGGGCAAAGTTCGAGACGAGTTGGATGGAGGAGCACTGCGCGGTCAATGAGGACCCCTTCGTGCAGAGCTTCTTCTGCGATGTCTTCCTTGGAGGCACGGACCAGCTCGCGGATGAAATGGGGCTGGAGGAGACCCCCGCGGGTGTGTGGCCGAGCCTTGCCGATGACCGTGTCGACGCTATCGTCGGCATGGCTCCCGACGCTGTCCTGTTTGGGGACGTGGGGCTCGAATCGGTGGCCGTGCCCGCGATGCTTCTCGGCGGCACCGGGGACACCGCCGCGCCCTGGAGCTGGGGTGGCGAGTTGGCCTACGACCACGTCTCCAGCGAGACCCGGGCCATGGTGGCCTTCGAGGGTGCCGACCACTTTGTGGTGACTACGACCTGCGACAGCATGCCTTGGACTTCTGGACTTCCGGCGGAGTACGAGGCGATGTTCTGCGAGGACCCGGCCTGGGACAAGCCCGCAGCACTCGACCTCACCAACGAGACCGTCGCCGCCTTCCTTTCCTACACCCTGCGTGGTGACGCTGCAGGTCGCGAGGCTCTTGCTCCCAGCCAGTTCGCCGACATCCAAGGACTACAGGTTCGTTTCGACGAGCCCCGGGCGGCCAGCGTGCGGCACCATCCGATTCCCGAGCAGGGCAGCCTCGTCGGAGAGTGAGGTGCCGACCGATGCCTATCGAGTTGGCGCCACGTACTCTCGCAGCTCTAGATGCGTTCGCCACAGGCTATCCCCCGTGCAAGAACCGAGTTCCGTGCCGGAACCGGTTGTCCTGCTCATGGAGGTCGAGCGCCTCGGGCTGGTGGGAGCGGTCACCGATCATGCTCGCCGACTGCCTCGGCGGGTCAATCGGGTCTAGGTCTTCCCGGTGAGGGCCAGGCGTCGCGCGTGAAGTCCCATCAGCGGGCCTGCCGTGATCGAGGAGAGCAGGGCGGCGAACACGATGGCGACGAAGACGGGTTGCCCAATGAGGCGCAACTCGAGAGCGAGTGTGGCGACGACGATCTCCATGGCGCCGCCAGGAGTGAAGACCAGACCCAGGAAGACCGCTTGCCTAGGCGGTACGCCACCCAGCCGGGCGCCGAGCCAGGCACCGATGAACTTCCCACCCATGGCCACCGAGGTGAAGACCGCCACGACGGTGGGCTCGAAGCCGTCGAAGAAGTCGATCTTCACGCCGAGGGTGGCAAAGAACAGCGGCACGAACACCGCGTGCATGGTGTCCGAGAGGCTCTCCCGCATCTCGTTCGACACACCCTTCGCCGTACCGGCCATCGTGCCCGCGATGAAGAACCCGAGAATGGCGTGGATGCCGAGCCACTGGGTCGCGGCGCCGCACACCAGGCCCGCTCCCACAACCAACGCCTGGATGGCGGCTGGCTGACTCAGGGAGGTCTTGCGGACGCCAAGCGCGGCAAGGCCGATGACTCGGCTCCCGAGCAGAATGCAGACTCCGACGAAACCAATCGCAGCGAAGGTCGTGAGTGCGAGATCGACGGGCACGAGAACCTCTGCTGTGGCGACGGTCATCACGACCGAGAACAGCAACCAGCCAAAGAGGTCATTGATGGCGCATGCTGAGAGTGCCAGCGTGCCTTCTGGGGTGCCCGCTAGGCCCAGGTCGTCGAGCGCGCGGGCAACCACCGAAATGGCCGTAATGGAGCCGGCGACGCCAACGAAGAGCGCGAAGGAGAGGCCGTCGGCGCTCGGACCGTGGAGTGCGGGGTCGAGCAACGCGAAGATCGGGGCGCCCATGGCGATGGGTACCACCACGCCCACAATGCCGACAAGCATCGCGGCCTTGCCGCTCTTCAGGGCCTGGCCGGCATCGACGTGGAACCCTGACGCGAGGAGCAGGAAGAAGACCCCGAGCCAGGACACCGTCTCGAGCATCGTGGATTGCACGGCGTCCTGGGGAAACAGCTGCGCTTGGAGTCCCGGCGCGTAGCGGCCGAACAGCGTTGGGCCTAGCGCGACTCCGGCTAGGATTTCACCTGCCAGGGCGGGAATGCCCGACTGCACGCAGATGGCTGCGAGCGTCCTCGCTACGCCCAGCAGCACGATGAGCTGCAGCAGGAACAGCAGGATGTGGGACTCGTCCAGGTAGTGCACAGGTTCCTCGGTCGATGCGGCCGCTCAAGCTGCGGCGCCAGAAGTGAGGCCAGGCTCCCCGGCCGATGCCCAGGTAATTCGTGTCCGCCTATCTAGCGGATTGGTGGATGGGCTGAGGACTGTCGTAGAGTCCCCACGTCGGAGATGCCATGACCGCTCGCCTTGTTCCCGTGTTGCTTCTCGTCGCTTGCGGCTCTTCCCCCGAGCCGGCGACCCCGGAAGTCGCAGAAGCTCCCGATGCTGCAGAGGCTGTGGCCGCCGTGCCTGCTCCCACTCCAGAGATCGAGGTCGTTTACGTCATGGCGTCGCGGCTGCGCATGCGGCCCGAGCCGCGGAGCGACACTGCCACTTGGGAGCGCCTTCCCATCAACACGAAGCTGCGTAAGCTGGGCACGAAAGGCGACTGGGTCGAGGTGACTGCGCCGGATGGTCGGTCTGGATTCGTGCACGCCGACTTCGTGGCAGCCGAGCCGCTCATGCTCGACCAGGTGCCCGCCAAGATGGAGGCGGCCGAAGACGATGCCGAGCGCTTGTCTTGGTCCCAGCGGGCCGCCGCACTTGCGCCACGCGATGCCCGAGCGCTCGAGCGGCTGGCCGATGCCTACGAAGCGACCGGGGATGCGAAGAAGGCGGCCAAGGTACGGGCGGTCGTCGCCGAGCTCAAAGCGGGCTTCGAGGGCTGGTTCCCCGAGGAACACGCGGAGTTTGACCGCATCAGCGCGGCGATGGGCAAGGCCCGCGCTGCCGCTGACGTTCTCTCCCTCTACAACGAGGCACTCAAGGTCACAGACGCCATCTCTGAGCCCCTCAACACCGTCTTCCTCTACGGCGAGCCCACCGTGGACGGGGCCTCCGACGTGATCCGCGAGCGGGTGCCCTGGGGCTACCTCACGTTCTACGCGGAGGGAACCCATGCGGCCTTGGAGCTTCGGAACGAGGTCTGGCTCGAGGCGGCCAAGCGAAGCCCGGAGGCGTTGGACGATGACTTCCTCGCGCTCGAGATGCTCGCGTACGATCAGGTGAGCGGTCGAGGTTGGGCGGCCTGGCAGCAGCGCGAGTGGGACTACGGAGGTTGCTCTCCCTTCGGCAACGGTAAGGACCTGCACCTCCGGATCCTGCTTGCGGCGGACCCACTGCGTGGGCATCCCACCCTTGGCGAACGGGTCGATGAGGTGCGCGCCGACGTGCTCCGAGACATTGAACAGCCGGCTGGAGCTGGCGAGTTTCCCTACTGCAAGCACATGGGCGAGCCGACCTCCATCGCTGGGCTGACCGCGGAAGCCGACAAGCTCTTGGCTCAGGTCAAGCTCACCGACGCAGAGAAGGCCATGCTCGAGCGTCGCAAGAGTGAGAACTTCGGCGTCGAGTAGGGGGACTGCCGCTCGAAGGGCCCGGCGTAGCTTCAACCCAGACTCGCCAAGACGTCGGGCGCATTGCGCCAGCGGGGGAGTCTTTTCCGGCGCCTGATAGGGTGGTCGGGCTGGAGCCCGCATGAACCGACTGTTGCCATGGATCGTCTTGCTGACCTCGTGCGCGCCGCCTCCCCCCTGGGCCATGCGCTTCGACGGCACCCGCGAGGGGCTCTGGAACGAGGTCGAGCATTGCACCTGCACGATGAACTTCTACGACATCCCCATGGACAATTTGCCGGCCCTTGCACAGACCACCCGTGTGCAGTGCCAGTTTGCTGGCGAACCGGGGACCATCGACATGAATGGCTGGCCGGGAGAAGGGGAGCGGGCTTTTGTCGGTAGCTTCTTCGACACGATGCCCGGCCGCTTCGAGGACTGTTCTGGGGCCGCCACAGCGACCTTCTTCGAGGCAGAGGCGAGCTCGAGAACGCCGCTTGATCGAAGGTGGGTTCACTTCGATGCGATTCGCGTGTGCGGTGACAGCGGCGCTGACCGATGCCTCTTTGGGCACCCCGACGTCGGCGGCGGTCATTCACGACGAGATGGCCTGGTGTGACGCCAACGGCTGCACAATTCGAAGCGCAGATACGTGGCCGATGACCGAAGTCACGAGCTGGAACGACGGCTTTGCCTATGACGTTCGCGCCGAGTCCTATCGGTACTTCATCTTCGAGTCTGCCTCGAGGACCGTTCGGTACGACGTCACCAACGGAATGAGCCTGGTACTGGATGGTTCAAGCGACGGTCGGATGGCCAACAACGTGTTCTACACGTTGGACGGGGATCGGGGCTCCTTCAGGACGCCCTTCGACACGGACTGGGTGTTTGCGCGGGGAGACGTGACCTTTGCAGTGGCCGATGACCTGTTTTGGCCACCGTGTGTTCCGTTCACGCAGCGACGCTTCGTGGACGGACTCGAGGACGGCCGGGAGCTGGTGTGTGCGTTCGCGCCCGCTCAGACAGGAGGCGGTGGCCGCTAGAGCGGCTGCACCCGGTCGAGGGCGCGCCGGTGTGCCCGTGGGGCGAACGCTAGTCCAGCACGGGCTGAAGCAAGCGGTACTCGTTGCTGTGGGATGCACCCTCTCGCTGCCACCAGGCGTCGGCTCGCTCGGTCGCCCAGCGGTACCCCAGGATGCTGTTTCCGTCGGAAGTGGGGTCCTGGCTCATGAAGTAGAGATGGCCGGCCACGACAACCGGC
>JAGSGY010000134.1 GCA_023954855.1 Pseudomonadota bacterium | reverse complement strand
TGAGCGTACTAATCCCGCTTAGCTCAGTTGGTTAGAGCATCTGACTGTTAATCAGAGGGTCTCTGGTTCGAATCCAGAAGCGGGAGCCATTTCGGGCCTGATAGGAACTTCCAACCCGGAGGTTCTCATCGCCTGGGAAATTGAGGTGGAACTTCCTCCTCACCCAGGTCGCGGCCTTCGGAGGCTTAGTCCTCCCAAAGAAGCCCTTCGACGGCACAAACGTCGAAGGGCTTCCGTCGTTTTCGGGGGTGGCGGCCCTGACTGCCAGATTCTTGCGGGACACGTCGATTGCGGCCTTGGTAACGATAGTTCGGCTTGCGGGACTCGCCAGGACCTTGCGGGACACGAGCTTGCGGGACACGAGCTCGAACCTGTCGATATTGACCCGTGGGCGGACCGGCGGGCTGGGATTCGGGGGCATGTGGAGCGGGCTCGGCGGTTCCGCCGCATGCTGGACACCGGAGCGGTGAAGAACGCGGCGGCGATCGCCCAGCGAGAAGAACTGACGCGGGCTCGGGTGAGCCAGCTGCTGAGGTTGCTGAAGCTGGCGCCCGAGATCTTGGCGCAGCTCGAGGATGAGGCGGGAGCTGGACCGGTTCCTCCAGAGAAGGCACTGCGGAAGTTGGCCGGTCTGCCGAAGGTCGACCAGCACCAGGGGTTCCGGGACCTGATCGAGGCCGAACGGTTCCAAGTGGCTGTAGGCGGTCGCGGTGGGTCATCGCGATCACGGGTGCAGCGGCGTGGGCTGCAGCACCAGTTCGAGCGAGCTCGGCGGTTTCAGCGGATGCTCGATGACGGTGAGGTCAGTTCGCTGAAGGAGCTCGGTCTCCGGGATGGGCTGACTGGCGGGCGAGTCGCTCAGCTGCTGAACCTGCTCCACCTGTCGCCCGAAATCATCAAAGCCGTGGACGTGCCGGTAGTCGAGGTGCCGACAGGAGTGACGGAGAGAAAGCTGCGGGCAATAGCCCGACTGCATGACGTCGACGAACAGGCGTGGGCATTCCGTCGACTGACAGGCGGCTGCTAGGCCTGCGGCGAGAGGCGGCTACAGGCGCAGGATCCGAACGGCGCCGCTTAAGACGAGGAGGGCGACGGCGGTTCCGACCACCAGGTCGGGCACCGCGGATCCGGTGAAAAGGACGAGAAGGCCGGCAATGATCACCCCGACGTTGGCGAGCGCGTCGTTGGTCGAGAAGATCCAGCTCGCCTTGAGGTGGACGCCACCTTTGCGGTGGCGGGCGAGGAGCGCGATACACGCCAAGTTCGCTACGAGGGCGAGACTGGCGACGCCGATCATCAGCGCCTCGACCGGCTCACTGCCGACGAGAACGCGCCGACCGACCTCCACGAGAGCACCGACCGCCAGTAGACCCTGCAGCCAGCCACTCGCTCGGGCCGCACGTTTCTGGTCTGCCACAACGCGTCCGACGGCGTGGAGCGCCAACCCGTACACCATTGCGTCCGCCAACATGTCGATAGAGTCGGCGATGAGGCCTGTCGACTGCGCCCACAAGCCGAAGCCAAGCTCCGCGACGAACATGACTCCGTTGATCACCAGCAACTGGCGCAACACGCGCGCCTCGGCGACCGGGTCCTCGGCAGGAAGCTCATCAGGTGCTTCCCTTGTCTGCTCGAGTCGCGCACCGAACCCCAGCGGCTCCAACTGGGTCAGCACGGTTTGGGCGGACCCGTGGTGAACAACGGCGACCGTGCGCTCATCGAGATCGAAGCGCATCCCCACCACTTCGTCGAGTGGTTCGAGGGCCAGCCGAATCATCCGCTCTTCCGAAGGGCAGTCCATCTTCGGGACAACGAAGGTGCTCTCGTTGGTCATACTTCCTCACTGGAAACATCACGCTTTTCGGCGACAAACCAGGCAAACCACGCCCCCATCGCACGGGACCCGACCAGCGAAAAACCCGCTACCTCCACAGCGGCCGCAAACTGTTGACGGTCGAATCGTTCGGACGTGGGGTGGTCGAACAGCCTCCGAGCGACGGGATGCTCGATGAAGGCCACGAGGACTTCCTCCGCATAAAACCTGCCGCCTGGCCGCAGCACGCGATGAACCTCGCGTAGGGCAGACCGCCAATCCGGGATGTGGTGGATGATGCCAAAGTCGAACACCGCGTCGTAGCTGTCGTCCGCCGCGTCGATGGCGGTGGCGTCGCCGGTCCACACGCGGACGCGCCTTGACCGGCCAGCCTGTCGTCGTCGTGCCATCAGGACCATCTCCGGGTCGAGGTCGAAAGCGTCAACGCTCTGCGCGCCGAACCGGTCGAGCAAAATGTCGATGCCCACCCCTCGTCCGCATCCCATCTCGAGAACCCGCGGGCCGGGAAGCGCACCACCGAGCTGCTCCATGCGGTGCGCCTCGAATCCCCGCTGCACGGCTGCCCGGACCGGGTTGTTCATCAGGGCTCTCTCGAATCGATTCAGCAGCACGACGCTTCCTCTTCGGCACCGGCTCGAGCTGTGTTCGGAGTGCCCTGGCTCATGGTCCCTCCAGAGCGGTGAGCGGAAGCAGGGCGAGTGGGAGTCGTTGGTTCATCGACCACCTCCGAGGAGGGCGTCGTCGTCGAGCGCGAGTAGCAAGTCGATGCGGGCGTCGGCGACGAGCCCGCGGAGGGAGACGATGGCGGCTTCACCGTCGAGGATCTGAGCCTGGAGCAAAACCGCCGTCGTCACGTCGATCTCGCCTGTGAGCACGCCCCTCTCCACACTCACGAGCGCCGCGGCCGCCTCCTCCAGTGCGTCGCTACCGACTACTTCTGCGAGCCGCTCGGCTTCGGCGGCACGGTCGCCACCGGTGCGTTGTTCCGTCTCTGCCCTGGCACGCACCGCCGAAAGCTGAGACTCGGCCACCAAATGATCGCCCTTGGCGGCCTTCGTCCCTCGCTGGTTCCGATCGAACAGCGGAATGGTGACGCCAACACTTGGGCCGATGAAGGTGGCGCCGTCCTCTACCATGACACCGACGCCGACGCCGACTGGCGGCAGGACCGCGGCTCGCTGGCGAGCGAGCTCGGCCCGAGCAGCCCTCAGTGCGTGCTCTGCAGCGACCACATCCGACCGGTCGTCGGGGTTCGAGCTCGAGGTCACGGCGGGCGCAGCCGCACCTGGGTCGAGCAGCAAGTCAGCGGCATCCACCGGGATAGCCAGCAGCTCGGCCAGCTCCTGCAGCGCCTCGGCCTCGGCCTCGCGGGCCTCGAGTAGCCGGGTCACGGCCTGGGCCTCCGCGAGGCGAGCAAGCCGAAGATCGAGCGCCGACGCTTCGCCCTGTTCGAGCTTTCGGCCGACGGCATACCGCAGGCGCCCAGCGAGTTCGGTGCCCTCCTGCGCGACTCGCGCCTGCTCGATGGCGACAACCGCGTCGATGTACGACAAGCGGACATCGGCAGCCGTCACGCGACGAGCGCGTTCCAGCGCAGCCTCCGCGGATCGCACAGACGACCGGGCGACGCCGCGCGCGTGCCACCCCTCGCCAGTGAGCGACAGCGGTTGAGTTGCAGACAATTCAGCCCGTGAGCCATCGAGCGTGGCCCATGCCTGGACCTTGGGGTTCCTCAGCAGCAGGAGGGATGCGGAACGATCTGCCTCTGCGGCCATCAACACAGCTTCCGCAGCACGGACCTCGACATGCGCGGTCAACGCTAGCGAGACCGCCCGGTCGGGTGTCAGGTCAGTGGCGGTCGGATCACCTGCCCACGCGGATGTCGCGCTGAGCAGGATCGCACCGAATACGGCACGCCCCCACCAGAAAGTGCGAGCGATGCTCAGAACGCGCCGGCTCATGGGCCCTCCAGTAGGGATGGGTGTTGCTGAGCCTCTGGGCCGTCGCCATCGTCAACCGGGTCGCCATCCACCGCGGTGCCTGACCGGCCGTCCCCAAAGGTCGCGTACAGCGCCGGTAGGACAACGAGCGTCAAGAGAGTGGAGGTGACGATCCCTCCAATCACCACCGTCGCTAGCGGCCGCTGTACCTCGCTCCCGACGCCCGTCGAGATGGCCATGGGAAAGAACCCGACTGCATCGGTGATGCCCGTCGCGAGCACAGGTCGCAACCGGGTCTTCGCAGCCTCGATCACCCCGGCACCCACCGGTGACCCCGCCGCGATCTGCTCGCGGATCGCCTCGATCAGGATCTGTCCGTTCAGCACAGCGATCCCGGTCAGTGCAATGAAGCCAACAGCCGCACTGACGCTAAATGGGATGCCCCGCAGCCAGAGCGCGAGGATGGCACCTACCGCTGCTAGGGGGATGCCCGAGTAGATGATCAAGACGTCGCGCATTCTCCTGAGACTGAAGAACAGCAGCACGAAGACCAGCAGAAGGACCAGGGGTACGACGATCGCGAGTCTCGTCTGGGCCCGCTGCAGGTTCTCGAACTGGCCCCCCCACTCGATGACGTAGCCCTCGGGGAGAGGCACATTCTCAGCGATGCGGGCCTGGGCCTCGGCGACGAACGACGCGGAGTCGCGTCCGCCGACGTTGCACTGGACCCGGATCAGCCGTCGGCCCCACTCCCGGTTGATCGTGGACGCCGCCTCGCTCGTCTGGACATCCGCCAGCGCCGAGATGGGGACGCTCGAGCCGGCGAGTGAAGGGAGGCGAACGGTTTCGATGGCGTCAGAGTCCTTCCGGAACCTGTCGGGGAGACGCACGACCAGGGGGAAGATGCGCTGACCCTCGTAGACCTCGCCGACGCGGATGCCGCCGATCGCTTGCACGAAGCTCAGCACCTCCTCTCCAGCAACGCCATAGCGGGCGATCCGAGCCTGATCGACGACCACGCTCGTTGTGGGTTGGCCCGTCAGCTGGTCGACCGAGATGTCCTCGGCACCATCGATCGCGAGAAGCTCCTGCTGCACCGCATCGCCTAGGCGAAGCAGCTCGTCGAAATCGTCGCCGATGATCTTGATCCCGATGTCCGACCGGATGCCAGAGACCATCTCGTTCATGCGCATCTCGATGGGTTGGGTGAAGACGATGTTCACGCCCGGGACATCCGCCACGAGGCCCTGCATCTCGCCGACCAACTCGGCCTGTGTGCTCACCCGCGTCCACTCAGACCGCGGCCGCAAGCTCAAGAAGATGTCGGTGAGCTCGAGGCCCATCGGATCGGTCGCCACCTCGGCCGTCCCGATCCGACTCCAGACCGACTCCACTTCATCTGGGAACTCCTCCAGGAGCAACGCCTCGATGCGGGTGTTGCCGCGTACGGATTCGTCGACCGACACGCCGGCAAGACGGATCGTGTTCGCGACGAGTGCCCCCTCGCTCAGATGGGGGATGAACTCGCCACCCAGGCCCGGCACGAGAAGCGCAGCACCGACGAGCGAGACGACAGCCGCGGTGATGACCGTGCGCCGGAACCTCAACGCGGCCGCCACAACCTGCCCGTAGCGCTCGATCAGCGCCGAGATGATGCGGCCCTCGGTTGCCGGCGCTCGGCGCGGCAGCAGGTAGTACGAAAGGATGGGGGAGAGGAACACGGCGGTCAGCAACGCACCGATCAGGGCGAAGATGAACGTCCACGCCATGGGGCGGAACAGCTTTCCTTCGATGCCTTCCAGGGTCAGGACGGGCACGAAGACCAGCGCGATGATCGCCATCCCAAACACGATGGGGCGGACCACGCGTGCGCTGGACTCCGCAACGGCAGCGAGCCGCTCGTCGGACGAGAGCTGTCGCCCAAGACGCCGCTGGCGCTCCTGCAGCGCTCGCAGGTTCGACTCAGTCATGACGACGCACCCGTCGACAAGAATCCCGAAGTCGATCGCCCCTAGGCTCAGCAGACTGGCGGAAATGCCGAATGCGATCATGCCTTGGGCCGCAAACAGCATCGCGATGGGAATCGACACCGCGACGAGCAGCCCCGCGCGCAGGTTGCCCAGCAGGGCGAACAGGACGAGCAGCACCAGGACGGCGGAGACCACCAGATTGTGCTCGACGGTCTCGATGACCTGGTCGACAAGCGTGGTCCGGTCGTAGACGACCTCCACGACGATGTCGTCGGGTAGGGAGGGCCGGACGGCATCAAGCCGGTCTCGCAGGTCTGCGGTGACGGCGTGGCTGTTCTCACCCATCAACATGAACGCGAGCCCGAGCACGACCTCGCCCTGGCCCCCGGCCGAGACCGCGCCACGACGGATCTCCGAGCCGATCTCCACCGAGGCCACGTCACGCACGCGTACCGGGGCTCCGTCAGCCGACGCGATCACGATGTCTCCGATCTGCTCGATCGAGCTGACGCGGGAGATGCCGCGGACGACGCTCGCCTCGCCAGCACTGGTGATCTGGCCCCCACCGACGTTGGCGTTGTTGCGCTCGAGCGCCTCGACCACGTCGTTCAGCGTGAAGTCGAACTCGATGAGTGCTGTGGGGTCGACCACAACGTGGAACTGCCGCTCCAGACCTCCCCAGGAGTTGACCTCGGCCACGCCGGCGACCTTCCGTAGCTCCGGCTTGATGACCCAGTCGTGCAGGGTCCGCAGATCTTCGATCGAACGGTCCGGGTCCGTGGAGCGCACGATGTAGTGAAAGACCTCGCCCAGGCCCGTGGCGATAGGGCCGAGGGTCGGTCGTCCCACGCCATCCGGCAGCTCGGCGGATGCCAGCCGCTCGGCCGTGTACTGCCGAGCGTCGATGATCCGGGTGTGGTCGTCAAAGGTCACGACGACCTGCGAGAAACCAAACTTCGAGACAGAGCGAACGCTCTGCAAGCCTGGCAGACCCCCAATGGAGAGCTCCACGGGCAGGGTGATCTGCTGTTCGATCTCCTCTGGGCTCAGCGCCGGGGCGACGGTGTTGACCTGGACCTGGACTGGGGTGGTGTCCGGAAAGGCATCGACGGGCAGCTGTTGGAGCCGAATGACACCTGCGATGCAGGCGACAGCGAACAGAACCATGACGAGCAGCCGGTTGCGCAGGGCTGCGTGGACGAGCGTAGTCATTGTGATCTGCCTAGTCGTCGGTGCAGCCCGCGCCGAGCCGGGAGGCCAGCAGCGCAGACTTGAGGGTGAAGCCGCCATCCATGACCACAGCGTCACTCGGCCCGATCCCCGCGGTCACGACGAGGTGGTCGTCGTCCAGACGATCGCCGACCTCCACCCGACGTGCCTCGAACAGGTCCTCCTCCTCTTGGACGAAGACGAACGGAAGGTCGCCGACCCGGTGCACCGCCGAGCTCGGCAGCCCCACGGAACCTGGCAGCCTCTCCAAGACCGCCATCACATCGGCGAACATGCCCTGACGCAGGTTTCCGTCGGGGTTGGGAACCACGGCGCGGGCACGGACCAATCGGGTTCGCTCGTCCACGACTGGCCCGACCCAGGTGATGTTCCCGAGGACCGGCACTCCGCGAGACGAACGAACGCGCACCTCGACCTCGGTGCCAACGCCGATCCCCGTCGCGACCTCTTCGGGCACGGAGAGCTCGATCCACATCTGGCTCAGATCTGCGATCTCCACGAGCGTCTCACCGCTAGTGACCGCAGATCCAAGGACGGCTGTCCGGCTCACGACGGTGCCGGCGAACGGCGCCCGGAGCGGGAGCGCCGAGCTGGAGTCGTCGCCGAGGCCCTCGACCTCGCGCTCTCGGAGGCCAAGGTCCAACAAACCTTGCCGTGCGATGGACGATTCGACGACAGCGGTGTCGTAGGCGGCGCGCGCCTCGTCGAGCTGCTTCTGCGACCCAATCCCGTCCAGCTGGATCTGCTCCTTGCGGTGAAGAGCCGTGGCTGTCAGCTGCTCCGTGTGACGAGCCATCAGGTACCGGCCCTTGGCCTCGGCCATTGCCGGGGAGTTGACCGTCGCCAAGAGGTCACCCGCCCGGACGACCTGTCCCACATCGACGCGAACGGCCGCGATCACTCCGTCGGCCAGCGGCGTCACCCGAGCAAGCCGGTTGCCGTCGTAGCGGATTTCCCCGAGGAGCGTGGCGGCTGAGTGAGCTTCAACCTGCGACGCCTGTCCCATCGACAACCCCGCGAGATCCGCCGACCGGGCTGATGGCAGTCGGACGAGCAGCGACTCCCCCGCAGCGAGCCCGGCAGCGAGTTGGGGTTGGCACACACCGCATTGGTGCTCCGGAACGTGGTGCTCGTTGCAGAACATCCCTCCGCCGTCTAGGGCGCCCGAAGCGTCCCCCGAAGCGCCCTCCAAGGTCTTGTCCTGTGTCCCCCCGCACAAGGTGCACTCGTCCTCGTACAGGCCGTGCTCCTCGCAATAGGCGCGGTCGGCATCGCGCAGCTCGGGATGACACTCCCAGCAGCGATCCTCGTAGCGGTCGTGCTCCTTGCACCAGAGCCGCCCGGCGTCTCGTTTCGACGGGTCACAGATGAAGCAGGTCTGGCCCTCGCCATGGCCGTGAGCGGTCGGAGCGCCCTCGGCGGGGGGCTTCCCACCGGCGGTCGGATCGTCGCCGAGGGCTGGATTGCAGAGGAAACACTCGTCCTCGTACAGACCGTGCTCCTCGCAATAGGCGCGGTCGGCATCGCGCAACTGGGGCTGACACTCCCAGCAGCGATCTTCGTAGCGGCTGTGCTCGTTGCACCAGAGACGTCCGGCGTCTCGTTTCGACGGGTCGCAGATGAAGCAGGTTTCGCCGTCGGCGTCGTGTACGTGTGCGGTGGCGATGGTCGCGTTCGGAGGATCAGCGGGGCTCACCCAGCTGCAGCCGGACACAACAACGGCGAAGGTGAAAAGGAACAGGATGGCTTTGAACATTTGTGGATCTCGACGCAGAGGGGTGGTTTGACGCTCGTGGGTGGAGCGCCTAGGCGTGCGGGAGATCAGCCGATGGGAGGGGGCGTAGGCGGAGGGCCCTGGGCGCGGGGCAGCAACAGGTGGGTGGGCATCAGCGCGCGGCTCTCGAGCGTCGGGAGCAGCGCCTCTTCGGAATGGGTTGCGATGGCGAGCAACGCGACGGAGGTCCCGGAGACACAGCAGACGCCGCCATCGCTGTCGCAGCAGTCCTCGCCGTCGCCGGGTGTCTTGTCAGGGCAGCAGTCACAACCTTCTTCGGAGCTGTATCCAGCTCCGACTCCCTGGAGATCGCCGCCTCCGGCCGGAAGCGCGACCAGCAGCACCGCGAGCAGCATCAGGATGACGCGACGTGCGATGGCCTGCGCGCCCGCGACAGAGCGACTCACGAGGCTGCTCGCTCGGCGTAGTGGTCCACCGCGGAGTCCAGCAGTCCAAGCACGAAGGGGTCTCGGATCGAGTAGAACGCCAGGCGCCCCTCCATCCGGAATTCGACTAGCCTCAGTCGTCGAAGGTCGCGAAGCTGATGAGACGTGGCTGACATGCTCAACCCGACCACTTCAGCTAGCTCGCACACACACAGCTCACCGACAGCTAGCGCCTGCAGTAGGTGGATCCGGGTGGGATGGGAGAGCACTTTGAAGGCGTCGGTCACGTCCTCCAGGACGGGCTTGGCTAGCAGGGCCTGCCGAGCACGTAGGACCCGATCTTCGTCGACTGCGCGCACTTCGCACGAGCCTGGCTCGGACGACGGGCGGACAGCAGTGTTGGATGAACGCTTGAGCATTTGCTCACATGTAGTCGAGCCGACCTCCCGCCGCAAACAACCAACTACCTGCCCCAGCACGTCAGGTGTGACCACGCCCCCAAAACAGGAAGCCGCTTGCGCCTACATTGGGCTCCTCGCCCACGTTCGTCAGCGTCTGACGAAGGAACGTCTTGCCCTCCTGCCAGCGTTCCCGAAGTCGAGCGTCATCCAGGTCCTCCTTCGAGTCCACACCGGAGAGCCGCAGCACCAGGTGCAGCACCGGATCGACGCACCGACGGAGGCCACGTTCTGCGCGGGTCCTGTGTAGATCGAGGATCGCCAACCGTCCTCCGGGCCCCAGGACCTCGACGGCCCGCTCCAGCGCTCCGGGCAAGTCATCGACGATCCCGAGGGCCCAGGTGCTCATCACGCCGTCGAAAGGGCCACCCACATCGGCGAGCACCGCCGCATCGCCCTGCACCAACTCGACGTTGGACCACCCGCTCTGCCGAACCCGCTCCCGGGCCTTGGCCAGCATGCCCTCGGAGTAGTCGAGCGCCACCACACGTCCCGACTCACCGACCGCCTCGACCAGGTACGGCAAGTTGAGCCCTGTCCCACAGCCGATGTCGAGCACGCTGTCGCCTTCCTGCAGCTCGAGCCGCTCGACGGTTTGGGCCCGTAGGGCCTCGATTCCCGTCAAGGGCTCGGCGACCCAGCGGTTCCAGAAGTCGTAGCTTCTGGCGAGCCGGTCGTAGTTCTGCTGGACGTCCGCTAACTTCATCGCTCCCTCCTCGAGTTCGGGCCAGTCATCGACGCAGTAGTCGGAGGGCGTTGGCGACCACCAACAATGAGGCCCCCATGTCTGCAGCGACGGCCGCCCAAAGGCTGGCCAGGCCCGCGAATGTCAGCACAACGAACACTGCCTTGATGCCCAGCGCGAGCACCGTGTTCGCGCGAATGACAGACATGGTCGCGCGCGAGTGCTCCACCAGCCAGGCCAGCTTGGACAGGTCATCGCTCATCAGCGCGATGTCGGCGGTCTCGATGGCGACGTCGGTCCCCGCAGCGCCCATCGCGACGCCGAGCGTTGCACGGGCCAGGGCGGGCGCATCGTTCACCCCGTCTCCAATCATCGCGACCGGTCCGAACTCCCGCTCCAGACGCTCCACCGCAGCCACCTTGTCCTCAGGCAGCAGCTCGGCGAGCACTTCGTCGACGCCGACCTCCTTCCCTACGGCCTCGGCAGTGGCCCGATTGTCGCCGGTCAGCATCACGATCCTGCCGATCCCCGCGGCACGAAGGCTAGCCAAGGCGTCTCTGGACTCCTGGCGCACCTCGTCTGCAACGCCGATGAGGCCGCACACGTGGTCGTCATTGCCCACGACGACCACGGACCGACCTGCAGAAGACATCGCCTCGAGGCGGTCATGGTGCTCCGGCAGCTCCTGTCCGCGCTCTTCTAGCCAGCGGTGGGACCCTAGCCAGAAGGCACGCCCCTCGATGCGGCCTTCCACGCCCTT
>JAGSGY010000008.1 GCA_023954855.1 Pseudomonadota bacterium | reverse complement strand
CTTCGGCTCCTTCGGCTCCTTCGGCTCCTTCGGCTCCTTCGGCTCCTTCGGCTCCTTCGGCTCCTTCGGCTCCTCGACTGCAACGGGGTCGGGCTCGGGGGCTACAACGGTGGGTTCCTCGGGTGCGAGCCAGTCGGCCGGGAAATCCTGGTCGATGAGTAAGCGCGTCTTGTAGGGCTCGCCGGCCATCTGCAAGATGTGCGGTCCATCGAGGGCTGCAGGGGCGATCTGAATCACCAGGCCGTCGAGCAGAAAGGCCTCATCGGGTGCGAGCGCGAGGCCCCGAAACTCTTCGGCAGGGGGCGCCGGGAACAGCCGGATGTCGTCGTGGCCATAGTCGCGCTCAATGTCGGGATCGATGCGCAGGGCCGTCATCAGCGGCTGGCGCCATTCCTGACCTGTGGCGTGGCGAATGATCGCGTAGCCGATGAGGTACTGCGCCCAGTCGTCCTTCGGCACCGCCTCTTCAAGGCAGGGCAGTGACTCCTTCATGCGCACCCAGGTCTTGCCGTGACCCATGACATCGTCGTTGTCGAGTGCCTCGTCGGCCTGTTGTACTAGGGTGCGGAACTCATCGGCGGTGAAAGGGTCCGAGCAAGGAAGCGCCCACGCTGCGGCAATCAAAAGGGTCAGCATTAGTCGTCGTCCGTGACTTGCAGGGTGACATCGTCGATGTACACCACGCCGACGTCGCCGCCGAACTGGATCTCGAACCAGGCGTCTTCCTCTTCGCCGGCTCCGGCAATGCCGGTCAGCGTGTGTTCCGTCCACTCGTCGTAGGTCTGCACGGCGGTGAAGGTCCACGGGGAAGTGGGGGACGCCACCTGGACAAGGATGTCTCGAGGTGGGGTTGCCTTGGCCCAGAAGGTCATCCGGTAGGCGTCGCCACTCTCAATGCCCAGAGGCGCGTCTCTCAGGCTCGAAAAGTAGGGGCCCTGCATGAGCTGCACTTCGAAGGTGCTGCTGCCTTCGATGGTGTTCTCGGCCCGCAAGACCGGTGCGCCACTACCGGGGGAACCCTCGACGAGGGTGGTGGTGACATCGGTCCAGTCGTGATCATTGCCGTCGTACCAACAGGTGAGCTCCGAGAAGTCGGAGTTCCCGAGTAGGTTGCCGTCCTCGATTTCACAAGGGTCTACAAGGGCCAAACACCCACTGCCGAGCAGGGGAATGATGAGGAGGGTGCGCATGCGCGAGAGCTTAGCCGACGGATCCGCTCGGGGCACACACCCACCGTGTCTGGTGTGGGTTAGGGTGCCCCGCTTGGGTCGTGCGCCCGCTGGGAGTCTCACGTGGCAAAGAAACTGTTTCTGATCGACGGCAGCAACCATGCGTTTCGCGTGCAGTTTGCGCTTCCGCCGATGAATGCCGCGGATGGCTTTCCAACTCGTGCGCTCTACGGCTTCACGACCCTGTTCGCGAAGATCCTGCGCGTCCACCAGCCCGACTACCTGGCGGTGTCTTTCGACCGCGGCAAGACCTTCCGCCACGAGATGTACCCCGAGTACAAGGGGCACCGCCCCGACATGCCCGAGGACCTTCGCGCCCAGTGGCCGCTGTTCCCTGAGCTCGTCGAGGGATTCGGGTATCCCTGCCTGATTGTCGACGGCTACGAGGCCGACGATGTGCTCGGCACGCTGGCCCACCGCTTCGGCAGCGAGGACGTGCAGGTATACCTACTCACTGCTGACAAGGACTTCGGACAGCTGGTCAACGCCAACGTGCGCATTCTCGACCTGATGAAGGATGTCGAGATCGATGCTGCGGGTGTCGTCGACAAGTGGGGCGTTGGACCCGAGCGCGTCACCGATCTGCTCGGCCTTGCGGGCGACTCGAGCGACAACATTCCTGGAGTCCCCGGCATCGGTCCGAAGACGGCCTCGAAGTACTTGAACAAGTACGGCACGCTCGAGGACGTCCTCGCGAATCACGCCGACGTGGGCGGAAAGCGGGGAATCTCGCTCGCCGAGCACGCCGACAATGCGCGGCTCTCGAAGACCCTGGCGACCATCGCCGTTGACGTCCCCATGGATGTGACTCTCGACGATCTCGCACCGAAGGGCTTGCAGGTCCCCGCGCTTCGCGAGCTGTTCGAGCGCTACGACTTCGGCAAGGTCGCGACCCGGCTTCTTCCCGAAGAAGTGCAGGTCGACACCAGCGGCTACACCGTTCCCGAGACCCTCGAACAGCTTGAGACGGCGGCCGCGGCCATTCGCGAGGCAGGCCGGTTTGGCTTTGCGCTCGAGACCTCGTCCTCGGACCCGCTGAGCGCCGACGCCGTAGGGGTTGCCCTGGCTTGGGGGCCCACAGAAGCGGTCTATGTGCCGTTCGACAACCATCAGGTCGCCTACGAGCGCGAAGATGTCCGCAGGATCGTGGGACCGCTGCTCGCCGATCCCTCGCTGCCGAAGATCGGACACGACACCAAGACGGCCTACAAGATTGGTGCCAGGCGCGGGTTTCCGATCCAGGGAGTGGTCAGCGATACCCAGCTGCTCGACTACATCCTCGCGGCCCACGAGCGAAACCACTCCCTCACCGAGATGTCGAGCCGCTACCTCTCGTACACAATGAGCGCCTACGCAGGCGTCTCATCCGGAGGCGCCTCACTCTTCGACATCGTCTCGCTCACCGAGCTCGGACGCAACGCCGAGTATGCACACGTCCCGCTGCTGCTTCACGACAAGCTGATGACGCGCATGGATGAGGGGCAGGACCACGTCTACCAGACCATCGAGATGCCGCTGATTCCGGTGCTCGCAGCGATGGAGAACGAGGGGATTGCACTCGATGTCGAGGCGTTCGCGGCCCTGCGCGAAGAGCTTTCGGGTCGGGTGGAGGCGCTCAAGAACGAGGCCCACGAGGCAGCCGGGCGCACCTTCAATGTGGGCTCGGTCAAGGAGCTTCGCGAGATCCTCTTCGAAGAGCTGGGTCTGCCGCCGCAGAAGAAGATTAAAAGCGGCTGGTCGACGGATTCCTCCGTGCTCGAGAAGCTGAAGGACCTACACCCGCTCCCTGGCGCAATTCTC
The DNA here is from genome assembly GCA_023954855.1 of Pseudomonadota bacterium. Taxonomy (GTDB): domain Bacteria; phylum Myxococcota_A; class UBA796; order UBA796; genus M1803. The sequence goes on along the minus strand of JAGSGY010000008.1, from coordinate 106,482 downwards.
AAGTACCGCAGCCTGTCGAAGCTCCTTTCCACCTACGTCGAGAAGCTGCCGGACTACCTCGCGGACGACCAGCGGGTGCACACGACCTTCCACCAGGCGGTCGCCGCGACGGGTCGCCTGTCCTCGGCGGACCCCAACTTGCAGAACATTCCGGTCCGCACCCACGAGGGACGTCGCATTCGCGAGGCCTTTGTCCCAGCGGAGGGCAAGGTCTTCCTCTCCTGCGACTACTCGCAGATCGAGCTGCGGATCCTGGCGCACTTCTGCGGCGAGGGTACCCTCGTTGAGGCGTTCAACAACGGCGAGGACATTCACCGTCGCACGGCGTCCGAGATCTTCGGGGTGCCGCTGGACGAGGTGACGAGCGACCAGCGCACGGCGAGCAAGGCCATCAACTTTGGGCTGATCTACGGCATGAGCGCGTTTCGACTCTCAGGTGACCTGGCCATCTCCCGCGACGAGGCGACTCGGTACATGGACGAGTACTTCGCACGACTGCCGCGAGTGCGTGAGTTCATCGAGGAAGCCAAGGAGACCGTCCGCAGCAAGGGCTGGACCGACACACTGTTCGGTCGTCGGCGCATCGTGCCCAACATCCACTCGCGCAACTACGCAGAGCGCATGGCAGCCGAACGTGAAGCCGTGAACATGCGGGTTCAGGGCACCGCCGCCGATTTGATCAAGATCGCAATGATCCGCGTGCACGCTGCACTTGAGCGAGAAGGCCTCGCGGCGCGTATCCTGCTACAGGTTCACGACGAACTGCTCCTCGAGGTCCCGAAGGCAGAGCTCGAACAGGTCAGCGACCTGGTCAGAGCCGAGATGGAAGGGGTCGCGGAGTTTGCGGTTCCACTCCACGTCAACATCGCCGTCGGCGACAACTGGAACGATGCCCATGGCTGATGTCCCCCAGGCCACGATCCGCAACGATGACCGTCTCGACGACTCCGAGATGGTCCTCGCCGTCCGCGATGGCGACACGACCGCCTTTCGTGGATTGGTCGAGAAGTACCAGGGCCGCGTCTACTCGATGCTCTACGGCATGCTGCGCAACCGCGAGGATGCACGCGACGTGACCCAGGATGCCTTCGTCAAGGCCTTCCATCGCCTGGACAGCTTCCGCCTCGAGTCCAGCTTCTACACGTGGCTGTACCGTATCGCCATGAACCTGGCGATTGACCTGGTTCGCAAGCGCAAGCGCCGTCAGACCACCTCCTTCGAGGAAGACATCGCGACCCGCGATGGAGACGGCGAGATTGCCGCCGCGCACAGCGAAGACGGACCGAACAAGGTCCTGCAGCGTAAGCGGCTGTACAAGCGCATCATGGATGCCGTCGAGACGCTCCCCGAGGATCAGAAGCAGGCGATCCTGCTTCGCGAGCTCGAAGGGCTGTCGTACAAAGAGATCTCCGAGATCATGGGGATCCCCGAGGGCACGGTGATGTCGCGTCTTTTCTACGCCCGCAAGAAGCTCCAGAAGCTGCTTGCCGGAGAACGAGACTGATTTCTTCGAATGCATGCGCGCCTGCCGCGTCTCTGTGAACGAACCCAAGCACCCGGACCCATGATGGCCCAGTCCCTCCGAGAGCTACTTCTCCTGATTCGCGACGGCACCGCCGACGCGGAGACGGTGAGTCGCGCCCAGGAACTGCTCGCTTCCGACGAGCGGCTTCCGGCGGAGCTGCGTGCTGAGCCACTGCTGACCGAGGAGCCCGCCTTCGAGGCTGCTGGCTTGCTCGGCCTTCTTGGTGAGCCTCTCGAGGGTCTCGCCGAGGCGCTGCTACATGAGGGTGGGGGCTTTGACATCTCCGGAGACGTGCTCGCCGCCATTGGCGCCCCACAGCCGGAGGTCCGCGACGCGGTGCTCAATGAAGGCGGGCGAGCGGAGCTTGCCGGTGCGGTGACCCATCGCGTCGGCGGGGATGTTCCTCCCGTCGAAGACGCCGTCCGTCACGAGGCTGGGCGCGTCGAGCTGGCTGAGTCCGTCACCACCACGGTGGGCGGGGAAGTCGTCCCGGTCGCGGATGCTGCGCGCTTTGAAGCAGGCCGTGTCGAGCTCTCCCGCAGCGTGACCGAAGAGGTTGGCGGTGTGGTTGTGCCGGTGGCCGAGGCTGTGACTTACGAGTCCGGTCGCGTGGACGTCTCCGTGGCGGTGCTCGCCGAGATGGGCGTCGAGGCCCTGGCCTTCGCACCCGCGCTCCATCACGAAGCCGGTCGTGTGGACGTTTCAGAGGCCGTGTTCGCCTCTGTGGGCGGAACCGCGCTTCCGATTGCCGCCGCGATTCGCGACGAGGCTGGAAGCGTTGACGTCTGGGCTGCCGTGGCTGACCAGATCGGCGTTTTGCCCATCGCAGCGGCGATTCACAGCGAGGCTGGCGAAGTCAACGTGGCCGACGATGTCATGGACGAGCTGCATCGCTACTCGCTCGCTCCGGCGCCTCGCATCCCGGCTGCGGCAAACAATGCAGCGGGATGGGGCTGGTCTGGCGCTATGCTTGCGGCTGCAGCGGTGTTCATGGTGCTCGTAGGCAACCTTCCCTGGTCCGCCACGACTGCCAGCAACGACTTCATCTTTGCCTCCGCTGCAGAGATTCAGATCGATGCACTGGAATACGGTGAGCAGACCATGGTTCAGGTCGTGCAGAGCGACGTCGAAGAGGCCCCACTCATTATCTGGGTGGATGAGGAGGCCCTGCTGTGATCAAGCGCATCTCCCAGACCTTAAGTCTTGCGGCGCTGGCGACGGCGCTCCTGATGGGTGGCTTCACACCGTCTGAGGCCTCTGCGCAGCCCGCTCCGCGAGGTGCCTCTGCGCGCACCAGCCAGTCCGTTACCGTCGAGCTGCTGGTGGTCCATGCGACCAATCAACATCGCAACGTCGATGCATCGCTGAAGTCGGTCGAGCGGCACTTCAAGTTCCTGAACTACACCGGCTTTACGCGCCTTGACCGCGACAGTGAGTCGCTCGGCGTCGGGGATCAGACCACGGTCACCGTGGTCGGCGGCCGCTCGATGAAGGTGACGCTCATCGAAGTGGATGACCGTGCCGCGAAGCTGCGCGTTCAGCTCTACAAGAACACCAGCAAGCTGCTCGATACGACGGTCAGCATCCACCGGAACCGCTCGTTCATGGTGGCCGGGCCGCAGCATGACGGCGGAATGCTCGTCTTCCCGCTTACGGTGTCCTACTAGGCCTAGCCTGGGGGCCAGGTCAGCTGACGGCCGCCGATGACGTGTAGATGCAGGTGGTCGACGCTCTGGCCACCCCAGTCACCGTTGTTGGTCACCACCCGGTAGCCGGCTTCGGCGATACCCTGTTGTTCGGCGACGATGCGGCACGCCGTCATCAGCTTGCCGAGCAGGGTCTCGTCTTCCGCACTCGCAGCGGCGAGGCGCACAAGTGGCCGCTTCGGAATGACGAGGACGTGAACCGGCGCCACCGGCTGGATGTCGCGAAAGGCCAGGACGTCGTCGGTCTCGTAGACGATGTCCGCCGGAATCTCCCGGTCGATGATCTTCTGAAAAATGGTCATTGGCTAGAACCTCGTCGCGTAGCGGACCCAGCGCAAGTAGTCCTCGTCGGAGTGGTCCGCGTTGGCCTCGATGGCGACGAACTCGGGCGTGTCGTAGGGGTGCAGCTCGAGCACCGCCGAGCGCAAGATTCCGGCGTCCGCCGGGGCGACCTTCACTAGAAGCAGCTCTTCGGAGGAGGTTTTCATCTCGCCCTCCTCCAGGTAGAAAGACGCCACGGCCGGAAGGACGTTGACGCAAGCGCAGACGGCGCGGCCGATCAGTTCCTTGGCGATTTCGGCGCCGCTGCCTTCGGGGACGGTAATGAAAACGATGAGCATGGCACCTCCGCTGGACGGGGAGTCTACCGCTGGTCGGCGAGCTGCCGCCGGATCTCCTCGAGGACGGTGAGCAAGGACGGGTGATCGATGCGCGACGCGGCGCTGTCCACAAACTCGTCGACCTTTGCTCGGTCACTGTAGGCCAGCGCTTGAAGGGCCATCTCGAGCTTGTCGACTTGCTGGACGAAGCGCGCCTCGGGGTCGTTCTGGGCCTCGTAGGCCGTCCAGAGAGACACCAGGTGAGGGGGCAAGCCCCTTGCTTCGAGGGACGTCATCGCGGCGCGCTCGGCGTCGTGCTTGGCTTGCGCGGAGACACCGTCGTGCGGGGTCACATCTCCGGCTAGGCACTCGGGGAGATCGTGCAGGGTCGCGTAGGCGAGCGCTCGGCCCCGATCGAGCTCGGGCGGCAGAAACGCGAGGGTGAGCAAGCTGACGCCCCAGCTGTGTGCCGCAACGCTCTCGGGGTGCGCAATGCCCACCCGCACCCAGCCCGCGCGGTCGAGCGCCTTGAGACGAATGGCCTCGACCAGGGCCAGGATCACGACAGAAGCTCCCGCTGCTTGGTCACACCGAACGAGAGCAGCAGGGGGGAGGATTTCTGCTGGGCATCGAGGTCTTCACGAGTGCAGATTCCTGCCCACCCATCTTGCACGAGCAAACGGGCGAGTGGCCCGCCCAGGGAGTTGCCCGGCCCAAGCACGATCACCACGTCGGGGCCGGTGTGGTGCAGCGCCGTGAGTACCGCAGCATCGAAGTCATAGGTCTCGACGACCTGGTGTCCGAGGGTGTAGCTCAGCAACTCGTCGAGGTCGGCGGCCCACGGCGAGAAGACATGCCCGCGGCCGTCGATCAGAGGCACGCGTGGCGCCTTCACTGCGAGGTCACCGAGGTCGGCGTGGGCTCGGTCGCTGGTAGCTTGCAAGAGCGGTGTGTGAAACGCGCTGTGCATGGGCAGCTGCAGCGGGAAGGTCCGCGAACCACGGGTCTCTGCAGGAAGTGCCTTCATCAGCGCTCGGATGCCCTCTGCGTCGGCGCCGAGGACGGCAAAGCCTCCCAGCTTGATGGACCACCACGCGCCGTGTCCCTGCGCGCGAACTTCATCGATGGCCTTGTCGACTGCCGTGTGGCGACCCGGGTCGTTCTGCCAGTGTTCGTCGCTGATCGGGTAGAGCAGTTGTCCGCCGATGACGTTGCCCGCTTGGTACGCGCCCATCGTCTCGACCAGGCGAATGGCCTCGCCCAGGTCGAGAGCTCCAGATGCGGCCAAGGCGGTGTACCAGCCCATGGAGTTCCCCGTCACACCCACGATTTCGTAGGCTTCCGAGAGCTCGGCGAGGTCGGCGAGGCCACATCCAAAGGTGAGCAGGGAGGCGTGCTCGCCTGCAACGTGCTGCCGGGCGCTGTACCGCTCGGCTGCGTCGATCTCAGTGAGTGTCGGCCGGCCAAGCGAGGCGCGAGCGTTGTCGCAGGCCTCGATGACGGCGTGTGCGGCTGGGCTACGCTGCTGAAGCTGTCCCAGGCTGCTTCGGTCGTAGGACCCGCGTCCAGGGCAGATGATGAGGGCGCGCTTCATGCTTCCTCCCCGAGGATCGCGAGGGCGGCTTGCTCGATGCCCTCTTCGCTGACCAGGACCAGATTCGCTGCGGCACCGAGCGGAATGTAGGTGTCGAGGGCCGTGAGACGTCGGATGAGCACCGACCGGTCTCGCTCGGCGACCTCGGCGAAGAGCTTGTCGGCGATGCCGCTGTTCGCGCGGCATTCATCGACGATGAGCAGCTTTCCGCAGGCGCTGGCCTGGGCGAGTACTGCGTCCACAGGCAATGGTGCGAGCCAACGCAAGTCCACCACCCGCACGTTGTGTCCCATCGCTTCGAGGCGCTTGGCTACCCGGAGCGACATCCACAAGCCGTTCGCGTAGCTGACGATGCAGAGGTCGGTGCCATCGCCGTAGACGCCGACGTCGTGGATGTCCAGGTGCTCGTCGAGGGCAGGGTATTGAGTGAGCCACTCGCCGTCGCCTTCCTCGTGGAGGTCCTTGGTCATGTACAGGGCGATGGGCTCCAAGAGCACCGAGACGCGGCCGAGTGAGCGGGCGGCCGAGACCATGGTGCGGAGCATGCGAACGGCTTCGTCGCCGCGAGAGGGGCAGCCGATGAGCAGGCCGGGGATCTCGGTGAGGGCCGCGACGCCGTTGTCATTGTGGAAGTGACCGCCGAAGCCCTTCTGGTACGCGAGGCCGGCGATGCGAACGACCATGCCGTTGTCGAACTGGCCGTTGCTGAAGAACTGCATCGAGCCCGCTTCACCGCGGAGCTGGTCGATCGCATTCATCAGGTAGGCCAGGTACTGAATCTCGGGAATCGGCAGTAGACCCGCATGGGTGGCGCCAATCGCCAGGCCAAGAATGGTCTGCTCGTCGAGCAGGGTGTTGAACACGCGGGCCACACCGAAGCTCTTCGAGAGGCCGGCCGTGACGTGGTACACGCCGCCCTTCTTCGCGACATCTTCGCCAAAGATCACAGACTCGGGGACGGCCGCGAGCACATCGGCGAGGCCGCGATTCAGCTGAAACGCGAGATGTCGACCCCGGTCCTCCGACTCTGGAGGCCGGGAGAAGATGCGGGCGTCTTCGGCGGGAATGGGCAAGTTCGCATCGATGGTGTCGGCATCGTGGAAGAACAGGGGAGTCATGACCTGCTCGGCGGTCTCGAGGCGGGGACGGCGGCAGGCCTCTGCGGCGAGTGCTCTTAGGCGGGCCCCCGTCGCGTCGTAGAGATCGAGCACGGCCGCGGGGCTGAGCCACCCCTCGCCGACGAGGAGCTGAGCGCTCCGAAGCAGGGGGTCGAGCGCCTCGTTGTCCTCGATCTGCTGCTTGCTGTGGTAGAGCTGCTCAACGTCCGAACCGGCGTGCCCGAGCATCCGGACCACACGCAGGCGCAGGAAGGCGGGACGGCGGGTCTCACGGACGTACTCAGCGGCTTCCGAGGCGACTTCGTACGCGTTCACGAGGTCGAGTCCGTCCGCGAAGAAGGCCTTCACGCCGGCGCGTCCCTCGGCCGCGTCCTGCACCCAGCCCTCGGGTGTGTGCACGCTGATGCCGATGCCATTGTCCTCACAGACGAAGAGAACGGGGGCCGGAACGTTCTGGGCGGCCGCCCATCCAGCGGCGTTGAGCGCTCCAGTGGCGGTCGAGTGGTTCGAGGAGGCGTCGCCAAAGGTACTCACGACGATGCGGGTCTCGTCCACGCCCTGCATGCGGGCCCATCGGTCGAGTGAGACTGCGCAGCCGAGGGCCTTGGGCAGCTGGGTGGCGATGGTGGATGTCTGCGGCGGAATCGCGAGCTCGACGGAGCCGAAGACCTTGTGGCGACCGCCGCTGATCGGCTCGTCTGCTGCCGCGACCATGCCTCGAAACACGTCGAAGATGCCGGCTGGGCCAGGATGCTGGCGGGCGCGCGCCGAGAAGAAACCGCCGGACCGGTAGTGCAGGAAGGCCGGGTCATCGGGGCGCAGGGCGGTGGCAACCGCGGCGTTTCCTTCGTGACCGGAGCCTCCGATGGTGTAGTAGCCAAAGCCGTCGCGCTTCAGTTCGCGGGCAACGATGTCGCTCTGGCGAGACTCGACCTGCGCTTCGAAGATCTGAAGGGCGGTGCGAGCGCTCATCCAAGCGCCGGCACGCACCGGTGACTGCACGTCGGTCCGAGCCGGACGAGCTTCAAGGGTCTGCACCACATGCCGGAAGTTTTCGTCGACGATTCCAGCGCGATTCACGGCCATCGGGCCTCCCGAGACAGGCCGGTGGCTTTACCACGCCGAACGGCCGTCGTCCCGCTATGAACCGCCGTTCAGGCGCTTTTCACGCCGTCGGGAGCACCGGGTAGCGGTTCCAGCCGGAGTTCGGGCTGCCGAAGCGGATTTCGATGAGGTCACCCTTCTTCTCAGCGACGAAGCCATCACCGAAGTGCGGCTCGAGTGCGGACATCACGTTTCGGGTGAAGCTGCCGCTGAGATGGGGGACGGCCGAGAGGTCGACACGGGCCCGCACGGGGGTCACGATCTTCGCCAGATAGTCGGCGTAGGCCATCGTGGCGCGCATCGCGATGGCGGGGCTCGCACGTTCGAGGGCGAGCGTGAACGGCAGGTTCGTGTCCTGATCGAAGGTGATGGCCGCCTGAAGGGGCAGCTCTTGGGCGAGCGCGTAGCACTTCTCGATCGCATCGAGGAGCCAGGGCTCTTCGACCGGCGCCCATGGCGGAAAGACGGTGGCCATGGGCTTTGAGAAGCCAGACGGGCGGCCTCCGATCATCTCAGGGCGGACGGATTCGCTCTCGGCGGCCACGTAGCTGGGCTGCCCAACGGAGGGAGAAGGCGCGAGCGCGTCGAAGTTCGGAAAGTCCCCGTCGTCATCGAAGTCGGCGAAGCCTTCGCTCGGACCCGAGTAGCTCATGTTGGGGCTGCCACTGCCAATGGCGCGCCCTGCACCGCCGATGGGGGTGCCTCCGCGAGGTGCGGCGCCAAGAGGGGTACCGCCGCGTGTCTTCGTGCCGAGGCTCTGGAGCAGGTTGCCAGGGCCGGACGCGGTGGGGGCAGGTGCCGGCGTGGCCATCCGCATGCCCGGCAGCGGCGGCGGGGTCGCTGAACCCAGCATGCCCATTGGAGGGGCACCCATCGGCGTTCCCCCACGCGGAAGGGCACCGAGTGGGGTGCCCGCGGGAGCCTGCTCATGGAGCTGGATGGCGGCCTTGATGCGTGCCATGTCGGACGTCAGGCGCTGACGCTCCTTCGCCTCCCATTCGAGAGGCTCTTCGGATCGGGCGACGATCAGCGTGAGCTGGGCGATCACGATCCACATCACCATCGAGATGCCGGCCGCGGCAAACGCAATGGCACTGGGCGCGAGGCCCAGCGAGGCCTGCATGACCTGGAAGTCTTTTGCGAGATCGGGCTGGACCAGGGGCACTGCAATCAGCAGACCACCACCGATCAGTCCGCCGAAGAAGCCAAGCGCGAACAGCGTCTTTGCCCACAAGAGAGGGTGGTTCGGTTTGGTCGTCTTCAGCCGCTCAAGGACGACCGAGTTGTCGCCGCTGGCGTCGAGCGTATCGAGAGCATCGCGCGACAGTCCAAGCTGCCGCTCGAGCTCTTCGGGGCTGTCGAAGAGGTCCATGAATCCGTCCTAGGCGGGGAGCTTACCGCGCGGTCGCGTCTGCGGCGAATCGAGGCCGTCGTCAAGGGCCCGTGATGGCCTTCTGGACCTCGATATTCACCGCGATTCCTAGGGAATCCTCGAGCAGCTTCTTTCGGCGGATGCTGCTCCAACGCTCGAGGTCCGGCGCTTCTCTGGTGGTAGCGGACACGCGGAGTTCGCCCCCCTCCAGGTCGGCGCTGAGCTGCGTGGTGTTCTGGTCGTGGCCGCGGTCGAGAGCATCAGCCAGCTGGAGAATCCCAGACAACACGCGAACCCGCGCCTTGTCCTCGCTCTTCAACGCTGCGAAGGCCTGGTGCTTGTTTCGGGGGCCGCGACCCCGGTGGTAGCGGACGAGCTGGGCCATGACGTCGATCTCGGGTGCCGTGAAGCCGGGCATCCGCGTGTGGCGAATGAGGTACATGCCGTGCTTCTGATGGTCCTTGCCGGCAATGTGGTGACCGATGTCGTGGAGCTGAGCGGCGAACTCGAGTGTTCGTCGGTCGTCGATGCGCAGGCCGTGGAGCGGGGCGGTGGCGTCGAACAACACCCTCGAGGCGCGTGCCACAAAGGCCGCGTGGTCGGGGTCGGCGTGGTAGTGGCGCATGGTTGCCAGAACGGCACGTCGGCGTGGATCGGGCGTGGTCGCCGCCAGCGTGATCTCAGGGCGGTGCCTGAGGACCCAGTCGACGATGAGCCCATCGCGTAGACCGCGCTCCGATGTGACGAGCCTTGTCACATCGAAGGCCTTCATCACCTCTCGAACGATGATGGCACCGGCGGGCAGGGTGTGAATCCGCTTGGGGTCCATGCCCTTGAGCTTTGCGTAGGTCGCCTTGGGCTCAGTGCGGAAGATGCGGACCAGCGCATCGAGTTCGGAGCGATGCAGGACCAGCCCGTGGGCGTGCTCGGGGGCTTGGTCGCCGCGCCGGAGGGTCGCCATCATCGCGAGCGTGCGCACGGCCCCACTCGTGCCGACGAGACTCTGGAAGTCACCGCCGCGTACGCGATGCAGTAGCGGCGTGAGGGCGCCGCGGACGGCAGTCTTCAATGCGCGGTAGTCCTCGGCTCCGAGCGGGTCGGTACGGTGGAAGAGCTCGGACATGCGAATGTGCCCGATGCGCAGGGACTGCTGTAGGAGCGCGTCTTCGGCATCGCAGAGAATGAACTCGGTGCTGCCGCCGCCGAGATCGAACACAAGCACACGGCCAGCGGAGAAGTCGAGGTCCCGGCGCGCGCCGAGGTGGATGAGTCTCGCTTCTTCGGCGCCGGCGATGACGCGCACGTGGATGCCAGTGGCTTCTTTCACGGCAAGGCAGAAGTCCACACCATTGGAGGCTTCGCGCACCGCAGATGTAGCGGTGGCGTAGATGTCTTCCACATCGTGGCCATCGCAGGCGGCTTTGAACGACTCGAGCGCGCGGACGCCTCGTGCGATGGCCTCTGGCGTGAGCTCTTGGGCGCTAAGGCCCCCGGAGCCGAGCTCGACCTGTTCTCGGGCCTTCTCGACGACCTCGACATGTCCGCTCGGATCGATGGCAGCGATGAGCAGGTGGACACTGTTGGTGCCGATGTCGATGGCGCCGACTTTCATCACTGCCCTCCGTCTACTACGTGAAGAGGGGTTCCAACTTGTTCAGCCGTGCGTGCGATGCCCGTGATCAGGCCCTTCTCGTCCGCAGCGAGCGCGAGTTGATACGCGCTCTGCAGTGCCGGGACGCGCTGTCGTGCGTCGACTTGAGCGACGAGCAGGCGGCTCAGGACCTGTTCTTTCAATCCGCAGGACTTGTCCGCGAGGTTCCGAGCCCGATCGGCGAGCCGAATCGCCGCGGCCTCGTCACCGGCCTCGCTCTCAGCGGTGGCCCGCTCAATGAGCAAGCGCGTGCGCTCGTCATCGTCCTTTGCAGCGGCAAGGAGCTCGGGAACCGGAATCTGCCGGAGCCGCGAGCGTCTAGACCGTTGCTCGCGTTCCTTGCGGAGCGTGAGAGCTCTTCCCATGATCTCGCGGCGCAGTTCGTCGATCTGGGCGCGACCGGTGTCGTCCGGGGCGTTCTCGAGTGCGTCGAGAGCCTCGCGGGCGTAGCGGTCGGCGGGTCCCACTTGGTCGGTGGACAGCAGGGCCTGGGCGAGCAGACTGCAGGCTCGCGCACGCACGTCCTGTAGTTCCGGGTGGGCGCGAAAGCCTTCGTCGTCCACCACCGCCTGAAGGATCGTGGCCGCGTCTGCTGCTTCGCCTGACCGAAGGGCTTCGACACCGCGAGCCAACTCGGAGGCGAGGTCCACTACGTTGCCGTAGGGTTCAGGGCGTGCAGCGCGAAGGCGGCCGCTTCGGCCTCGATAGCATCCGGGACGATGACCTCGCCCGCGGGGAAGTCGCCGGTGGCCAGGCTCTCGAGCGCGAGTCCAAGCACAGCGAAGTGCAGCAGGACAGGCTCCGGGGACCCCGCGTTGGTGACGATGTTGAGCGGGTGCCCACCACCGAGAACGGTGACGCGAGGTCCGTTCTCGAGGCGGTAGCGAACCACCTGCTCACCAATGTGGTCCACGCGCTCGGCGGCAGCCTGGATGCTGCTGACGTCGATTTCGTTTCCGCCATGGCCAGCGTTCACGAGCACGACGCCGCTGCGCGCCTTGGCAAGATGGTCGACCGACAGCACGCCGGGACGACCGGTTGCAGTCACCACGACGCCTGCGCGGGAGAGGGCTTCGTCGAGGTCGGGACTCACGAAGCCATCGTAGTGGGCGAAGAGGCGCCGGACGGGGTCGGGCTCGACCACTTCGACGGACATGCCGGCGGCCCGGGCGTACATCGCCAGTCCCTTTCCGACCGGGCCGTAGCCAAGAACGGCGACACGGCGGCCAGAGAGGTGCATGCCGGTGAGGCGGGCCACCGCCTGCCAGAGGGCCTCGCCGACACCGTGGCGGTTCTCGACGGCATTCTTGAGACGCCCATCGTTGATGTTCAACACCGGGAAGGGCAGCGGCTCGGTGCGCTTGCGCAGGCGGGTGATGCCAGAACGGGTGATCTCGATGGCGCCGAGCGTGGCTTTCGCCCGCTCTGGCCGGCGGTCGAGCAATGCGTTGACGAGCTGAAAGCCAACGTCGACGATGAGGTCTGGCTTGTGGTCGAGCACAGAGGCGAAGCCGTCATCGCGCTCGCGCCCCGTGTACACCTCGATGCCCTCGTTCCGAAGCATCTCGACAGTGCCGACATGCGTGGTCGCTGGGCTGGCACCGCTGACGATGAAGGTACCTCCGCCGAGCTGAAGCTCGCGAACAAGCGCGGCGGTCAGCGAGGTGAGATGCAGGTTGAGGGCAATGGTCTTGCCTTCCCAAGGACGGGAGGCGGCCCAGCGATTCCCGAGCCTCGGAAGGATGGGGAAGAAGGCGTTGATACGGCCCACTTCGCGCTCTGCTTCGAGTGCGCGGTCCTCGGCGTCTTTGCTCATGCAAGCCTCCACGTGTGGTGCGCGGGTAACTCGCAGACCTCTGTCGAGCGAGGGTCGGAGGCGAGTTCAGGCCGAGGTCAATTCACGGGCTGTCTTTCGGCGTGCCTCGCCCTCTGATGCGTGGGCGCGAAGCTTGTGAAGGACGTCGGGAAGGCGGTCGGGAATCGCCTCGCCAGGAAGCTCTCGGGCGACCGCGAGACCGGCCCGGGCCTCTTCGAGGAACGCGAGTGCGTACTCGACCAGAGCACTCGTGCGCTCTCGCTCTGTTGAGATCGCTTCTCGGTGCCCCAGGAGACGGCGGAGGTGCTTTGCCGTGGCCTGGCGCCGCTCGCGAGTGAAGGCATCCGTAGTGGGAGCCGTCTCGGCTTGGGTGATGCGCTTCTCGACGTCCACGGGGTCGATACCCTCGAGTTCCTGGTCGAGGTCCTGCAGGGTGCACTGTAAGCGGAAGACCCATTGCACCACTTCCGTGAGGCCGCTCTTCCCCTCATGGTTGGGGGCATGGCGGGTCGCGCCCTCATGGAGCTCGATAGCCCGGAACACCGGCGGCCGATAGCGAGCCTTGAGGGCCTTCTGAATGGTTCTCACCCGGGGAAGGCCGACCCCAGGACGCAAGGCGAGGGGAAGCAGTCCCTGGGCGGCACCCAGACTCATGAATCCCGCGGCGACCAGCGCGCCCGAGGTCGTGGTGACGACGTCCGGGAGGATCTGCGTTGCTCCCCACAGGCCAATGGCCCCTCCAGCCGATGAAGCCAGGGTCGCGTTGAGGTAGTCCAAGGCGTCAGTCCGGAAGGGCGCAAGCCACGCGATCGACAGCCCCGCTACAGCGGAGGCCCCCAGTACGGCGGGGAACTTGAGCATGTCGAAGGTCATGCCTCCCGCGATGATCCCGGCGGCGACCAAGGGCAGGGCCCAGACCATGCGCGGGTTGACGGCGGCGACTCCGGCGGCCAGTGCGATGGAGAGGGCAAGACTCGGGGCCTCGGACCATGTCCCCGTGAAGGACAGGACGGCGGCGGCCAGCACACCCAGAGCCATCCACGCCGCCTGGCGCATCGGAATCTCTCGGAGCGGGAGGCTCTCGTTCACGGTCAGCACATGGGTAGACACGTTGCCCTCACTCACTTGGCGGCGGCGCGGAAGTACTCCTTGCCTGCCTTGATGGACCGTCGACCCTCGGCGCTACTCGGGGAGTAGTCGTCGTAGATCTCCTGTTGTTGGACGCTGTTGTCGGCGTCGCGAAGAAGCTGCGGTGCCTGCATCTCTTCTCCGGCTTCACGCAGCACCTTGGCGGACTCGGCGGCGAGCTCCTGTGCCAGTGCACGGTCTCCTGAGGCATAGGCACGGGTCGAGCGGTCCAAGTAGGCGTTGCCCCACGCGCGGGTGGCGTCAACGGCGCGGTTCTTGTCGAGGCTGCTGGCCACTGCACTGCGGTCTCGGGTGATCGTGGCCTCGGCGGTGTCGGTGGAACTCGCCTGCTTCTCGTCCACGAGGTCGTAGTACTCCGCGGTGGCCGTCGCGACGGAGAGGGCGGCGGGAGCGTCGGGGCTGGTGACGCGGACTCGTGCGGTCAACTTGACCGTCTGACCCGCCGTGACGTCGCCGAGGTAGAACGACGTGCCTTCTGCTTCGCGTTGCCCCTCCCAGCCGATGACGTCGAGGAGCTCGATGCCTTCGCCGAGGTTCAGGGTCAGCTTGGTACCTCGTGCGACCACTGCAGCGCTCCGCTCGAGCTCATCCTCGAAGACCGAGGTGAGCTCCCGAGGGTTGTCGACGAAGTCGTAGCTGCCTCCTCCGACGTCTGCGATGCGGGCGAGAAGGTCCTCGTTGTAGTCGAGACCGAGCCCGATGCTCGAGACGCTGATGCCCGATGCCGTAAGCTCGGCGACGCGGCGAACAATGGCGTCGGGATCGACGACCCCGGCCGTGGGCCGGCCATCCGAGAGAAGCACAATGCGCCCGACCGCGCTCTCGCCGATCGGCTTGCGGATCTCTTTTGCGCCCAGGTCCAAGCCCGCGACAATGTTGGTGTCGCCGGTCTCGTGCACGCCGTCGATCCGGCGCTGAAGGCCTGCGATGTTGTCGACGTGGGTCGCGTCGATCACGGAAACGGCATCATCCGAGAACACGACCAGGGAGTAGACGTCGTCGGGCTCCATCTGGGTGAGGAGTTGCTTCGCCGCTGCCTTCGCGTAGTCGATCTTGCCGCGGGCGGACATGCTGCACGAGCGGTCCACGACCACGCCGAGATCGACGGGACGCCGGTATTGGGTGCCGAGGTCGTTCGGCGCGGTGACGTGGACGGTGAGAAAGCGCTCGGTCACGTCGCCGGTGAGTACCGCGGAACGATCGAGTCCAGCGTCGACGATTAGGTGACCGGCTTCGGCGATGGGCGGAGCGACAATCGCCGGGGGCTCGACGGGTTTGACCCCCGTAGACGGCGTCACAGCCGGGGTGGGGGACAGCGCTCCACGCAAGGTGGGAGCGACCACAGCCGCCGTAAGCGCGAGTCCTGCGAGGCCAAGGGTGAGTTGCCAGCGTTGCATGCGACCTCCGTGGGGGATGGCGTTCCCACTCTGTTCGAAGCGACAACGGCGCCAGCCTTGGGTTCCTTACAGTGGCATGCAGATCTTCTTCGACGCTAGCGATGACGCTTCGGTGGCCCCTGGTAGATGACCGGGCGGACGTCCTCGGGCTCGGGCGCAGGTGCGACGCGAACCTCTTCCTTCGGCTGCGGCTTCGGGGCGGCTACGAGACGGACGGGGCGTTTGCCCAAACCGGCGAGTAAAGCTGCCTTGACGCTTGACGGGAGCCGCACGCCGGTGGGGTTGTCGAGGCCACCTCGGGTCGCCTCGTTGAGCAACTCACGAATGCGTTCATGGGTCTCAGGCTGATGCTCCGAGACCATTTCACCGCTAGAGCCGGTGAGGCCCAGGGCCGTGACGTACACCCTTCGCGCCCAGTAAGCGGTCTGCTTGGAGTTTGGTCTCGGCAGTCGACCGAAGGCCGCAGCGGCCTCGGCTTCAATGAGAAGGTCGCCGGCGAGGTCCATCGCCGCCTGCTCAGCGCCGACGAGGTCGAGGATGACGATCGGGAAGTTGTGCTCGCCCTCGGCGCTGACCCATTGCTCGATACGGTGCTCGATGCCGCTGTTGGCGGGAGCCCCCCACGGGGAGGATCCGTAGCCTCGAGAAGAACGTTCGCCCTCGAAGTGCACCAGGTGCTCTTCGAAGGAGGCCTGGTCGGTGAGCGCCACGCCAAACAGCTTTCGCTGGTGGCTCAGGTTGTAGCAAGACCAGACCTGGGTGTAGAGCGAGGCGTAGTCGACCGATGTGTTGATCGCCTCTTTCAGGGCGTCCATGGACTCGCCACAGTCACCGTCTCGTGCGCTCTGCACGACGCTGATCTGCCGGGTGCCGCCTGGCGGCACGTTGACGTACGTCTCCGGGCGGTGCAGGCCGGTTCGGCCCATGTCTGGCTTCTGGGCGTGAATATAGAAGGCGCCTTCCTCGCTCGGGGGCGGCACGACCTCGACGACGAATCCTGGGGCGGTCTCGTCGTATTCGGGTGCCCAGTCCAGGAGCGGGCCGAGAAGCGCGACGGCATCCTCGTCGACGATATCCTCGGGGTCCGGGAACTCGGGGGGAGGCTCTTCTGCGGCGGGTGGAGGCTCCTCGACAGCAGGCTCGGAGGGGAGTGCCGGCTGCGCTTCGACAGCCTCGATTGCAGCGGAGGGCTCCGCCGAGGGCTCTGCCGAGGGCTCCGCCGAGGGCTCCCCGGAGGGCTCCGCCGAGGGCTCCCCGGAGGGCTCGAGTGCTGGATCTGCTGGGGCCGGTGCTTCTTGACCTGCAGCCGGGCCCGCCGTGTCCTTTGCCTCCGGCTCGGCGACCGGAGCGGGCGGGTTGGCGGGCACCTCGATGGAGACGGCAGCCTGTTTCGGGCCCTTTGTGGCTTGTTGGGCAAACACGACCAAGGCGATGGAACCGACGCCCACGCCAGCCAGCAAGAGGCCAGCTGCGACGAGGTACTTCGCACGGTTTCCAGAGACTGGCTTGGCCTTCGAGAGGTCCTTGACCGCCGGCTGCTCGGGTTCGACACCGATCGTCTCTTCCATCGGGGCGCTGACGGGGGCACCGACTGGGGGTGGGGCCGGCTCGGGTGGGGCGAAGTCACCCACGCCGATTTCCATATCTATCGGCGGCGGGGCACCGATCTCTTCATACTGAATCTGTGGAGACGGCGCGCTGAGCGGCGGTGGTGCCGGTTCGCTTGGCTCCTCGAAGTCCAGCGGAGCAATGGTTGGCGATGAGCGCGTCGGAACGCTGGAGAGTCGCGCGCCCTCGGAGGCATCGTCCTCAGGGACCTCGGGCGGCTCTGTGAGCGGCATCGGGACGACTGCGTCGTTCGCGTCTGCCGTGAGCACCACCATCGTTGCGTTGTCGTCGCTGTCACGCTCGCGTAGGAGCTTGAAAAGGCCTTCGATGCTCTGCTGCGGTTCGCGCCAGTCCTGCGACGCGAACTCGGGCTCGGTGATGAAGCCACTCACACCATCGCTACAGAGAATGACGGTGTCGCCGTGCTCAAAGGGGAGCGCGTCCTGAACGTCGACCTCGACGGCGCGTTCGACGCCCAAGGAGCGTGCCAACACGTGAGCCTCGGGATGCGAAGCGGCATCCTCCGGTGAGAGCAACTCCGCATCGACGAAGAGGTTCACCATCGTGTGGTCACGAGTGACGGCCTCGGCCTCGCCGTCACGCGAGAAGTAGGCACGACTGTCGCCGACGTGGGCAATGAAGAGCCCGTTGTCGGTCAGAAGTACGGCCACGGCGGTGGTGCCCATTCCCATCAACCGTCTCGAGCGCCGTGAGCGGTCGTAGACGGCCGTATTGGCAAGTTCGATGGCGCCCTGAAGCTCGTCGCGTGGGTCTCCGTCGGCGGTGAGCATGTGGGTGTGGATCTCGCGGACCGCGATAGCGGACGCAACGGCGCCGCCGACGTGTCCTCCCATGCCGTCGCACACCACGGCCAGAAGGCCGAGGGGTACCTCGAACACACCGAAGTGGTCCTGGTTTTCATCACGAGTTCTTTTGTCGCTGGCGTAGCCCCAGGCTTGCGGCACGGCGCCTCCCGGCGGAAATCTATCCCATCCGACCACTTGGGCGCGCGGTCAGGACGTGTGAAGGTCTGCAGGGTACGACACGCGCGGCACTTGGAGGTTCGATGCGAGTCCGAAAGATTGTGGTCTGGACTGCGCTGTTGGCGCTCGGCGTGGGCGCCGCACCACCTTCCGAACCGGGTGCGGGTGTTGTCGCCAGCGACCACGAGCTCGCCTCCGGTGCTGGCGCGGAAGTGCTTGCAGGGGGAGGAAATGCCGTCGACGCAGCGGTCGCGGCGGCGCTCGCGGCGGGCGTCGTGCAGCCTGCGGGGAGTGGACTCGGTGGCGGTGGCTTCGCGGTGGGTACAGACGGCACATCGGCCTGGGCGTCAGACTTTCGAGAGGTCGCGCCCTCGGCCGCACATCGCGACGTCTACCTCGATGAATCCGGCGCAGTCGTACCTGGCCTGAGCCGCACGGGTGGGCTCGCTGTGGCAGTTCCTGGAGAGTCGCGAGGTCTTGCGGCCCTTGTCCGTGAGCACGGGGCGCTGTCGCACTCAAGCGTGGCCGCACCCGCGATTCGCCTGGCCTCGAAGGGGTTCACGATTCGTCCGCATCTTGCCAAAGCCCTCGATCGTACGGCTAGCGATGAGGTGCGATCCCTGTTTCCTGCCCTTCAGGTAGGGCGGACGGTCAAGAATCCACGCTTGGCGGCGACCCTCCGGCGCTGGGCCCAGAGCAAGGGCGAGGACCTTCACGATGGCAAGGGTGCCAGTCAGGTCGTTGCGGCGGCCGCGCGAACCGGTGGAATCCTGACTCAGCACGACCTCGCGGCGTATCAGCCGAAGGCCCGAGAGGTCGTGGTGATTCCCTACAGGGGGTACACCGTCTACACCATGCCGCTGCCCTCCTCGGGTGGCGTGGTGCTCGGGCAGATGCTTCGGGTGCTCGAGGGCTACGACCTCAAGGGGCTGGGTTGGGGCTCGAGTGAGCTCCATCACCTGCTCGCGGAGTCCATGAAGCACGCGTATGCCGATCGCGCCCAACATCTCGGTGACCCTGACTATGTCGAGGTCGATGTGGCGCGGCTTACGTCCGAAGGCCGGGTGTCGGAGATTCGCCAGAAGATCTGGCCTGCACGCACTCACGACCCGGCTTGGTACGGGGACGCGGTCCAGCCGCTTCAGGATGACGGGACGCAGCACATCTCGGTGATCGATGCGAGTGGCTACGCCGTGGCCCTCACCTCGACGGTGAACACGAGCTTTGGTTCGGGCGTCGTGGCCGAGACCGGCTTTCCGCTCAACAACGAGATGGACGACTTTGCCGCGGCTCCGGGTGTGCCGAACGCGTATGGGCTGCTGGGCAACGCAAACAATGCCGTGGAGGCTGGGAAACGGCCGCTCTCATCAATGACCCCGACGGTCGTGGTGAACGCAGAGGGCGAGGTGGTCCTCGCTGTCGGCGGGTCGGGGGGCCCGTTCATCATCTCGGGCACGCTGCAGGCGTTGATTGGCGTCATCGATTTCGGATTGAGTCCGACGGAGGCGGTGTCTGCGCCCCGCATTCACCACCAGTGGATGCCCAACAAGCTCTTCATCGAGCCCGACGTTCCCGTGGACGTGCTGCGCGCGCTCGAGGGTAGGGGTCACGAGCTGGTTGTCCGGCCGGGCTTTTCCTCTGTTCAGCTCGTGCAAAGCGCCGATGGGATGCGCTTCGGAGCTTCGGACCCGCGCAAGGGGGGGCGGCCGGTCGGAGCCTGGTAGCTAGACCGTGACGAGCAGCGCGATCAGCGCGAGCAGAATGGCTGGGCCCCCGGCGAGCACGGCTCGGTAGTCCTTCACCGACCAGGCGATGATCAGGGGTAAGAAGCTCGGGGCCGTGAGGGCGGAGACCGCCGCCTCGAATCCGCTGCCGTCCGCGCCGAGCTGCCGCGCGCGGGCGCCGGCATCTGCGAGAATCCACGGGTCCACGAAGTGACCGCCGGACCAGGCGATAGCTGCCCAGGCGGCATCGGGCACCTTGGGTGGAGCGGCCGTCAGCGCGGAGAGAGCCCAAGGAGCTCCGGCCATCTGCAGAACGCATCCAGCCCAGGCAACGGCAATCAGCCACCTCCAGCGAATCGCGATGGGCATCGGCTCTTCTGCTGGCTCGAGGGGAGCATTCCGCCAGCATACGGCGGCAGCGACGGCACCCGCCGTGGCGCTTGGGATCCACCAGTCCAGTCCCGCCGACGGGAGTAGGAACTGAACGGGGCCACCTAGAGGACTCATGGCCGCGCCACCGGCGGCTACAGCGGCAAGGCGTCCGGCGGTGCGCGCATCCGGCGCGCTGCGAGCGGCCATCAACGCTGCGGGAAGTCCTCCGGCGATTGCGCCGAGCAGGAACACGTCTCGCGTGCTTCGCATCGGGATCGACCGGAGCGCCAGGATGCTGACCATGAGAAGGCCTGCGAGGTACACCCAGATCTCAGGCGATAGCGTGTACGCGAGGAGGCTGGGCCTCCAGATGCCGGCGATGGGCAGCCCGAAGGTGGCGATGATCGCGACGAGCTCAGGCGGGATCTTGTAGCGCAGGCCTTGCCAGCCAAGACCCGCAAGCACAACGGCGCCTGAGCCGATCAGCATCGGCTGAAGGGTCTCGAGCGTGATGATCACGACACCGCGGCTTCGCGGGGTGCGTGCTCCGCGATCAGAGTCTCGAGGTGCGCGCGGTCCTTAACGACCGCTCCAATCTGGCTGACCGTCAGGGCTGCGACGGCGGAGGCCAGGGCGCCACTGGATGCCGGCGTCCAACCCTTGGTGTAGCCATAGAGGAAGGCTCCCGCGTAGGCGTCACCAGCACCGGTGGTGTCGATGGCTTCGACCATGTCGGCCTCGACGATGGTGGTCTCGCCGTTCTGGCGCACGAGGCTGCCCTTGGCGCCGAGCTTGACGATGACGGTCGAGACAGACGCACGGGCTGCGATGGTCTCGATCGCGCGCTCGGGCTCTTCGTCGGTGAGAGCGCGTGCCTCGTCGGCGTTCAGGAACACGACATCGACGTACTGGGCCAGGAGGGCCCAGAGGAGGTCGCGAATCTGCGTGACTACAAAGGGGTCAGCCACGTCGAGCGAGACGGTGCCGCCGGCCTGCTTGGCCCACAACATGGCTTCGAGGGTGGTGCCCCGCATGGGGCCCTCGAGCAAGGTGTAGCCAGTGAAGTGGGTCACCTTGGCGGTGCGAACCTCTTCGACAAAGTCGCCGAGCCCGCGCATTGCGACGGCGGCGCCGAGATCGGTAAGCATCGTGCGCTCTGCATCGGCACTGATGATCGACAGACACTTGCCCGTCGCGGTCTCACCCGTGAAGCGGAGCGCGTGCTGGCCCGTCGCTTCGGTCATGCGGCTCGCGTACATCGCGCCCATCTGATCGTCGCCGACTTGACCGCAGTAGGTGGCGTTTCCACCGAGAAAGCCGATCGTGGCGATTGAGTTGGCGCACGAGCCTCCCGAGTCGAACGTGACCTTATGGTCGCGAATGCGATCATAGACGGCCTGCCAACCGGCGTGATCGACCAAGTGCATAGTGCCCTTGTGTAGATCCAGCTCGGTGAGCAAATCATCGTTCTCGAGGACGACGAGTGCGTCCATCAGGGCGTTGCCGAGTCCAGCTACATCCCTCTGCATTCTCTCTCCTCCGCGCACGGCCAGCACGAATAGCCCGCATGTGGCACCTCTGCCACGGAGGCGGACAAGGCAACTCGGATGGGCTACATCCGGGGCCTCGGAGGAGACCCGCTGAATCGCAGCGCAGCCGCTCGTACTGTCCTCATTCTGGTGCTCAGCGTGGCGCTGCTCGGGTGGTTTGTGTCGGGACTCCATCCCGACAAGATGCTTGCGGCTTTCGCCTCGGTGCAGCCGGGGTGGGTCGTTGTCGCGGCCGGTTTGATCCTCCTCGAGTACGCCGTACGCGCCCTGCGTTGGGGCGTACTGCACCGCGAGGTCGATCCCGGAGTGACCTACGCTGACCTCTGGCGAGCGACCACGGTGGGGAACGCCTTCAACACGCTCCTTCCGTTGCGCGCGGGTGATGTCGTGCGACCGGCGATGCTTGCGCGTCGCCGCGGCGTGCCGTTCACCACCGTGCTGTCGACGGCCGTCGTTGAGAGGCTGTTCGAGCTCGGCGGGGTGGTGGTGGCTCTGATCTTGCTGCTCGTCTACCTGCCCCCGGAGGTGGTGTCGGGTGGCGGGATCATCGAGGACGTGCAGCACCACGGCGTGAGCGTTGCCGTCGGCGCGCTCGTAATCCTCGTCCTCGTCGTGCTGCTCGGCTCTAGCGGTGCGCGGAGCCTGTTCGAGCGGATCGTGAGCCCGCTTCCCGATCGCTGGGAACACTGGGCGATCGACACCTTCGAGCAACTCGTCGCAGGCCTTGCAGCGGTCGGGAACCCCCTTCGACTCGTCGGCGCCGTCATCCTCACGGCACTGTCCATTCTCTGTGGAGTGGGTGGCATCTGGGCGCTGTTTCAGTCGTTCGGCGTCGACTTGCCGGTGTCGGCTTGTCTCTTCGTTCAGCTCGCCTTGATGGCGGAGATCGCGGTTCCCCAGGCTCCGGGCTTCCTTGGCGGCTTCCACTTCGTCATGGAAGAGTCGCTGCTGCTGTGGAGTGTTCCAGAGGGCCTTGCCGAGGCGAGCGCCATCCTGCTCTGGCTCGTGTGGTTCGGACCCATCACGCTGTGGGGCCTCTTCGACGCGTCGCGCGAAGGCGTCTCGCTCACGGGCTTTCGGGAGGACCTTGGACCGCAGGTCGAGGACAGCCCAGAAAAGGGCTGACCTCGGCGACCGTGCCTACTGGGCTTCGACCCAGCGCTCGGCCTCGAGAGCTGCCATACAGCCCGAGCCCGCTGCGGTGACCGCCTGACGGTAGGTGTGGTCCTGCACGTCGCCAGCCGCGAATACGCCCTCGATAGAGGTCACGGTCGAGTCCGCCGCGGTGATCAGGTAGCCCGACTCGTCGGTCTCGAGCTGACCTGCAAAGGCCTTGGTGTTCGGCACGTGGCCAATCGCGAGGAAGAAGCCATCGGCCACCATCTCGTGCTCGTCGCCGGTGATGGTGTTCTTCAGCCGCAGGCCGTTCATCTTGCTCTCGCCGAGAACGTCGACCACCGAGTGATTGAGCAGGAACTCGATCTTCGGGTTGTTCTGGG
Organism: Pseudomonadota bacterium; assembly: GCA_023954855.1. Classification (GTDB taxonomy): domain Bacteria; phylum Myxococcota_A; class UBA796; order UBA796; genus M1803. Next base: position 83,715 of record JAGSGY010000008.1, on the reverse strand, counting down.
CGCGCTCGAGCATGATGCGGGACGCGCGGAACTCCTCCCGGCGATGCACGAGAGTCACCTTGGACGCGAACTTGGTGAGGAAGTTGGCCTCTTCCATTGCGGAGTCCCCGCCACCAAGCACGACGACGTGCTTCTGCTGGAAGAAGAAGCCGTCGCAGGTTGCGCAGGCAGAGACTCCGTGGCCCATCAGCCGGCTCTCGTTCTCGAGACCGAGCAAGCGGGCGGTCGCTCCCGTCGCGATCACGAGCGCGTCGGCTTCGACCGTTTCTCCGGCGGTGGTGTTGAGCTTGAATGGGCGGCTCGAGAGGTCGGCGGACTCGATGCCGTCCCACGAGAACGTCGTTCCGAAGCGCTCGCACTGGGCCTTCATTCGCTCCATGAGCTCGGGGCCCATGATGCCGTCGGGAAAGCCGGGGAAGTTCTCGACGTCGGTCGTGATCGTCAGCTGTCCGCCAGGCTGAATGCCCTCGAAGACGGTGGGCGCGAGGTTTGCGCGGGAGAGGTAGAGGGCGGCGGTGAGGCCGGCGGGGCCTGAACCGAGGACGACGACGCGTGCGGACATGATGCGCTCCGAGAGTGCCCCTTCGGTGGGGCGGGGCAGCACTCTAACCACGCCAACGCGTCCGTCTATGCTCGGCGGTTCAGAGAGATGCGATGAACGCCGGGTCGGCCGCAGCCGCCGCGATCTCTGGGGGCATCCAACTCGGCGCGCGACCGGCCGCAGCCTTCGTGAGATCGGCGCGGATCTTGTCCGCGGCGGCCTCTTGATCGGTCGGCACGTAGCGGTACTTGAGGAACGAGAGTGTCGCGAGGCGGTCGCGCTTCGAATCGAGGGCGAGGGTCGTGGCCCGTGTACGAAGGCGGTCGATACGCGCGTCGGCTTCGAGCGCGGCTTCGAGGGTGAGCGGGCGAGCCGCCAGTGCTTCGCGTTCATGGGTGGGGAGTGGAGCGCCCGTGACGTCATAGACGAGGTGCCACGGCAGGCGTGTGTCGCGGTCCCGTCGTCCGGGCAGGCCCTCCCGGAGGCGAGCCTTGCGAAGCGCCTTGTCAGAGGGCCACATTCCCCCTGCGATATCGAGGATTCCTCGCGCCTCAGCAAAGCGCTCCTCCGAAGTCAGCGACTCGCTCACGGCGATCGCCGTCTCGGCGGAGGGGGCTGTGGCAAGCGCTCGAGCGTGCGGTGCGGGCTTGCCGAGCATCCGATGGAGATCGAGTAAAGCGAGCCACGCCGGGGTCGAGTCTGGGGTCACTTCGAGGACTTCGTGGAGCAGCTCGAGTGCCTCCTCGGCATCGCCGATGCGAATGAGCTGCATCGCCAGGCGGCGTTTTGCGCTGGGTCCCGGAGTCTCGCGGACGGCGCGGCGCGCGTCTTCGAGTTCGGGTGGCTCTCGCCAGGTGATGCTGTCGAGCAGTCGGTCGCGTAGGGGAGCGAGGCGCTCGACTCGACGGTCGTCGGTCCACCAGAAGACATCGATCGAGAACACGCCACGCGTCGCGGCGAACCACTCCATGGTGATGCCATCGGCGATGGCGGCCTTGAAGTACAGGCCCTCGACCCCTGCCACGACTCCGGGTTGAGCTTCGGGGACGGTCACCGTTGGAAGGGCGCGCTTCAAGCTCTCGACTACGGCGTCGTAGCGCTCTTCTGGCGTCGCCAAAGTCTCGCTCTCGCGGTGGGCGACCGAGAATCCTGCAGAGCGGTCCGGGTGGTTCGTCGGATCGCGGAATCCCGAGGTTCCGACGGGCGAGGTGAACCTCTCCCAGCCTGCGGGGACGCTGTAGTGAACGAGCGGCTCTTCACCCTTGGCCCTCGGCGGGAGCACCTTTCCTTTCGCGGCGAGCAAGCGCTCTCCGGCAACGGTTGAGTCCCAGAGTGGGTAGATACGCGGCCCCATCAGCGCCATGGCACCCATCAGGGCGAGGGATGCGGCGAGGCTCCCGCGGCGAACCTTCTGGTTCCGAGAGGGATTGCTCGGGGACAGCGCGAAGGTGAACACCATGCCACCCAAGAGACCGAAGAAGTGGGCGAGGTTGTCGGTGTTCGGACTGGTGAGGCCGCTCAGCACGATGAACACCGCGTATGGCGTCATCGTCCAGCCGAAGAACTGCTTCTGGCGGCGTGAGAGCAGCTCAGGGTTGCGAAGTCCGAAGACCACGAGGGCGCCGACGAGTCCGAGCACACCGCCCGAAGCGCCCAACGATGGGGAAATCGGTGATCCAAAGGCCGAAGCCAAGCTGCCGACCAGAACGGAGAACATGTAGATACCGACCATGTTCGCGCGGCCGAGCACCCGCTCGAGCTGTGACGCCGCGAGGGTGAACCAGACGAGGTTGGCTACGATGTGCATGGGGTCGATGTGAGCGAAGCCCATGGTGATCAGCCGCCAGACCTCGCCGTCGAGCAAGATCGGGGGGAGCCAGTCCGTGAGCGCCGCGCTTGTGAGCTGGCCTCGGTCGAGGGTTACGCCGAGCCACCACACCCGAATATTGATGCCAACGAGCACGGCCGTCGCAATCGGGGGAGCCATCTCCTCGAGTCGGGTGGCGGTTCTTCGCGAGGGGTCGACCGCGAGGTCGTGGAAGAACTCGAGGTCGCCGGCGCGACTCCAGCCCTCACCCGTGACGGGGGCAAAACGCACCTCGGTCTCCGCGTGGATGCGTCCAGCGCGGACTCGCGCTTCGAACTCCTCGACGGTGAGGCTCTGGATCGCATCCTGAATACGAACTTCGATCATGGTGTTCGCTAACTGGAAGCTGGGCCCTTGGCCGTGACGAATCCCTCGCGAGCCGATAGCCACGCGGCTCCATCCTCTAGGAGGCCCTATGGATTCCGACGCGCTCGCCTCGCTTCCTCTCTTCGTGCTGCCGATGGCCATGCTTCCCGGCCAGTCGACGCCCCTGCACGTCTTTGAGCCTCGGTACCAAGCCATGGTGGCCGACGTGCTTGAGGGGAACCGGCTGCTCGGGATCGCAACGCTGCTGCGTCGCTCTGATGCCTCCCTCGATCAGGCGGATGTCTATCCTGTCGTCGCGGTGGCCAAGGTTCTCACGCACCAGCCGCTTGACCACGGGCGCTCCAACATCCTCCTTCGGTACGAGGCCCGGGTCCGCATCCTCGAGGAGAACGCGCTGCACGCCAACGGGTTCCGCACGGCCAAGGTTGAGGAGATTCCGGCCCTCGAAGGCGATGTGCCGCAGGCCGCATGGATTCGCGCCCTGCTGGCGCAGATGGCACCGAGCTCTGCCGCCGCGCAGACCAGCTTCCAGCGTCTCGCGGCGCGTGAAGATGGGGAGATGCTCCGCGTGCTTGCCGATCTGGCGCTCACCAGCGTGGAGGACCGGGTATGCTTTCTCGAAGCCGCCACAATGTCCGTACGCGGGGAGCTCGTTCAGAGGCGTCTTGCAGAGAGAGTGGCCGCAACGCTCGAGCCTGCTGGAGAAGCCTAGAGGCTCGACGGAACCTCGCCGCGGTCGAAGGCGGCGAGCTCCTCGCGTACGACATCGAGGTCGTTCCCCGACCATGTCGGTCGGCGTCCCAGGCGACCCTCGGCCCAGGCAGCGGCGCCCCTGACCACGGGTGATGCGTGAGTGCGTGCCATGGCGGTGAACTCAAGCGCGTCAGCGTCGCCAAGGTTGCCCAGCGTGATCAGGGCGTTGCGCTTGAGTCCCGCGGCACCAGGGCGTCGGAGTGGGGTCCCGCGAAACTGCTCGAGCAGAGCCTCGTCGGTGCTCTGCACAATCGCATCGAGGTCCAGGTAGGGGGTGCGCGGCCTCAGGTCGGGGTGCACGGGCTCGTCGGGGTCGTGGTTGTGGGGACAGACTTCTTGGCAGACATCACAGCCAAAGCTCCACCGCCCGAAGCCAGCGCGAAGCTCCCTCGGCGCGAGCTCCCGGGATTCGATGGTCCAGTACGCGATGCAGCGTCGCGCATCGAGTGAGAAGGGACCTGTGTAGGCCTTGGTTGGGCAAGCCGTCAGGCAGCGGGTGCACGTGCCGCAGTGATCGCTTTGCACCCGCGGGTCGGGCTCGATCTCGGCGTCCACGAACAGGACGGCGAGGAACATCCATGATGTGCGTCCGGGGATGAACTGCACGCAGCTCTTGCCCGTCACGCCCAGGCCGGCCTCGCTCGCCCAGGCGCGCTCGAGGATTGGAGCGGTGTCGATGCCGCCCCACACCGACAGGCCTTGCTCCCGAAGGTCGCGTGAGAGCTTCTTGAGGGCCTTGCCGACGAGGTTGTGGTAGTCGCGGCCCCAGGCATAGCGGGCGACAAGGCCGGTTCTGCCACCAGGATCAGGGGGTCGGGCGTGGTCGTAGGGCACGCCGAGTGCGACCGCAGTGCGTGCGGAGGGCATACGAGCACGTGGGTCGCTGCGCACGTCTCGGTTCTTCTCCATCCAAGACAGGTCGCCGTGGAAGCCCTTCTTCATCCACTCGTCGAACGCATCTTGAGTGGGCGTGTGCCCCACGGACGCGAAGCGCACGGCGTGAAAGCCTCGTGCGATGGCGAGGGAGCGCACCTGCTGCTTCAGGTTGACCATGGCGTGGGGCCTCCGCGCGAACCATACTCCTTGCCGAGGAGGTCGCCGAATGCGGGCAGTGGCGCTCATGCTCCTGATGGGGTGCTCCGCCGTCGAAGAGGACGTGCGCGACTCGCCCGTCGTCGCTCCCTGGCCCGAGCCCGTGCAAGACGTGCTGTTGATCGAAGGCGACATCACCTGGCACGTGGACTTCGATGCCGAGGCCGAGCAGGCCGGCAAGACCGACTGCAGCTACACCCGCCGCTACCGCGCCGTCGAAGACCGAAGTCGGCCGTGGACCTGCCGCAGCTGCAATGCCGTGCTTCGCGCGGACGTCGAGATGGTTGCGGGGCGAGAGGACTGCTACACCCAGGTCACCGAGTCGGACGTGAATCCGGTCGAATGGGTGGGCTACAGCGCTGGCTCTTGGTGGAGGTCGACGCGGGAGAACACCTCGCTTCGCCGGAGCGCATCCACCTCGATTCAAGGGTCCGGCTTCACGACCTCCAGCGTCTCGAATGGACGTAGCTACGATGGACACGATCTCGTGTTCACCGGAGAGGGGCAGATGCAGACCGGTCGGGCCGAAGGCGACCTGCTCGACGGACTCACGCCCCCACAGGTGTCGGCTTGTGGCTGGGAGCGCGCGGTCATCGAGACGTACACCGGAGGCACGACACTTCGCGAGGGCGGAACCCTCCCCGACGCCTACCTACCCGATGTCTGCGAAGAGGGGACGCGCCTCCACTTTCAGCAGGGCAAGTTCCAGGTGGTGGCCTTTGTTGCGGCCGACTCGACCGATGCGGATTCCTTTCTGGATGGCATCGACGCGTCAGTGGGTGCTCTGGCCGAACAGGAGATTGAGCTCGAAGTGGTCGTTCTCCTCGCGGAGTTCGCTGACGACCGCTTCAGCAGTGGGTTGCCTTCGCTTGCGTCCTTCGCGAAGCAGCACGGGCTGAGCGGACCGGTCTTGGACCATCGAGGCTACGGACCTACGGTTCTTGGTGGCGGCGACGCCGTGGTCTGGCCGGTTGTGGCCGTGGTGGACCCGGATCTCGAGGTTCTCTCCATTCAGAGGGAGGGCTTTGAGGGCTGGCCAGCGGTGCTCGAGACCATCGAGGCCGCCACGCGTCGCGAGTAGGCGAACCGGTTACGGGGGCAGTTCGTGGGCCCCTTGTGGGCACGCCACCGCACCGCTAGCCGTGAACACGGCACGCACCCTGGACGCGCGATGAATACCGTTTACGCCGCACTAGCCGCCGCAGCCGCCGCCTTCGCGTTGGGGGCTGCGATCTACTCTCCGGTCGCGGGCATCTTGCCTGCGCTGTTCGCCTTCCTCGCCGTCGGCGTTGGGCTGTTCGTGACCCGTCGGCGCAAGGTGGATGCTGCGCTGCTGCCACTCGCTACGCTCCTCGAGGGCCAGCGGGTGGACGAGGCCGTGGCACTGATCGAGAAGGTCAAGACCGAGCACGGTGCCTGGGTTCTCGGCCTCGACGGCCAGCTCGACGCGCAGCTGGGGTTCATGCAGTACCTGCAGCGCAAGTGGGACAAAGCCCTGCCGCTGTTGATGGCCGGTCGCTGGCGAAACCCCGTGGCGCTGCTCGGAATCGGCGCCATTCACTTTCGCAAGAAGCGCTTCGAACAGGCCTGGACCTTCATGAAGGAGGCCGAAGAGGCTGCGAACAACGATCCCAACATCTTCATCGTTCACGCCGTGCTTCGCATGCGGAAGGGTGAACGGGAACAGGCGCTTCAGGCGCTCGGACGAGGTGCGGAGGCGTGTGAGAACTCGAAGCCTATCGAGCGTCTTCGCCGCGTCATTGCGAATGGCAAGCGCATCGATCCCGACAAGCTGCCCGAGTTCTGGATGCAGATCTGGCCTGAGGACATGATTGCCAAGATGCGTCGTCAGGGCCTGCAGCCCGGCGGCCCCGGCATGCCGGCCCCTCGGGGTGGTGGCAACCGGGCGTCCCGCCGCAAGCGCTGATAGGTCTAGACCCAAGCTAGGGAGTTGCACATCACGCTCGTGGACCAGGCCATACGCGATGTCGAGCTCGTGGTCGTCGACCTCGAGATGACCGGCCTGAACCCTCGCAAGGATCAGATCTGCGAGGTCGCCATCGTGCGGGTGCGCGGTGACGAGGTGCTATCGACGTGGTCCACTCTAGTGCGGCCAACCGTGCGCATGTCTCCGGGGGCTGTGAAGGTCTGCGGCATCACCGACGGCATGCTGACCGATGCGCCCCGGCTCGAGGACGTGGCCGAAGAAATCGTCGAGCGCCTCGAGGGTGCCGTCCTGGTCGCACACAATGCACCCTTCGACATCGGGTACCTGCACCGCGATCTGGACCGTGTCGGCATTGCCTTGTCGCCGCCGACGTCGATCGACACGCTGGCCATGGCTAGGCGGCTGTTCGCGTTTCGGCGCAACAACCTCGCAGCGCTCGCAGAGGCCTTTCACGTTGAGCTGGTCGGTCATCACCGGGCGATGGCGGATGCGACGGCGACCCACGGCGTCCTGCTCGGCATGCTCTCAGTGCTCGATCCTACGGGGGGCGTGACCGTCGGCGAACTCAACGGCCTCATCGGAGCCCTGGCGCCAAACTCTCCTCTTCGCCTCCGTCAGGCGCGCATGCTGCGTGAGGCCTGGCGTCGGAAGACATCGCTGATGATCGACTACCAGTCGACCTCAGAGCCCACCTCGGGCACGCTGCGGCGCGAGATCGCGGTGTGGCTCCTCAAGTTGCCCTACGTGCAGGGCTGGTGCTTCATGCGGGAAGGGGAACGGGTGTTTCGCCTGGACCGCATGCTCTCCGTGTCCGCCGGCGACCGGAACTACCGGATCCCGGACTTCAAGGCACGGATCTGAAGTGAGCATGCGAATCGCGCAGGTCTGCAGAATCGGCTGGCCGCACATCGGCGGAATGGAGACCGTGGTCGGCGGACTGTCGAGTGCCCTGGCGTCGAAGGGGCACGAGGTCACGGTCTTCACCCTCGACCAAGCGTTGGATGACGCCACTCCGCTCATCGACGAGACGATCGCCGGTGTGCCGTACCGTCGGCTGCGTCGCAAGGGGCCTCGCCGCTATCCCACAGCGCACGGACTTGTAGATGCTGTAGCGGGCTTCGATATCGTGCATGTCCATGGGATTGATGGGCTCGCGGACACGCTGGTGCGCGGCCGAAAGCGACACAAGGCGAAGGTCGGGGTCTCGACTCACGGTGGGTTCTTCCACACGACGAGCCTTCGCTGGCTCAAACAGATCTGGCTGCGGACGCTCACTCGGCGGACTCTGTCTCTGGCCGATGCCGTCTGGTTCACGTCCGAGAGCGACCGAAGCCAGTTCGCGGCTGCTGGGGTGGGTGGAACCCTCGTTCAAGATGGCGTCGACGTAGAGCGCTACGCGGCGATCTCCCGCCGCCCACAGGTGGGACGCTGGCTCGTTCCCGGTCGTGTCGAGGCGCACAAGGGCATCCTCGATCTCTTGGAGTTGATGGCCAAGACCCCCGGAACCAACCGCGTCGAGATCGACATTGTTGGACCCGTGCGCGATGCAAACGTGGCGAGGGCGATTGCCGACGCCGCGAGCCGTCTGGGGCTGGGCGGCCGGGTCAATGTGGTGGGGCAGGTCGACAATCAGGCGTACGACGAGTTCTTCTCCAGGTGTGAGCTAGCGCTCTTTCCCTCCCGGTATGAGGGCTTCGGAGTGGCGGCCGTCGAGGCCATGGCGGCTGGCGTGCCGGTGGTGGTTTCGCCGATTCCTGCCTTCGCCGAACTCGTGACGACCGGCGAGGATGGATACGTGGTGGACTTCTGCGCCTCCGAGGGGCCAAAGGCACTCGCTGCACTCTGCGGCCTCGACCACTCGTCGGTCTCACATGCGGCACGCGCTTCCGCCGCTAGGCACGGATGGAGCCACCGCGTTCAAGAATACGAGCGTGCCTACATGGCACTGCTGGAGACGCGGTGAGGGTGGGCTTCGTCACGTCGCACGGGGGGCACCTCGGGCATCTGCTCTGGCTGCGCGCCTGGTGGGAGGAACACGACCGGTTCTGGGTGGCTCCCGACCGCCCAGATGTCCGTGACCGCCTCGAGGGTGAGCGGCTTCACATGCTCAACAACCATCCGAGTCGGTCGGTTCGCGGCACCGTGTCCGAGCTGGTGGCTGCGCCCGCAATCCTCGCGCGCGAGCGACCCGACGTGTTGGTGTCTGCGGGTGCGGGCATTGCCGTCCCGTTCTTCGTCGCCGCACGAGCGATGGGTATTCCCACGGTGTTCATCGAGGTCTATGACCGTGTGCACTCGCCAACCCTCACGGGACGTCTGGTCGCGCCGCTGGCCACCGAAGTGCTCGTTCAGTGGCCGCAGCAGCAGGTCTTCTACCCGGGCTCGACCCTGGTCGGAGCGCTCCGATGATTCTCGTCATTGCCGGCTTGCACGAGCTTCCGTTTGACCGGCTGATCCGCTCCGCGGCGACACTCGCGCTCGATGGAGAGGAACTCGTCGTTCAGCGCGGCAGCTCGCGCGTCGAGGTCCCCGGAGCTTCCACGTTTGAGAGTCTCCCGGCCGACCGGCTCGCCGCAGCGTATCGCGAGGCACGCGTGGTGGTGGGGCAGGCCAGCCCGGGAGTCCTCTTCGATGCGCTCTCGGTGGGCAAGCGTCCGGTCCTCACTCCACGAAGGCCGGAGCTGGGTGAGCATGTAGATGACCACCAGGTCCGTTTCGCCGAGTTCGTGGCCGATCGCGCTGTCATCGTCCACGACCTCGATGGACTGGTCGAGACGGTGCGGACCTGGCGGGCCGAGGACCATCGCTGTGATCCGGTCACCGTGGACTCCGCGGTCGTTCGGAGCGTAGGGGCCGTGATTGAGAGAGTGGCTCGCGGGCGGCGTGCTAGGTTTACAGACCGGCTGCGCAGGATGATTGGGCGATGACGGACCACCCACGCACACTCAAGGACGGGCGCTACCTCCTCGTCGATGGACTGGGCGAGGGAGGCATGGCCACGGTGTACCGCGCCTACGACCAGCGCCTTGGGGTGTGGCGGGCCATCAAGCTTCTTCTCCCGGAGATGGCCCGTCGGGAGTCGCTGCGAAAGCGGTTCGAGACCGAAGCGCGGACCATGGCGGTGCTAGAACACCGCCACATCGTGCGGATCTACGACGTCGACCGCGATGGCGACAGTCTGTTCATCGTGATGGAGATGCTCACCGGTGGGGCGCTTGTCGACTGGCTCGACGACCACGGCAAGATGCCACCTCGAATGGCTGTCGAGGCGATGCTCGAAGTCTGTGCCGGGGTCGCGTACGCCCACAGTCGAGGGGTGGTGCACCGCGACCTGAAGCCGCACAACGTCCTGCTCGACAGCGATGGCCTCTGCAAGGTTACCGACTTTGGTATCGCTCGTGCCGCCGACCCAGGCCGGTCAGTCACGCAGACCGGCGCCATCATGGGAACGCACGGGTACATGGCCCCCGAGCAGAAGGTGGATGCGAAGAGCGTCGACGGCCGGGCAGATGTCTACGCCCTCGGCGCGACCTTGTTCGCCCTCATCGCTAATGGCGCGCCACCCGACCTCTTCGTGTCCTTTCAAGACCCGTCGATGCTCGACCCCATCCCAGAGGTCTTGCGCGAGCTGGTCATGCAGTCCACGGAGTACATGGCCGAGGATCGATACCAGACGGTCGAAGAGTTCGCGGCGGCGCTTCGCGAGGTGCGGGACAAGCTGCCCATGCCCCAGGGGGTCGCTCCACTCGCTCGCCCTGCAGCCCCTGAGCCGCCCGCACCGAGTCCAGAGGCCTTCAACGTTGCGGCAGGAGCGGGCGGGATCGGCGTCACCATTGCTCCGGCGACAACAAAGACCTCTTCGACGGCGGTGCCGGCTCGTCCCGTCGAGGCGACACTCGCGCCAGAGCTGCTCGACCACACGTTCCCCGAAGCGGACCGCCGGAAGGGCGGATCAAGTCGGGTCCCACTGATGCTTGGGGCGCTCGCCTTTCTAGGCACGGCGGGTCTCGTTCTAGTCATCGGGGGCGGTCTGCTGCTCCGAAGCGCTTCTTCAACAGGGGCCCCGGAGCCCTCAACGCCCGTGGCTGAGGTTGCGCAGGACACTATCGAACCGCAGCCTATGGTGGTGGAGCCCGTCGTCGCCCCCACTCCAATCCCCGTCGCGGCGCCGGCCCCGCCACCCGCTCAGCCCTCCGTCGCCCCGAAGCCTGCTCCGCGCCCGGCACCTTCTCCTCGTCCGGTGCGTCCCGCTCCCGCTCCCGCTCCAGTCGTCGTCACGGTCGCTGCACCCAAGCCCGCGCCAACGGTCGTACCAGTAGTGGTGCCAGTACCGGTGGTCGTGCCGGCGCCGGTCGCAGTCGTCGCACCGACCTCAGCGATTCCTCCGGGCTGCGTGCAGACCACCCCCCCAAACGGGGTCGCCATTGGTGCACAGGCCACCTTCTCGGCCAAGGTATGCGACGCCGGGGGTGCAGTGGCCACGCTGCACTTCAGGGCGGTTGGCGGCTCGTGGAAGAGCAAGCTGATGCCGGTCGTCTTCGGGTCCCATCGAGTGCAGGTGCCGATCGATTCGAGCTTTGCGGGGGGCCTGCAGTACTACATCACTGCGGGCGATGCGGCCGATGGGTCACGAAGCGCGCCTCACACTGTCTCGGTTCGCTAGAGCGCCTCGAAGAGGAGCCAGTGCGGGTCGTCCGAGCCCCCGAAGACTCCGTCTCCGGTCTCCGAGGTGTAGACGAGGTCCCGACAGCCGTCACCGGTGAGGTCGACGAGTCGAGGCCGGTAGCTGCCTTCGCCCTCTGGCATCGGCAGCGTGAGCTTCCGAGCGGCGGAGAAGCCGGTTCCGGTGTTCGTGTGGAACTGCATGCCTGGAATCCAAGACCCCTCACGATCGAGCCGGCGAACGAGGTCGAGCTGCCCATCACAGGTCACGTCAAGCATGCGGTAGTAGGTGCCGACCTGCATCGATAGGTCGCTTGGGGCAGACCACTTTGTGGCGGTAGAGGCAAAGCCACTGCCCGTGCCGCGGAACAGATCGATGGAGGTCGTCCCGTCCTCGCGAAGCACGGGTAGATACGGCGCGTCGTCTTCTCCGTCCCAGGCGAGTGCGTCTCTGTAGCCGTCCCCGTCCCAGTCGCCGACGGGCAGGGTGAACTGTGCGGGCACGTCCCAACGGGTAGCGGTGTCTGCGAAGCGAGTGGCACCACCGAGGTAGGCGTCCCAATACCAACCGTCCGGATCTCCGTTGGCTGAGTAGGCGCCTTCGAGGACCTCGCCCCGCTGGATCCAGTCGATGACGCCGTCTCCATCGATATCGCCGAGCTCTCCGCCCTTCGGGAGGGTTCCCCAGTCGGTGGCCTCGCCAAAGCCATCGCCATGGCCGCGGTACAGAGTGAAGTCGAGGGTGTCGCCTGAGCTCTCGGCAGTCAGGATGTCGGTGATCCCATCGCCGTCGATGTCTCTCAGGGCATCCCACGCGAAGGCATCCCTGAGGAACAACACGTCGTCCGGGAGCGCGAGGACCCGCTCACTCTGAAAGCTGCCTGTGTCGGTTCCGGCGGCTACCCGGATCTCGCTGACATGGGCCTCGAACATCACGAGGTCGGGCAGGGTGTCCCCATCGATGTCGGAAAGCCGCGAGACAAAACCGGTGTGCGTCGCGAGGTCCGCGCGGGCGTCGGGCACCGTGAGTTTCTGCGACTCCTCGTTGAAGTCCGTGCATCCGGACGAGAACAGAAGAGCTGCAACAGAAAGAGCAGTGAGCGAGCGCATCGAACCTCCGCTGACAGAGCCTAGCGCGGACGATGTGCTTGTGGGGAGACTCTCGTTGAGTAGTCTCTGTGCCGGAGGCCCCATGGCAGACCGCGTCGTGCTCGTCGACGGCAGCTCGCTCATCTACCGAGCGTTCTTTGCGATCCCTCAGAACTTCTCGACGGCGGCGGGGCTCCCCACGAATGCGATCTACGGCTTTGCGCTGATGTTCCGGAAGGTCCTCGCAGGAAAGCGGCCAAAGTACGGCGCGGTGGTCTTCGACGCGCCTGGGCCGACTTTCCGCGACGAGAAGTACCCGGCATACAAAGCTCAGCGTCCGCGGATGGATCCGAGCCTTCGGCTGCAGATTCCGTGGATTCACAAGGTTGTGGAGGCGCATGACTTTCCGCTTCTTTCGGTGCCCGGCTTCGAGGCGGACGACGTCATTGGAACGCTCACGACCCAAGCGCGCGCGGCCGGCCACGAGGTTCAGATCATTGCCGGCGACAAGGACTTCGCTCAGCTGATCGGCGAAGGCGTCCGAATGATCGACACCATGCGCGACATTACCTTTGACGAGGAGGTCGTTCGCAAGAAATGGGGGGTTCGGCCAGGGCAGTTCGTGGACTTCCTCGCTCTCGTAGGAGACAAAGTCGACAACATTCCGGGTGTGCCCGGCGTAGGGGTGAAGGGCGCGGCGACGTTGCTCGAGAAGTATGGGGACCTCGAGGGCGTGCTCGCGGCCGTGTCCGAGATGCGTGGCAAGCGTAGAGAGAACCTCGAGAACTTTGCGGCACAGGCACGCATGTCTCAAGAGCTGGCCACGATTGAATGCGCAGTCCCGCTCGAGCGGTCCGTGGAGCAGCTCCTGCTCGTTCCCGTGGATGAGGCTCGCGTGAACGCGTTGTTCGGAGAGCTGGAGTTCCACTCGTTGTTGAGCGCGACGGCTCAACAAGACCTTCCCAAAGATGCTTCGGCCAAGGACTGGTCGGAGGCGTCCGATGCATCCTCGCTACGTGCGTTTCTTGCCGAGGCCGGTCCGACGGCCGCACAGGTGCTCTGGGACGAACCGAACGCCACCAATGGTTCGTACGCGGGCATCGCCGTGGCTCGCGCGGGCGATCGGGCTCGCTATGTCCGCGCGAACGCGGCCCCGGATGTGCAAGAGGTCCTGCGCGAGCACCTCGCGGACGCGCAACGCCCGAAGGTGTTTCACGACGTCCGCAGCGCCCGGGCTGCCCTCACGCGGGCCGGCTTCGAGCTGCGCGGTGTGGTGGGTGACACGGGGCTGGCGAGCTTTCTCATCGACCCCACCAAGCTCATTCCCCATCGCTTAGGTCAGATCTCCAAGGCGTTTCTTCGTCGGGTCTTGCCGGATGAAAAGGCGGTTCTCGGTTCGGGGAAGAAGCGTCTGACCTGGGCCGAGGCAGACCCCGAGAGGGTGGCGGTGTACGGCTGTACGCTCGCGCAAGCGGTCTTCGATGCGTGGGAACCGGTGCGGACGAAGCTCGAGGACGAGGGCGCGACGGACCTCCTCGGTACGCTGGGCCTACCTCTGGCCGAGGTGCTCGCCGACATGCAGGTCGCGGGAATTCGGGTCGACGCAGGGCACTTGCTGAAGCTCCAGGCGGAGTTTGCCGGTCGGAAGGTCGAGGTTGAGGAGGAGATTCACGGCTTGGCGGGTCGGTCCTTCAACATTGGCTCGACCAAGCAGCTCTCCGCGGTGCTCTTCGATGAACTTGGGCTGCCGGTGATCAAGAAGACGAAGACGGGCTTCTCGACGGCCTCGGACGTGCTGGAGCGCTTGGCGCCGAACCATCCGATTGCTGGGAAGGTCCTCGCATGGCGTGCGCTGGCAAAGCTCATCAACACCTACACCGAGGTCTTGGTGTCCGCTGTTCGGGAGGACACGGGTCGCGTGCACTGCACCTTCATGCAGACCACGGGGGCTTCCGGCCGACTGATCACCACTGACCCAGATCTGCAGCGCACCCCAATCCGCACGGGCGACGGGCGGCGAATCCGCGAGGCCTTCATTCCACGCGATGGCTGGCGGCTCATCAGCGCGGACTGGAGTCAGATCGAGCTCCGGATCCTGGCCCACATGAGTCGAGACCCGGAGCTGTGCGCCGCGTTTCGAGAAGGCGTCGACGTGCATCGCCGCACGGCGAGTCGCATCTACGACGTCGATGTGGACGCCGTGAGCCCCGAGCAACGCAACGTGGGCAAGACGGTCAACTTCGCCACGATCTACGGGCAGGGCGCGACCGCCCTCGGTCAGAGTCTCGGCATGCCGCGTAAGCAAGCTGCGGCGCTCATCGAGCGCTACTTCGAGCGCTACTCTGGGGTCCGAGATTGGCGCGACGCCATGATTGTGCGCGCCCACGAGTCGGGCTTTGTCACCACATACCTTGGCCGAAAGCGCTTCATTCCCGAACTCACCGTGAGCGGCTTCTCGCAGCGCGCCTACGGAGAACGGGTGGCCGCAAACACGCCGATTCAAGGCTCTGCTGCCGACATCTGCAAGCTCGCGATGCTGGCCATCGCGGAGGAGCTGAACGCCAGGGGGTTGAAGGCCAAGATGCTGCTTCAGATTCACGACGAGCTTCTCTTCGAAGCGCCCCCAGATGAGGTTGATGCGGTGGTCGAACTCGTGCGCAAGCACATGCAGACCGTCGTAGAGCTCGAGGTACCCCTGGTCGTCGACATTGGTGTCGGCGCGAGTTGGGCGGAGGCGCACTGATGGACAAGCGTGAAGTTCTGCGTGTTCTGGGCCGATTCGGCCTTGCCAACGAGCTCCTCGGCCGGCCGCAGGCACGCGCTTGGTCGCGGGCGGTGTGGGTCCTTCGCGGCGTGGACGGGGATTTCTCCGAACTCTTCCACTCGGGTGAGCTTGCCGAGATCAAGGGGGTCGGCAAGGGCACGCTCGCCGTCATCGCCGAAGTCCTAGCGGGCGTGACACCGACGCCGCTACTGGAACTCGAGTCCGAGCTGCCCGAGGGCCTGTTTCAGATTGCGAAGATTCGCGGTCTGGGCCCAAAGAAGGTGAAGACGCTCTGGGATGAACTCGGCGTCACCACGCTGGGAGAGCTGGAGTACGCCTGCACCGAGAACCGTCTCGTGCAGCTCTCGGGCTTCGGTCAGAAGACCCAGGCCAAAGTCCTTGTTGAGATTGCGCGACTCGGAACGTACGAGGGGTGGTTTCGTCGAGACCGTGCGCAACAGGCTGCGGCGCTGGCATTGCAAGGCTGTGTGGACGGTGAGGTCGCCGGGGAGCTGGCTTGTGGTGCCGAGCTGGTGCGAGGGGTGGTGGTCGTGGCCCAGGCGACAGCCGGTGACAACTGGGAGCTACGCGAAGACGGCTTCCACGCACTGATGGAGGGGGTGCCGGTTCGCGTGAGACTCGCGCCCGCAGCGAGCCGAGGCACCGCGCTGGTTCTCGAGACGTCGGATGAGGCCCACCTGGAGGCCCTTCAGCAGCGTTCGGCAGAGCCGCTTGCCGCTCTGGCCCGTGCCACCGAGAAGGGTTTTTACGAGGCGCTCGGTCTCAGTACGACACCGCGAGAGCGCCGCCGGGGGGGCGTAGAGCTCGTCCAGCAAGGGGTGGTCATGCCCCAGTTGCTCGAATTTGGGGACCTCCGAGGCGCGCTGCACAATCACACGGTGGCTTCTGACGGAGCGGGGACGGTGGCCGACATGCGGCTCGCAGCCACTGACTTGGGCCTGGACTGGCTGGGCATCAGCGAGCACAGCGCCTCGGCGGGCTACGCCGGGGGACTCCAAGCTGCGGCGCTTCGGCAGCAACTCGCAGAGCTTCGCAAGCTGGACGGCCACGGTGCGCACATCTTCGCCGGAGTCGAGAGCGACATTCGCCGGGAGGGCGAACTCGACTACACCTCGGATCTGCTGCGCGAGCTCGACTTCGTGGTCGCCAGCGTGCATCAACGGTACCGACAGACCCCCGAAGAGATGACCGAGCGCGTGTTGAAGGCGCTTCGCACGGGTCTCGCCGACGTGGTGGGGCACCCCACGGGACGACTGCTGCTTGGACGGCCAGACAACGGCCTCGACGTTCGGGCGCTCATCGAGGGGTGTGCCGAGTGGGGGAGTGCCGTCGAACTCAACGCGAGTCCCCATCGGCTAGACCTCGGCGCAGAGCCGCTCGAATGGGCCCGCGAAGCGGGGGTGATGGTCTCAATCGCGGCAGACGCGCACAGTCCTCGCGCACTCGCCAACCTCCACCACGGCGTGGCCGTGGCACGACGGGCTGGGCTGCGTGCAGAGCACGTCCTCAACGCCATGAGCGTGGATGAGCTAGGCGGCTGGGTCGCTCGACGCCGGGCCCAGTATCAGTAGCAGTCCCATCAGCACGAGGGCACTTCCGCCGAGCACTTCGTCTGCGGCCTCTCGCGCCAGAAACGGCAAGAGCAACGGCGCCGCCCAGCAGAGTCCCACGACGATGCGGGTGGCCGTCGTGTGCGCCCTGGCGGCTGCAATGATGAGGGCGAGCGCGAAGATGGCGAAGTCGTAGTTGCGCACGTAGGGAAGGCTGACGAGCGTCGCGCTCAGCAGGGCCGCGATGAAGATCGGTGGGTCCTCATAGAGCCGACGGGACAGCATGAGCGCGCCGCTCAGCGCCAGAAGGCCCAGCCCAGCCACTCCAGTCGACAGGCTGGTGCGGGTGGAGACGCTCCACGCCAAGCTACTGCAGGTGTCGCACACCTGGTTCACATCCGCGACAGAGAGGCGAAGCACGGAGTCGGTGTAGCTGAGGGGCCAGCGTGGGTCGAGCAAGAGGCCGAGCAAGGAGGCCACGGTGAAGACCGCGGCGAGAGGGCCCACACTTCGCTTGAGAAGGTCCACGTCGCGAAGAATCAGAAACGCAAACCCCAGGGCTGGCACCGCACCGACGTGCCACTTGAACGAGACGAGCAAGGCCGCGAAGGCCAGCGCCCAGGGCCGCCGCTTCTGCAGGCCGTAGAGACCGAGCGCACACCCCGTGAACACGGGCAGGGTGTACTGCCCGACGACCACCAGACCGATCAGCGGAAGGTAGAGCCCGCCGATGCTCGCGAGGATGGCGCGCGCTGGGAGGGACCTGCCAGCCGTCAGCCAGGCGGTGCCTAGACTGAGCCAAATCAAGTTCATGAGCATGAAGGCTCTGCCGGCTCTTGCGTAGTCCAACCAGCCGAGCGGAAAGGTCGTGAGCACGTACCAGGGCGGATACCCGAAGGGCAGCACGGGAATCGGCTCCCCGGCGTTGTATTGCGTGGTCAGAAGCAGTGACTGGCCAGCATCGTCGTACGGGGAGAGGCCGTTCACAACGCCGTTGGCCGCGGAATACATCGCCAAGAAGTCGGCGTCGAAGCGTACGGCTCCCCACTGCACAAAGGCAGCTGCAGCGGCTGTCACAACGGCGACCATGGGGATGAGGCGGCGCATCAGCGGACTCTAGCAGGTCCGAGCAAGGCTGGCGCGGCGCAGCTCTGGGCGCCAGACGGCGGGCACGAGGAGGCCGGGGGGCGTCCAGTGCGCCGTTTAGGTGTTCGCGATGTTTGCTTGGTATGACCTGTGTTTTAGCCCCTTGAGCTGGGCTTGTGTCGAGCTGGGGGCTTGCCATTTACGTCAGGGATGGCATATCAGGCGCACGTTGGGGAGTCTGCGCAACCACTGGCCCGGGGCCATTGGCTCGCGTACGATCACCCTGTGAACACTTAGGAGACACGGTTTCATGGGCTTCAAGATGGTCTGCCCAAAGTGCAATTCGCTGAACTACAGCGTGGAACGTGACGGTCGTTCGTACATCCGCACCGGCCCGTCCGCCGAACTCATCTTCAGTTGTCGCTGTGGCACCCAGCTATTCGGCGAGAACCTCACGAAGGAGTTCGACAAGCAGCGCGCTGCGTTTGAGGCCGAGGCCAAGGACCGCGTTGCGGAGGAACGCGAGCGGGAAGAGCGTGCTGCTGAGCAGCGTGAGCGTGACGAGACCATGCGCCGGGCCCTCGAGTTCCGCCAGAACTACCTGCGTGAGCAGAAGGCCGCTCAGGTTGCCGAGGCACGCGAGGCTAAGGCCGAGTCCGACCGCGCATGGCGTCAGCGTGTTGCCGCAGGTGGAGGCTCGGTGAGCGCTCCTGCCACGGCATCGAACCCTGCCCCGGCCTCAGCAGCGGCGGCCTCCGGCTCTCCGCTCTTGCCGCCTGGAACTCCGCTGAACAAGCCCGACAGCCTGTGTGGTTGGGGTCCGTGCCCGAACGATGCGCGTTCGAACTCGAAGTACTGCAGCCGCGCTTGCTCGAACAAGAATGCCCGCTGGCGCCATAAGAAGCGGCGCAAAGAGCCGGGCGAGTAGAGCGCTACTCTGCTCTTGGGCCCCAACGGACCTCGCCGCCGGGCAAGAAGTAGACGATGAGCATCCGCCCGCCGGTCACGGTTGGGGCGTGATGCGAGCCGATGGGCAGCACGACCCATCCCTCGGGGTGGCCGTCGAAGCGCGGTGATCCGCTGAGCGCGATGCAGAACGAGATCTCGCCACGCGGGTGGGTATGCTCCGCGCCAGCACCCTCGATATCCACCGCGTCGATCGAGTGGTTTGCGGTCTCGGGGCTGGCCTTCGCGACCCGTCCGAACCGAATTCCGGCGCCGCCATCGCGAGGTGTCAGCGTGCCGGCAGCGTGCTCTGCGAGGAGGGCCGCGCGCAAATCCGTCTGCATTGAAGCGGGAAAGTCCCGTTCCAAAACCTCGGCAGCGCGTGTTCCATCGCTCAGGTCGAGGCCCTCGATGCGGTGGGCGAGGGGGGCTAGGACTTCGAGACTGGATTGCAAGTGACCTTCCTGCGGACCGGGTGGGCGGTGGACGCGGAATAGTCTATCCTGCACCGCGCGTGGGGGACCCCCCGTGTGGAGGTGCCGTGTCGCGGTTCAAGCCCAGCCTATTGCTCGCTCTTGTGCTGATGGCGTCGACGCCGGCGCTCGCCGCGGGCATGGATGATGCGGAGGCCATTCGTCTTCGCGCAGAAATGCAGGGACTCGCTGAGCGGGCGGCTTGGGGCGGCGTGGAGCGCGCCTATGTGGCCCTTCGCGATGGAGGCACGGATCTCACTTACGAGGATCACTTTCTCGGAGCGCAGTCAGCCAAGGTTGCAGGTGATCTCGGTGCCGTTCGCAGCAGGCTGCTCGCCGCAAACGCCGTCTCCGAGAACCAAGATGTGATGGACTGGCTCTTCGCCATCAACTCCCATTTTGGTGAGGTGGCGCTGAGCTCCAAGCCCGGCAGCGCCGAGCTGTCCATCGACAAGCTTCCCTTCGCCGCAGACCAGAAGGCCGTGCTTGAGTTCGCGCAAGCGCACGTCGCAGAGAGCGGGTCCTACACCGGCTACCTGCCCAAGGGCGTCTACACGTTCGGCGACCAGCCCTTTCAGGTACTCCCCGCCGCTCCGACGGTGACCATTGACCTCGGTGCCGCGCCGGCGGTCAGCAAACCCTTGCCGGAAGAACCGGCCAGCGAGGGCCAGGCTTCGGGATCTGATGAGACTGCGGTCGCGCCAGCGGTTTCCTCGTCAGGGCCCGGCATGCTGTCTCTCTTGGTCGGTGGCGGCACGAGCTTCGGCTGGGTGGGTGCCGGTGGTGTGGCGCACTTTGGACCGGTCGGCGCACGCGTCGCCGTTGGCTTTGATCCGGTGTTCAGTATTCCGTCGGTACAAGCGGGCCTACGCGCCTACCCGGTGGGCTTCGCAGATGCCGGGGCGGCCAAGGTTGGGCCGTTTGCCGAACTCGCGCTTGCCCCTCTGCGCTGGAAAGAGGTCGGAAAGGCGCTGTATGGCCCCGCGGTGAGTGTTGGCGCCGAAGTGCTCGTTGGCGATTTCGCGATCGACTTTCAGGTCGGGGGCGGCATCACGAGGGACCAGGTTCGGACATCGACCCGTCCTGGCCTGATTGTCGGGCTCGGCGTCGGCTACAACTTCAGCTGACTCGCGCTATTCTTGCGGGGGAGGCCGGCGGATGTACCCGCGACCCTACGGGGAATACGTCCTACTTGAGCGACTCGGCACCGGCGGGATGTCTGAGGTCGACCTCGCCCGGAAGGGAACGACCGGAGTGGACTTCGTTCGTTTCTTGGTGATCAAGCGCATCAAGGCTGACCGGGTCAGCGACGAAGCCTTCGTCCGCATGTTCAAGGATGAAGCGCGCATCACGAGCGAGCTGCACCACGCCAACATCGCTCAGGTTTATGACTTCGGGCGCGTGCTCGACGAGTACTACCTGGCGCTGGAGTATGTGCCCGGCCTCGACGTGCGCCATATCGTGAACTCGCTGCGTGAGAAGCGGCAAATCGTCCCGCTCAAGGTGACCTTTCGGATCATCCTCGACGTGCTGGAGGGCCTCCACTACGCCCACACGAAGGTGGACACGCTCGGCAGCCCCATGCACATCGTGCATCGCGACGTGAACCCCCGGAACATCATGGTCTCCGTACGCGGTGACGTGAAGCTCATCGACTTTGGCGTGGCTAGGGCCACGAACCGCCTCGAGCAGACCAAGACCGACCATGTGAAGGGCAAGTTCGCCTACATGGCGCCCGAGCAAATCCAGGGCAATGAGGGCATCGACCACCGCGTCGACTTGTTCGCTGTTGGGCTCACGCTGCACGAGATGCTGACTGGGTACGGGCCGTTCTACGGTCTCTCGCAGATGCAGATTATGCATCGGCTCATGTCGGGGAAGGTCCCCGTTCTCGATGTGCCCGGTGACTACCCGGACCCCGACGCCCTGCTGTCTGTGCACGCTCGGGCCATCGCCTTTGATCCGTCAAAGCGCTACCCATCGGCGCGTGCCTTCGCGGATGACCTCCGGGCGGCGGCGGAGCTGGTGGGCGGACCCGCCACGCCGCAAGAGATGGTGGCCTTCCTCGCCAGGGTGAACCCGACCCTTCAGAAGCGCGTGCGCGACAAGCTTCACAGCTACTCAGGTCCCGTCGATCTCGCTTCGATTCGCGGCGAGGTGACTGAGGCCGACGTCGAAGGGTCGATGAGTGGCATCACCAACCTGACCCAGGGCACCATCACGATTGGGCCCAAGGGGGTGTTGGCAGGTGGAGTCGCCGCAGTGGGCGCGGTGGGTGTGCTGGTGGTGGTGCTTGCGGTCGCACTGCTGTTTGCGGCTCGGAACAGCGGTACCCGGGAAGAAGGCCTGAACACCCCGGTCGAGATTGGGGCGCCACAGCCCGCCGTGCAACCCAGCGCCCCGGAACCCGCGGAACCCACGCCCGTGGAAGTCATCCCCGAGCCGGTTCCCGTGCCCGACCCCGTGGTGGTCGCGCCCGCTGCCCCTGCCCCTGCCCCAGTGGCCCCAGTGGCTCCGGCGCCCGCTCCACGCATCACGCCGGACCCCGTCCCGACAGTGGCGGCCCCTGCGCCCGTGGCAGAACCCGTTGCGGAGCCCACTCCACAGCCCGTGCCGGAGCCCGTGCTGGCGCCGGCTCCAGTCGTCGTCGAGCCTGCTCCCGCCCCGGAGCCCGTCGTTCTCGGCCAACTCCAGGTGGCAGCGGGCGTGACCGGTAGCGTCATTCTGATTGATGGGGAGCCGTCGGGCCACGTGACTCCGGCGAAGTTCAAGTGGCCAGTCGGCTCG
Organism: Pseudomonadota bacterium; assembly: GCA_023954855.1. Classification (GTDB taxonomy): domain Bacteria; phylum Myxococcota_A; class UBA796; order UBA796; genus M1803. The sequence goes on along the minus strand of JAGSGY010000008.1, from coordinate 61,810 downwards.
CACCGGGTGCAGGTCGAGGGGTACCCTGAAAAAACCGTCGTCGTGCGTGAGGGACAGTCCGCCACCGTGCTGTTCAGGGAGTAGGCGTGAAACGAATTCTCATCGGGCTCTCCTTGCTGCTTGCAACCCCCGCATGGGCCGTACCCACCCGCGTGGCAGTCGTGACATCAGACGACCTCGAGGTGTACACAGCCCCGGTGCGCAGCTTCCTCCAGCAGATGGAGAAGAATGGCGAGCATGTCCGCGTGATTCACCTGCGCGGCCGTGCCTCAGAGGCCGAGGCCGCGGCATCCCTTCTGCGGCGTGAAGACCCTGATGTGGTGTTCGCCCTGGGCGCGAAGGCGGCGTTCGCCGTGAAGGGGAGCCTTCCGAGCACACCGCTCATCTACGCTTCGATCTCCGACCCAGCCCGCTACGGGATCGAGGGCCCGCAAGTCACCGGTATTCGCATCGCGGCAGCTCCGAGCATGTACCTAAGCCAGCTCGTGGGCCTGTTTCCAGAGGTCGGCACGGTCGGCGTGCTTCACGGGACGGGCACCTCCAAGGAGCGGGTCGGCGCGATCAAGGCCGCTGCAGCCGAGGTCGGACTTCAGCTGGTGTTTCACTCGGCGGACTCGCCTCGGGCGCTGCGAAAGTCATTGCCTGACCTCACCCAAGAGGTCGACGCGGTGTGGCTCGTGCCCGATCGAGAGGTACTGACGGCGGAGGTCTTCCGCACCACCGTCGAAGAGACCCGGCGCCGCGGTCTTCCGTTGCTGGTCGACACCGACAACATGGTTCGGGCAGGGGGGCTGTTCGCGGTTGTTCCCGATCCGGACACGGTGGGATCCCAGGCGGCGTCGACAGCCATGGAGCTACTCGGCGGAAAGGCGCCGAGTCTCCTCGAGATTCAGGACCCGGAATCCACGCTGGTGGTGTTGAACATCGGAGCGGTCGATGAGGCCGGTCTCTCGATAGACCCGCTGCTCCTTGACTTCGTCGACATCAAGATCGACTGATCTCACTCCGTCGGCCGGCGCAGGGGTAGGGGGTCGACGGTTCGCTTCCCAACCCGCAGCGTGAAGTGAAGGTGGGGCCCCGTCGAGCGACCGGTGTTGCCGGAGAGCGCGATCTTGGCCCCGCGACTGACCGTGTCGCCGCGCTTGACCAGCTGCTCATCCAGGTGGCAGTACGATGTTCGAACTTTGGAGCCGTGGTCGATGACGACGAAGCGACCGTTCGCGTTGTCCTCGCCGATGGCGGCTACCCGCCCAGACTGGACTGCGACGATGTCCGTACCCACGGGGACAGCGAGATCCACGCCGTTGTGGAGCTTGTGGACGCCGGTCACGGGGTGGGTGCGCATGCCGTAGCCCGAGCTGATGCGGTGCTCTGTGGTGACGGGCCACTGCATCTCGAGCAGCTTGGCGAGAGCGAGGGTCGCCTCGACTTCTGCGTCTGCCTTGCGGGCCGCAGCGGCCGGTAGAAACGCTCGATGTGCACTGTAGTGCTCGGGGTTGGGAATGCCCGCAGCCCGTGCGCGCGTGACGGCGCGAGCGGTCAGCTCCGGACCGATAGAGACCGCCTCGAGAGCGGATCCCGGATCCCCGCCGTAGGCAGCATCCAGGTCGGCTGCCGGGATGTCGGGCAGCACTAGGGCTGCGGCGGTTCGCCAGGGCTGCGGGAAGCCCCCCTCCGGGACTTCGCTGGGGACGTGGGTGGTCTCTGAGAGCGTCTCGAGGGCCTTCGCGAGAGCCTGCTTCCGCTCGGGGACTTCAAAGTAGGCGGTGAGCACAGGCCGGCTCGCCTCCGCGCCGAGTCCCCATCGCACCGCGAAGTCCATGCTCGCGCCGACGGGGGTTCGAAGCCACACCGAACCGGAGGCGAGCACCACCAGCATGAGGTCGAGCAACCCAAAGCGGCGGGCCCGGCGAACGGTGTCGAGCTGGCTCACCACAGCCCCCAGATGGGAAGGCCGTACCAGGCGGCGAACCCAGCGATACCCAGCAGGAGTGGGGCCCACGCGATGCCGTCGGTTCGATGCTTGGGTGGAAGCAGACCGCCGATGAGTCGGCGGAGTGGGGTCCATCCGAGGCGCCAGACGGCGAGTCCCGCGCCAAGGAGGCCCAGCCAAAACGCGCCGGCGCCGATGTAGGGAGCGGTGGCATCTTCGATCGCCATTCCGAGCACCCAGGCGCCCGCGGCCGAAGTGGGGACCCAGAACAGCGGGCGCACGACCGACTCGACGGAGAAATGCTGTTTGTAGGACTGCCACGTGGGCGCGTCGGCACCGGCGGAGAGAAGCAGTACCCAAGCAACGCGCGTCGCAACGAGGAGCTCGAGACCCAGGGCAATCCACGCCCCTGCAGGGGACCCATCTGGACCGAGCCACCCCGCCGCAGACAGTCCGCGCAGCACCGCATCGTCGACGCGGTCGGCCGCGAGGTGAACCCCCAGCAGCACCAGCGACATCTCTCCAAGCCATCGCCAGCCGGGCCGAGTCGCGCCAACAGCTTGATCGAGGGTGGAGAGCAGGCGAATCATTACGGAGCGGACCTCAGGTGCACGCGTGGGGTTCCAAGGCGAAACGCGAGTCGGCCAAGAAACTTACAGCGGATCTACGGTACGACATCCAAGGCGCGTTGGGCGGCTTGTGGCGTGAAACCGAGGCCGAGTGTCGTCACGCCCTCGACGCTTGTCGAGGCTGAGTACAGCGGAATCAGGCCGCCATCGTGACGGTACACGCTCACGCCATCGTCGCGAACGAGCATGGCGCGGTCACGCGGGGTGTACAGCATCGAGAGGGGTGGCGGCAGAAGGTCAGGGCCAACGTGCCGAACCACCGCGTATCCCCTGGACCGGTCGGTCTTTGCCGTCACACCAGCCGCAGCACCGAGGAGCGACGCCGTGGCCAGTCCGGGGGCGCTAAGCGCCGGCGCCGTACCTCCTTCCCAGCCGTCTACGGTTCGCGACTTCGAGAACTCGACGAGTGACACTGCTGCGGCGTCGTTCGGCAGCTTCTTGGCGTCGAGGAGGGGGTCATGCGAGCCGGTGATCAAGCCGTACTCGAGCCGGGCGCGGCGCGCGTCGGTGGACTCGGCCGCAGCTTGGGTCAGCTTGGCCATCGGACCGGACCCATACGTGCGGCCCGCCGCTGCGGCAAACGAGAAGGCCACGCCTCGTGCATCGTCGAAGCGGCTGTGCAGAAGGGCCCCATCGCGGCCGGCAGTATCGATGTCGCCGGCTTCTAGAGAGAGCTGGGCGCGGATGGCGAGAAGCTGCGCGGATGCTGTCGTGGCGTCGTCGTGGTGCACCAGCACTGCGCGGAGCTCGTCGGGGCCCGCCATGCCAGTCAGTCCACCGAAGTCTGCGGGCCACGGAATGTCCGATGCCTTCTCTCCGGCGCGCTTGGCGGCTTCTTGGGCCACTGTGCGGTCGCCGATGAGAGTGGCCAACTGGCGGACCTTTCTGGCGCGGTCGCGGTCGTTGGGCGCGGCATCGCTTGCGCGTCGAGCCGCCTGAAGCGCGGACGGTAGGTTGGCGCTCGCAATCGCGGCGTCGGCCACTGTGTCCCAGCGGGTCGGGTCGTCGGGGGCAAGTCGTGCGGAAATCTGCGCCCACGCGAGTGCACCGATGTGGTCTCCAGTGAATGAGAGGGCATGCGCGGCGTGGAGGGTGCCTTGTTGATGCAGGGCGCCAGCGCTCGCGAGAAGCTGACGCACCTCTCCCGGACTTGCGCCCGCCTGGGCGCGAATCTCGGCCTGCATAGCCAGCAGGTCGGGCGTTTCCCCCATCTCCAGACGCTTGGTCATGTGTGCTTGGCTCGCCTCGAGTTCTCCGGCTTCGAGCGCGAGCTCTGCAAGGGTCTCGAGGACCTCGCCGGCCGCAGCCTCGTCGCCCACCTTCTCTGAGAGCGCCATGGCCTCACTCAGAAGCTCGCCTTGGTCTCTCCATGCGGTGTGGCCTTCTCGGTCGGCCTCAGGCGTCGGCTGGGTCTCGGGTTGGTTTCGAGCCATGACGAGCTTCGCCGCGAGCTGCACGGCTTCGTCGGGGTGGGTTGCGAGGGGCATCGCCTTGCGCCAGGCGAGGTCTGCGCGTCCTTGGGCCTCCATGCCGAGCACGCAGATGATGCGATCTGCGGGGGTAGCCTCGTCGAGAAGCGCCTCCCAGGCCAGAGCATTGGTGGGGTCACCGAAGCGGACGATTGCCGCAGCGATGTCCTTGGTCGTTCCGGTCGCCATGGCCCGCTTCAGTGCCTTTCGAGCTTTGCGCTCCTCGGGCTCTCGCCACCAGGCCAGCGCCTCGAGCATGTGCGCCTCGGTGGGCGAGAGGCCATCGACGCCAGCCCGCAGAGGAGCCGTGACCTCGGGGCCAGGCCACGGCATGTAGATCACCTTTGCGCCTTCGGTCGCACGGGCGTGCAGGATCTCTTCGGCGCGGCGGTCCAGCGCAATGCGTCCATCCGAAACGGGCCGTGAAGCGTTGGTTCGAAGGATTAGACGGTCGCCGTTCTTCTCGAAGGACGTGGTGAGCGAGACGTCCGGTTCGTGGCGCCCGGAGTCGATCTGTATCGAGAGCGGGAGCACATGCTTCGGACGGCGCACGGCCACTTCTTCAACCACTTCAATCCTGCCGGGCAGCCAAGCGGTGAGGGCTGGAGCCATGAGCGGGTGCAGGTTGCCCACGAGTCCAGGACCGAGCGGCCCGAGGGTGGTCGGAAGGTAGCCATTGAGCTGCACGCGGATGGCGCGGTCGGTTGCCGTCAGCCCGTTGCTGGTCATCTGAAAGCGCGTCAGCTCCGGAAAGGCGACCTGCGCCAGGCCCAGTAGCGCCTCGGTTTTCATCTCGTCGTCGATGCCGCCAAGTCGACTGCGCAAGACCTCCTGCGCACTTCCGCTTGCGGTCATGAGTACGGACCATGCGGCCGAGCCGTCTTCTGAGATCACCAGCTGGCCGGAGAGGGCAATGCGGCCGTCGAAGATGCCATCACTGCCGACCACCCGAGGCGCGTCGCCCTGGGACCACAACAGGCTGCCCTGAACGGCGATGGGTAGGGTCGGCGGAACGACCAACTCGTTCGCGGGGTCGAGCACGACGGGCCCGTCCTTTGTGTCGATGACGATTGCTGGCTGCGTATACAGAGACGGCGCTGGTAGGGGAGCTGGGGCCGAGGAGACGGCGCTCTTCGGCACATACAGGGCGGGGCGGGCTTCAAAGCCTGCAAGGCGAAGCAGATTGATGAGGGCCACCCCGCGCTCGGCGGCATTTCCGTGACCGGAGCGGAGGGTCGCCTCGGGGCCGCGAGCTGAGGCCCAGTCGCCGGGTTCGGGATCGAGCTCTATGGCCCGGTAGATCCTCTCGGCAAGCGCGCGCGGCCGAAGCCCAGTCAGCGTCGAGGCGACGTCGCGCCCGAGAACAGAGGCATGGACCATCTTCTCGTCTACAGATGTGCCGATGGTCTTGCCGACCTCATCCCAGTCCGAGTACGTCGTCCAGACGAGCTGCCTCTCACCGTCGTCCTCGCCTTCCCATGACACGGTGGCGCGCTGGGTAGAGGTGCCCGTGAAGCGAACGGCTGCGCTCGGGTCAGCCCAGAGGGTCACCGGGGTGCCACCCACTCCGGTCAGGCTGACCTTGATGGCCTCGGTGGGAACGTCGGGCACGGGGCGAAACGCCGCAGAGGTGGCGCCCTTGACGGTCCGGCGTCGCTCGAAGGTGAACACGGCGCCGGGCTCGGCGTCCTCGGGGAAGGTCGCCAGATTGCCAAAGATTTGGGCCTCTCCGCTCTTGGCACCGTCCAAGGATGTCGGCGCCTCAAAGCCGCCAACCGCTGCAGAAGGGTCGTCCAGCCGGACTTTCCACCGCTCGGTGATGTAGGTCGTTCGACGCTTGTCTGCCTCGACGGTGAGGCGATGCTCGACCACGGTGAGCGGCGCCGAAGCCTGCGGCTGCATGGCAGCTGTTGGCTCTGGTGAGGCTGGGGTGGCTACCGCAGCGGGCGCGATGGCGAGAAGGGCGAGCAAGAGGAGTGGACGCATGGCGCAAATGTACACGGCTGGGCGGTCCGGGATAAGCTCCGACCACACCTCGAGGCGCGCCATTCGACAGCTCACGCCCCTATTGCTGATTCCTTGGGCCACTGCCGCGTTCGCATTTCCGGCCGAGGGCGAGTGGCGAACCCTCTCGCTGGGTGCAGACGTGGTGGCGGATGGTGCGGGAGACGCTTCGCCCGACCTGATTGGAGCGTCGGATCAGCCTGGTGGGTACTGGTACGCGGATGCCTCTTCGGTGTTCTTTCGCCTACGCGTCACCAGCAGCGCGCCTGCCACCGACGTGCTCGGCGTACTCGTCTCGGTAGACGGAGATGCGGAGACGCTCGAGTTGGCCGTCGTCGCCGATGGCCCGGGCGATGCGGTGGCCGTGTATACGGCGAATGGGGTGGCAGGCTCCTCGCCGCAGTGGACTCTAGACGCCACGGTCGGCGCCCTTTCCACGATGACTGAGATGGCATCTGGCCTTGTTGCCATTGAGGTCCCGCGCGGGGCCCTCGAGGGCGCGGGCTGGGCCGCAGACGCCGGAGCGAGCTTCTGGTTCGCGGGTGGCTCTGCGATGGGCACGTGGACGGACCTTCACGGGTGTGCAGATCTCGCGTGCGCACCGCAAGACATCCTGACCTCCCCGGTCTACATCGACCAGGACCTCGACGGGCTCACCAACCCCATCGAGCGCGCTCTGGGGCTCCCGTGGAACGATGCCGATGCCGATGACGACGGTGTGCTCGACGGCGATGAGCTGAGGGGCGATGGTCCGGACGGGGACGGACTCGTCGACGCACTGGATTGCGACAGCGACAACGACAGCCTACGCGACGGGCTCGAGCTCGGAGTGACCGACGCGCACGAGGACACGGACCTCGACAACAACTGCTTCGTCGCCGACGCCGACTCGAGCAGCGTGACCGATCCGCGTTCCCACGACACTGATGGGGGCGGCCTCGCCGATGCGATCGAAGACGTCAATCGCGACGGAGCCGTCGACGCCTGGGAGACGGACCCTACGAGTCCCGGAGACGACGTGGATACCGATGGAGACGGCATCTCCGACACGCTCGAGCTGCTCGGTGCCGATGGCAACATCGACGATGTCGACTCCGACGGAGACGGTGTCTCTGACGCGGCCGAGTGGCTCTGGGACATTGACGACGACGGTGTTCCGGCGTTCCAGGATGACGATGCCGATGGCGATGGCTTCACCGATATCGAAGAGGGCGAGGTCGACACGGACGGGGACGGCCGCGTGGACGCCATCGATACAAATAGCGACGGCGACGCCCGCCCAGACGCCGAAGAGGGACGCAGTGACCTCGACTGCGACGGGGTTGAGAACCGCCTCGATGCGAATGACTTCGATGGCTTCTGCGATACGGCCGATGTAGCCGACGGCTTCGAAGATGAGGATGTCAGCAGACCCGCTGGCGACCTCGGCAAGCGCTGTGCCCACGGCAGTGCTGGGTTCTGGCTCGCACTCGTGGTGCCCACATTCATGAGGAGACGCCGTGCCCGCTGAAGCACGTCCTGCCGCCACCGTTCTACTCCTGCGTGACGACACCGAGCTTGGGCTCGAGGTCTTCATGGTGCAGAGACACCGCAAGTCCGGCTTCATGCCCAGCGCGTGGGTGTTCCCAGGCGGGCGAGTTGACGACCGGGACCGCCGCGAACACGCACGGGTTCTGGGTGGGCGGAGCTCGGTGGAGCAGATGGAGGCCGATCCGGTGGCTGCTCGCGCCTTCCTCGTCGCAGCCGTGCGCGAGACCTTTGAAGAGGCGGGCGTGCTGATCGGCGACGGCGAATTGCCGGAGGCGGTCCGGGAGCCCCTGGCGCGCGGCGCGCTCGACTTGGGCGACCTGCTCGAGAGTCACCAAGCAACCGTTGATCTCGATCAACTGGCGCCGTGGAGTTGGTGGGTCACTCCCGAACAAGAGCCGCGACGCTACGACACCCGGTTCCTGCTCGCGCGGGCTCCCACGGGCACAGCCTCCCACGACGACCGCGAGACCGTCGACTCCGGCTGGGTTCGACCAGAGTGGGCGCTCGAGCAGGGAGGGAGTTTCCCCCTCGCTCCGCCGACTTGGTGGACGCTCCGCGAGCTTGCCGCATTCAGCTCCGTCGACGCGGTGTTCTCTGCGGTTCCACAGCGTACGCGGCGGGCGATTCAGCCCATCCTTCACCTTGGCAAGGGCGGCGTGGAGCTGGTCTTGCCTGGGCATGCGCAGCACCCCGACCCGTCGATTCCAGGCTTGCCTTCGGCGATTGGCTTCGACCAGGGGCGGTGGTGGACCCGGTAGCGGCGAACCTGACCGAAATCGGCGAACTCCGTTGCGTCGAAAGTCGCCACGCCGCCGGCGTTGGCGGGCACATCCAAGTGTTCATGCGGATGTAGGCCTGGCACGGACTCTGCGTGTGCTCCTCGGCGGAGGCCGCATGTGGAGCATCGAGTTCAGGGGTTGGAGTGGACATACGCAGCTGGTGTGGCGCGCGGCCTTTGTGGGCGCGCTGGCACGAACGGCGGCGCGTGGGGATGGACGGCTTGAGGGCTTTGGCCTGGGTACGAGCCTTCGGATCGTGGTGAGCGGCGTCGACCCCGAGCGCTTCGCGGCCGCGGTGGCGGTGGGCCTGGGCAAGCGGGCAGGGGGCCAGCAGGGTCACCGGGTGAAGCGTGTGGTGGGTCTGTTGGACGGTTTGGTCTGGGCCCACAACGCGCTGCACGGGGCCCCATTGGCCCGAGCGTGGACCTCGCATCGGGATGTCTTGGGCTTTCGACGGGCGGGGTGGGTTCGGGCCCGTCCCACACAGGCACGCAAGCTCCACTTCGCGCTAGGGGGCGGCCCGATGCCGACGCCTCGTGTCCACGCTTCGCCTGAGCGCCGAAGGCTCGCGTCGGCTTCCGTCCTAGGGCTTCCCCCCGGACATCCGAAAACGCGAGCCCTGAGGGCCCGTCTCGCACTGGTGGCCGGGTTGCAGGCAAGAGACATCGCCGAGGAAACAGGGCTCTCGCCTAGGCGCGTGCGCCAGCTCACCGGCCTTCGGCGGGTCGACGTTCGCGCGGCACAGTGTGCCCTGCATGACGAGCGCCTGCGCATTTGGCCGGAAGTGAGCGCCGGCAATCGCGTCGATCTCAGTCCGATGGGCAAGTCGCGGGGGCCCTGGCCGGATACAGGGCGGTTTACGGAGGCACATGCTCGGTCTGGGCTTTGGCGAGATCTTCCTTCTCGGGGTGCTGCTCATCGTAGTGGTGGGTCCTGAGCGACTGCCGCACCTCATTCGGGGGGCTGGGCGGATGTACGGGCAGGTGCGCCGAGCCAGTGACGAACTCCGTCGAGCCTTTGTTCTCGAGGCCGATCGGGTCGATGCCGACGAGAGGTTCCAGGAACTCGAGAAGCGCCGGAATCAGGCTCTTGAAGCGCGGCGCCGGGCTGCAGAGGACAATCCTGGAGCGGTCGCGCAGCCGTCGATCCTGTCTGAGCCACCACCGGCCGCTACAGCCGAAGAGGATGCCGAGGTGACCGCATGAGTGCGCCAGCTGAACAAGTCGAGCAGCACCGCATGCCGCTGATGGACCACCTTCGAGAGCTTCGCAATCGGCTGGTGATCATGATGGTGGCTCTGGCGGTGGGCATGCTGGTGTCGCTCATCTTCACCGAGTGGCTGTACGCAATGCTCACTGCACCGGTTCGGCAGGTGCTCGACAGCGGCATCGTCTACCCGGAGCCCGATGCCCTCTACGACCAGCTCTCCGCTCCGATCCGCGCCGCCCTGGCTGGCGCCGGCATGGGCACCACCGAGAAAATCAAGGGCACGCTCGCCATCACCAGCTCGCCGCTCGAAGGCATGTACACCTACCTTCGCGTCGGCCTTGTCGGAGGTGCACTCCTGGCCTCGCCAGTGATTGCGCACCAGATCTGGGGCTTCGTTGCGCCAGGACTCTACGACTCCGAGCGCCGGGTGGTGATGCCGCTCACCTTTGCATCGACCTTCCTGTTCCTAGCCGGAGCGATGTTCGCCTACACCGTCATCTTCCCGGTGGCGTTCCCGTTCTTCTTCTCGATGCTCGATGCCCAGCCGATGCTGTCGATCGATGGCTACCTGTCCACGGTCGTGCGCATCATGCTGGCCTTCGGCCTCTGCTTTCAGCTGCCCGTGGCGACCTGGTTTCTCGCGCGGATGGGCCTCATCGATCATCGCGACATGATCTTCGGCTTCCGCTACGCCATTGTTGGCGTCTTTGCTGTGGCTGCAATCATCACGCCCCCAGACATCCTCACGCAGATCCTGCTCGGCATTCCGATGGTGATTCTCTACGGGGTCGGCGTGGTGGTGGCTTTCATCTGGAGCACTAAGGACCGCGACGCGGCGCTCCCCGAGGAGTCGACCGAGCTGTCGACCTAGCGGGGACTCTTGAGCAGTCCTGGGAAGCGAACGCCCGCGCGGGGGTCAATGCCCTGGTAGCGGTTCTGAGCCTGTCCAACGCTCACCACCCAGCCCATGGGCGGCAGGTAGGCCCGGCCATCCGCTGAGACCAGCCCATCTGGCGGAGGAGGGAACGGACCCGCGATGCGGTAGGCGCGAACCACGGCCTCGTCGAGCTCGCTGGAGCCGGACTCTTCGGTGATCTTCAGCCCGCTCAGCGCTCCATTCCGATCGAGGACAATCTCGACGTTGGTCGTGTAGCGAGGCTTGATGAGCCGCACCGAGCTCGAGAGATTGTCCAGGTTTTGCTCCCAGTAGAACGCCACCAGTCGCCGAATCTGGAGCAGGTAGCTCGCGTAGAGAAACTCTTTGGTGTTCAGGTTGGTCTGCACATCGGGCTTCTCGTTGAGCAGATCGGCTTGCGGAGCACCCGCGATCACGGACTGGGTGGAGGCTGCTGGGACCGGTGCCTCGAAGCCCTCCCGGTTTGTGAAGCGCCAAGGTGAGGGGAGAGCGGCTAGGCTGCCATCCTCCGCGGGGTCGAAGCGGTCATTGCCTACCTGTGCCCCTGTGCTTGGCTGCGTCACGTCGACGTCCACCAGATCTTCCTGCTGCATCTCGTCTTCGGGGCTGAATTCCTTGGTGAGGACCTCTGGGTTGATTCGGGTGTCGCGAGCGCGGGTCTCTTCTTCCACGCGTTCGTTTTGCTCGGCCAGGTACTCGGCATCCTCGGGGGGCGGGACCTCTTCCTTGGGGTCGGGTGTCTCGACGATCTGCCCCTCCCAGTCTGGCTCCTCGGGTTGTTCTTCAAGTGGTTTCTCAGGTTCTGGGACCTTGATCATCACGAGCTGAATCGGCTCACCCGGAGGCGGTGCGGGAAACAAAGCGTCGCCATAGCGAATCGCTGCGAGCGTCCCCAGTCCGTGCAGCGCCACCGCGTACAGCGCAAACGGCAGCAGACCCGCGAGGCGGTTGCGGGGGCGCTTGGTGAGGCGGGACGGGGAACGGATACGAGACTCCTCTACCTTCGATCTACCCGACGTTGGGCCCAGGCTCCACCGTCGTGATGGGTTGGGACAGAACTACGGGCTCGATGGACCGAGCGCCGGGCTTCCCCTCAGTCGCGATAGTGGAAGGTCCACTCGAAGATCAGAAACCGTTCGCGCAGATCGCTCGGGAAGCGGGCAAACCGCTTGGGCACAGAGGTCAGGGCGAGGTGATCCATGTGCGCGTCGCCGGAGCTCTTGGTCAGCACCAAGTCGGCGACCCGTCCACTTCGGCGAATCCGAAACAGCACAGTGACTTGGCCATGGGCGCCGAGGGTGCGCTGTTCAATGGAGATGTCGGTTGCATACCAGCCATCGATCAACGTGCGCTCGATGTGAGCGGCATAAACGCCGCGCGGTGTCTGGCGGGTGTTGACCTTTGCAACGGCGGCGGTGGCCTCTTTCTCGGTCACGACCTGATTGGAGGCCGTAGACGCTCCAGAGGCGTCTTGCCCCGGGCTTCCACCTGCGCGCCAGCCCATCGACTCACGAAACAGGTCGGTCGGCGCCTTGAGGGGAGTGTCGCGTTGGCCCTCGGTCTGCTCGTCGGCCTCGGAGGCTTCATCCGCATCGCCAGTGGACTCGGTCTCGCTGGGCGAGGCTTCTGCCACAGCGTCGTCGTCGATGTCTTCGATGGCTTGCGTATCGATCGAGGGCGGCGTTGCTGGCTCTTCGGGGGCGACGACCGCGGGCTGTTCGGGTGCTGCCGGAGTTACCGGGGAGGGTGCGCTCACCGCTGCGGGCCGGCTTGCCCCGGCCTCCCACCAATCCGGAACGTCGACTGTCGGAAGGTCCCGGCCGCTCTCGGGGGGGGAATAAATGGATGGTGCGGCTGCCGCGGCGGAATGTCGCTGCCGGGCGGCAGGGACGGGCTCGCTGTCCAACGCAGGCGCGAATTCGTGCGCCCCTTGAGCGACACGGCCGTGCGCTGCGTCCGTCGGGTTCGATGTGTCCGGGGCCGATGGTTTGGCCGCATCGGCTGCTGCGGCACTCTCGGCGTGGACGGGCTCGGGGTCGTGTTCACGCCCATCCTCCATGGGGCGTTGTCCCGCGTGACTCCCCGGAGTGCCCGCGGTTGCCGACGGGGGAGCGAGTGCGCCCTCAGCGCTGGCAATCACGGTGGAGCGCTGGTCGACGTCGGCCCGTCGGTCCGCACTGCTGAGCGCAGCATTCTCGGCGGGGGCTGCCTCCTCCTGATTGGCCCCAGCATGGACGTATCGCTCCATGTCACCGTGCTCCTCAGGCTCTGGCATTAGGGGCTCGGCGGTCGTCTCGGTCGCTGGGTCCGCCGCCTTGGAAGGGGAAGGATCAGGCGCTGGCCGTGTGTCATCGGCCGTGAATGCCCCCGGTTGAGCGGGGGCTTGCCTAGCCTGAAGGTCCGTCGGTGGAGCAGGCCTAGGGGATGGAGACGGGGCTGTCTTTGTCGTTGAGGCCGCTGGGCCCGACATGGCTGCTGTGCTTGCGGTGCCGCGCGCGGCGCTGGCACCTGTCGGTGCGCTTGGGCCCGTTCCCTTTTGGTCGGTCCCGGTGCTGTCCGCGGCCAACGGCGCGCGTGTCGGAGCGTCATCGGCACTGAGGAGAACGAGCTCTACCCGCTCTAGAGTCGGTCCTTGGCTCCACTCGTCCGGCGAGCAGGGCCCCAGGCCGAGAAGGGCCGCGTGTAGCACCACCGATCCGATCCACGTCCATGGGTTGGACCGCCCTTGAGGACGCGGCGTCCAGTTCGTGTCGTTGGGGTGTTCGTCGACAGGCAAGATTGCAGCCTCGGGAGACGCCTATGTTCAATTTGGCCCACGGCATCGACGTGGGCAACCTTGCGGAACGTGAGCCGGACCTGGTGACGGGATAGAGCAGGGGTGTGCCGCACGTGAGCCGCCGACTCGACCTCCTGCTTGTGCCGGAGTCACCGACCCATGAGATTCCCGCGACTGCCTGGCAGGCGATGGTCGATGTAGGGCTGTTTGCCGACGACGGCACCCCCGCAGACGCTGAGGGCTTGCCGTCCTTTGCGCGCGCTCGGCTAGATCGGGCCGGACCCACCATCTACGGAAATCAGCAAGGCGGCTTCTCGGTCCGGTGTCCCGTTACCGACGAACCCGTGGTCTCTCGTCTCGGAGGCGCGCTCGCGGCTTGGCGGGAGGGTGGCGCGCCTACGCTCGCTTGTGTTTGTGGTGAACAACATGCGCTAGAGGCGCTTCGGTACCGCCCTCCAGCTGCGGCGGGCATGAACGCACTGGTCTTCGCCGACGTGGATGCATACGTGCTCGACAATCCCGCCCGCGGTCACCTCGCCCGAATCCTGGGCCCCTTCCGTCTGATCCCCCGAAGAGTGAGCTGATGCTCCATATTTCCTTGTTCGGAATTCCCGTCCGCATTGACCCGAGCTTCCTATTTCTCGTCGGGTTTTACGCGTACTACGCAGAGAGCACGCCGGTGGGCATGGTCATTGTAGTGCTCGCCTTCTTCGTATCGATTCTCGTTCACGAGGGTGGGCATGCTCTGGTCGCGATGCGGCAGGGCAGAAGTCAGGTATCCATCACCATTCACGGCTTTGGCGGACTGACCCATTCGGCGGGTAGGCCCACCCACAAACAGGCCATCGTGATGTCACTGGCTGGGCCGTTTGCCGGGTTTGCCTTCGGCGTGCTCGCCCTCGGACTGTCGTTCACGCCGGTCGGTGCGCCTGGCTCGATGCCGAAGCTGATGGCCTACCTGGTGTTCCTCAACTTCTTCTGGGGCGTGTTCAACCTGCTCCCGATCTTCCCGATGGACGGCGGCACGGCCCTCGGCCATCTGCTCTCGCTGCGGTGGCCGTCCAAGGCATGGGGTTGGACCCACCAGGTCGGCATGGTTGGAGGCGGCGCACTGGTGGTGCTCGGCCTGATGATCGGCTCCTGGTTCATTCCACTGTTCGGCGCGCTCTTCGCCTATCAGAACTGGCAGCGCCTCCAGTGAGGTGGCTCGCGCTGGGTCTCGTTCTCGGCGCCGGTTGCGGGAAGCCCTGTGAGCCCTCGCCTGAGATTCCCGGTGATGGCATTGACCAAGACTGCGATGGAGGCGACCCCAGCGGCGCCTTCCGCCTGATTCGCACCGAGTCTGGCCCGCCCGATCGTGGCTTCGCACACGCACTGGCTTGGTGGGGTGACGACCTCGCCGTCGGAGCGCCTCTTGGGCCCTCGCCCGGGGTTTGGGTTGATGGCGAGCAGCGAATCTCAGGGCCCGCTGACAGCTTCACCGGAAGTGCGCTTGGACCCGAGCTCGTTGCTTCGCCGCGCGATGGTGGCGGAAAGGTGCTCGGACAGACCGGTGAGGTCCTCTGGGCAGGGACAGGCGATGAGTCTGCCGGAAGCCATCCGGTCGCCACGGCCCGGGGGATCGCTTCGGTGCGCGTCGACGGCGTGATGTTGGACGAGACTCTTCTCGAGACGCCGGAGCGCCTCGTCTCCCTTGCGGCAGGAGACTTCGGCTCCGGGGAACAGCTGGTGGGAGGCCTCCGTGGCGGCGGGCTCTGGACTGAGGCAGGGACGATCCCAGGAGAGCTCGAGGTGGGCCGCGCACTCGCTCTCTGCGACATGGACGAGGACGGGGACCTGGACCTGGCCGTCGGGGCCCCGGGACAGAGTCGCGTGCTCTTGTTCCTGGTCGACAATCTGGCGGACGTCGACTTAAGCCAACCCACTGCGGTGCTCACGCCGCCGCAAGGCCGAGCGGGCCAGGCACTCGCGTGTGCGGGCGCAGCGCTCGTGGTTGGCGCTCCACAGGCGTACGACGGTGCCGGCTGGGTCGGATGGTACGCCGCGCCGTTGTCATTGGACCTGGCTGTTGCGAGCCAGAAAGGCCAGCGCCGAGAGTCGCTTGGCTTCTCTCTGGCGGTCTCGCCTGCGGGCTTGGTGGCGGCTGGTGCTCCAGGAGAAGGCGGCGTCTACGTGCTGTCGCCCCGTTGAGGGGTTAGCCGCGTTGCAGCAACGGGCCCGGCATGCTGCCAACGGCCCTCAGGAGTGCGGATGCCGGCGATTCGCCATCAGATCAACATCGCGGCCCCGGCTCGCGCTGTTTGGCGTGCCCTCACCACCGAAGAGGGCTTGACCTCCTGGTGGGTGGACGAGGCGCGTCTGGTCGCAGAGAAGGGCGGACGCGTGGTCCTCAAGAGCGAGGGCGACGACGGCGAGATGATCGAAGAAGTGGGCATGTTCCATGAGCTTCGTCCGACTCGTAAGATCGAGATCAAGTGGGACAGCACGAGTCCTGCGCCGACCAAGGGCACCCGCGTCCAGTTCACCGTCGCTCGCGATGGCGACGAGACACGGGTTGCGATCGTGCACAGCGGGCCAGGCGTGCTTGACGATGAAGAAGAGCGCGCCGCTCTCGAGAAGGGCTGGCGTCAGGCGCTCCGTGCGCTCCGTGGCTCGCTCGAAGACTAGACGGCCTTTGCGAGCTTGGCGCGGGCGTTCCAGTGCGCGCTCGCATCATCGAGTGCGATCTTGACCTGACGGTAGACCGCGGGATTCCAGGTCAGCTCCGAGTGGCCCACGCCGGGTACCTCGATCGTGTGCATACCCTTCTGCTCGGGCGAGGGGTGCAGGGCGGCGTGCCACCACGGGCAGACCAGATCGGCGCGCGAGTAGATGCTCGTCAGCGGGATGTGGTCGGGGAAGCGCTCGCTCGTCAGGCGCTTGATGGTCTTGCTCCGTGGCAACAGCTCGCGGACGCTGGTTCCCCAGCCGACTGCGCCGAGTCCGATCGCCCCGAGCGCCGCGGTCCAGGTGCCATGGTGGGGCGTGCCGAGTGTGGTGAGGCTCTTGACTCGCTGGTCGCCGCCATACGCTTGAATGTAGCGGCGTGCGACGAGGCCACCCTTGCTGTGCCCGATGATGTGGATGCGCTCGAATCCGTGGCGGCGTGCGAGCCCATCCACCTTGTCCGCGATGAGCTTCGCGAGGTGATCGACAGGATGCGTGTTGAAGCGGTAGAGCAGTCCGCCGAGGTTGAACGACATGACCGCATAGCCATCGTGCCGAAGCCGGTCCTCCATGACTTCCCAGATGTTGCGCGTCTGAAAGAAGCCATGCAGCAGAAGCACGATCTCGCCCTCGGCGTGAAAATCGCCACGGCGCTCCACGCGATCGGAGCCGAGATACACGGTGCGAATGCTGCCGAGTTGGTCGCGAGCGATTCGGTACATGCCCCAGGGAGTGGGTGTGCGCATGGAGTCTCCAGGGCTGGGGGCACTGTGGCCTAGCTTGTGGCCTCGGGCAACTCCAACCTGTCGGAACCGGGTTAGCATGCTCCCGCGGAGGCCCCAGCATGACGCGTGCCCTAGTGACTCTCTCCCTGCTCCTCGTCGCTTGCAATGGCGATGACCTCGAAGCACCTGGTCCGGCCAACGATGGCTGTGGCGATACGCCTCCGGTCATCGACTTGCTCACGATCGAGCTCGGAGACGAATTGCAGGGCAGCGGAGACGCGACCTACAACTCCGTTCGTCTCACCGCCAATGTGAGCGACGCCGACTTCGATCTGCACTGGTACACGATGCGCGTCTGGTACGACGAAGACGAGGACGTGTCCGCCTCGATGGAGGGGGAGTACCTCGAGATCACCGGCGAAGCGGGTACTGCTGAGTGCGAGACCCAGGCCGCCGTCCTCCGCATGCAGGTCGGCGTGACGGGCAACCCGCCGGAAGACACCGACCTGTACTGGACTGTCATGGTCTACGACGACCAAGACACCCCGAGCGATCCCGAGACGCAGCTGTTCGCGACGCCTCCGGACCCGGCCCGCTAGTTCAGCGCCTGTCCAATGCGCAGCACGCTCCCGAGTACGTTCATCAGAATGCCGAGCACGGCGATGAGGCCTGCGATCAGGGCCACGGCCTTGGACAGGTTGCCTGCTTGGCGCGGGTAGTCCTGGTCTAGGCTGATCTCGAGTTGGTTGGCGAGCCTGAAGACGTTGGAGCTCGCGCCGATGGCAGCGAAGCTGAACACGAAGCAGGGGTTGCAGCACCACGACAAGACCGCGATGCCGAGCGCTCCGGCGGCGGCCTTGTACAGTGAGCCTGCCGCAGCCTCTCCCACCGGGTCAGACGTAGGCGGGGCAAAGGCCTCGTCGGTCAGGGAGACTTGCAGCAGCGGAAGCTGACCGCGTTGTCCTTGAGCGCGATGCTCTCGTCGTTGCTGAAGGCGCAGCGCGTGCCGCGCCGGGCGTTGCCACGCTGTCCACCCTTTACGAGGCGACGCGTGTCCTTCCCCTTGGGCGCGCTACCGGTCCACTCGGCGAAGTTGCCGGACAGATCGAAGGCGCCGTAGTCAGAACGACAGTCCTTGCGCGCACCCGATGGGTAGCCGCGGTTGTCGACGCCATCGCCGCAGAAGTCGACATCGAAGAAGTCGCCGTAGCTGTAGACGCTCGACAGTGGGCCTTTGCAGGCCTTTTCCCACTCTTCTGCCGAGCAAAGGCGCTTTCCGGCGCCTTCGCAAGACGCCCGGGCGTCGTCGTAGGTCATGCCGTACTCAGGGCGCTCGCCGGCCTTGTTCGGCCACTCGTACGCGTCCATGAGGAACGCGGGAAGCTCGCGTACATCGGCGAGAGGCTCACTCATGCTCGCGTCTTCTTCGGCGTGGAGGCGGCCGTGCAGGTAGGTGCCACCCGGGACGTATACCATGCTGGGGTTGGCTGCGATGAGCTTGGCGGCGGTGGCCGCGTCGACCTCGGGGCGGCCGTCGAGGACCACTTGCTTCACGGCAGCGTCTCGGGCCTGGGCGGTCATCTCGGCGTCGGGACGCACGAGGTAGGCGAGCACTCCCGCCACGATTACGAGCATCGCGACAGCGACCCAGCCGATCCAGGTGATCAGCGGCTTCTTCTCGCGCTCCTCGAGCATTGCGGCATCTTTGAAGGTGCGCTCTACGTCAACGCGCATGTCCCGGGCGCTCTGGTAGCGGTCTTCGGGCGCATTGGCGATGGCGAGCTCGACCACGTTGTTGACGTGCTTCGGAAGCTCCGGCCGAATCGTGGTCGGCATCTGGAAAGTACCGACTGGAGGCGAGCCGGTCAGCAGCTCGTAGAAGAGCACGCCCGCCGAATAGACGTCGCAGCGTGGCGTCGCGCGGGGTTCGAATCCCTTCAGCTCGGGCGCCATGTATTGGGCTTCGCCGCGAGCGAACTCGTCTTCGCTGAGGGCGTTGGCGTCGACCAGATCCCAGAGGCCCAAGTAGAGAAGCTTGATGGTGGCGACAAGGTTCTTTCCGCCTGGGCCGGTGCGACGCGCATGCACGAGGACGTACTCGGGACGCAGGGCACGCGCGAAGGCGCTCTTCGTGTGCGCGGCCTCGAGACCGCCGAGGACCTTGCCGACGATCTGGGCGGCGGCCTTGGCCTCGAGCTGCTTGCCCTCGACTTTGCTCTCCTGCAGGAACTGACGCAGGGTCTGACCTTCGAAGTCCTCGCAGACGAATGCGACGATGCCGTCTTGGGAGACAAGCTCTTGGACTGCGAGAATGTTCCCGTCAGAGAGACCCTTGGCACGCTTGAGCGCACGGGCGAGGCCCTTTTCACCAGCCTTGGTAGCGACCTCTGCGCGAAGCACGAGCAGATGCTGAGCGGTGCCATTGGCGGTGACCCGGTAGCTCGCGCCCAGCGGGCTCTCCCCGAGCAGATCCCTCACCTCGAAACGAGAGGCGATCACATCGCCGCGTCCGTACTGCTTGGTCACGTGCTTACTCCCAGCCGCCGTCTTCGGCGCAATGCGGGCAGACTACCACAAGGGATCCGCCAGAACTGGGGCAGATCAGTCCTCTCTGGACCGCCATCGGAAGAACCGGAAAAACCCGAAGATCCGTCGTTTCCAGGCGGCGGGAGAAAGAAGCCCAGCGAAGAGGACGTGCACTCCGAGAGCGCCAAAGAGGCCGATGCCGATTCCGAGGATCAGGAAGCCTGAAACCCCGAACAGTGGGATGCCGAAGGGAGCCGGGGACCACGCGGCGAGAAACAGGATGGCGCCGAGCGTCGTGGTGGCCGCAAGCATGCCCAGCGAAATGCGCATCGCCCCCATGCGAATCTCTTCGCGAAGGAGCGCGGACTCGGGGTCTTTCATCACGAAGGTGACGTTCCCGGCCTCGAGGTCCATCAGCACCTGAGAGAGCTGCGTGGGCAGCTCCTTCATGTGGCCCTGGGCCTGGATGATGAGCTTCGCGGCATCGCTTGCGACTCGCTCGGGTGAGAAGCGCTTTCGGACCAAGCGCTGCGCGTAGGGCGTGACCTCTTCGACGATGTCGATGCCGGGGAGCAGTGAGCGGCAGATACCCTCGACCAGGGTCACCGCTCGCGACAGCACGGCGTACTCGCTCGGAAGGTTGATGCGGTAGGTGCTTGCGAGCTGAAAGACGTCGACGAGGGTCGCCCGTGACGAGAGCTGGTCCAAAGAGACCCCATGGTACTTGACCATCAGGAACTCCATGTCGTCTCGAAAGGCGCGAAGATCGACGCGTTCCGCCGTCGCGCCGGCTCGGTAGACTGTCATGGCCAGCGTCTCTGCGTCTCGAAACACCAGGCTTGTGAACGCCGAGATGATGGTGTCTTGCATATGGCCGGTGAGCAGCCCCACGACACCGAAGTCGAGGAATGCAAGCTGCTCGTCTGGGGTGACGAGGATGTTGCCGGGGTGGGGGTCTCCGTGGAAGTAGCCATACTCGAAGACCTGCTGGTACGTAGCCTCCATGAGCTTGTGGGCGAGTCTCCGCTGTAGAGAAGGCTGCGCCGTCTTCATGGCCGCGGAGAGCGGCTCGCCCTCGATGAGCTCCATCACCATCAACCGGCGGGTGGTGAAGCGCTCCAGGACCTCTGGGATGACGATGTCGGGGTTCGAGGCGAAGTTGCGCCGCATGCGCTGTGTGGCCTTGGCCTCTTCGAGGAAGTCGAGCTCGCGCATAATGGCGTGGTCGAATTCTTGGACGATGGCCGCCGGCGTGTAGAAACCCGGAATCTCGACGCGGCCCTCACCCAGTCGAGCGAGGCTGTAGAGAATGGCCAAGTCGGACTGAATCTTCTTCTGAATACCGGGTCGCTGGAGCTTGACGGCGACCTGGGTTCCGTCGAGAAGGACGCCGCGGTGAACCTGTGCGATGGACGCGCTGCCGAGGGGTGTGTCATCGACACTCGAGAACACCTCGTCGATGGGGCGTCCGAGCTCGAGTGCGAGGGTCTTGCGGACTTCCTTGCCCGACAGCGGCGGCACCTGATCCTGCAGCGTCTGGAACTCAGTGAGCACGTCCGGGGGCAAGATGTCAGGCCGCACCGAGAGGACCTGACCGAGCTTCACATAGGTGGGGCCGAGGTCGATCAGAGCCTGTCGGAGCCGGCGTGCATAGGGCTTCGTAACGATCTCGGGATCGCCAGCAGGCAAGTTCGCGATGCCGATCACGTTGAATGCGTGACCGAACCCGTTCTTCGCGAGTACGCGGGCAATCTCCTGCACCCGACCGAGGTCCTGGACCTGAAGGCTCTTCATGCGTCGGGCTTATCCTTGCGACGTCGGGCCGGCGAGGCCGTCAGCGGGCAGGGCCAAAGCTCCACGACACTTCCGCGCGAATGGCGAAGGCATCTTTGAGCTGGGGCGTCGGTGCGATGTCGGCGGACAGGCCAATGCCGATGCGGCTTCGAGTGAGGCTCGGGGTCCATGCAGTGACCTGTAGGCTCGCCATCGGGGAGAGTCGGGTGTCGCCAGAGAGGGGGCGTAGGACCAGTCCGGGGCCGAGGCCAAGCTCGAGTGCCGAGCGGCCCACCACGAGCTGCGTCGAGACTAGCGTCGATGCAGAGAATTGGGCGGCATCGCCGAGCACTCCGCCGGACAGACGAACGCCAGCCCGTGAGCGCCTGAAGGTGATGCCGCTAGCAATGGACACCGAGGGCTCGAAGCCCGCTGTGCTGCCGGCATCGATGCGCACGAAGCTCGACACAGGCCGTTGGTGTAGCTGGGCGTGCGACTCCAGTTCGGGCGGAACCCAGCCGCTGTCGAATACCTCTACTGCCGAGGCCCATGAGCGCGCCAGCACGACCTGCGTAGGCACATCGTCCGCTGCGACCTCGTCGTGCATCAACTGGCCGTCGGCTCGCAGGAAGAGTTCCCCGTCTTGCCACCAAATGCCGTTGGCTTCGCCGGGAGCGCCCTCGACCACGTCGATGTCGTGGCCAGGCCAGAGCGCGTCGAGCGAGTCGCTCAGGCTCGGCGCCCGTTCTTCACTGATCCACCACGGCGTCGCCCAGGCCGCGGTCGGGCAGAGCAGTAGCAGTGGAAAGAGAAGACGCATCGAACCTCTGGTAATCGGGCATCCGAACGGCATCCACCCTTGGACGCCGACATCCGAAGGTGGGCGAGTCGTGACGAACGCACGCAACGTCCGTTCCGCCCTGAAGGATGAGGGTCCGGATGGCCGGCGGGGCAGCTCGACCTGAAGCATTCGAGGCGGGAGAGTCTTCACGGCTGCAGTGTGTCGATCCCATGCTTGTGCCGGCCATCTCAGTCGCTTTCATGGCCTCGGGTGAGCGCATTTGCCGGATCGGGCTATATGCGGCCGTCATGCCTGGAAAGCACCAGCCTGAGGCCTTGGCCGCAGGGCACATTGCCGGTTGTTCCTCGACAGCCGAACAGCTTGAGACCGCGCTCGCACGGCTGCCGTCCGATGTCTCCGGAGTGGTGCGCGCTTGGCTCGAGCACCCGCGTCAGGCGGCACGCGGTCGCAGTGCGCTTCATGGCTGCGAGATCGCTCGCGCTCGTGGCTACGAAGCCGTGGGATTTGCGGCGCGAGGACTGATCCACGTCGAAGGTCCCGAAGGTGCGGCTGTTCTCGCGCCGCTGGCGTTTGAGACCCTTGCGCACGAGGCGGGGCTACTCAACGATCAGCGTCGATTGCGGAGGGCGCTCGAGGGTGTGGTGGGCGATGAGCGCTACGTGCTCCACATTCGCCGTCCGCTCCCCGCGAACTTCGACCCCGAGCCCGTCATCCAGGCTGTCGCCCTCTGGCAGCACGCGCGCCGACGCGGCGAATACCAGGGTCGCGATGCCATCTACGAAGATGATGGTGTGCATATCGAGCTCGCGCTTACCGACGTGCCGCGGGGTGAGGCCGAGGCCGCTCTACTCGTACAGGCCAACCCGATTCCCGGGCTCGAGCGCATGAGCGTTGTCGGATCCATCCTGCTTCGGCTGTCGGCGCTGCACGAACGGATCCACCATCTCGGACCGCTCATTCCGGTGCTCACTGCGGAGCCTGCTTGGCGCCTGACGCGGGGGCACGCGGAACAAGTGCTGTACGGAACCGCACGCAGCGTATCGGCAGTGGGAGGGGGCGCCCCGTCGTACTCGGCGGTTCATGAAAAGCCAGAGGGCCTCCTCGGCGACCCAGCCTGCAAGCACCTTGCCGCCGTGTGGTGGCTCGAGTCGTGCACGGATGGGGTCATGGGCTGGTCCCACGAGAATCCTTGGTGCATGGATCGGGAACGCGCTCCGAAGTACCCTGGCCGACGTTACGAGGTGGCCGAAGCCCTCGAGCTGGACCGTTTCAGGCTTCGCTGGACCGCATAAGCTTCGTCCCGACCGGAGGTCTCCGTGATTCGCACCCCCACTGATACCGGCTGGATCGAGGTGATTGCTGGGTGCATGTTCTCGGGCAAGACGGAGGAGTTGATCCGACGCGTGCGACGGGCCCAGTACGGCCGGCAGTCCGTCGTCGTGTTCAAGCCCCGCATCGATGATCGATACAGCGACGACAGCGTGGGCTCACACAGCGGCGGACGGCTGCGCAGCGTTCAGATCGACCACACCCGCGAGATCCTCGAGAAGGCGGGAACGGCCCAGGTCGTCGGAATCGACGAAGCCCAGTTCCTCGGCGACGAACTCGTGGAAATCTGCGAAACCCTGGCCAACGCGGGCAAGCGGGTCATCGTCGCCGGACTCGATCTCGACTACCTCGGCAAACCGTTCGGCCCGATGCCCGCGTTGCTCTGCCACGCCGAGTACATCCAGAAGGCCCTTGCGGTCTGCGTTATCTGCGGCAACCCGGCGGATCGCTCGCAGCGACTTGTGTCCAATGACGACACTGTGTTGGTCGGCGAGTCCGACAGCTATGAGGCGCGATGCCGCCTGCACTGGGATCCAAACGCAGCCGAGGGCAAGCAACAGCGTCTGCCGTTTGGCCCGAACCTCGCAGAACTGCTCTAGCTCCAGTCCGACCAGTCGCCCGCGTAGTGAACCTCACGTTCGAGCTTCACGCCGAACTGCTCTTGCACCGTGTTCTGCACGTGCTCGACGACGCGCCGAAGGTCGCTTGCCGTGGCGCCGCCGAGGTTGAGGACGAAGTTGGCGTGCTTGTGGGCGACTTGGGCAGCGCCAATCTGAAAGCCCTTCAGTCCAGCCGCCTCGATCAGGCGGCCGGCATAGTCGCCGGGCGGGTTGCGGAAGGTTGAGCCGCAGCTCGGGTGCTTCAGTGGCTGCGAGGCCTTGCGTCGCTCGAGAAAGGAGCGCACTCGCTCTCTGAAGACGTCGGGATCGCCTCCACGGGTCGCGAGGATGGCGCGTGCGACGATGGCGCCCGCTGGAAGCTCGCAGGTGCGGTAGCTCATCTTGAGTTCGTCGACGGTGAACGTGCGCACGGTTCCGCCTGGCAACACCGCCTCCGCGCTGACAAGGGCGTCGACCGTCTCTCCGAGTCCGGCGCCCGCGTTCATGCGAATCGCGCCGCCGATGGTGCCGGGAATGCCCGCGAAGACCTCGAGTCCCGTCCAACCGTTGCGATGGCTTCGGCTCACGAGGACGGTGAGCTTGAAGCCTCCACCGACTTCGATACGCGAGGCGGCGTCGTCGAGGGGAGTGCACTTCGCGAGCTCCCCGCGAAGCAATACGACCATTCCGCGAACGCCGGCGTCGCTCACCAAGAGGTTCGAGCCGTTGCCGAGCACGAACACAGGGGTCTCCGTCTCGGCGGCGATGCGCTGGACGGCTATGAGGTGCTCGAGCGTCGACGCGGTGACCAGGGCGTCGGCCGGGCCGCCAACGCGCCACCAAGCTCGGGAGGCGAGGGGAACGTCTTCGTCGAAGGGGACATCCGCGGCGGCAAGCGCGCTTCGAGTGGCGTCGGTAAGGGGCACGAAGCTACGGTAACCGGCACCGAAGAAGGGAGCGCACGTGATCGTGATTGGAGCAGGACGAGTCGGCACCGCACTTGCCGAGGCCTCGCGGGCCGCAGGCATCGACTGCACGTTGATCAGCAGAGAGTCCGGCTGGGAGGCGCTCGACGAAACCGGGGCGATGCCGATCGTGCTCTGCGTGCGAAATGACGACCTCGCTGACGTGATTCCACGCATTCCCGCGAGCCGCTACCGTGACCTTGTCGTCATTCAGAATGGCGCGGTGTCCGACTGGATCCAGAACCAGGGGCTGGGTGAGCTCACGCGGGGATTGCTCTACTTGGCTGTGGCCAAGCGCGGTGATCCGATTCAGCCAGGTTCGACGCCGTCGCCATTCTCAGGACGGCACGCGGGGACGATGAAGGTCTGGTTTGATGCCATGAAGCTTCCCGCCGTCGAGGTGAACTGGCCGAGCTTCCTGGTGGAAGAGGGCGTGAAGCTTGGTTGGCTGCTCGCTCACGGAGTGCTCTGCGAGCTGTACGACATGGACGTGGGCACCATCGCCGAGGAACGGCACGGCGAGCTGACCTCGCTGTCGCAGGAGATCTGCAAGGTGTGGCGGGCCGCGAAGGGCGTTGACATCGACGTCGGGTGGTTTGTCCGTCGACTCGAGGACTACTCGCGCTCGATTCCGACCTATCGCGCGTCGGTCAAGGAATGGCCTTGGCGCAATGGCTGGATGGTCGAGACTGCGCGCCGGCGACGGGTGTCGACACCGGTGCACGACCATCTGCTCGAGCAGATCGGACACGGCGACAAGCTCGGCTAGAGGCCCGAGAACTGCACATCGTCGAAGACGAGCGTCGGGGTCACCATCGACGAGTACGTCCACGGGTCGTTGCCGACCTCGGCGAGGCGCTCGAGCAGGCCGAGCAAGTTGCCCCCGACATTCATCTCGGACAGGTTCTGGACGGGCTCACCGTACTCGAGCAGCTTTCCGCGGATGCCGAAGCTGAAGTCGCCGGTGACCGAGTTCGAGTTGCCGCCCATGAAGCCGTCGACCCAGATGGCCTTTGGAAGGTCCTTGGCCATCTCGAATGCTGAGCGCTCGCCTGGAGGAATGATCCAGTTGGAGCGACCGCCAGTGGTGGGCGCCACATCCAGCTTTCGGCCGTGGTAGACGCCGATGTAGTACTGCTTCAGGACACCTGCATCGATGATGGTGCGGGGCTTGGAGACGAGGCCGTCGCCATCGAATGGGCGGGAGGCAAGGCCGCGAGCGCGCCATGGGTCGTCGTGCAGCGTCAGCTTTGAAGAACCGATCTTCTCGCCGAGCTTGTCCTTGAGGCAAGAGCGTCCTTGGTGCAGGGCACCGCCCGAGAGCGGGGCTCCAAGCACGCCGAGAATGCGTCCAGTGGCCCGATTGGCGAGAATCATGGGGTAGGTGCCGGAGTCGACGCTACGCGAGCCAACACGCTCTGCTGCGCGGCGCACCACTTCCTCGGCGATGAAGTCGCTGTCGGGCAGGTCGGCCAGGTGGCGTGCCGAGTAGTAGGCCGAAGCCTCCGGGCGCTTCCCGCCCGGCTCGGAGAGCGTCATCTCGCCGCCACGGGCAAACCAGCCTCCTCGGCTGACATCCGCGAAGCCGTTGCTCATGACGCGGGCGGTCGTGCCGGAGCCATCGGCGACGTAGACACCCGCGGAGATCACGTTGTCATCGCCAAGCTCCGCGAGCTTGTTCTCGATCGCCTCGGCGGCGCTCCCGCGGTCTTCGGCAGAGTGAGCAGCGAGGTTTGGATCGAGCAGATCCAAGGTCTCGTCGGTGGTTCCTCGACCACACAGATCGCCGTCGGCCTGCCCGCGGTAGGGGTCCGGCTCGAGGTAGCGAGTGGCTGCCACGGCCTGGTCGAGAAAGCGGTCGAGGGCCTCGGGGCGTAGGTCAGAGGTGCTGTGGCTCGAGTAGCGGCCATCCACCAAGACGCTCACGCCCAGGCCGCGAGTCGTGGCGGCTGTCGCCCGCTCGACCTTCCCCTCACGCCGCTGAACGGTGGTGTGGCTTCCGACGGAGACAGAGACGGCGGCCTCGCTTGCGCCGAGCTCACGTGCCCGCTTCTCGACGGAGTGCGCGAGTGCGAGCAGGTCTTCGGGTGTGGTGTGGCTCATCGTGCACCTCCACCGACCGAGAGCTTGCCGACCTTGACGGTGGGCATTCCCTGGCTGACGGGCACGGACTGGCCATCCTTGCCGCAGGTCCATCCGCCTTCGTCAATCTCGAGGTCGTTGCCGACCATCTCGATGGCCGCGAGCACCTCGGGTCCGTTGCCGATTAGGTTCACGTCCTTGATGGGCTCGGTGAGCTTGCCGTTCTCGATGAGGTAGCCCTGACGCACGAAGAAGGCGAAGTCGCCGGCGCCGATGGCCACTTGGCCGTTCGAGAAGGTCTCGCAGTAGATGCCGCGCTCGACGCTCGAGATGATGGCACCCGGATCATGCGGGCCGTTCTCCATGTAGGTGCAGCGCATGCGGGGAAGGACCGGGTGCCGAAAGCTCTCGCGCCGGCCGCTTCCCGTGGGGTCGACGCCGTAGTGGCGTGCGGAGATGCGGTCGTGAAGGAAGGTGCGAAGGACCCCATTCTCGACCAGGGTGGTCTTCTCGGTCGCGTTGCCCTCGTCGTCCATGTTGATCGCGCCGCGCGCGCCGGGGAGGGTGCCGTCGTCCACGATGGTGACTTCGCTGGGAGCAATCTTGCTGTCGATGCGGTCGGCGAAGATGCTGATGCCCTTGCGGTTGAAGTCGGCTTCCATGCCGTGGCCGATGGCCTCGTGGAGCAGGATGCCGCTCGATCCCGCTGCAAGCACAACGGGCATCTCGCCTGCGGGGGCCGGGCCACTGCGAAGCAGGTCGCTGGCGCGTCGTACAGACTCGCTGACCAGGCGGGCTTGGCGCTCGGGCGTGTACCAGTCCAGTCCACTGCGGCCCGCGACGTTGTATCCGCCGGCTTCGCGACGATCACCGTCGACCAACACGCAGGAAACACCGGCGCGAGTCATGGGGCGGTAGTCGGCGATGACCTGTCCATCCGCACGGACGATGAGGATGTACTTGTCCGCGTCTGCGAGCTGGACTTGCACCTTGTCGATGCGCGCGTCCTTGGTGAAGGCGGCTTCCTCCCAGGCGCGAACGAGGGGCACGCGCTCTCCGACGTCGACATCGCTCCAGTGGCGCGCGACGGGGTAGAAGTCCGAGCCGTGCGTAGCGCGAACGCCGAACGGGACGGGGGCGGCTCCGCCTTGGCCTCGGGCAATCTCCCGGGCGATGCGAGCGGCTTCGAGCATGGCCTTCAGGGTGAGCTCTTCGGTGTAGGCGTACCCGACCTGGTCCCCAACGACGACGCGAATGCCGACGCCGAGATCCACCGAGGTGTGGGCGCGGTTCACGATGCCATCCGACAGGCCAACGCTCGTGGCGGTGCTGTGCTCGAAGTAGAGGTCAGCGTCATCGGCGCCGAAGGCGGTCGCTTCGGCGAGGACGGTTCGCCACTCGTTCTCGGTGATTCCGAAGTCGAGGAAGTGGTCGAGGGAGGGGGCAGCAGACAAAAGCGGGCTCCTGGATTCCACGGAGCTTAATCATGGAGGCCGCGCTGACCACCCCTCGGGCAAGACCGTGACGTTATGTGGGCACCTCTTGCTCCAAGCGAGGTCATAGGGCCCATGCGCCGCTACCTGCCTTTCCTGATTCCGTTTGTTCTGGCGACCCTCGTCGGGGTCCCGCTCACCTACGTCCTCACCAATGATGGGCGCCCGCTCCTCGGGGAGGTGACCTATGAGGCGGTGCAACTCGAGCTCGTCGATCCGACGGTGACCCCGTTCATCGAGGTGACCGGGATGTCGCACTACCCAGCCGTGGTGAAGCAAGAGCTCCCCGGCAACATCTTCAAGTCCGCGCGGACGCTGTACATGTTCCCGTTGATGGAAGCGCACGACGTCGACAGCCGGGCTGTCAAGGTGCTGGTGCGGACGGCGCGTGAGCCCGCATCCCTCGTCAGCTACGAGTTCATGAAGGTGCGGGGCAAGATTGGCCTCGCGACGGCCCTCCAGGTGCCTTTCGGCACCGAGGAGCTGTTCGGGCGCAAGGGCTACTACTTTGCCGATGAGGTTCTGGTCATCGAGGCCGACGAGGTGCTTGAGGCACCGGTGCCGACCAGCGACAAGCCGCAGCCCATCGCTCCTGTCGACCTCATCGAGCCGAGCGACCGCTAAAGGATCGAGCGCCCGGCGTAGCTGGCTGCGGAACCGAGCTCGGCTTCGATGCGAAGCAGCTGGTTGTACTTGGCGACGCGGTCCGAACGGCACGGGGCGCCGGTCTTGATCTGGCCAGAGCCGCAGGCCACGGCAAGGTCAGCGATGGTGACGTCTTCGGTCTCGCCGGAGCGGTGGCTCATGATTGTCGTAAAGCCGGCGCGATGGGCCATCTCGACTGCGTTGAGCGTCTCGGTGAGGGTGCCGATCTGGTTGACCTTCACGAGCAGCGAGTTCGCGATGCCCTGGTCGATGCCCCGCTTCAGGCGGGTGGTGTTGGTGACGAACAGGTCATCGCCAACCAGTTGACAACGGTCTCCGAGAGTCTCGGTGAGGTGCTTCCAGCCGTCCCAGTCATCCTCGTTCAAGCCGTCTTCGATCGAGAAGAGAGGGTACTTGTCGACGAGCTTGCCGTAGAAGCTCGAGAGCTCCTTGGCGTCCCAGACCGCCTTCTCACCGTCGAGGTGGTAGGCACCGTCCTTGTAGAACTCGGAAGCGGCGACGTCGAGGGCGAGCACCACGTCGTCCTTGAGCTTGTAGCCAGCCGATTCGATGGCCTCGCAGATGAGGTCGAGGGCGGCGGCGTTGTTCGGAAGGTTCGGCGCAAACCCGCCCTCGTCACCGACACCAGTCGCGAGGTTTCCGGCCTTGAGGACCTTCTTTAGGTAGTGGTAGATCTCGGCACCGCAGCGGAGCCCCTCGGCGAAGGTCGGCGCGCCGATCGGCAACACCATGAACTCCTGGATGTCGACGTTGTTGTCGGCGTGGGAGCCACCATTGAGGATGTTCATCAGCGGCACGGGAAGGGTGCGTGCAGTGGGTCCGCCGACGTAGCGGTACAGGGGAAGGTCGCAGGCCGCGGCGCCGGCCTTCGCGGTGGCGAGGGAGGCGCCGAGGATCGCGTTGGCTCCAAGGCGGCTCTTGTTCGGGGTCCCATCGAGTTCGATGAGCAGCTGGTCGATGCCGGCCTGGTCGCGTGCGTCGAGCCCAATCAGCTGGTCGGCGATAGCGCCGTTGACGTTGTCGACTGCCGTCTGCACGCCCTTCCCGAGCCAACGCGAAGCGTCTCCGTCCCGAAGCTCAACCGCCTCGTGTTCGCCAGTGCTTGCTCCAGACGGAACGATGGCGCGTGCGACTTCGCCGGTATCGAGGGTGACCTCGACCTCGACGGTGGGGTTTCCGCGGCTATCGAGCACAAACCGGCCGGTGACGTCGTAGATCGTAGACAAGGCGCCCTCCTGAAATGGGGGCACGGGGTATCGCCCGGTGCCTGCCTGGGCAAGCCATGGCAGCGATGTGTAACGAAGGGAAGGGATGCAGGTCCGAGTGGCACGTGTTCCCCTGAACTCGGAGGCTGCCTTGCGCTTCATCTGGATGTCCCTCGTCGCGGTCGAGCTCACCGCTGCTGCCGGCGAACCTGGCTTTGACGGCACTCACTCGGGTCTCAACACCTTTCTGGGCGACGCGGTAAGCCTCGAGGGCGTGGACTACGCCGATCTTGCGACTCGCCGGCCGGTGCTCGACGCCTACCTCAAGGGGCTCGAGGACCTCGATGCCTCAAAGCTGGGGCCGGCGGCGCAAAAGGCGCTGTGGATCAACGCCTACAACGCCATCACCCTGCGCCTGATCCTCGAAGAAGGGCAGCCCGCATCGATCATGGAAATCGACGGGGGAAACACCTGGAAAGCACGCACCTACAAGGTTGCGGGACGCCAGCTCTCCCTCGATGCGATCGAGCAGTCGGTGCTTCGGCCGATGGGGGACGCCCGTACCCATGCAGCGCTGAACTGCGCATCGAAGGGGTGCCCACCGCTTCCACCGGATCCGCTCACGGGGCCAGGCATCGACGGCCAGCTCGACGCCGCAATGCGCCGGTGGGTCCAGGTCAATGCCTATGAGCTTGAGGGAAACGAACTGAAGCTCTCGCAGATCTTCGACTGGTACGCCGCTGACTTTGCGTCCGCCGACGCCCCGGCCGTCGCAGGCGCCGATTCCAAACAGGCCGCGGCGATTCACTACTTGGGACCGTACGCGGGAGACGCCGCAGTGAAGCTAAAGAGCGGCAGCCTCACCGTGAGCTGGCTCGAGTACGACTGGGCTCTGAACAAGCGCTAGACCCTCATTCGAGGATACAGGGCGTCCGGAGGTCTCTCTGTTCTGCAGCCCGTTCGATGAAGCCCTTGCGCACGCTGGCCCCGCGGCCGTCTTCTTGGCGGATCATGAGGGTATGCTCCGCTTCGATCCGAGCTGGACCCGCGACACTTGGGGCCGCGCCGAGGGCCCCCATGAGCCCGGTTGGACCTGGACGGTCCTGCGGGACCAGGGGTCAGGCTTCGTCTTCGTTGTGCTCGTGACCTCGCCGACCCTACTGACCGAACACCCCCGTCTCGACGTGCGTCAGGTCACTTCTCGCGAAGAGGCCGTTCGTGTCGCGGCTTCGTTTGGCGATCCACCGCTGGCCCAGGCTGACGCGTGGGGCTGACAGGGCTGATCTGGCTTGGACTGGCGTGGGCCCAAGAGGCGCCCGAGCCGGTCGAGCCGACCCCTGCCGAACAGGGCGCTCCGAACGAGATCGTCGTGTGGGGCGACTTGGCTGTGGAACGGGCTCGACAAGAGGTCATCGCTGACTTCGCCTCCGAGGGCTACACCGACATCATTCAGCGCGACAACTACGTGCTGTTGCGCTCGCCAGCTGCGTGGAAGGGCGAGATTCGGGTCTACGATGATGGCTGGGTCGACATGAGGCGCCAGCCTGTGCGCTTTGCAGCACCGAAGACCCCGTGGGCGCCCGCCGGGAGCCCGGGTGCGTGGGCAAGCTGCATTCTCTACCCGTTTGCGTGCGTCAAGACCGGTGGTCAGCTGGTGTCGAAGCGCAAGCTGCAGGCGCAGAAGGGGAGGACGCTCACCGTCGCAGAGCCCTCCATCGATGGGTATGGCGACCGCGTTGCAGACCGCGAGACCGAACGGACGGTCAACGACCTGCCCGACCAGCTCGAGGCGCTCTGGTTGCGGGGCGAGCCAATCATGGGCGAGGCGATTCTCGAGACCCCTGCGGACCGTCGCGCTGCGCTGCTCGAGTACTGGGACTCCAGGACGGACACCGTGTGGGGGGATGTCGTGCGCAATGGCGTCGAGGCCTTCATTCGCGCTGAGGTCCAGAGCTCGATGCATCCGTTCAGCGCAGAGGAGATCGCGCGCTTCAACGATGCCCGTCAGGCTTCACGCGAGCTGACCCTGGTTCGTGAGACGAGGGATTGAGCAGCCTGAGCGCACTGTGGACGCTTCAACGCCCACGCCTCCTGCCCTACATTCTCCTGCTGCCGATGGCGGGGTACGGTTGGGGCCACTGGGACCGCGCTCTGCTCGCCCGAAACGCCGATGCCCTGCCGTTTCTATTGCTGGCGTGGTGGTTGCTGCACGCGGGGACGATGTGGCTCAATGCCGCGGTCGACAAGGATGAAGGCGAGGTCTTGATGGGGGTCGCCGTCCCCGTTCCTAGTGTGGCCGTTCCGGCTGGGTACGCCGCCTTGGTGCTCTGCGTGGCCGCTGCATACGCAGCAAGCCCCAGCGTCGCAGGGGTGGCTTTCGCCTGTGCCGTACTCTCGGTCCTGTACAGCCACCCGAAGGCTCTCTGGAAGGGCCATCCACTCGGCGGACCCTTCGTCAATGTGGTTGGGTACGCGCTCCTCAGTCCGCTGGCAGGCTGGCTTCTCGTCGGCGTGCAGCTCAATGCCCGCACGCTCGTGCTCTGGTTCCTCGGTGCGGCGGGAATTGCAGGGGCGTTCTTCTTCGCGCAGGCGTTTCAGGGCGAGGAGGACGCCTCGCGCGGCTACCGCACGCTCGTAGTCACCCACGGCCCTCGTGCATGCGTCTGGGCTGGCCGCCTCGGCGTGGGCACAGCCTTCGCGGGCGCGATGGCGCTGTGCGTGATCGGCTGGATGCCTCGGGTATGTTTGCTTGCGCTTCCACTGTGGTGGCGTGCTGATCGCGTGTTCCTGACCTGGATCGACGATGCGGAGGCGGGCGGTGAGGCCTACGCCCGCGCGCTCGCGGGACGTCTTCTGTCGCTGGCCCTGCTGCTGACGTTCACCGCATTGGCGCAGTACGGCTGGCAGTCTGCCCGCCACGAACCCGTCGCTGGGCTTGGTACCGCGTCAGGGCACCCCAGTGACCGACCCCTCCTCGCTCCAATGCAGATGCGGCAGTGGGAGGCGGTGCAAGCCCTTGAAGCTGCTCGAGGCGCGAGGTAACCAGCCACATGCGCATTACCCTCCTGCTCGTCCTCATCGCTTGTAGCGGCTCATCCTCTGACCAAGGCGTGGCCGTCGAGGTCAGCGAGGCTGTCCGCACCAAACCCACCGTCGACCGCACCATTGCGCACATCGACGTGAAGGGCCTCAAGGCGAAGATCGACGCCGGAGAGTCGATTCAGCTGGTGGATGTCCGCAACATCGAGGAGCAACTCACGGGCATGGTGCCTGGGGCGCTCAGCATCCCTCTGCACGAGTACACGCCGTCGATGCCCCCGATCAGCACCACCGATCCAAAGGTGCCGATCTACTTCATCTGCGAGTCGGGCGCGCGGTCCACGAAGGCCGCAGAGATGACCTCTCAAGCCGGATTTTTGACCGTGAATGTCGACGGTGGAACGGCTGCTTGGCGCGAGGCGGGCTTCATTCTCGCGAAGTGAGTCCTCGGTGCCGCGTCAAGGCTTGATGGGGCGCCGGTTTCGGAGCGTTTCCGCTGGGCAATTGCTGTAGGATGCGCGGCATGGAAGAGACCATTCTCGAAGCCGGACATGAGTTCGGTGGCTACCGTATTGAGGGACTCGTCGCGGGTGGCGGCATGGGGCGGGTGTATGCCGCGCGGCATGCGGTCTACGGCACTCCTGTGGCCTTAAAAGTGCTTCACGCGGATCTGGGCAACGAGGAGGCGTGGCGCAAGCGCTTTTCCGAAGAGGGGCTCATTGGCCTGCAGCTGAAGCATCCGCACATTGCCTCCGCGCGCGAACTGGTCGAACAAGATGGGCGCCTGGCCCTCGTCCTCGACCTGGTCAGTGGGGGAATGACGCTTCACCGCTTGGTCAGTCGCGGCCATCAGCAGGGCTTGCCTCTCGACCAGGCACTCGCCGTGCTGCTTGGAATCGTGCAAGGCGTCGAGTACGCCCACGCGAAGGGTGTTGTGCACGGTGATCTCAAGCCAGAGAACGTCCTCATCGAGGGCGAGGCGCTCGACCCCTCCGCCTGGGTTCCTCGCGTCACGGACTTCGGCACCGTCGCGCTCATGGCACACCCCGTTGTCATCGATGGGCAGTCCGCCGTGGTCGTCTCACCAAGGTACGCGAGCCCCGAGCACGTGCGCGGTCTCGATGCGATTGAGACATGCTCCGACATCTACTGTTTAGGGCTGCTGCTGCACTACCTGGTCACAGGGCGGCATGCGTCCACAGCGGCGACCGTCAAGGATGCCTTTGGTGTGGTCACCCGGCCGCTACCGGTGGTCACCCTCGTCGACTTGCCCGACGCTGTGATCGCCTTGTTTCAGCGCTGCACGATGCTCGACCCCGAGGACCGGTATCAGGACTGTCGCGAGGTCGCCCTCGCGATTCGCGACGTGCTCGATGGGCTTGGCCTCGGCCTTGATCTCGAAGACCTGCAGGCCGATCTCGCCACCGAAGTCATCGAAGACCGCCAGGAGATGAAGGACGAAGCCGCGCGCCAGCGCATGCTCGCTTCGATCGATCCATTCGATCAGGACGAAGACCTCGAGGACGACCTGACCCTTGGCCCGGACGAAGCTGAGGAGGAAGAGCCTGAAGCGACTCCAGCGACTCCAAGTGAGCCTGAAGAGGCTGAAGAGCCTGAACCGGCCGTTGCCGGCGATGAAAATGCCGAGTCGGCTCCCGAGCCCGTCGAGGCAACGGCAAAAGCCGCGGAGCCTGCACCGCTCCCCGAGGGCCAGAGCTTCACGGAGGCAGACCCCACCAAGAAAGCCGTCGTACTTGGCGTTGGCGCCTTGGTGGTGCTGGTCATCGCGCTCGCGATCGTCGCCGCCGTGCTCTGGACCTAGGCTTTAGCGCGAAATCGGCTTGTAGCGGATGCGCTGGGGCTGGTCGGCCACGGCTCCGAGGCGGCGCCTGCGGTCTGCTTCGTACTCGGCATAGTTGCCCTCGAACCAGACGACCTCGGAGTCGCCCTCGAACGCGAGGATGTGCGTGGCAAGGCGGTCGAGGAACCAGCGGTCATGGCTGATGACCACGGCACAGCCGGCAAAGCCCTCGAGGGCATCTTCCAAGGCGCGCAGTGTGTCGACGTCGAGGTCGTTGGAAGGCTCGTCGAGTAACAGTACGTTGCCGCCGGACTGGAGCAGCTTGGCCAGGTGCACGCGGTTGCGCTCGCCACCGGAGAGGGTTCCGACGGCCTGCGACTGACGCGCGCCACGGAAGCCAAACGCGCTCACGTAGGCTCGGCTGTTCATCTCGCGGCCGCCGACATCGATGAGGTCGTGGCCTCCACTGATGTTCTCCCAGACTGAGGCCTTGTCGTCGAGGTCTTCGCGAGTCTGATCGACATACGCGAGCTTCACGGTCTCGCCGACTTCGAGGGTGCCGCCATCGGGGCCTTCCTGACCGGTGATCATCCGGAACAGCGTGGTCTTGCCGGCGCCGTTCGGGCCGACAATGCCGACGATGCCGCCTCGTGGAAGGTCGAAGGTCAGGTCGCCGTAGAGTAGGCGGTCGCCGTAGCCCTTCGAGACACCGCTGGCGCGGACGACCACATCGCCGAGCCGCGGTCCAGGTGGCAGCACGATGTCGGTCCGCTTCCGCGAATCTTCGGCGCCGGTGACCATCAACTCGTCATATCGGTTCAGGCGGGCCTTGCCCTTCGCGTGGCGAGCCTTCTGGGACATCTGAATCCAGGCGAGTTCCTCGGTGAGGGCCTTCTGGCGCTTCGATGCGGCCTTCTCCTTCTGGCGCATCTTCTCGGTCTTCTGCTTGAGCCAGTCTGAGTAGTTGGCCTCCCACGGGATGCCCTTTCCGCCTTCAAGCTCGAGAATCCACTTCGTGACATTGTCGAGGAAGTAGCGGTCGTGCGTGACGATGATTACGCAGCCCGCGTACTCGCGAAGCGCACGCTCGAGCCACGAGACCGTCTCGGCGTCGAGGTGGTTTGTCGGTTCGTCGAGAAGCAGCAGGTCGGGCTTGGAGAGTAGCAGCTGACAGAGGGCCACGCGGCGCTTCTCACCACCCGACAGGTTTGCGACGGCAGCATCACCAGGGGGCACGCGAAGCGCGTCCATGGCGATATCGACGGTGCGATCGATCTCCCAGGCATTCATGGCGTCGATCTTGTCCTGGAGCTCGCCTTGCTCGGCGATGACCTGATCCATTTCCTCGTCGGTGAGCTCGTCCGCGAACCGGGCGGAGACGTCCTCAAAGCGTTGGAGGAGATCCCGTTGGTCTTTCAGACCGAGCTCGATGTTTCCGCGCACGTCGAGGCTCTCGTCGAGCTGCGGTTCCTGCGGCAGGTAGCCAACCGTGGCTGACGGGTCGAGCCAGACGTCACCCTGAATGTCCTCGTCGAGGCCGGCCATGATCTTGAGTAGCGTCGACTTACCCGCACCGTTGTGGCCGATGACGCCGATCTTCGCGCCCGGGTAGAACGACAGCCAGATCCCATCGAGGATGGTCTTGCCGTTCGGAGCGTGCTTCTTCAAGCCCTGCATTTGGTAGATGTACTGTTGCGCCATTGCGATCCTCCCGGGGTTGCCCGCGTAACGTGCTCGGGCGGCCAACGGCACCGTGCTGGGCATGCTCAGGCCCTTTTCCTTGCGTAGCGCTTGGCAATTCCTTCACGGCCGGTAAACCTACGGGCGCTGCACCTGCGTCTCGCCATTCTTGCGTGACGTGGGCCCGGGAGTTTCGATGACCTTTTTGCTCGCCATGCTTCTCACGTCTGGCCCCGCCCATGCGCAGAGTTGCTCTGTGGATGGCCCCTCGACGGATGCCCCCGCCACCTGGCCGGACAGCGATGGCATCGAGTGGGCCTCGTTGCCCGCTCCGGGTGGAAGCTGGCTCACCGACCCCATCGACTCGTCTCCGCAATGGGAGGGTATTGGCGGCACGGCAGACCCGAGCGAGGCCGCCGGATTTTGGGGTATCGACGCGACCACCGTGTTCTTCCGGATCCGCCTGGCCGAGGACCCCGCGGATACCGGGCCGGACAAGTGGGCCTCGTTCGGCTTCCACACCTTGCTCGAGACCGACGGCGACACCACGGACGGCAGCTGGGACTTTCAGGTCGTTCTCGACGGTACCGGCAAGCAGGTCGAGCTTCGCGGCAACGATGTCCCCGAGCCCAATGACTGGTGCAGCGACGGTGAAGAGTCGATTCCGTACTGCTACCCAGCCAATGTCGACAATGGCGGTCCAGAGCGCTTTCCGGACTACGCCCGCGTAGTCCCCGCCTGCTCCTCCTACGGCACGCCGGCCAGCGTCTGCAACGAGGCGGCTTGCAAGCTCGATGGCGACGGCGATGGCCTCTGGGATGGTGACGCCAGCTGCACCGACCGCTTCCTCGAAGTGCAGGTTCCGGTCGCTGACTTCCTCGCGGTCACCAACTCGACCGACCTCAACCTGACCCCGATGGTCATGGGCACGAGCTCGAACAGCAGCACCTTGGCCAAGGACGTGCTCGGGGCCGCTTGCGGCGACCTCTGGGACGATGTCGCCGGTGGCGAGCGCGACTGGGACGGGGACGGCATCCTCGACCGGGACGAGATCAACGTGACGGGGACCGACTGGCAGGATCCCGACAGTGATGACGACGGCATCAACGATGGTCTCGAGGTCTACGGCGCCGACCTTCTGCCGGGGACGGGGGACGAGCTTGGCACGGACCCCAACGATCCCGACAGTGACGACGACGGCCTGTGCGACGACATTCGCGTCGACAGCCAGACCGGTGGCTTCACTCCAACCCAAGAAGGTGACAAGGACGTCCCACCGGACGGTGATGACCTCGACCCGACCGATAGCTGTATCGGTGGTGAACTCACCAATGGGACCGACCCGGCCGATGCGGACAGCGACGACGACGGTCTGTCGGATGGCGCTGAGAACGTCGACGGGGACGTCAACGTAGACGCCGGTGAAAGCGATCCGAATGACCCCGATACGGACGACGACGGCCTGTGCGACGGTTTCCGCACCGACAACGAGCTGCCCACCGACGGCCTCGACGTCGCGGATAGCTGCGTCGGATCCGAGGTGGCCTCCGGCACCGATCCCAATGACATCGACTCTGACGACGATGGTCTCGAGGATGGCGAAGAAGAGCTCAACGGAGACGGCTTCCTCGACCCCGGCGAGACCGACCCGACCGACCCCGACACCGACGACGACAACCTCTGTGACGGCACTCGCCTCGACAACGAAGGCGACGGTGACGATGTCGTCGACGACTGCAGCGGCTCGGAGTTTGCACTCGGCACCGATCCGACCGACAGCGACACCGATGACGACTCGCTCGACGACTTCGCCGAGGCCAACGGCCCGACGAGTCCGACCGACCCCGACACCGATGATGACCTGATCTGTGATGGCGTCCGCTTCGACAACGACGGCGACGGCATCGACCCCACCGACCCATGTGGCGACACGATCGTCGACCCCGACCCGACTGACACCGACTCCGACGACGACGGCATCTCTGACGGCCAGGAGTTCATCGACGGAACCGACCCGGGCGATCCCGACACCGACGGCGATGGCCTCTGTGACGGAACGCGCGCCGACAATGAGGGCGACGGCATTCTCGAGCCGTTTGATGCATGCACGGGCTCCGAGATCGTCGAGGGCACCGACCCGCTCGACGCCGACACCGACGACGACTCGCTCTCTGACTCTGCCGAGCTTGCTGGCGGTACCGACCCGACTGACCCCGACACCGACAACGACCTCTTGTGTGACGGTCCCCGCGTCGACAACGAAGTTCCGACCGATGGCGTCAACCCGACCGACCCCTGTGACGGAACCGTCGTCGACCCCGACCCGACCGATGCGGACGCCGACGACGACGGCCTCACCGATGCTGAAGAGCGTGCGGCGGGCACCAACCCCCTCAATCCCGACACCGACGGCGACGGCCTCTGCGACGGCACGCGCGTGGACGGTGAGGGCGATGGCGTCATCGACCCGACCGATACCTGCATCGGCTCCGAGGTTCTCGAGGGTACCAACCCCCTCGATACCGACACCGACGACGACTCGCTCACCGACCTCGACGAGGTCACCGGCACCACGGATCCGAACGATCCCGACACGGACGACGACCTGATCTGTGACGGACCTCGCGTCGACAGCGAGAGCAACGGCATCGACCCGACGGACCCCTGCGACGATACCGTCGTCGACCCGGACCCCACCGACGATGACGCGGACGATGACGGCCTCACCGATGCCGAGGAGCTCGCCCTGGGCACCGATCCGCTCGATCCTGACTCCGATGACGATGGCCTCTGCGATGGAACCCGGGCCGACAGTGAGACCGACGGCATTGACCCGACCGACACCTGCACGGGCTCTGAAGTGGTCGAGGGCACCGACCCCCTCGACTCCGACACCGATGACGACTCGCTCTCGGACCTGGATGAAGCCAACGGCGTCACCGACCCGACCGACCCCGACACCGATGGCGACGGCGCCTGTGACGGACCCCGCTTCGACAATGACGGTGACGGCGTCATCAACCCCGACGACCCGTGCGACGGTACCGACCCCGACTCGACGGATACCGACACCGATGATGACGGCCTGACCGATGGTGAGGAAGTCACCGGCGGTACGGACCCCGAGGACCCGGACTCCGATGACGACGGAATCTGTGACGGCCCCCGTGCCGACAGCGAGTCCGACGGCATTCTGCCCGTGGACAGCTGCATCTCTGACGAGGGCACCACCGGCACCGACCCGAACGATAGCGACAGCGATGACGACGGCCTGAGCGACCTCGCCGAAGACATCAACGCCGACGGCGTCCTCGATGCGGGCGAGACGAGCCCTTCGAATCCAGACACTGATGGCGACCTGCTCTGCGACGACACGCGCTTTGACAACGATGGTGATGGCATCACTCCCGCGGATGCCTGTGACGGCTCCGAGGTCGATGAGGGCACCGACCCCCAGAACCCCGACACCGATGGTGGCGGCCGCACCGACGGCCAAGAAGTGCTGCAGGACGGCACCGAGCCGATCAACACGCCGCTCGATGACCTCCTCGACACCGACGGCGATGGCCTCTCGGACTTCTTCGAGACGTCGTCGTCGTTCACGGATCCCAACGACCCCGACAGCGATGACGACAGCCTGAACGACGGCGATGAGTGGAACGGCACCACCGACCCGCTCGACCCCGACACCGACGATGATGGTCTGTGCGACGGGCCCCGCGTCGACAACGAGACCCCGCCGAATGGCGTCGACCCCGCCGACCCCTGTGACGGCACGATCACCGACCCTGACCCGTCCGATGCAGACGGCGACGACGACGGTATCGATGACGCCACCGAGATCGCGAACGGCACCGACCCGCTCGACCCCGATAGCGACGGCGATGGGCTCTGTGACGGCACCCGCACCGACAACGAGACCGATGGCGTCGACCCCGTCGATGCGTGCACCGGCTCCGAGATTGACGAGGGTACCGACCCGCTCGACCCTGACTCGGACGACGACTCGCTGCCCGATGGCACGGAGACGACGGGTGGCACCAGCCCGATCGACCCCGACACCGACGGCGACGGCGTCTGTGACGGACCGCGTACCGACAACGAGATTCCGGCGGACGGCATCGACCCGACCGACCCTTGTGACGGCGTCGACCCCGACCCGACCGACACCGACACCGACGATGACGGCGTGGACGACGGTACCGAGATTGCGAACGGAACCGACCCGACGGACCCAGACACCGACGACGACGGGATCTGCGATGGCACCCGTGCCGACAACGAGTCCGATGGCATCTTGCCCGCCGACACGTGTACCAACTCCGAGATCGACCTGGGCACCGACCCGACCGACGCGGACACCGACGACGACTCGCTCCTCGATGGGCAGGAAGTCGCTGATGGTACGGAGCCGAACGACCCGGACACCGACGACGATGGTGTGTGTGACGGTCCGCGGACCGATAACGAGGTTCCGGCCGACGGCATCGACCCGACCGACCCGTGTGATGGCGTCGACCCCGACCCGACCGACACCGACAGCGACGACGACGGCGTGGACGACGGTACCGAGATCGCGAACGGCACTGACCCGACCGACCCCGACTCCGACGATGACGGCGTCTGCGACGGCACCCGCGCAGACAACGAGTCCGATGGCATCCTGCCGGCAGACGCCTGCACGGAGTCCGAGGTCGACCTCGGCACCGACCCGCTCGACACCGACTCCGACGATGACTCCCTGCCCGACGGACAGGAAGTGGCCGACGGTACCGACCCTGCGGATCCCGATACCGACGACGATGGACTCTGCGACGGCCCGCGTGTCGACAACGACGGCGATGGCGTGATTGACCCGACGGACCCTTGCAACGGCACGGACCCGAACGGAAGTGACGACGACTCCGACGACGATGGTCTCACCGACGGTGAGGAGGTCGCGAACGGCACCAACCCGCTCGACCCCGACACCGATGGCGATGGCCTTTGCGACGACACCCGTGTCGACAGCGAGTCCGACGGTATCGACCCGGCGGACGCCTGTGGTGGCTCCGAAGTGGTGGCGGGCACCAACCCACTCGACCCCGACACCGATGGCGGTGGACGGAGTGATGGCGAAGAGGTGCTCATCGACGGCACCGAGCCCGTCAACACGCCGCTCGACGACCTGCTCGACACCGATGGTGACGGCCTCACCGACTTCTTCGAGACCAACACCTCCAACACGGATCCCGACGACGGCGACAGCGATGACGACGGTCTCAGCGACCGCGAGGAGTACTTTGGCCTCGACGACACCGACGCTTCCGGTGACGAGACGGATCCCAACGATCCCGACAGTGACGGCGACGGACTGTGCGACGACGTTCGCGCTGACAGCGAGGCTGACGGCATCGAACCTGCCGACGCATGTGTCGGCGGAGAAGTCACGATTGGCACCGACCCGAACGACGTCGACACCGACGACGACGGGCTCACGGATGCCGAAGAGGACTTCAACGGCGATGGTGTCCTCGATACCGACGAGTCGGACCCGACGGATCCCGATACCGACGACGACGGCCTCTGTGACGACTTCCGCGTCGACAACGACGGCGACACGGTCATTGAGCCTGCCGACGACTGCGTGAACTCCGAGCTCGACCTGGGCACGGATCCCGCAGATGCCGACAGCGATGACGACCGCCTCACCGACGGCGAGGAAGTGCTCACCTACGGCACCGACCCGCTCGACGAGGACACCGACGATGGTGGGCGCAGCGATGGCGAAGAGGTGCTCGATGACGGCACCGAGCCCATCAACACGCCGTCCGATGACCTTCTCGACACCGATAACGATGGCCTGACCGACTGGGAAGAGGGCAAGCGAGGCACCGATCCGAACGACCCCGACACCGACGACGACGGTCTGACCGACGGCGAAGAGGTCCTTGAAGAGGGCACTGACCCGCTCGATGACGACACGGACGACGACGGTCTCACCGATGGCGAGGAAGTCGTCGATGAGGGCACGGACCCGCTCGACGACGACACCGACGACGACGGCCTGACCGACGGCGAGGAAGTTCTCGAGCACGGCACTGACCCGCTTGACGAAGACACCGACGGCGGCGGAATTCCCGACGGCGAAGAAGTCGACAACGGTGCAGACCCGCTCGACCCGATCGACGACGTCTACCACCCGCCGCTCTTCGTGGGGCACTCTTGTGGCTGTGACTCCACCGCACCGGTCGGTAGCTTTGGCTGGCTCGGTCTGGTTGGACTACTCGCGCTCCGTCGTCGCCGGAGCGCCTGATGCTCTTCGTGCTCGCCCTAGGGGCTGCCTTCGGGCAGGCCCCGACTGCCGATGACTTGCCGGAGCTGGATGCGCAGCTGTACCGGCCGCCGGTGGACTCTGAGCGCACCTTATGGACACGCGACGCCGGCCTCGGGGCGTCGAAGACGTTCACCGGCCGTGCGTTGATCGACGTATTCCACAATCCGCTCGGTGCGGTCGGCGACGATGGAACGCATACTCGTATCGTGCGGGATGTGGTCGCCCTCGAGTTGATGGGGGGCGCGACCTTTGGCCCCATCCGCGCGGGGCTCCACCTGCCCGTGTATGGGCTCGCGACGAGCGACCTCGATATTGGCGGTGGTGGGCTCGGCGATATCGCCATCGACCTGAAGGGCGTCGTGCTCGACCCGCGGAAGTTCCCGCTCGGCATCGCCTTCGCGACGCGTGTTGGGCTGCCCACAAACACCGTCTCCGTTCCGCTCGGTAGCCGCAACTTGTCTTGGGAGGTCGAGGCCATTCTCGATCACCGCTTCCGCGACGTGCTGCTCGCAGCCAACATTGGTACGGGCGGCGGCGCCTCCATCGAGGCGAGCAACCTCACGCTGAAGGACGCGCTCCACTTTTCGGCGGGCGTTGGCTACCGGGTCTCACCCGACGCCGGCTTCTCGGTCGAGGTCAACGGCAAGTCCTCGTACCGCACGCCGCTCGCGGACCCCGTCGGTGCGCCCTTCGAGGGCATGGTGGGCGGCTGGTACCGCCTCGGTGACAACCTGGTGCTCCGTGGCGGCGTCGGCACCGGACTGACAAGCGGGGCTGGCGCGTCCACGATGCGCACCCTCATCGGCATTGGCTACGAGCCAAGGCGCGACGAAGACCTAATGCCTGAGCCCATCGTCGAGGAGCCGGTCGCGCGTCTCGGAAGCCTGAAGCTGAAAGTACGCAACACCGACGGACAGCCTGTCGACGCCGACTGGCGCGTCGGTGAACGCTCAGGAACGGTGCGCTCTGGGCGCGCCAACGAGGACTTCGAGCCCGGCGAACATCTGCTTGTGGTCGACGCCGATGGTTACCGCACAACGGGCCAGGGCTTTGTCGTCGAGGCCGGACAGGCCACCGTCGTCGAGGTCACTCTCGAGGCGGTCCGGGTAAAGGTCACGCAGGAGCGTATCGAGATTACCGAGAAGGTGTTCTTCGATACGAACGAGTCGACCATCAAGGCCGAGTCTTTCGGCTTGCTGGACGAGGTCGCGGCGATTCTCACCGAACGCTCCGACATCGTTCGCGTCCGCATTGAGGGGCACACGGACTCCAGAGGGGAAGAGGGCTTCAATCTCGACCTCTCCAGGCACCGTGCGGCCGCAGTGCGCGACTATCTGATTGAGGGCGGTGTCAGCGAGACCCGCCTCGGATCCGAGGGCTTTGGCGAATCACAGCCGATTGATCCCGCGGATGGCGAGGCGGCTTGGCAGCTGAACCGTCGTGTAGAGTTCCACATCGAGCAGTGGGCCGAGGAGGCATCTGATGTCGAGTGACGTCGGGTGGGCCCAGCTGCGTAGGGAGTATTCATGCTGACCCTTGTTCTCGCCATGATGGCCAACGCCCAAACTGTGGGCGATGTGCCGGACATGAACGCGCAGCTCTGGCGCCCATCGATCGATGCGCAGCGCACGATGTGGGCCGACGATGCCTCGCGCGGGCCACACGGCTGGGCGACTGGCCGGCTTTACGCGGGCTATGTCCACGGGCCGATGGGAGCCGTGTTCTTCGACGGCACGAAGCAGCAGGTGCTCGGCGATGTCGTCGGCCTGAACCTGACCGGTGGAGTTCAGCTTGGCCCCGTTCGCGTCGGCGCGGACGTTCCCGTCTACTTGCTCGCG
The DNA here is from genome assembly GCA_023954855.1 of Pseudomonadota bacterium. Taxonomy (GTDB): domain Bacteria; phylum Myxococcota_A; class UBA796; order UBA796; genus M1803. The sequence goes on along the minus strand of JAGSGY010000008.1, from coordinate 17,020 downwards.
ACCAGTGACTGGGAAGGGCTCGGAGGGGCCGGTCTCGGCGACGCGGCCATTGATCTCAAGGCGACGCTGCTCGATCCGGCCAAGGCTCCTCTCGGTATCGCGCTGGGCGGACGCTTCGACTTGCCGACGGCCACAGTCAATGTGCCTCTCGGTGCGTCCAACCCGATGGTCGAGATTCAGGGCATCTTCGACAAGGAAGTCGGCGACCTCCTGATTGCGCTCAACCTCGGCGCACGCATCGGACCGAACGTCGTCCAAGACAACATCGAGCTCAACGACAGCTTCATGTCCCGTCTTGGCCTGGGCTACGCCATTACCGAAAGCGCCGGCGCGAGCCTCGACTTCCAGCTGCTCAAGGACTTCTCGCAGCCGGCCAAGGATGAGAACGGCGACCCGTCTCTCGTCGGCATGCCCGTCGAGGGCATCCTCGGCGGCTGGGGGCGTGTTTCCGACAACGTGGTGCTGCGCGGCGGTGTCGGCACCGGCTTTACCGAAGGCATCGGCTCGCCGGCTTTCCGCGCGATTTTCTCGGTCGGCTACGAACCCGTTCGTGACCGCGACCGCGACCTCGACGGTCTTGCCGACAGCATCGACGCCTGTCCCGAGGACCCGGAGGACAAGGACAAGTTCGAGGATCTGGACGGCTGTCCCGATCTCGACAATGACGGCGACGGCCTACTCGACGTGGCGGATTCCTGCCCGATGGAGCCGGAAGACCCAGATGACTGGCAGGACGAAGACGGCTGTCCGGATCCGCGTACCTTGGTGCGTGTCGCTATCGTCGACCCCAACGGTCGCAGCATCCAGGGTGTGCAGGCGATGGTCGCGCTCGGTGAGGCCGATGCGAAGATGGGCAACGCCTCGTTCGAGGTCGAGCTCGAGCCCGGTGAGTACGGAATTCAGGCGACCGCTGAGGGCTACGACGCCATGAAGGCGACCTTCACCGTTCCCGAGGGCCCGCCGATCGACGTCGAGCAGGTCATGCAGCCGACCGTCGTCTTTGGCGAGATCGTCGCGCGCATTCAGGACAAGGATGGCAACCCGGTCGAGGGTCGCGTCGCAAGCTCTGAAAAGGACAGCTTCGCGACGACGGATGGCGCCGCAGAGCTCTCGATGATGGAGGGTCGCTACGCGCTGACCGCATCGGCTGAGGGCTACTTCGAGGCCGTGCAGAACGTGGAGGTCGTCCCCGGTGAGACCTCCGAGATCGTCTTCACGCTCGATAGGGCTGTGGGCACCGTGACCGTCACCGTGGTGGATGCAGAAGGCGCAGCCATCGAGGGCGCGACCTATGCCTTCGGCGAGGAAGCCGAGGAGCAGGCCGTCAGCGGCAAGTCCACCGAGGCCGAAGTCGACCCGGGTGACTACGTCGTCATCGCCCGTGCCGAGGGCTACGCGCCTGCCAAGGCCGAGGTCAAGGTGAACGCCGGCGCCGAGTCGGCCGTGACGCTGACGCTCTCGCCGACCAAGGTGAAGGTCAGCCTCGAGAAGATCGAGATCCTCGACAAGGTGTTCTTCGATACCGGCCGCGACACGATCAAGTCGCAGTCCTTCGCGCTGCTCGACGAGGTCTCCCAGATCCTCGTCGACCGTCAGGACATCCTCAAGATCCGCATTGAGGGCCACACGGACAGCCGCGGCTCCGAGGGCTCGAACCAGCGCCTCTCCGAGCGTCGCGCAGCGTCGGTGCGCAAGTACCTCATCGAACATGGCGTGGCCGAGGGCCGCTTGACCAGTGTCGGTCTCGGCGAAAGCCAGCCCATCGACACGGCCGAGAACGAAGCCGCGTGGTCGCAGAACCGACGCGTCGAGTTCGTCATCGAAGAGTGGGCCGAGGACGAATGATCGTGCTGCGACCCATCGCGGGCACCGCCCTCGGCATCCTGTTTGGCCTCGCGTACTGGCGAATCATCGGCTGTACGACGGGGTCGTGCTGGATCTCTGGCGATCCGTTTCTCTCGGGCGGCTACTGGGGCTTTGCCGGCTTCTTTGTCGGCGGTGGCATCCAGTGGGTCCGACGCCTGCGTGAGGCGCTCGGACTCTAGGCGCACCTCCGCAAAGGCCGCGCCAGGGCGCGGCGCTTGTCGTGATCGGACTTCGGCTGACTAGAAGTCGGCTTGGCCGGGCGCACGTGGGAACGGAATGACGTCGCGGATGTTCTGCATCCCCGTCAACCACATGAGCATGCGCTCGAAGCCCAGGCCGAAGCCGCCGTGCGGGGTGGTTCCGAAGCGACGTAGGTCCCGGTACCACCAGTAAGGGGCCTCGGGAAGGTCGAAGCGCTTCAGCTGCTCGTCGAGCACGTCGGGACGCTCTTCGCGCTGCGAGCCGCCGAGGATCTCGCCAATGCGTGGGACCAGCAGGTCCGTCGCTGCGACTGTGCGCTCGTCATCGTTGACCCGCATGTAGAAGGCCTTCTGCTCGCGAGGGTAGTCGGTGACGAAGACCGGGCCCTTGAAGTGCTCTTCGGCGAGGTAGCGCTCGTGCTCGGTCTGCAGCGCCTCTCCGCGCCCGACCTTGTGCTCGAACTTGCGCCCACTGGCGACGAGGAGATCCTGAGCTTCATCGTGGGTGATGCGTGCGAAGGGCTTCTCGACCGCGGCGAGGACATTCTTCGAGACGTCCTTCTCGATGCGAAGGTCGAAGAAGTCGAAGTCGTCGCGGCACTGCTCGATGGTCTTGGTTGCAACCACGCGGATGAAGTCCTCGGCGAGGGCCATCACGTCGTCGAGGTCTCCGAAGGCGATCTCGGGCTCGATCATCCAGAACTCAGCGGCGTGCCGAGCCGTGTTTGAGTTCTCGGCGCGGAAGGTGGGCCCGAAGGTGTACACGTCCGTGAACGCCTGGGCGAAGTTCTCCACGGCGAGCTGCCCAGACACGGTCAGGAATGCCTCCTTGCCGAAGAATCCCTCCTTGTCGTCGCCGACCTGCACGCGGAACATTTCACCCGCACCCTCAGCATCGGAGGCGGTGATGATCGGCGTGTGAATCCACAGAAAGCCACGCTCCTGGAAGTAGCTGTGGATCTGCCATGCAAGCGCGTTGCGAACGCGGAACACCGACTGGAAGGTGTTGGTCCGAGGACGCAGATGGGCGATGGTGCGCAGGAACTCGAAGGACGTGCGCTTCTTCTGAATCGGGTACTCGGTGGGGTTGCCGGCACCCACGACCTCGACAGTGTCGGCCTTGATCTCGACGGCCTGCTTGCCGCCGCGAGACTCGACCCACGCGCCTACGACCTTGACAGAGGTGCCCTGACCGAGCTCGCTCTGCATCTCGAGGCCAGTTTCCTTCGAGAGCACGACCTGGACCGTCTTTGGGCCTGAGCCGTCGTAGAGGTGTAGAAAGCTCACGTTCTTGGAGAAACGCGAGGTCTTCACCCATCCCGTCACGGTGACCGGGTTTCCGGGCTCGGCGGTCGCGAGCAGGGTCTGAATGGGGATGCGGCGGTCGACTCCGGCCATGTGTACTCCTACGGCAGCTCCTCTATCGCGTGGAGGAGCCCCCGCCCGCCTCTGTTTCGAGGCAATCCGCTAGGGGAGCGCCTTGGCCACCTTCTTGTCGCCGAGAAGTGCTTCGAGCATCTCGCGATTCGCGTTCTCGCCCGTGCATCCGCCTAGGGTGCTGGGGTTCGCACACCACGACGCCGTGGTCTTGCCTTTCTTCGCACGCTTGGCCAGCGCCTTGTCGGTCGCGGCGAAGACAGGTGCTGCGAAGGACGCCCTGCGTGCAGCAGTCTTCTCCGTGATCTGGTGCGCGAGCTCGAGCTGCGATGCTGGGTCGGCGCCTTCTTCGAGTGCCGCTGCGATCGGTAGGCGGTCGTTCTCGTCATCGCGCCGGATGGTGGTCAGAGAGGCCTTCGCACCCTCCTCGAAGAACCGGTCTACTGAGACCCAAGAGGACTCCCCGCCGATCGGCGCCTGGGCGTCTGTGGGCTGCGTGATGGCGGGCCACTCGCGACCGAGGAGCTCGTCGATGGCCCCCGTCAGGACCGGGTCCGCGTCCATGGCCGCCGAGATGGCGGCGTTCAGGTTCTCGCCCTTGCAGTCGGGGTTCGCCTCTTCCTTGGCGGGCATGCCTGGCAGGGCCCGAGTCCGTACGACGGTCTCGCACAGCACGGCATCGGGATGGGCGGCCACGGCGCGCTCCATCGCACCGGTGAATACCTGGTCGAAGTCCTCCATCAAGGCACCAGCGAAGGCCTGAAGCTGGGCCTGCTCGCGGTTGTACGCCTTGAGCAGGGTGGCCAGGCGCTCACGCTCGGCGGCTGGGGCCCGGTCGCCGAGGAGGTCTAGGTTCTCTTCGTACAAGGTCAGCGACGCCGCCATGTCACGGCTGGTGGACTCCGCCTCTTCGTAGATCGGTGCCGCTTCAGAGGCGCGAGCGAAGGAGGTGCTGGCGCCGGCGAGGTCGTCGGGATGGAAGTAGCCGCCGCCAAAAGCGGTCGTGGCGAGAAGCAGGATCATGAGTTCTCCAGAAGGGCGGCGAGGCCATCGAATTCGTCAGCGCCTGACGGCACCTCGAGTGACGCTCCCTCAAACCCGCCGAGGGGCAGGGTGCGTCCACCGATGTGCTTTGCGAGGAAGGCCTCAGCGATGGCGTAGAAGGCGAAGCGGTTGACGGGCCGGGCGAAGCCGTGGCCCTCGTCGGGAAACAGCGCGTAGGTCACCGGAATGCCGCGTTGCTCCATAGCGGCGACGATCTGGTCGGACTCGGCTTGCTTGACGCGGGGGTCGTTCGCTCCCTGGCCGATGAGGAGGGGGCGCACGATGCTGTCGACGCGGTGCAGCGGCGACCGATCGCGCAGCAGGGCGCGGCCATCTTCGGTGTCGATGTTGCCGACCCGAATGTCGAACGTGGCCCGCAACGGCGCCCAGTAGGGCGGAATGGTCTCGATAAGGGTCTCGAGGTTGGATGGGCCGACGATGTCGACGCCACAGGCGAAGCGCTCGGGCGTGAAGGTCAGGCCGACCAATGTGGCGTAGCCGCCGTACGAGCCGCCCATGATGGCGACTCGGCTCGCATCGGCAATGCCCTCGGCAACTGCCCAGTCCACCGCATCGATGAGGTCGTCGTGCATCGAGCCTGCCCACTCCAGGTTGCCGGCGTTCAGAAGGGTCTTGCCGAGACCCGTCGAGCTCCTGAAGTTCACGGACAACACCGCGTAGCCGCGGTTCGCCAACCACTGATGTTCGGCGTTGTAGCCCCATCGATCGCGTGCCCAGGGGCCGCCGTGCACCAACAGCACCATCGGCAGTGGCTTCGAGGGCCGTCCGTCGGTGTCTTCGCCGGGGGGCAGGGTGAGGTAGCTGACCAGCTCCATGCCGTCCCTGGCCTTCAGGGTCACCGGGTGCATGTGTGCGAGCTCGAGCTCATCCAGTGACGGCCGTGCCGAGAACAGGAAGGTCGCCTGGGCAGTGTCTCTGTTCCAGAGGTGGTACCGGGTCGAGCCATCGTCGACGAGGTGGGCGGCAATCCACGTTCGGTCGTCGTGGCTGCGGCTGACCACCTCGAGCTCGCCGTCACAGAGCGCGTTCAGTGCCTCGAGATCGGGCAGTACCGACTCGTCGAGCACCACTCGTTCCTGTCGCTCGGCGGTGGCGGCCACCCATTGCACGGCGCGGGTCGTCGGGTGCTGGGCGATACCCTCGACGTCGGCGCGGTCATGGCCGGCAACCACGGTGCCGTTGCCCTCATCGTCGAGCACCACAAGCGCCGAGGTCTCTCGGTTCCGGGAGTCGAGTGCGAGAATGCGGCCCTGGTCGTCAAAGCCGGCGATGCCACTTGCGAGTGCATCCTCGGAAGGGAAGCTCACGAATGGGGCCCACTCACCGTCCTTGGGAACGAGGAAGCTCACGGAGCCGTCGGGAGCCATGGTGGCACCGAAGCGGATCTCGAGCTGGTCATCCGCCACGAAGCCGACCAAGCCCGGGTTCTCGAGGACGCGCTCACGCTCGCCGGTGATGAGGTCGACCAAGTGTGGGTCGTGCAGTGCGGCTTCGCGGTCGTTGATGCCGACCAGGAGCGTGTTGGGACGCTTGTGGCTTGAGCCGAAGATCTGCGCGGCGACGCCGTCGATCGGCGTGAGGTCGCGCTCTTCACCTGTGGATAGGTCGACCGCGTAGAGGTGCCAGTTCTCATCGCCATCCTTGTCTTGGATGTAGATGAGGTGGCGGCTGTTGTGGGCCCATCCATGCTGTCGAATCCCGCGATGTCGGTCTTGGGTGACCGGGCGGCCGGCGGACGGGTCGTTGGCCGGAGCGACCCACACATTCAGCACGCCCTCGTCGGGTGCGAGCCAGGCAATGCGCTCCCCATCCGGAGACAGGCGAGGGGCAATGCGCTCGGGGTTTCCGAAGAAGACTTCACGGGGAATCAGCGACATGAGGGAGCTCCGTCAGGAAAGGGGCTGGTGGAGGATCGACTCGGCCAGGTGCTTGGCACGGGCGGTGGCGTCGGGGTCCTCTTGGATGAGTGAGCGCAGTAGGTCGAGGGTGGCAGGATCGCCCATGGCCGCGAGCGCGTCGGCGAACATGGCGGTCCAGTCCGAACCCTCCGGCGGCTGCACGGCGAGAAGGGCTTGCAGGACCTCGAGGGTGGGCATCCACTTCGCGAGTGCGAGGCCGAAGCCGACGGTCTCGTGGTTGCCGAGCAACTCGGGAACCCTGTGTGGGACGGTCCAAGCGGCCCGGACGCCGAGGAACAGGTCGACGCGGTGGCCGATGTCCGAGGCGATCAGCGCGTCCAGAACCGCATCGGCAAGGGGGTGGTCTGGCAACGCTTGGGCCAGGATCGAGGCCCGGGTGAAGCCCTCCTCGAGGGCCTTGCGCAGGAAGGGCTCGTGATCCGGCTGGGTGGCGCGGCGGGCCTCGGCCAAGCGAACCACATCGAGGGCGCCGTGGCGGTAGATCGCGTCGACCACGGGGTCAGAGGGCTCGAAGAGCACAATCCATGCGGCGCTGTAGACCAGGTAGGTGGCGAGCTCGGAGTCGAGGTTCGCGAGTGACACGACAAGCGCGGATGCTGGGTCTTCGCGGCCTGCGAGCAAGTGGCGCACGGCTTGTTGCGCGAGCCGCTTGCGAGAGCCTTTCTTCGGTCCCAGCTTCACCGTCTCGACGCCAAGCATTGCGGCCACGTCGTCTACCGATTGCTGCGGCTCATCCCAGTAGCCACGGAACGGTACGCCGAGCTCGGCGAGGCAGAGCTCGATCGCTCCAGGGCGCGTCTTTTCGGCCTTCAGGAGTGCGACAGCGACCTCGTCGGTGACCTCGTCCAGCGAGCCCATGACCGTTGCGGCACTGAGCGCGATCGACGGCAACAGCCAGTCCCGGTCAGGGGCTGTGGAGAGCGCGGCGGCTTGCAGCGCCGGTCCAGTGGCCGCACCCAGACGGGCCAACGACGTCGCGAACATCAGGTCTGCGGTGCTCCCGTCCCCGCGAATGGCGGCCTGGACCGTGGCGATGAGCTCCGTGGGGTCTTCTGGGCACAGCCCCATCTCGAGCGCTTCGAGCACCGCGATGGCGCCAAGGCCCGGGGCGTTCTGCAGCGTCGGAAGGATGCGTTCGAGCGCATTGGGGGCGCTCACGAGGACGGATGTGTAGGCCTCGAACTCACTGGGCAACGGAACGTCTCGCTCGGGGTCGACGAGGACCAGGCGTGTCCGCGCCCAGTCTCCAGCAGGGCCCTCGACCTCGGTGAGGGCGGCGAGTGCTTCGGCTTCGTGAAGGAGTGTCATCCCCGACGTCTAGCCCGCTTGGCAGTGCGTTAGAACCCTCGACCGGAGGCACTGTGACCGACGACCGACTGATCATCCGCCAACTCCGCGCTGGGCGGGACTTTGCGCACAACGACCCCATCGCTGGGCAGATGGCCAACTTTGTGTACGTGATCGGCGATCGCGAGAAGGGGGAGTGCGTCATCGTCGATCCCGCCTGGGATGTCGATGGCATCGTCGAGACGGTGGGCGCCGATGGCCTGAAGGTCACCGGGGCTCTCGTGACGCACCACCACCCCGATCATGTCGGCGGACCGCTGTTTGGCCACGACATCACCGGCCTGGCTCGACTGCTCGAGTTGGTCTCCTGTCCCGTCCACGTGAACCGCACTGAGGCCCCCTGGGTACAAGCGGTGACCGGCATCGAGCCCGGCGACATGGTCCTCCACGATCATGGCGACGTGATCGCGGTGGGAGCGGTCGAGGTGGAGTGCCTTCACACGCCTGGACACACGCCGGGTTCGCAGTGCTTTCGCTGCGCAGGCGCCCTGGTCACTGGCGACACTGTGTTCTTGTCGGGGTGCGGACGCACCGACTTTCCCGGTGGCGACCCCGAGGAGATGTGGCGCACGCTGAATCAGCGGCTGAAGAGCCTTCCCGGCAACCTGATGATGTACCCGGGACATGACTACGGTCAGGTGCCTCATGCGCCGCTCTCAGAGGTGCGCGCCTCGAACCCAGTGCTGAACGTGCCAGAGTTGGCCACCTTCCTGCGTCACTTCGGCTGACCGAACGCTCCCTCGGACGCGAGGCGTGAGGTTTGGTCCGCGAGCCCAATCGAAGCGAGAACTTCGGCTTGGTGCGCGCCGAGTCCCGGGGGAGCCGTATGCGTGTCGAGGGTCGTCGCGGTCTTCACACCCGGACCGGGCATTGGGGTGGGGCCGAGCACCGGGTGGACCGGTGAGACCATCTCAACGACGGGGTGTGCGATGACCTGGTCGACGGTGTGCACGGGGCCTGCGGGAACCCCGGCATCGGCCAGGATCTTGTCCATCACGACCACCTCAGCGCCGCGGAGCGCTTCTTGAACTGCGGTATCGACCGCATCTCGGTGCACCAAGCGCTGAGCGTTGGTCTTCCACTCGGGTCGGTCCTCAATCGACAGGGTTCGGCGTAGCCGCTGCCACATGCCGTCGTTGCCACAGCCGACCGCGAGCCAACCGTCCGCACACTCGTAGAAGCGGTAGGGCACGAGGCCGGCGTGGGTATTGCCGCGCCGCATGCCGACTTGGCCTGCCACTGAGCAGCGGGTCGCGTGGTAGGCGAGGGCAGTGGCCTGAACCTGGAGCATGTTGACGACGATCTTCTGGCCGCCACCGTCCCGTTCGCGGTGAAGCAGTCCGAGCAGAACCGCTTGCACCGCGTACAGGCCGGTCAGCAAGTCCGCGACGCTGGTTCCGCTCTTGGTCGGAGGCCCGTCCGGCGAGCCGGTGAGCGAGGCTGCGCCACCCGATGCCTGCAGGACGAGGTCATAGCCGGGGCGTGAGGTCCACTCCGAATCGGCTTCGTCGCCAAATCCGTGGATGGCCACGTAGACCAGGTCCGGGTGCTGTCGGTGGAGCTGTGCCCAGCCCAACCCAAGCCGAGCGGCCACACCGGGACGGAAGTTCTCGACGACGACATCTGCCCAGGCGAGCAACTCGCGCAGGACTTCCTGGCCTGCGGCCGACTTCAGGTCGAGCACAATCGACTGCTTGTTGCGGTTCGCGCAAAGAAAGTAGGTGGACTCACCGCCCACAAAGGGGCCGTAGCCACGGGTCTCATCGCCGCTCGGGGGCTCGACCTTGATGACCTTGGCGCCCTGGTCGGCGAGCTGCATGGTGGCCCAAGGACCAGCGAGAACACGGGAGAGATCGAGGATGCGAAGACCGTTCATGCCGGCTCGTACCACCGAAGCGCGAACCGATCGACCCAGCCGCGGTCCGATGGCTCGGATAGAAGGCATGAACTCGGAGGCTCCTTGCTCGTCTTGCTGCTCGCTCTCTTTGCTCACGGCGGTACCCCGCTGGTCCTCCCAGCCACCCAATCCGAGATCGAGGTGGCCGCAGACGCACAACCGGCGGTGGAAGCTGCTCTAGCCGCGATGAAGGAGCGCCGTTTCTCCGATGCGGCGACCGCCTTTCACGCGCTCTCGGAAGCCTCCGACTCGGCGGACTATGCGTATCTCTCCGCGGTTGCTGCCTATGAAGCGGGGGATCTTCGCTCAGCCGACCGGGCCTGTGAACAGGGACTCTCTCGAGATTCAGCGCACGCGCCTCTGCTCGCCCTTGGAGGGCTGGTCTACGCGGACCTTGGACGAGGAGACGAGGCTCTCGCCCGACTTCGGGACGCCGAGAGCCACGCTGGCGACGACGGTGTTCTGCGCGCACGGATCGGCCTGAACGTCGCGCTTGTCCACCTTGACCTCGGTGAACTCACGAAAGCGCAGACCTACTTGGATGACGCCGAACGCCAGGCCACCGAGAGCGGGGCGTCAGACGTCCTCGAGCGCGTCAGGCAGAACCAGGCTGTGCTCGCCGCAGCGCTCGGCAAGGGGCAGAGCAAGGATGCCATTGCTTCCGTGAATGACCATCTGCGGAAGGGCAGGACGGCAGAGGCCCGCCAGGCCCTCCCATCGGCCTCCGGCCAGGACCGGCGGGCCGAAGTGCGCCGGGCGCTGGGGGAAGGCGCCATCCTTCGGGCAGAAGGGCGCTTCGATGACGCCGCTGCGGTGTTGCAGGCGGCACTCGTCACTGCACGAGAAGGGGGCCTCACTCGTGAGACGGCGGCGTTACTCGCCGAGCTTGGCAGCGTGTTTCGCGTGGGTGGGCGGCCTGCCCTCGCGAAGGACCCGCTGCAAGAGGCGGTTGGCCTCGTGGCATCGGGGTCGTTCCGCCTGAACGAGGTCTCCTACCGCGTCGAGGCTGGGCGTGTGTCTCTGGCGCTCGATGACGTGGAGTCCGCCGCGGCACAGCTTAAGCGCGCGCGCACGGCCGCAGCGAACGTCGAGGACCCCATGGCAGCGCCCCGACTCGATGAGCTCGAGGGCGCAGTGTTGGCGCGGAAGGGAGACGGCGCTGGAGCCGAGACCGCTCTCATCCGGGCCCGCTCAAGTCTCGAGGTTCAGGGGTGGCACGCCGATGCGGCTCGCGTCGGAGTCCTCCTGGTGGAGCTTCACGCGGGGCAGGGGGGACGCAAGCTCGACAGGTCGAAGAAGGCGGCGCTCACGGCCTTTTCTGACGCCAGCGAACCCCTCGGCCCCGTGCACGTCAGCATCGCCGAAGGCGTGGGTCTGGCGCGGGCGAAGAAGTCGATTGAGGCTCTTGAGGCGTTCATGGCTGCCGCCGATTCGGCCGCGGCTGCAGGTGGCCCTCGCGCTGAGGTTCTTGGCGCCTTGGCTCGCGAGAACGCCGCCCAGGTCCTGGTCTCTATGGGCCAGAGCCCTGAAGTGGTGGCCCAGGCTGAGGCCCACGGCCTCTCGGACACCCTCCAGCAAGCGCGTGCCTTCGACGAGGCCAAAGAGGCCTATGCGAGTGGCCTCGCTGCCTTCGAGCACAACGACTACGAGAGGGCGCGGACGCAGTTTCACGACGCCTGGACCGCGTTTGACGGCATGGGTGAGGGCGCCTACGCTAGGCAGGCGCGGGTGGGACGTGCTTGGGCCACTCTAAATGCAAGCGGCGGTGGCAAGGCGGAAGAGCGCCTGATCCTGCTCACCGAGCTCGTGCAGGAGGCCATCCAGGTTGAAGACTCGGAGCTCGCGGCCCGCGCTATGGCCGCGCAGGCCATCGCGGCGGCCGAGCTGGACCACGGCGATGTGGACGAGGTCCTCCGCGATGCCCTCCGCGCGACCGAGAAGCTCGGACTGGACCGCTTGTCCGGCAGTCTGTACGCCGAAGTGGCTGAACGTCCCGGTAGCGCAGAGGAACGCGCCGGCGCTGCAAAGCGGGCCTTGGAGCTGTTGGGTGACGATGCACGAGGGGTCTACGCGATCTACAGTGTCGCCGTAGATGCCTACAACGCCGACCACTATGCTCTCGCGGTGGAGCTCTGCGAGAGCGTGGACGGCAAGGCCGGGGACCTGCAGGCCGATGTGGCCCAGGTCCTCGAGGCCGCGAAGGCGCAGCTGTGAGCGGGTGTTACTAGGCCCGGCTCAACGAGGTGTTCCATGGCTCTGCGTGTCGTCAAGCTTGCGCGGGAGGTCGAACTCAGTCCGGCGGAGGTCCTCGGACTGCTACACGCGGTCGGCTACGTTCGCTACAAGAGCGCTAACGACATGATTGGTGACGCCGCGATTCGGCGTGTCCGGCAGGCGATCCGCGATGGGGTTCAGCCCGTTCACCTCGAGGTGGCCGCCCCCAAACCCAAGGCCGTCAGCCAGCCGGTGGCCTCGTCTTCAGACTTCATGGCGTCACTTGTGCCGGGCGTCATTCGCACGGGCGAGACCGTCCCCGTGGCCAAGCCAAGGGGAGGAGAACCGCGTCGCACGGCTGCTCCGGCTCCGGCTCCGGCTGTCGCTGCTACGCCTGCCCCGGCACCCGTTCCCGCGGCGGCCGTACCCGTTGCCAACGCCGATGAGGTCAACGCTCTTCAAGCGCGCATCGCATCCCTTGAGTCCGAGCTGAACACCCTTCGAGCTCGGGTTGCCGATCTCGCGCAGCCTCCGCCGCTGACGCGGGTCCTCGAAGAACGTGGACTCCGCGGTCGCGACGAACTGGAGCGTGTTCTTGGTGGGCTCGCACAGCGACGCCTGCTCCTCGACGCAATCGGTGCTGCGACTCTGGTTGATGGAGGACGCCTGGCGGAGCTCCTGCGTCGGCGGGTGCTGCTCGTGGACGGTGCGGCGCCCCAGGGCGTCCCCGAGAGCTTTGTGCCTGTCGCCGTCTCTCCCGAGCGCGCAGAGCTTCCACGCCCCAGCCAAATCGACGCGATGGGCGCGAAGATCGGCGAGATGCTCATGCTGCACGGACGTCGCAGCATCGCCATTTTCGGGGGCGATCCGTTGCATCTCCACCTGCTCTCAGCCGCGCTGGACTCCCGTGTCCACCTGGTTCGCGGCAGCACCGATGGCCTCGAGGGCGAGCGCGCCGTGATCGTCCACTGGAATGAGCCCATCTCCGAGGCCTCGCAGCGGTTGAAGGGTGAGGGGGCGGTCGTCGTGCGGGCTGAACGGGGCTGGGGTGAGTTCGCTCGCGCTCTCGAGTCCGGCCTCGAGTCCGCCTGACAAGAACGGTCTGCCTTCACTGGGGTGTTAGGCTAGAAAAGGTCGGGGGTCTTATGGCGCGTCGTGTCGAGCGACCGGTGGTAGTGAATCGAGGGCGAGGGGCTGCGAAGCCCGAAGTGACGCCTCGTCAGCGCGCCGAAGAGATGCACGCCTCGGGGATGCCCTTTCAGCTCGCCATGGCTGTCGCACACGGCAGGATCGGTCTCTCAACCGCACTCGAGCGCCTTGCGACCCAAGAAAAGGTCGAGCGCCTGATGGAGCAGCACGAGCTCTCCCGCGCGCTCGCGACTCAGATCGCCATCGGTCACGCGTCCCTGGACCAGGTGCTTGGCCGACGTCGAATGGATGCCCACCGCAAGGACAACCGCTATCGCTCGGTGCTGACCGCTCACGCCGAGAGTGGCCAGCCGCTTGCTCTCGCTCTGCATGGTGGCCAGCGGGCGATGGGTGTGGTGTCGAACGTTCAGCGGTATGTCTTCGATTTTCTGCCTGAGGGCTTCGAGGAGCCGATCGAGCTGCACAAGCTGCAGGTCAAGTACGCCTACTCGCCGGACGCGTGGAAGCTCGTTCGCAAGGCTCTCTCCTTCGACCGTGCGCGTGAGAAGGCTCCTGGAGAGCCCGCAGTGCGACCCCAGGACCGCTACAACCTCTCCGACAAGCGGCTGTTCCACGCGATGGACGAAGAACACGCCATCGCCGTCACCTTGCTCGAAGGTGAAGTGATCAAGGGCAAGATCGCCTGGTTTGGTCGATGGGAGTTCGCCATTGCGGTGAAGGGCGACCACGAGATCGCAATCTTCCGACACGCTCTCGCTGCGTTCACCCGGACCGACGCGCCACCTCGCCCCCGCGAGTGAACTCCGGACAGGACGCGGGCGCTCGCTAGGTTAGGGTGCTCGGCCACCCGGAGGAACGATGGCCATCCTTTCCGGTGCACTTACCGTGCGCCGTTTTCGCGTCTTGGGCGATGTCCCAGACGGCTTTCGCGACAGCTACCGCGATCGTCTCAACGAGTATGGCTTCAAGGAGCCTGCAGTCGAGACAGGTAAAGAGGCGACTGAGGGCTGGTGCCAGACCCAGAGTCTGCTCGACGTCGAGTTCGATGACTTCGACCGTTGGCTGCACATGCCCTACGCGACCTTCGCGTTGCGCGTCGACAAGAAGACCCTCCCCGCCAAGCTGCTCACCGCCACGGTGAAGAAGAAGTGCGAGGCCTGGTGTGCTGAGCGCGGCGTTGAGCGCTGCCCCGCGTCCGTGAAGAGCGAGATCAAGGATGCCCTCGAAGCTGAGTGGCTCAAGCGCACCCTTCCCAGGGTGGCGGTGACCGAGTGTGTCTGGAGCATTCAGGACGAGTACCTGCTGCTCCACTCCCTCTCCGAGGGCACTACCGAGCGTTTCCGTAAGCGCTTTTTTCAGACCTTCGGGCTCAAGCTGATTCCGTGGTCGCCCCTAGACTGGACGGATGGCGCGGTCGCAGATCGCCTCGTTAGCTCCGCCCCCTCTGCCGTTCAGGAGGCCGAATGAGTGACGGAAGCCCCATTTTGCCGCACCAGGCAGCCGAGTTCTACGTCTGGCTGTGGTGGATGACCGAGGAGCGGCAGGGCGCGTTTGACCTGCCTGAGCCCACGGGTCGCGTCGACGTCTGGGTCGACGAGCGCCTGGCGTTTCGGATTCCCAACGACTCCAAGGTCACGGCGGTCCTGACCGGCGACAACCCTTCGGCTACTCTCGAAGCCCGCGCCGCACTGGCGGGTGGAAAGGTCCTCGAAGAGGTCCGGCTCGGTATTCGTCGCGATGATCGCGAGTACGCCGTCACGCTCAAGGGTGCGCCGATGTACTTCACCCGCCTCAAGCTCCCGCAGGTGCTGATGGAAGGGGAGGACAGTGTGATCTACGACCGCATGCACCTCTACGAGGAGGCCGAGTCGATCATCGCCGCCCTGTTCCGTGAGTTCGCTTCGCTCCGTGCTTCTGCCGAGTGGGAGAACAGTGTTCTTCCCGAGATCCGCCAGTGGGTCCTCGCCAGCGACGAGTAGCGATGCTTGCGGCCACTGCCCCTCCCGACTAGAGAGGGGCTCCCCGAACGGGGAACTGCGCGGTTAGCTCAGCTGGATAGAGCGTTGGCCTCCGGAGCCAAAGGTCACAGGTTCGAATCCTGTACCGCGCACCACTTCAGGGCCCCATCGGTATTGCCGGTGGGGCTCTTTCAGTATTTGCATTGGTGCGCATGCGAAGGCTTGACCGGGACGCCCCTTGGGGTACGATGCCGGAGCGCAAGCAATCTTCCGGAACTAGCTAGGGATAGCCAACGTGAACGTGACCTTCTGGGGTGTACGGGGTTCGATTCCCACACCTGGAGCGGAAACCCAACGATGGGGCGGCAACACCGCCTGTCTTGAGGTGCGCGACGGAGACCATCCGCCGCTCGTGTTGGACTGTGGAACGGGTGCGCGCCGACTCGGCTTCAAGCTGCTTGGCGAGGCGCATCGCGAGCTGGACCTGGTGTTCACACACCTGCACATGGACCACGTGTTCGGCTTCCCGTTCTTCGTGCCGATCTACACGCCCGGATACAAGATTCGCGTGACCGTTCCGTCGTACTCCGAGGAAGAGGCGCGCGAGAAGTTGGCCCGCTACCTCAACGGGACCTACCACCCCACGCGCCTCAAGGACTTGCCCTCCGAAGTGCGCTTTCGCCCCGTGCGACCCGGGCGCGAGTTTCAATGCGGCGCATTCAAGGTGCAAGGCATTGGACTCAATCACCCGGGTGGCTCCATCGGCTACCGGGTCGAGAGCAACGGCAAGAGCTTCTGCTACATCACCGACACCGCACCGTTTGCACGCCCCGGCGAAGGTGCCGATGCGGGCGAGGTTCCGCTTCTCGCAGAGCAGAAGGTCATCGACTTCCTCCGCGGCGCCGATGTGGTGGTCTACGACACCATGTACGACCTCGGCGAGTACCTCGAGAAGATGACGTGGGGGCACAGCTACCCCGAGTACGCCGCAAGCCTGTGCATTGCGGCCAAGGTCAAGCAGCTGATCCTCTTCCATCACCGGCCCAATGCCTCTGATGACGACATGGACCGCATCGAGCGTCACTGGGCAGCCTTCAAGGACCTGCACGTGACCGTCGCGCGTGAGGGAGAGACCGTGTCTCTCGAGGGGTAGGGCGAGCCGTCAGCGCAGAGTGGCTCCAGGCCCTGCTCACCGGGCTGCCGCTCGTGCTGGTGGCGTTTTGGCTCGTAGTGATGACGGGAGTGCTCTGGCGGCGCGCCATCGAGGCCGAGTTCGGTGTCGAGATTCGCGCGGTTCACGCCCGCCTCGGGGGCGACTTGAGTCCGAGCTGGCTCGGCTTTCGGCTGCGTCTCGACCGCGTCACGGTGTTCTGGAAGGGTGGGCTGTTCGGCTATCGGACGCGCATCGTTCGGGAAGCCGGGCCCATTGACCGGAACGGCCTTGTGAGTCTCGACGAGCTGCTCGACCTGTTCCCTGAGCAAGAAGACCCCGCCGGAGAACCGACGGGGTCTGCCTAAGTCGAGAGTGACTTAGTAGCGGTAGTCAGTGAAGCGCCTGCATGGCGGATCGTGGTGGGATGTGCGGGCAACTGTCCCGCTATGCGGAGCCAGTGACTCTCCGGTTCGACGCACTCGAGCCTCGGTCGCTACCCGCACACCATCCGCACACTTTCCTCGGCTGTCGAGATGCCACACATCCGCCCACCAGCACCCCCACACCGTGCATGCTCCGACCCATCGGTCGCTAGTAGGTCCGAAGACGGCGGGACCTCCGCACTCGGGACACGGGGCGTGTGCTATCTCGCGGCTCGTCTTGCTCATCATCACCTCCGGCCGCGATGGGGTGCACGTGTCGTGCCAGCCACACTGCAGGCCTGGGTGCGCGGCGTGGCTACCGAAGCGACGGGATTCGGCGAATACCGCCCGCTAGATTCCGCCGGTTTTCGTCGGCTGGTGACCTCGGGCGCGCCCGCGCCACTCAGCGGCGATGTGAGGCCTCAGGGGCGGCGCGGCAAGCGTGGGTGCGGG
>JAGSGY010000001.1 GCA_023954855.1 Pseudomonadota bacterium | reverse complement strand
TTCCCCGTCTTCTTGCTGAGGTACAGCTTCTCGGGGTTCGCATACAGGTCCCAGCGCTCGGGGCCGGGCCAGTACAGGCTTGGACCGCGAAGCTCCCGCTCCTTGGTGTAGACGCCGTCGAGCTTGTAGGCGTTCGCCGACAGTAGGACCTGGTCCACTTGGGCGAAAGCCTGCCAGCCGTTCTGCGTCGAGGCGTGCGCGGTGAAGCGCTCCACCTGCTCGAAGTAGTTCAAGACGTCGCGGTCCTCGTGTCCCTCTAGGCGAGCGGGGATCACCCAGTAGCGAATCTCGAGGTCGTTCGTGAACGTGAGGCTGACCGGAGACTTCTCCTTCTCCTCGTTCGCTTCCTTCGTGAAGGTCGCGGTCGCAGGCTCCTCTGCGGCACTGGGCAGCGCAAGGGCGAGCAGAAGAAGGGGAACCATACGCTTCACGTGGGCCTCTAGAGAGGGGGCACTTGTATCTGAACCGACGGACAAACCGCCACAGGTCTACGAATCCTTGTCGACCAGTCCGGTGAGCAAGTTCTTGTCGCCGTACACGTTGTCGACGCGACGGACAGCAGGCCAGAACTTCCACTCCTTGGTGGCCGGCGAGGGCCATGCGGCCGTGGAGCGTGGGTAGGCGTGGTTCCACTCGTCTCCGCCGACCATCTGCGCGGTGTGGGGCGCGTTGTGGAGCGGATTGTCGTCGCGGGGCCACTTGCCTGCCTCGACGTCGCGAATCTCGTCGCGAATGGCGATCATGGCGTCGCAGAATCGGTCGATCTCAGCCAGGCTCTCGCTCTCGGTGGGCTCGATCATCAGGGTGCCGGCGACGGGCCAGGACATGGTGGGCGCGTGGAAGCCGAAGTCGATGAGGCGCTTGGCAATGTCGTCGACCGTGACGCCTGACGTTGCCTTGAACGAGCGCACGTCGATGATGCACTCATGCGCCACGCGTCCGTTTCGGCCGGTGAACAGCACCGGGTAGTGGCCCTCGAGGCGGGCGGCGACATAGTTGGCGACGAGGATGGCGACCTGGCTCGCAGCCTTGAGGCCATCGGTGCCCATCATTGCGATGTAGGCCCAGCTGATGGGCAGGATGGACGGGCTTCCGTAGGGGGCCGCGCTCACCGGGCCGCGGTCTTCTCCTCCGACTCCGCCGACCAGCGGGTGACCGGGAAGGTAGGGGGCCAGGTGCGCCTTGACTCCGATAGGGCCCATGCCCGGGCCGCCGCCGCCGTGTGGGATGCAGAAGGTCTTGTGCAGATTCAGGTGGCAGACATCCGCACCGAAGTCGCCGGGGCGACACAGGCCGACCATTGCGTTCATGTTCGCGCCATCCATGTACACCTGACCGCCGTTGTCGTGGACGAGCTGGCAGACTTTGGCGATCGACTCTTCGAAGACGCCGTGCGTGGACGGGTAGGTGACCATCAATGCGGCGAGTGCATCGGCGTGTGCCGTGGCCTTGGCCTCGAGGTCGGCCATGTCGATGTTGCCGTTTTCGTCGCAGCCGATGACCACCACCTTCATGCCCGCCATCACGGCTGAGGCCGGGTTGGTGCCGTGGGCCGAGGAGGGGATGAGGCAGACGTTGCGATGCATGTCGCCGCGGCCTTCGTGGTAGCCGCGAATCACGAGCAAGCCGGCGTACTCGCCCTGCGAGCCCGCGTTCGGCTGCAGAGAGATGGCGTCGAAGCCGGTGATCTCGCCGAGCCATGCTTCGAGGTCGCGATGCAGCTTGTCGTAGCCGGGGGTCGCGCTGCGAGGCGCGAAGGGATGCGGCTGCGAGAAGCCGGGCAGCGTGATCGGAATCATCTCGGTCGTGGCGTTCAGCTTCATCGTGCACGAACCCAGAGGGATCATCGCCGTGTTCAGTGCGAGGTCCTTGGCTTCGAGGCGGTGCATGTAGCGCAGCATCTCGGTCTCGCTTCGGTACTTGTGGAACACCTCGTGCTGCATAAACGGCGTGGTCCGCGCCAGGGCGTCGGGGATGCCGTCGGGGGCCTGATCCACCAAGGGCGCGCCGAATGCGTTGAGCACTGCGAGCACGTCGTCGTCAGTCGTGGTCTCGTCGAAGGCGATGGCGATGCCCGTCTGCCCGAGCGGGCGCAGGTCGATGCACTTGGCGGCTGCGGCGGCGACGATGGCGTCGCGTCGGTCCCCAGCTTCGACGGTGAGGGTGTCAAAGAAGGCGGTGCTTGTGGACCATCCGGCGGCGCGGAGCGATGCGGCCAGCAGGCTGGCATGCGCGTGGGTGCGACCGGCAATCTGCTGTAGCCCCTCAGGGCCGTGCCACACCGCGTACATGGCTGCGACGACGGCCAGCAGAACCTGCGCGGTGCAGACGTTCGAGGTCGCCTTCTCGCGGCGGATGTGCTGCTCACGCGTGCCGAGGGCCATGCGCAGGGCGCGGGCTCCGTTCACGTCGCGAGACACGCCGATGATGCGGCCGGCCATGGCGCGGACGTTCTTCTTGCTCGAGGCGAGGAAGGCGGCGTGGGGGCCGCCGTAGCCCATCGGAACGCCGAAGCGCTGCGTGCTTCCGACGACGATGTCCGCGCCGAGCTCGCCGGGGGGCGTCAGCAGCGTGAGGGCGAGGAGGTCCGTCGCCATCGTGACGAGGGCTCCGATTTCGTGGGCCTTCTCGATGGTCGGGCGTGGGTCGACCACGGTGCCATCCGTGCCCGGGTACTGCAGCAGGACGCCGAAAACGGGGCGGTCCCAGGCGAAAGTCGCAGGGTCTTCGACGATCACCTCGATGTCGAGGGGCTCAGCGCGAGTCTGGACGACGGCGATGGTCTGCGGATGGCAGGCCGGGCTGACGAGGAAGGTGCGCCCCTTCTTGCCCCGCGTGACACGGATGGCCATGGCCATGGCTTCGGCGGCAGCGGTGCCTTCGTCGAGGAGCGAGGCATTGCTGACCTGCATGCCCGTGAGGTCCTGCACCATCGTCTGGAAGACGAGCAGGGCCTCGAGTCGGCCTTGTGCAATCTCGGCCTGGTATGGCGTGTAGGCGGTGTACCAGCCGGGGTTCTCAAGGATGTTCCGCAGGATCACCGGCGGGGTGATCGTGCCGTTGTAGCCGGTGCCGAGCCACGATTTCCGGGGGCCGTTGGAGTTGGCCATTGCGGCGAGGGTCGCGGTCGCATCCCGCTCCGACAATGCGATCGGCAGGTCGAGCTCGGCCTTCGCACGGATCGACGCGGGAATCGTCTGGTCGATCAGGTCGTCGAGCGACGAAGCTCCGACCTTTTCGAGCATATGAGCGAGCTCATCGGCGCGTGGGCCGAGATGGCGGGTGGCGAAAGCGTCGGAGAGGGACATCGGCAGGCCTCCTCCGGTCAGCGTGCGACCGGCTGGCCCTCTATCGCGTTGCGGGCGATGCGCCCCCGACCTGTCAGCGCAGCTCTTCTTTCGGGGGCAGACCGGACAGCAACGAACGGTCCACCGGTGGAAGCGGCCAGCGACAACCCATGTCGAGAACGCCCTTCAGCGCGCGCAGTCCGCCGGCGCGTCGTACCGAGGTGATCCGCTCGAGTAGGGCATCCGCGAGCTGTGTCTCTCCGTTGTGCACGCGGGTCACGAGGGTCGGCCAGGCGTTGACCAGCGTCGAGATCACCCCACCGATTCCGGCGAGCCGGGAGGCCTGGAGAAGCACGCGATCGCCGCTTGCGAAGATCGCCCCAGGATCCGAGGCGACCAAGCGCTTGATCCGGAAGGGATCCTCAGAGGCGTCCTCGATTCCCGCCAGCACGCCCTCAGCTCGGAGCGAGCGGTACAGCGGGTCCGAGATCGTCGTGGCGATGTGCCGTGGCGAGTGCATGGCGTAGACGGGAATCTGGATGCGGTGGGCGAGGCCCTTGTACCAGTCGCTCACGACGCTCTGATCGAGATCGTAGTAGAGCGGGGGCGGCACGATCACCGCGGCTGCACCTTCGCTTCGCGCGGCCTCGGCGAGAGTGACGGTCGTCGTGGGATTCGGGTCCCAGACGCAGGGGATCACCGTCGCGAACTTGGCGCTGTCGAGCACCGTTCGATGTACGGCCTGGCGCTCTCGAGCGTTGAGGTAGAGGAACTCTCCAGCGGTGCTCGTGGGGATGAAACCTTCGACGCCGGCGGCAGTCATCCAGAGCACGTGCGCGCGCAGTCTTCCAAGATCGACTTTTCCCTGTCGATCGAATGGCGTGAGTAGTGACGCGAGCAACACGGAAGGTTCTCCCTCATTTAGGTGTCTGGTGAGCGCCGCGGGGTTTGACCACCCCATTTGACACCGAAGGCTGGGACAACCAAACTGGCCGCCCTTCTGCCTCCTCCATCCGCACGCTACGCCGAGGATACCTTCTATGCGAGCCAACTCCGCCACCTTCACGATCGCGTTGTGCGCGACGCTGTTCTCCACCACGGCCTTCGCCGGCCAGATCAAGGTTGCGGGTGCAATGGCGTCTTCGACCTACGCTCCTCAAGAAGGGGCAACCTACGACGCCGCGCACGCCATCGACGGCAAGCACGGAAAGTCCTGGGTCGAAGGCGAGGATGGCTCGGGCCTCGGTTCCTGGATTGAGCTCGATCTCGGCGGGAGCCAGGACGTGACCCGCATCAAGATGTGGGCCGGCGACTGGTACAGCACCGACTACTGGCGCCGCGCCAATCGCCCCAAAGAAGTGGAGCTGTCCTTTTCGGATGGAACCAAGCAGACGTGGAAGCTCGACGACGCTCAGGAGGTGCAGGTCCTCGATCTGGCGAGCCCCAAGAGCACTTCGTCCATTCGCTTCAAGGTGAAGGGCATCCACTCGGGTTCGACGTGGCTCGATACCGTGATCTCCGAGATCCAGGTGTTTGACGCGAGCGGCGACGGTCCGGTGGTTCGCGAGGTCACCGCCTCCACCGAGCTGCCCGCGGACGGCGACGGCAACTACAACCCCTCGAATGTCGCCGACGGCATCAAAGACTCGATGTGGTGTGAGGGCGACGACGGTGATGGCAGCGGCCAGTCGCTCGACTTCGCCTTTGGCGCGTCCACGCGCATCTCCAAGCTGAGTCTTATCAACGGAATCGGCGGCTCGATGCCGCTGTGGATGAAGGCAAACCGCGCTGTGGGCGGCACGCTGACCTTTTCCGACGGCTCGACCGAGTCGATCGTCATCAAGAACTCGATGATGCCCCAGGTCATCCCGTTCAGCGCCAAGACGACCACCTCCGTCAAGCTCACCTTCACCGAGGTGAAGGCTGGCAAGGAGTACAACGACCTCTGCATCAGCGAGGCGACCTTCGGCGGCTGATGCCGACGGGTTGGGGTTGAAGGCGGGCTTCGGTCCGCCTTCGTTGTTTTAGACGTCGGGGAGGTGCTCTGCGAGGCGCTCGAGACCTGACAGGTCCGCGATTCCGCTGCCGAGGTCGGGGAGAGGATGCACGCTCGCGTGGGTCGAGGACTGAGCGAGCTGGGCCAATCCGGCGCGGTGACGGGCGGCTTCGCTGCGGCGGGCGTGGATCAGGGCGTCGAAGGCGGGGCCCCACTCGGTCCATTCAGCTTCGCCGATGTCTGCAGGACGCTCGGCTGCCAGCTCGCCGGGGTCGGGGATCACGCGGTTGACGAGGAATCCCTGCAGCGTCAGCTCCCGCTCCTCGAGCTCCGCCAGAAAAGCGACCGCATCCGCGCGGGCTGGAGCCGAGGCGGACGTGACGAGCCAGTAGTGGCTGCGATCCGACGAGAGCAGGTCGGCCACCGCACGTGACCGCTTGCGGAAGCCGGTCGAGAGGCCCGACATCAGCCGGAAGAACTCCGAGATGTCGCCGATGACGCGCTCTCCGGCCATGCGGTGAAGCACGCCGACAACCTTGCGGGTCGCGGCGTTGAACAGGCCCTTGCCGGGCTCGACAAGGATGCCGATCACGGACCGGTCGAAGACGCGATGCACTCGGTCTGGCGCTCTGAAGAAGTCGAGGGCGTGTTGCGTAGGCGGTGTGTCGACCACGACCACGTCCCAGCGTTCGGATTCGACCAGTTCGTAGAGCTTCTCCATCGCCATGAACTCGTGCGATCCGCCGAGGCGCGTCGAGACGGCTTTGTAGTAGCGGTTGTCGAACAAGCGCTGCGCGGCTTCGGCACTCGGAGCGAAGCGGTGGATGATGCCATCCCAAGTGGCCTTTCGATCGAGCATCAGCGCGTGCAACGTGCCGGGAGCGTCTATGGCCACGGCGCGGGGCTCGTTGCCGAGCTCGACGCCCAGTGCATCGGCGAGGCGGCGGGCCGGGTCGATGGTGAGCACTACGGCCCGGTGTCCCGTCTTTGCCAGGCGCACGGCGAGGGCTGCCGAGGTCGTGGTCTTGCCGACGCCGCCGACGCCGCAACAGACGATGACGCGGGTCATGGCTCCTCCAGCTGTTCAGCAGCTTCGGCGAGAATGAGCAGTGACTCGGCATCGACGACTGGCAATCGCGGAAGTCGCGCAATGGGCAGGCCGATGGTGGTTCGGAGGCGCGCAAGAGCTCTCTCCTGCGAGGTCCACGTCGACTGGGCTGCGTCTGCCAGAGACACCAGGTCGGTCTGGTCGCTGGCGGCGAGGGCGTCGCGCAGCTTCGGCCAGGGCGGGGCGTCCGGAAGGGGCTGGCTGCGCACCTGGTTCGCTACGATGGCGGCCAGCTGGGCGCGATCCTCACCGAGACTGGAGATCAGCTCGAGGCTCTCGTTGACGGGGAGCTCCTCACCGAGGGTCACCACGACGATCGCCGTTCGGTCGGGGTCGGAGAGAAGCCGCACGATGTGCTGGGTCTCTTCGTAGAACGGACCCACCCGGGTCATCTCGCCGAGGGAGCGCGCCGAGTCGAGCAGCGTGAGGCCATGTCCGGTGGCGGGAGCGTCGAGCACGATCAGGTCGTAGGGGGGCTCGTCGCCCTCGTACTCTTCGATCAGGTGCCGAATCTTGCCGAGCTGCTGCATGTCCTGCAGGCCGGGAATGGCGTCGAGGAATGCGGCAGTCAGGCGGTTGTGGAAGACGAGCCGCACCAGCGCCTGAATCTTGAGTCGCTTTCGTCCGAAGTCGTCGAGACAGTCGAGTGCGGAGAGCGACATGGTGTCGACCCCGGGGGCACAGCGCTGGGGCGCGTAAGACCGTCCAGGAAGGCCGAACACCTCGGGGACGCGCGCGAGGCCTGCGAGCTCGGCGATGCAGACGCGCTTTCCTTGGGCTGCAGCTGCGAGCGCGATCGAGCATGCCGCGGTGGTGCGCCCCACGCCGCCTTTGCCTGTCACGGCGATGAGCTGATGATCAAACAGGCTCAAGCGGGCTCCGACACGTCGCTAAGCGCGGTCTGTACGGCGCGAAATACCCGTCCGCTGACGAGCATGTCCACGTGTCCGCTCGCCTCGATGCGCACCGACTCGGCGTCCGTGGCGATCGCCGAACGGCTCGGGACGACCACCGGGTCGTCTGGGCTCCAGATGCAGATGGTGCGGATCGGCAGGGGCGAGAGTTCATCGAGAATCGGTGCCGTGGGAAGCAGCTCTGTGCTCGGACGACCTCGGCCGAACACCGCCATCTTCGTGCCGTGAAGGGGTGAGCCCACCGTGACGAGCCTGCGCACCCGCTTGTCGCCGTCCATGTGCTTGACGTACCAGGCGGCGACGAGGCCGCCGTAGCTGTGGCTCACGATATCGATCTGATCGGCACCGGAGGCTTCACGTAGTGCCTCCACTTGCTCGTGTAGGGCTGCCGCCAGGCCCGCGAGACCGAGGTCGGAGCGCGGATGATTGACCGCGTGGGCCCATCGCCAGCCGCGGTGCTTCAGAAACTGCCGCAGGAACATCAGAGACGAGCGGTTTCGCCGGATTCCCGGAACGAGAAGCACCGGCGTGCGGCTGAACTGTGAGGATCGGGTGTCGGCGCTCGGCTTGGCTTGGCCCCATCCCAGAGGCCGGACCACCGTCATCAGTGCGCGTGCCGCGGCCTCTCGGATCAGCAGCGCGGCGCCGTGGGCATCGAATGGAGCGGGCTCAGCGCGATCTGCGCGCAGCACCACAAAGCCGCCGAAGGTTCCGAGGGCGTTGTAGGTCAGTAGCGCAACGGGCGGTACGAGAAGCCAGTGAATCGACGCGATAGTGTCTCCGATGTGGCGTCTAGTTGCCGGGGCGACAGTGCGTACCTATATCGGGTTCCGAAGCCAAGGGGAGGGGTCTAGATGCCCATCTACGAGTACGCCTGTGAGTCCTGTGGTCACCGATTCGAGAAGCTGGTGCGCATGAGCGATGATGCGCCACCCTGCCCAGAGTGCGAGGGCGCCGTGCGCAAGCTCATCTCGGCGTCGTCTTTCGTCCTGAAGGGCGGCGGTTGGTACAAGGATGGATACGGCTCTTCCGCCCCCGGGGGCGGCTCGTCCTCCTCCTCATCCTCGGAGGGCTGACATGAGCGCGACACTTCTCGACGGCCGCGCCCTCTCCAAGAAGCTGAACAAGGCGCTCAAGTACACGGTGGCCGATTGGCCGCGTCCGCCAGGGCTGTCCGTCATCCTTGTCGGCGCAGATCCAGCGTCCGAGGTCTACGTGCGACGCAAGGGCATTGTGGCTGGTCGCATTGGCCTGGCGCACCATCAGATCGACCTGCCCGTCGATGTCGGCCAGGAAGAGCTGCTCTGGAACATCGATCAGCTCAACGCCGATGACAGCGTGGACGGCATTCTCGTTCAGTTGCCGCTTCCGAAGGGACTCGATGCCGATGCCGTCATGGCTCGCATCGCACCCGAGAAGGACGTGGATGGCTTCACGGCGACCAGTGCCGGCAAGCTCGCCCAGGGACAGCCTCATCTCGTGCCCTGCACGCCCAAGGGCGTCATGGAGCTCCTCGCGGATGCAGGCGTTGAACTCTCGGGCAAGACCGCCGTCGTCGTGGGACGATCAAACATCGTCGGTCGTCCGATGGCACAGCTGCTCGAGCAGGCGAACTGCACGGTCACCGTGTGCCACAGCCGCACCCAGAACGTCGCTGAGCACGTAGGACGCGCCGACATCGTCGTGGCTGCGGTCGGGCGTCCCCACTTTGTGAAGGGCGCATGGATCAAGCCCGGTGCGATCGTCATCGACGTGGGCATCAATCGCCTGGAGGACGGATCACTCGTCGGCGATGTTGAGACGGACGCGGCTGCCGAACGCGCCGCGGCGATCACGCCCGTACCCGGTGGCGTGGGACCCATGACCATCGCGATGCTGATGGCCAACACCGCTGCGGCAGCGAAGTCTCGGCTCGGCCTGGACTGAGAGGCCCTGAGCCGTTGACACCCCGCGGCCCGGGAGGCATACCTTCCCACCGCTCAGGAGGCGCTCGTGTCCCTTCGCACCCCGCTCTATGACCGTCACGTCGCCCACGGCGCGCGCATCGTCGACTTCGCTGGCTTCGACATGCCGGTGCAGTACTCCGGTCTGAAAGAAGAGCACGCCCGAGTTCGCGAGGCCGTCGGCCTTTTCGACGTCTCCCACATGGGCGAGATTCGCGTGAAGGGACCCAAGGCCCTCGAGGCCGTCGAGTGGCTGTGCTCGAACCACAACGCTGAAATCGAGGTCAATCAGGCCCAGTACAACGTGCTCTGCAACGAAGAGGGCGGCGTGGTTGACGACCTCGTGGTCTACCGCCTTGCCGAGGACGACTTCATCCTCTGCGTCAACGCCGCCAACCGCGCCAAAGACTTCGCGTGGGTCGTGAAGCACGGCAGCCGCGAGGGTGTCACCATCACCGACGAAGGTGATGACTGGGCGCAGATCGCCGTTCAGGGGCCGAAGGCCGCTGCGACCCTCGCCAAGCTCACCGATGCCGACCTCGATGCGATTGGCGTCTACCACTTCCTGCCCGGCTCGGTCGCTGGCGTCGAAGGCTGCCTCATCGCTCGCACTGGCTACACCGGTGAAGACGGCTTCGAGGTCTTCGGCCCGTCGGATGCAGCCGTGCAGATCTGGGATGCACTGCTCGAGGCCGGCGAAGAGTTCGGCGTGCTCCCGATTGGACTTGGAGCCCGCGACACGCTGCGGCTCGAGGTTCGCTACTGCCTCTACGGTCACGAGCTGAGCGACGAGACCAGCCCCCTCCAGGCAGGACTCGGATGGATCACCAAGCTCGACCGCGACTTCCTTGGCGCCGACGCCGTTCGCGCCCGAAAGGGAAAGGCGAAGCACCGGCTGTGCGGCATGGTGATTCACGGCAAGCGCATTGCTCGTGAGGGCATGAATGTGCTTCACGAAGGCGAAGTCGTCGGCCACATCACCAGCGGTACCCGCTCACCAAGCCTCGGTATCGGAATCTGCCTCGCCTATGTGCGACCCGACCTCTCTCGTGTGGGCACGCGTCTCGTCATTGACGTTCGCGGCCGCGAGGCAGAGGCTGAGGTGGTCAAGGGCCCGTTCTACAAGCGCGATTAGGAGTCCCCAATGAACTTCCCCGACGATTTGAAGTACAGCGACCACGATGAGTGGGCGCGCCTCGATGGCGATGTGGTGACCCTCGGCATCAGCGACTACGCGCAGGATGCCCTCGGTGAGCTGGTGCACGTGGAGCTGCCGGAAGTCGGCGACAGCATCGCGGTGGGCGAGGCCCTCTGCGAGGTCGAGTCGGTCAAGGCCGTGGCCGAAGTCTACAGCCCGGTTGACGGCGAGATCATCGAGGTCAACGAGGCGCTCGACGGCGAAGAGGAGACGGTGAACACCGATCCCTATGGCGCCGGCTGGCTGGTCAAGATCCGCGTGACCAACGGGTCGCAGCTCGACGCGCTGATGAGCGTGGCCGACTACCGCGCCAAGGTCGAGGCGGGTTGATTCGCGACGCGGCGGTCCTCGTCCTCGCCCTGGCCATCGCGAGCTTAGGCGTGAACGGGGGAGACGTCGCCGCTGCGGACGCACTCTGGCAGCACGCCGTCGACGAGAGTCACGGCGACCACTCGCACGACCTGTTCATCGACGCCCAACGTGAGCTGGCGCGGATCCGACCGTGGCAGCCGGGCTACGCGACGGCCCGCGCACGCATGACACAGATTGGGGCAGCGCGAAGCCAGCTCTAGGCGGCGATGAAGACCTCGAGGCTCTTGCGGCGCTTGGCGTGACGCAGCTTGCGCAGGGCCTTGATCTCGATCTGGCGGATGCGTTCGCGGGTCAGGCAGAAGCGCGAACCGATGTCCTCGAGCGAGTAGTGGGTCGGCTCGCCGATGCCGTAGCGCATGCGGATGACCTTCTCTTCGCGCGGCGTGAGCGTGGCGAGCACGCCTTCGATTTCGTCCCGGAGGGCGGCGGCCTCGACGTTGTCGGAGGGCATCTCGGCGTCGGGGTTCTCGATGAAGTCGCCGATGGTGGAGTCGGAGTCGTCGCTGACGCACTGGTCGAGGCTGACGGGCTCTTTGGCGAGGCTGCTGAGCTCGTGCACCTTGTCGACGTCCATCTCGAGGTGGGCGGCGATCTCGGCGGAGCTCGCTTCGCGGCCGAGGCGGGTGAACAGCAGCTTCTGGGTCTGCTTGACGCGGTTGACGATTTCGAGCTTGTAGATCGGAATGCGAATGGTCCGGATCTGGGACTCGATGGCGCGGATGATGCTCTGACGAATCCACCAGGAGGCGTAAGTCGAGAACTTGAAGCCACGCGTGTAGTCGAACTTCTCAACGGCCTTCATCAGGCCGATGTTGCCTTCCTGGATCAGGTCGGCGAGCGGAAGCCCGCGGTAGGAGTACTGCTTGGCAATCGACACCACGAGGCGCAGGTTGGCTCGGATGAGCTCCGACTTCGCCATCTCGGCGTCCGGACCGCCGTCCTCGATGCGTCGAGCAACCTCGACCTCATCTTGACACGAGAGCAGTGGAATCGCCCCCATGTTGCGAAGGTAGCGATTCAACAGCTGACCGCTGTCGTTCGTGTCGGATTTGCGTCGGGTTGCAGCCGCCATGCCTGTCTCCTGCGTTTCCACGACGAGAACGTTGCAACCACCGTGCCAGGGTGGGTCGAATGGGCCAGAGCACGGTCGCGAACGGTCTCAGCGCGTCACTCGGCGTCGAATCACGACATGCCTGTCAGAGAATTTGTACAACTGGCTGTCCGAAAATTCGGACATTGTGTGGATTCTTTGAACGCTAGGGTGCTTCGGCGTCGGCGCCTTCGGGGTCTTCGATGTCGGGGTCCACGCCCACCGCGCGGGCGAGCGCGTCGTACGGGTCTTCGCCGCTGTGTCCGATCGCCTCGACCCGGCCCATAAACTGAAGAAGGTCGCCATCTTCCTGCTCGAGCAGGGCGGCAAACCATTCGGAGCTGCGGTTGTAGGTCCGGTATTGCACAAGGCGAGCGTTGTTCCACGTGCCTTTGCGTACTGAGCGCACGTAGGCGCCCGACTGGTGGAGCCCGAGCTTCGAGGTTCGCTGGGGTAGGGCGGCCAACAGAGAAGCCTTCACCCGCAGCTTCTCACTTCTGCCGCGCTCCGAGTCCTTGTAGAGCGCGTCGAGCTCCTTGTAGGTGGACCGGAGCATGGCTCGGTAGGCGAGGCGGTCTTCCCGGCGGTCCTGTTCGCGTGCGACCTGCTTGGACTCGGGGCCGTAGCGGTCTTCGAGGTAGCGCATCGAGGCCTCGCCTCCGACGAAGCTGGCGAAGCTCTCATTGAAGCTGACCGAACCAGGCACCCAGAGCGTCGCATGCGTGAGCTCGTGAAGGAGCGTGTTCGCGAGTCGGGCCTCCGGCCAGCCGAGCATGTGCGGGAGTAGGGGGTCTTCGAGCCAACCGAGCATCGAATATGCCCCAGCTGTGCGCTGGTAGACGTCGAGTCCGCGTCCCGCGAGGTGTGTGGAAGCTGCCGTTGCGCTCTCTTCGTCAAAGAAGCCGAGGTAGGGAACGCGCCCGACGATCGGAAACGACCAGCGCATCGGCCGGAAGGCGACCGGGTGGCATGCGGAGACATTGTAGATCCGGCGGTCCCACGTGGGGTGGATGCTCTGGTAGCGATGCCCCGTTCGCAAGCCCATCTGGCTCGCGTAGGCGAGCACATCGTCGACCCTGGCGAGCGCCTTCTCTTGTTTGGGATCGAGCAGCTCGAGCCGCCGGGCTTCCTCGACGGGCATGCGGCCATACAGCATGGCGACCTGATGCAGGCCTTGCCGGGCGAGGTAGCCAGGAACGGCATGGGGAGAGGCGGTGCTGGCGACGAGAGCCAACAGGCCGGCTGCAGCGAGGGCGGAGATGATTCGACGGGGGGAGGGCACAACGAACTCTAGCCTGCGGCGAACATCGCGCGATCCCAAGATACTAGGTTAGCCTCGTCGCTCATGGGGGCTCCTTGCTCGAGACGCTGACGGCCGGTGGGCCGGTCATGATTCCCATCGCACTCTGCTCGATCGTCGCCGTAGCGGTGTTTCTCGAGAGAGCCTGGGCACTTCGTCGTTCACGCGTGGCACCGCGCAGCTTCTGCGTTCAGGTGCTCACCTTTACTGAGCAGGGCAGGTTCGACGACGCCGAGGCCGCATGCCGAAGCCGAGACATTCCCGCGGGACGCGTGCTTGCGACCGCCATCGCACACAGGGGCAGCTCGCGAAGCCTGATCAAAGAGCGCATCGAAGAAGTCGGTCGTCGTGAGGCGGCCGACATGGAACGCGGCATTCCGGTGCTCGGCACCATCGCGTCGATTGCGCCACTGCTCGGGCTCCTGGGAACGGTTGGCGGCATGATCGTCACCTTCAAGATGATTCAGAGCTCTGGGCTTGGCAACGTCGGAAGCCTCGCGGGTGGCATCTCGCAAGCGCTGATCACGACCTTCGCCGGTCTGACCGTGGGCATTCCGGCCGTGGTTGCCAACCGCTGGCTGCTCGCCAGAGTGGATGCGCTGCTGCTGGACCTCGAGGATGCGAGTCTCGCCGTGCTCGATGCGCTCAACCCGTCCGATGACGAGGCCGGCGCGTGAAGTTCGGAGTCGCCAGGCGGCCCGACCCGCTCATCGACATCACCCCGATGATCGACATCGTGTTTCAGCTGGTGCTGTTCTTCATGGTGTCGACCACATTCATCACGGCACCGGGTATACAGGTCGATTTGCCGCGTTCGAGCGCCCAGACCGTGCTGAGTGAGAAGCGCGAGATCAACATCTGGATGACGCCGCAAGGGGCGGTCTACGTGGATGACGCGCCCGTGACCGCCACCGAACTGAAGGCGCGGCTACGGCAGTCTGCAGAGAATGACCCAGGAACACTGGTGATTATCAAGGCGGACACTGCGGTCGAGCACGGGCGCGTGGTCGGGATCATGGATCTCGCTCGTTCGGAAGGGCTGACCCGGTTGGCCATCGCCACTGAGTCGCCGACGGGCGCGTCTGGGCCGTGATCCTCGGCGGGTTGTCCTGAGCGAAAAAACGATCGGCGCGCCACGTGTGGGGCGAGGGGCTCTCGGGGCGGGAATCTCGAAAGGCCCGGTTCTCCCGATCATCTGATCCGTCCGCGGATCTGGGGGTTGCACGGGATCGATCGGCTGCTATTCTGCCCGCACCCCCCGATCGTCCCCCCCCCCTCGGTCTCCCGCTCCCCCCGGTCTCACCGTGTCACCTCTCGCTGCACAGCGCGTGCTCATCACCGTCGCGCCGGCTCTGCTGATCTCAGCACTGCTGGTGACGTTGCTGTGGGGAAAAGAGGGGCTGAACACGCGGGGCCAGCTGCGCTTCGAACTCCAGACCGCGAACACGGAACTGGCGGGTCTCGAGCGTGACAACCAGCGCCTGCTGCGGGATCTCAAACTCATGGAAGAGGACCCGGTCGTGCTCGAACGCATGGTGGCCGAGGAGCTTCTCTGGGCTGCCGAAGACACGACGCTCTACCGCTTCGAGGACGAAGAGTAGATGCCGGACTTCTCGGCTGTAGAACCTCTCTTGCAGTCGGCCCAGGATGCGCCCGTCGCCTTGCGTGCCGTCGTGGGCGGTACGGGTGCCCTGGTGATGTTGGTGGGTGCCCGAGCCTATGAATGGGCGCTCTTTGGGAGCGCTGGTGTGCTCGGCATGGTGGCTGGAGCGTCCCTTGTCGTGCTCGTGGACGCGGCTGTACCTGGAGCGGCTACCCCCATCGCACTCGCGATTGGCGCCCTCGTGGGCGGTGCGCTGCTACTTGGCATTGCCAAGGCGACCCACAAGGCCGCTCTCATCGGAGTCGGTGGGTTGCTCGGCGCAGCGGGCGGAAGCGCGGTGGGGGCGTTGCTCATGGCGGGTGTCTGGTGGGTGCCGCTGGCCGGGGCGGTTGTCGGCGCCCTTGCGATGCCTTTCGTCTTTCCCACTGTGCTCAAGCTGGTCACGCCCGGCGTCGGAGCCGTGGGCGTTGCCTGGGCCGCCGGAATGCCCGACAAACTCTGGCTGCTCGGATTGTTGTGGGCGGTCGGCGCGGGGGTGCAGCTTGGCTTCATCCGAACCCGCGAACGAAGCGACGAAGATGAGGATGCGTAGACATCGGGATTGACGTGCCCGGTCGCCCGTCACAGGATAGGGCTCGCAGCGAACGGAGGAACGCGCATGGACCCAGTCATGATCGCAGGATCGGTAGGCACGCTTTGTTGCTGTCTAGTGTCGGTCATCATCATCATTGGCGGCGTCGTCATGCTCACCCGTGGTCGCGGCGGCGATGAGGCCATCACCGCTGACGATGCACCCGCAGCCGCTCCGGCTCCCACGCCGCCTGCGCGTCCCGAGCCCGAGCCCGCCGCAGCTCCGCCGCCGGCACCGAAGGCCGAAGAGAAGCCTCTTCCCCCGCCGCGTACCGCCGGCGCCACGATCATCGCCTTCGATGACGACTTCGACGACGAGTAGCGCATGAGCGATGGCAGCTCCGTCGTCGCGGATCTCGGTCCTGCGTCTGTCGTCTCGCTGACCGGTCCCGACGCGCTTCGCTTCGCGAATGGCTTGTTCACGAACCACGTGGGCCAGCTCGCGGATGGGGGTGCGCAGCGTCATGCGGCCTGCGATGCGCGAGGCCGCATCACCGGGATGATGGATCTGCTGCGCGTCGACCCAGAGCGGTTCGTTGTGGTGGTGGAGGGCGCACAGGCGGCCGACTTCATCGCGCACTACGGCCGGTACCTGCTCATGGATGACGCAGAGCTCGACGACCAGAGTGACGGGCGTCGACATCTCACCATCCAAGGCCCTGACGCTGAACAGCGGCTCCGCGCTGCGGGGTTCGAGGTGCCCTCCGCCGACGCCATCGTGACGGACGAGGTCATCGTCTTTCGGCGTGGCCGCGCCGGAATGCAGGGCTTCGACGTGATCACCAGGTCATCCAACGCCCTCGGCGATGCACACCCAGACTTCGAGGCGCTACGAGTCGCGGCAGGGGACGTGCGTTGGCCCGTCGACATGTCCGAGAAGCAGCTCGTTCACGAGTTGGGACTGCGCGATCAGCTGCTCTCCTTCGAGAAGGGCTGCTACATCGGCCAGGAGACCATCAACCGTCTCGATGTGCGGGGCGGCGTGAAGCAGCGACTCGTGGGGCTCCGACTCCCCGGTGCGCTGGAAGCGGGAGCCGAACTCTCGGCTGACGGAAAGAAGGTCGGGACGCTCCGCAGCCCGGTCGAGCACCCCTCGCTCGGATGGATCGGCCTCGCCGTGGTTCGCATGCCGCACGACGAGCCCGGAACCGCGCTACAGATCGGTGACGTTCATGCGCAGGTCGTCGGCCTGCCCATACAGTGACTCTCCGCCTGGAGCTGCCATGCGCCGCCTGACCATTCTCCTCGCGCTGTGCGGGTGCTCGAAGCCCGAGCCCCTCGACGGCATGCTCGACGAAGGCGTCTTCAATCCATTCCCGTCCATGGCACACATGGATGCCGGCGCGGTATCACTCCCGGCGAGTGCCGTGCCCACGGCAGTGGACGGCACGGTCCTACCGGTCGAGCGGCTGTCCTATCGGACGGGGTTCTCGCCGGGGCAGACCAGTGTGATCTGGCTCGACGCCGTGGATGCCTCGACGCTACCGAGCTGGCGGGCCCCGACGCCTGGTGAGGGCGGGGTTCAGCTCTATGACCGCACGGACGAGCGCTTTCTGCCCGTCTTTGCCGAGCTCGACGCTCATGAGACGGCGGCCGAGCGACCGGGACTCTTGATTCGGCCGCTCGAGGCCCTCAAGGACGGGCACGACATTGCAGTGGTGGTGCACACTTCGGCGGCTGAGCGACCGGCTGCCTTCGATCTTCTGCTCGAGCGCCCCCACGACGAGGACCTTGCACTCTCCGAGGCCGCACACGCGACGCTGGCCGACCTAGAGTCCGCTGGGCTTTCTTCCGATGACGTCGCTGTGGCCTGGAGCTTCCCGGTGGGCAGAGCAGTCGCCCCGCTCTCGACCGCGCTCGACCAGGTGGAGCTCGACGGCGAGTACAGCCTCGACTTGATTCGTGAGTTCGACGCCGGCGATCGCGTCGGACCGTTCACGCTCCGAAACGCCGAGGGCAGCTTCCGGGTTCAGGACTTCCTGGTTGACGACCTTGTCCTCGACCTCCAGGACGACGGCTCTGTGCCGGCTTCCACGGCCGTGACGGATGCGTCGCTATGGGTGCACGTGCCCATGTCCGTCCGCGACGCCGATGCCGGAAGCGTTCCGGTGATGATCTTCGGGCACGGCATCTTCGGGGAGCCCGCCAACTACCTGGGCACCTCCGACACTTCGGCGGTATTGCAACTCGCCGACGAGCTTGGCGTCATTGCGGTGGGAACCACCTGGCGGGGGCTCGAAGCCGACGACCGCCTCGAGGCCCTCGAAGTGGCTGGCGACTTTGGCCGCATCCCTCAGATCACGGACCGCCTTGTGCAGGGCCACGTGAACCAGCGCACGCTGGTCGAGCTGGTGCGAAATGGAACCCTGATGGACGACGCCTTCTTCGAGGGTGACAGCGGGCAGAAGCTCGCCGATACCTCCACGCTGGTCTACTACGGCATCAGCCTCGGGGGCATCGAGGGCCAGGTGTTCATGGCCCAGGACCCTCCGGTGGAAGCAGCGGTTCTACACGTCCCCGGTGGTATCTGGTCCACCATGCTCGAGCGCTCCACGCAGTGGCCGTTGTTCGAGATCTTGCTCGATGACGCCATCGAGAGTCCCCATGAACGTCAGCTGCTCTACGCCATCAGCCAGCTCTTCTGGGACCCGGTGGACCCGGTGTCGTGGACCGAGGAACTCTCGACCAAGACCTTCTTGCTGCAAGAGTCGATCGGCGATGAGCAGGTGCCGAACATGACCACTGAGGCCCTCGCCCGGTCGATGGAACTTCCCATTCTCAGTCCCGTGGTCCGGCTTCCGTATGGTCTCGAGGAGTCCGCAGACTTGCCGGCAGGCTCTAGTGCGTTGGTGCAGTTCGACACGCTCAATGGCGAGCCCCTCGACATCAATCGGCCTCCATCTCCGCTCGGAAATCACGCCGAGGCCCGCCTTCTCGAGGGAGCGCGCCTGCAGGCGATCGAGTTCCTCACGCCTGGGCAGTTCGGGACCGTCACGCATTTCTGCGGCTCGGATCCCTGTACGCCCGAGAACGATGCGAGCTCACGCTGAACGACGCCTTCGAGATGTACCGGGCAGGTGACAGCCCGATCCTCGTGACTTGCGAACACGCCTCTGCCCGTCTGCCAGAGCCATGGACCTGGTCTGACGAGGACGCTCATCTTGCTTCGATGCACTGGGCCTCGGACCTCGGGGCTGCAGACCTCTCTCGCGAGTTGGCCGAAGAGCTGGGCACCTCCGCGGTGTTGTCCCGCTTCTCACGCCTTCTCGTCGACCCAAATCGATCCGGTAGCTCGCCTACGCTGTTCCGCATGCGCTGTGATGGCGCGGAGGTCGCCCTCAATCGGGGGCTGACCGACGCGAAGCGAAGAGACCGCCTCGAGCGTCTGTATGAGCCCTTCCACGAGGCCGTGGCCGGAGAGATGCGTCGGACTCCGCGACGCCTGGTGTTCTCGATTCACAGCTTCACCCCCGAGTACGAGGGCGAGCTGCGAGCCGTGCAGATCGGCGTGCTCTTCGATCGAGCCGCAGAGGCTGCAGCGACGCTTCAGCAGGGGCTTGAGGCGAGCTTGGGCATGCCGGTGGCACAGAACGAGCCCTGGTCCGGTCTCAACGGGCTGATGTACTCGGCCCAGACCCACGCCGACGCCTACGATGCCATCGCTCTCGAGCTCGAGGTGCGCCAGGACCTGCTGGTTCAGAAGTCCTTTCGCGACCGGCTGCGACCTGTTCTAGCCGCGCGCCTGCGCGAGCTCGTCGCGTAGGGCCGCGAGGGTGGGGTAGAGCGGCTCGAGCCAAGGCCAGTCATCGGTGTGGGCTCCACGACGGGTGAAGACATGGTCGGCGTCCTCACGTCTTCCGAGTCGCCACAGCCCTGCGGCGTGAATCAGGTCGAGGAGGCGCGCGGTGTGCTCGGAGGTCCGCTCCTGAAGGTCGGCCCAGGACTCGGCGGACACGACGAGCGCGTCGTCGTCGCCGGTGTGCAGGTGCAGAAGGCCTTCGAGGAAGGCGCGGCTCAGTTCGCCAGAGAAGCCGGGGGGAAGATCGCCCTCGGCGAGGAGTGTCCGTGCCGGCTCGAGGTCTCCGAGGGCGATGCGAAGCTGGGCGTCGAGTGCGGCGGATTGCCTCATCTCGCGGGTCTGTGCGAGTAGATCGCTAGCCTCTTGTACGCGACCCTGTCTGGCAATCGCTCTCGCGAGCAGCATCTGGCCAAACGCGTGCACGGTGGGCGAAAGAAAGCGGGCCCGAATGACCGAGAGCAGGAGTGCTTCGGCCTGTTCCGTGCGCTCCGAGGCGAGGGCGACAATCGCGTGTCCGAGCTTGAGTGCGTACCAGTGGTGGCGAATCATCAGCGGTGGGAGCATCGCGAGCAGGCCCGCGAGGACCAAGGCGGCCAGGGGCGAGAAGAGCCAAAACCCGAGCGCCAGGACCGGAGGCATGATCCCGATGGTGGCGCCTTCCCAAGCCCTGGCCCCCATCCACAGGGAGAAGTCCCTTCGGGAGATGACCCGGCCGTCGGCGAGCTCGACAGCGCGCGGATCGTCGGGATGCTGGGCGAACAGGACCTTGGCCTGAATCAGGCTCGAGGGCGTCCACAAGGCCACCGGAACGAACCAGGCGGCGAGCAGTGCGGGAACGCCGCCCACGCTGCCGGCCACGATGCCCATCGCCATCGGGATGAACCCCAGGATGAGTGACCGTCGAACCAGAAACCTTGTCCAGCGCCAGACCGAGCTGGGTCCGCGAGGAGTCGGGTCGGAGCGGGGTGCGGCGAAGGGGTCTGGCTGCGTCACTACTCCCCGCAGTGCGTGATCTTCATCATGTTCGTCGCTCCCTTCACCGGACTTGTCCCGGCGAGCACCACGACCTCGGTGCCTCGGTCGACGTGACCGCCTTCAATGAGCGCTCGTTCGCCCGAGGCAAGCATGTCGTCTGTGTCGCGGACAAGGGGTACGAGGACCGGAGTCACCCCCCAGGCCAGCGAGAGCTGGTCGAGGGTGGGGGGATTGGGAGTCAGCGCGAAGATCGGGCCGTGTGGACGCACCTTTGAGGCCAGGATGGCCGAGCGGCCGGACCATGTGTAGACGATGAGCGGTCGCTCCGCGTCCGTCAGCGCAGCGGCCACGCTCTTGTGGACCACGCCCTCGATACCCTCGAGGACGGGACGCTTGTCGGCTCCCGTCGGCCTGAAGAAGGCGGACTGCTCGACCTCGACGGCAATGCGGTCCATCATCTGCACCGCTTCGAGCGGGTAGAGTCCGACCGACGTCTCACCGGAGAGCATGACGGCATCGGTGCCATCGAGAATGGCATTGGCGACATCTGTCGTCTCGGCGCGGGTCGGGCGCGGGTTGCGCTCCATCGAGTCGAGCATCTGCGTCGCGGTGATGATGAGGGCGCCGGCGTGAGAAGCGCGGTGAATGAGGTGCTTCTGGTAGACGGGGACCTTCTCGATGGCGACTTCGACGCCGAGGTCGCCGCGAGCCACCATGATGCCTTCGCTCACTTCGAGAATCGCGTCGATGGCATCCACGGCTTCGGGCTTCTCGATCTTCGAGATGACCGGAAGGGACTTGCCGTGCTCGGCCATGAGGGCCTTGAGCTCGACCACGTCGTCGGGCGATCGAACGAAGGAGAGGGCGACGTAGTCCACGCCGACTTCGAGGCCGACTTTGAGGTCCGCGCGGTCCTTCTCGGTCAGGCAGGGCACGCTCATCTCGACGCCCGGGAGGTTGATGCCCTTGTGGCTGCCGAGCTCCCCAGCTTCGTCGATGGTGATGTCGACTTCGGCGGGGTCGAGGTTGGGGCGAACATCGCTGACCACGCCAGACAGGGCGCCGTCCGCGAAGAGGACCTTGTCGCCGACCACGACGTCGCCCGCCATCTCTGGGTAGGTGGTGCCGACGGTCGAACCCGTACCGACGAAGTCCTTCGACATGCGGACGGTGAGCACTTGCCCCGCGGAGAGGGCGAGAGGCTTCGGCACCGGTCCGGTGCGGATCTTCGGGCCCTGGAGGTCGAGCAGAATCGACACGGGCTTGCCCGTCTCGGTGGAGGCGCGCCGGACGCGAGCCACCTGGCGGCGGATGCCAGCGTGATCCGAGTGTGAGCAGTTGATGCGGCAGACGTCAACGCCCGCTTCCATCAGCTCGATGAGTCGCGCGACGTCCCATGAGGCGGGACCGAGGGTGGCGACAATCTTGGTTCGACGACGAGTCAATGAGGCTCCGGTGCGAGGCGGTAGGGTACGCGCTCGACGCTAGAAGTGCAGGTGTGCGTTGTGGATACGGGCCGGCTGACCCCACTTGAACGCGTAGTTTGCGCGGCCATGGCCGATGGGAAGGCCGGCGAGCACGGGAATGCCGAGGGGCTCGAGCAGCTCCATTAGGCCGTCCCGAAGCGTCCACAGCGCATCGCCAGGGGGCGTGCAGTTCAGGAACTCGCCGAGCACGATTCCCGTGGCGCCTCTGAAGACGCCGGACGAGATGAGCTGCTGAACCAGGCGTTCGACGCGGTAGGGCAGCTCGCCGATCTCCTCGAGAAACACGAGTCGCCCGGTGGCATCGAGCTGATGGGAGGTGCCACACGTGGCGGCAAGGAGCGCAAGGTTTCCGCCGACGAGGGCGCCCTCCGCGTTGCCGGGAAGCCAAGACTCGCCGGGGATGCGGGTGGCCTTGTCGTGAAACAGCAGACCCTCGAGGTGAGCAAGGCTCTCGGCCTCGGTGTTCACGATCGAGTGCAACACGGGGCCGTGGACGAGTGGCCAGTCGCCAAGCCGGTCGAGAGCGCAGAACAGGGCAGTGACGTCCGAGAAGCCAATCACCGGTCGAGGGGCAATGGCGGCTTGTCCCAGCGCGTCGAGCAGCTGGAGCATGCCCGAGCCCCCGCGCACGATCCACACAGCGTCGTATTCGGGAGCGCTGAGGGCCTGCACCAGTCGCTGGAGGCGAACTGGGGTGGGGGCCGAGAACCGCCGGTGGGGTCGTCGCAGGTCGGGCAGCTCTACGGGGATGAGTCCGCGCTGACGAATCCACTCGATGCCGGCAGCGAGACGCGCGTCGTTGAAGGTGTGTGATGGCGCGACGATGGCCACTCGGTCGCCAGTGGAGAGCAGGCTCATTGCGTCAGTCCGTCAAGCGAGGTTTGTGGGTTTGTGGCTCTAAACCGTCCACGACCGTCCTGCTCGAGTTCTGCCAGCGCGATGTTGGGGTCGTGGGTGAAGAACAGCCGGCCCCCGCGAGCGATGAGCTCGGCAAGCAGCGCCGTCTTTTCGTCGATGAGCTGCTCTGGGAAGCGGTCGTAGCCCATCGTAATCGGCGTATGCACCCACGCGGCTCCGGGAATCAGGTCTGCAGCGAACACGACGGGCCCGGCAGGCATGGCGATCTCGGTGACCAGCAAGCCCGGAGTGTGGCCGTGGCTAACGTGGAAGCGGAGCCCGTCGCCGAGCACCTTGCTCTGCTCGTGGACGATCTCCAGCCTTCCGGACTGCTCGAGCATGGTGTTCAGCTTCGGCAGGAACGAGGCCCGGTCTCGCGGGTGCGGTGCCATCGCCCGCTCCCATGCGCTCTCGCCGACCACGAAGGTCGCGTTCGGAAACAGCAGCTGCGGCTCTTCGCCCTCGATGTACGCGGAGAGGAGACCTCCCGCATGATCGAAGTGCAGATGCGAGAGCACCACCACATCGATGTCTTCGTGGGTGAGTCCGCGCTGACGCAGCGACTCGAGCAGCACGTGCTCGGCTTCGAAGACCCCGTAGCGATCGGCGAGCTTGGGCTCGAAGAAGCTGCCGATCCCCGTCTCGAGAAGCACGTTCTTCCCAGACTCTTGAATCAGCAGGGCACGGCAGGCCAGGTCGATGCGGTTGAGTGCGTCTGGAGCCGCCCATCTGGACCAGACGGCCTTGGGCGCGTTTCCGAACATTGCACCACCGTCGAGACGCTGGCGATTGCCCATGACCGAGGAAAGGGTTCGCATGGATGCCCCTTATCCGATAAGTGGCGCGCCACGAGGTGCTGGATGTCGAATGAGGGACGTCGCTGGTTCGAACAGCGGAAAGAGTTCTCCCCGCGGCCCCGCGAGGGCACGCCGATCCCCGATACGCCGGATCTTTGGACCAAGTGTCCAGGGTGCGCTGAGACCCTCTACATCGAGGCTCTCCAGGCAAATCTGCAGGTCTGCACCGCGTGTGGCCACCACTTCAAGATCGGCGTCATGGAGCGGCTCGCTGCTCTTCTTGACGACGGTGAGGTCGAGTTCCACGATGAGGATCTCGGTCCCGTCGACGCGCTGAAGTTCGTCGACAGCAAGCCCTACGCCGCGCGCATCAAGGCGAGCCAGAAGAAGGTCGGACGTCGCGATGCCTTTGTGGCTGTGAGCGGCTCGATCGAGGGCGTCGACGTCGAGGTTGGTTGCTTCGACTTCCGCTTCATGGGCGGCTCCATGGGCTCCGTGGTCGGCGAGGCCATCACGAACGTCTACGAGCGCGCGAACGAGCGCAAACGCCCGGCGATCATCATCTCGTCGAGTGGCGGCGCGCGCATGCAAGAAGGCGTGCTCTCGCTCATGCAGATGGCCAAGACCTGTGCGGCCTTGTCGCGTCTTCAGGACGAGGCGGGCATGCCCTACATCTCCGTGCTCACGCATCCGACCACGGGTGGTGTCGCGGCATCCTTCGCAATGCTCGGCGACCTGATCCTCGCAGAGCCCGGCGCCCTCATCGGCTTCGCCGGTCCGCGCGTCATCGAGCAGACCATCGGTCAGTCGCTCCCCGAGGGCTTCCAGACGTCCGAGTACCTGCTCGAGCACGGCATGGTCGACCGCATCGTGTCGCGTACCGACATGCGCTCGATGATTGGCACCACGCTGCGCATGCTGCTCAAGCTGCCCTCCGGCGAAGTCGCGCCCGACGCACCGCCCGTCCTCGAGGTCAAGGAAGGTGGGAAGAGCCGGTGATTCACCATCCGGTTCTTGATGTGATCGCGCGCTCCGGCGTCAAACTGGGACTGGAGCGCGTTCGTGGGTTCATGAGCTTCTTGGGTGAGCCCCAGCGAGCGTAC
This sequence comes from Pseudomonadota bacterium, assembly GCA_023954855.1. Taxonomy (GTDB): domain Bacteria; phylum Myxococcota_A; class UBA796; order UBA796; genus M1803. Next base: position 229,776 of record JAGSGY010000001.1, on the reverse strand, counting down.
CCAGTGGTCCATGTGGCCGGCACGAATGGAAAGGGAAGCGTGTGCGCCATGGTCTCGGCGGCGCTGATCGAGGCGGGATTTCAGGTCGGCACGAACACGTCTCCGCACCTCGAAGACGTGAACGAGCGCGTGCGCATCAACATGGTGCCCATCGACGATGGCTCCCTGGTCGAGGCCATCGAGGCCCATGACCGCGTGCGTCGCGACTGGTCCGAGAGCATGGGCATGGAAGGGCCGGGGCTCACGTACTTCGAGTTCATGACCACCATGGCGTTTCATGTGTTCGCGCAGCGGGCCGTGGATGTGGCCGTCGTCGAGGTGGGTCTCGGCGGTCGCCTCGATGCCACCAACATTGTCGACGCTCAGGTCTCGGTGATCACCTCCATCGGGATCGATCACGCAGACGTCCTCGGCGAGACGCTGGGCGAGATCGCCGCAGAGAAGGCAGGCATCCTGCGGGCCGGCGTGCCCGTGGTGATTGGCGTGCTGCCGGCTGAAGCTCGCGAGGTGGTCCAGCTTCGCGCCCAGCGCATGGGCTGTCCGCTCTGGCGTCCTGGAAAAGAGCTGTTCAAGAGCTTCGGAAAGCGCGGCTGGACACTGGCGACACCGGACGGAAGCCTCGAAGGGGTGACTCCGGCGCTCAAAGGCGACCACCAGATCAACAACGCGTTGGTCGCCCTCGGTGTGCTCCACGTGCTTCGTCGCCAAGGCTTCCCAGTGAGCGACGACGCGATTCGCGCCGGCATCGAGAAGGCGGTTCTTCCTGGGCGCATCGAAGAGGTCCGACCTGGACTGGTCATCGATGGCGCGCACAACCGGCCGGGAAGTGAAGCGCTGGCGGCGTGGCTTGCGAAGCGCGAGAAAAAGGGCACGCGGCTGCTGCTCTTTGGCATGGGCCAGACCCGTGACCCTGTAGACATTCTCGAGCCACTTCTGCCGTATGTGGACGAGGTCATCACGACGCACTGCGCGCATCCAAAGGCACGCAAGAGCCATGACCTCGCGGCGATGCTGCAGGAACTCGAGATCATCCTCGCGGATGGTGGACCTATCGACGATGTGCTCGCCGAGGTCTACGCCGAGGCGGACGAGACACTGGTGGCCGGCAGCCTCTACCTGTGCGGCGCGGTGCGGAGCCTCGCGAAGGCCGGTGTGCTCGATGGGATTGAGCCCGGCCAGGGTCCGTCCGAAGAGGGTGAGGACGACGAGGCCTAGCTCGGAGACACGCCGAGTTCGGACTGCACCCGGGTGAGCAGCTGGTCGGCGAGGGTCTTGCCCATGACGTTGACCTCCATGCCGTCGCGGAGTTCGCGAATCGAGTCCTGGATGGCCGCGATTCCGGTCGGCCAGAGTAAGCGGGCCCAGGCTTCGACGACGCGTCGTTCGTCGGCGTGGATGAGGTCGATCTCGGCGCCGGATCCAATCACTGCCGCGTCTCGGAGGAGGTCTTGCAAGACGTCGAGCATCTGCTCGAGGCGGGGCATCCATTGCTGGCGGCTACCGCCACAGAGCTTGGCGGTGTAGGCAAAGATGCCGGAGACGGGACCACGCAGCACGGCGAGCAGCTCGTCGCGAATGGCACGTCGCTCGGCGAGGCCTTCCCCCGCAAGCTCAAGGGCCTTGCCAGGCGCTCCCGAGGCCAATCTTGCGACCGACCCCGCATCCTCGATACCGCGTGAGTTGAGCCAGGTCGTCAGCGCCTCGCTGTGCACTGCCGAGAAACGCACCCGCTGGCAACGCGACAGGATGGTCGGCAGCAGGGTGCTGGCCTGGGTGGCGACGAGGATGAAGCCCGTGCCTTCGGGGGGTTCCTCGAGGGTCTTGAGAAGGGCGTTTGCCGCCGACGGCCCCATGGCTTCGGCCGGGTCGACGATCACCACCCGGCGCTTGCCAGAGAAGCGGTGGTAGCCCACCTTGCGCACGACCTCGCGGATCTGGTCGACCGAGATGGTCGGCGTGGCGCGCTCCGCAGCGGGCTCGATGACAAGCACGTCTGGATGGGCCCCGCTGGCGACCTGACGGCAGGGTGAGCACTCTCCGCACGGCAGCGGTGGAGGGCCGTCGCAGTTGGCGGCCATCGCGAGCCGAACGGCGACAGTGTGCTTGCCGACATGGGCCGGCCCCTCGAAGAGCAATGCGTGATGTAGCTGATCGCGCTCTAGGGCACCCCAGAGCCGCCCGATCACCCGTTCGTGTCCCACGATGTCTGCCGTGCCATTCATGGTCCGGGGCTAACGCGGCGGCCGGCGGCTGGCTGTAGGTCAGCGGGCCGTGGACGGAAGTGAGGGTTAGGGGGGACGCCTCGGAGGTCTTTTGGCCAAGAACGCTCGTCCCCAGCGCGACAACCGTCGCGCCACTCGCATCCTGCTTGCCATCACCGTGCTCGGCGTCCTCGTCTTTGCGGCGTCGATCGGCGCGATTGCCTACCTGGTCGTTCGTACGGACCGGGGCACCGTGTCTGAAGGCAGCTTCCTGCACGTGCGCCTTGCCGGACCCCTGTCCGAAGCACCGATGACTGGCGGCATCTTGCTCGACCCGAACGATGCCCCCATCCTCGTCACCGAGTACGCGGCATCGATTTCGGCGGCTGCCGAAGACGACCGGATCACGGGCCTCTACCTGCAGCTCGACGGCCCCGGCGCCAGCATGGCGGCGTACCAGGAAATCCGCGACTCGCTCGAGGCCTTCGGCGCCTCCGGAAAGCCCTGCGTGGCCTACTCCGAGGGCCTGTCGATGGGCACGTACTACCTGGCTTCGGGCTGCGACACGGTGCTGCTCGCGCCGTCTGGCGCCATGATGGTGTCGGGCATGGCGATGACCACGACGTACTACAAGGGCACGCTCGACATGATCGATGCCCAGGCCGAGTTCGTCCACGTCGGCGACTTCAAGAGCGCCGTCGAGCCCTACATGCGCACCGAACCGTCCGAGCCCGCCGCCGAGGCGATGGAGGGACTGCTCGACTCGATGTACGGCCAGCTGGTCGCCGAGATTGCGACGAGTCGGGAACTCACCGAAGAGGCCGTTCGCGACGCCATTGACCATCCGAGCTTGACGCCGCGGGGGGCCCAGACACGCGGCCTCATCGACGGCGTGGCGTTCCCCGACGCGATTCTGGCGACCATCGAGACCTCCGGGACCGACGGTTGGGTTGACGGTCTCGCGGAGGCGAGCTTCTCTGGCGACCTCAAGGAACTCCGCGAAGAGAAGCTCACCTCCGTCCGTGAGTACCTCAAGGGCTGGCGCGCCGATCAAGCCTCGGCGAGTAAGAAGATCCTCGTCGTGCACGCGTCCGGGCAGATCGTCAGCGGCGACGGCGGCGGCGGCCTGTTCGGCGGAAGCGGCATGCTCGCGGACCGTCCCTTCGCCAGCTGGATGCGTGAAGCGCGCGACCGCGTCGATGTGGGTGCTGTTGTGCTTCGGATCGACAGCCCCGGCGGATCCGGCCTTGCCTCCGACATGATGTGGCGCGAGATCGAGCTGACCCGCGAGGCGGGCAAGCCCGTCGTCGTCTCCCAGGCCGGGCTCGCAGCGTCGGGCGGGTACTACATCACCGCACCCGCGGACTACGTCTTCGCGCAGCCGGGGACGATTACCGGGTCCATCGGCGTGCTTGGCGGGAAGATCAACCTGTCGGGCACCTACGCCAAGGTCGGAATGACCGACCACACCTACAAGCGCGGCGAAAACGCGACGATGTTCTCGGCCACTGACTCGTTCGGTGAGGAGGGCACTGAGATCTTCCGGGAGTACCTGGTCGAGTTCTACGACGTGTTCGTCAACAAGTGCGCGGACGGCCGCGGCATGACCTACGACGAGATCCACGCCGTCGCCCAAGGTCGCGTCTGGACCGGCGAGCAGGCGCTTGGCCACGGCCTGGTCGATGAGCTTGGCGGACTCGACAAGGCGGTCGCCAAGGCTGCAGAGCTGGCGCAAGTCGACGACTACGGCATCGACCGCCTGCCGCGCCAGAAGGACTTCTTCGAGGTGTTGCTCGATGACCTCGCCGACGCTTCGGTTGAGCAGCCGACGGTGAAGGTCGACCTCGGCCTGCCTGGTAGCGAGCAGGCTGTGCAGGAAGTTCTACTCCTCGAGCGCGTGTTCGCTGACGGCGGCGTCGCTGCTTGGCTACCGGGTGCCCCCCGCTTCGAATAGGCGAGGGGAGCTGGCCGCTGCTACATGCCCACGGAGGCGGTCTCGAAGACCATCTTGCCGGCCATGATCGAGGTGAGCGCGGTGTTCATCTCGGTCAGGTCCTCAGCCACGGTGTGGGTGAGGCCGGCGACGCCCACGGCGTAGAAGCCGTTGTTCGGGAAGGCCTCTCCGGGGACTTCCACGACGGTGACGGCTTCGCCACCATGTGTGAACTCGTAGAACTCGCGGATGCCCTCAGGCTGGTTGCTGTAGGTGACGGCTCCGCCGGCCTCCATCACGATGACGAGGGCCGAGTCGAAGCCCTGACCGGTGAGGTCAATGTCGATGGCGGTGTTTGCTGCCAGCGCCGGCAGGGTGAATGTCGGCTCGACGGGAAGGTGCAATGCGGCAGACGCTGAGGTGCCCTCGACGGCGATGTCGAGGTTCCAGGTGCTCTCGGCCTCGTAGGTCAGGCCACCACCAGCGAGGGTGTACAGGCCGGCACCTGCGTCGGTGACGTCGGAACCGTGCAAGCTCACGCTGGCGCCGGCAACGGGGGCCTGGTCGATTTGGGTGACGTTTGCGGCGTCCGCAAGGAAGAGTGTGAGCGTGACGCCCTCGTCGATGCCTGCACTCGAAAGATCGAAGCCGCCGATGCCGCTGTCGCCGACGCCGGCGTCGGGGGGCACAGTCGTGATCATCATGCCCTCGGCCACCAGTGGATTGAGCAGGCCTCCGACGATGTCAGTGCCGTTCTGAAACAGCTCACAGCCGGCTAATGGGAGGACGAGTAGCAGGGGAAGCGTTCGGGTCATAGGATTCTCCTCCGTCGACGCCTTGACGAGGCGGTCGTGCCTCACTAGGTTGCCGCGGTTTCCGGGTCTGCGCCACCACAGCGTCATGACCTGAACACGGATCCGCCGCAAGGCACAACCGCCGGTGTGCATCGCACCCCGCCGGAACCCAGGGAACGCCACTATGGCCTCGAACACCAAGCAGACCAAGTTCCGCCGCCAGCTCCGTCGCGCCAAGATGGGCAAGGACCGCAAGGCAGCGCTCAACGCCAACGGCACCACGCCGGTTTTCCCGGTGCACACGCCCGAAGCCCACGCGAACGCCCCCAAGGAGCAGCTCCCCGCCAGCGGAGAGTAGCTCTCGCCGCTTCGGCGGTGGCGTGACGCCAAAACAAAAGAGCCGGCCACGAGGCCGGCTTTTTCGGCTGGATCAGCTCTTTGTGTGGTGCGGCTACCCGGCGACTGCGCGGGGCCCGATCTTGGCAATGACCTCGAACACGCGGCCGCGGCTCTCCTTCTTGCGAGAGATGGCTCGCGTCACAGCGGGGCGTGCCACCACGGTGAAGCCGTTTGCCTGCGGGTAGATGCGCTCGCGCACCAAGGGAAGGTCGTGGTTCGACAGCACCACGGTAGCTCCGCGCAGCGCAGCAGTGCGGGAGGCGTCCGCGAGAGCCACCTGGGCATCGAAGCCGAAGGGCGACTTGCAGTACGCGGTGAACGACGCCGTGGCGCTGAGGGGTACATACGGCGGGTCGCAGTACACCTGGTCTCCGCGGCTCGCTTCCTCGATTACCTGTTCGAAGCTCGCTACGCGCAGATCTACCCCCTGCAGAAGCTGCGCGATGTCCCGGAACTGGGCCGGTGACGGAATTCCGACTTTGGCGTATCGGCCAACGGGTACGTTGAACTCCCCCTTACGGTTCTCACGGTACAACCCGTTGAATCCAGCCCGGTTGAGCCAGATGAAGCGAGCCGCATGGCGCGGCCCCTCCCATGGTCCCTCGTTGAAAGCGGTCCGCACCTCGTAGTAGCGCTCACGCCAGTCTTCGCGTGGCATGCGCATCAGCTCGGTGAGCACGCCGTCCACGTCGTCGCGGATGGCTTTGTAGAGCTCGATGAGCTTTTCATTGACGTCCGAGAGCACGGCGTCCCCGATTTGACCCTTGGCCTTGCGATGCAAGAACACCGACGCGCCGCCGATAAAGGGCTCGTAGTAGGTGCCGGTGCATGGCTCGCCGAAGGCTTCGGTAATCTGGCTGGCGAGCCTGGCCTTTCCGCCGGCCCACTTCAGAATCGGACGCACGTGTCTCCTCCCCACCGGATCACCCGGTTGCCGGAGACTACACAGATCGGGATCTTCCGCAAAGGAAGCGGATCAATCGCCGGGGTGTTCCCCAACCTGCAGGTGCCGCGTTATCGGCTTTGCGATCCCGATATGGAGGACTCGTATGCAGAAATGGTGGGTGGGGGCAGTCGCCCTGGCAGCAGTGGTGCTCGCGGTGCTTCTGATCGGTAGCCCTGACACAGGTGGCGATGTCACCGAACGCGAGGTCGACGTGCCGGTGATCTCCGAAGGTCCCGCCTCGAGCGATGAACTCATCCGCGGAGCCGCGGAGCCCGCGGACATCGATCGGAGCGCCGCGGCCGTGCCGATTGGGGCTGACGGCCTTCCGCTTTCAAAGGGGAATCCGCTCGCCGCAAACCCAATCGCCAAGGGCGTCATCTTGCGCCGCACGGCCCCCGAAGCGCAGTGGGCCGCTCGCACCATGGCGCCGTGGACGCAGATTCGCCGTGAGCTCGCGAAGACCGGAGATCCCCGCGCGGAAGAGGTCATCCCGAAGATTCAGGCGCTCGTCACGGACATTCGCGCGCTGCGCCGCGACCCGGCCACCCGCGACTTCGACGCTATCGTCGCTCAGCAGGATGAGGTCGAGGCCGCCGTCAAGGCGACTGGCTTGGTCAACGAAGAGATCACCTCGATGTTCTCGCTCATCGACCAGCGCATGGCCTCGTACTCCGCGGGTGAGTACGAGCCGCCGGCCGAAGAGGGCCAGCCCTAGTCGCCCCAGGCACAAGAAAGCCCCCGGTCTCATCGCGAGGCCGGGGGTTTTTTGGTGATGTGGACGCCTAACGATTCGCGAATGCCGCCGAGACAACGGTCTTGTCGTCTCCACCCATGTTGATGGTCATGCCGATCTCGGGCTGGCTGGCCATCTGGTAGTCGCCGCACTGGCCCTTCATCTGGCGGTAGATCTCGAGGACCTGCTTGATGCCGGTGGCGCCGACGGGGTGACCGAAGCCGACCAGGCCGCCGCCGGTGTTCACTGGGAGGGCGCCATCGATGGCGACCTTTCCGCTCGCAACGAGATCGATGGCGCGGCCGGGCTTGGCCCAGCCAGCGGCCTCGTACATCAGCAGCTCGGTGATGGTGAAGCAGTCATGGACCTCGGCGACGCCGATGTCGGCGGGCGAGAGGCCCGAGCTTGCGTACACCTGGGCCACGGCGTGTGCGGTGGCATCCATCACGAGTGGGTTGCCGTCTTCGTAGAGGTTGCCAGTCGTGTGCGACAGCGCCAGCAGCTCGATGGCATCGGACTCGGTCTTGCCGAGCTTGCGCAAGCCTTCTTCGCTGACGAGAATCATGGCGGCGCCACCGTCGGACACCTGGCTGCAGTCCGAGACCTTGAGCCACGGGTTGAGGTCCTCGTTGGCGAGGAAGGCGGGGTTGCGGTTTGAGGCCTCCGCCGCCGTGTCCAGGTCCATCTTCACGGCCTTCATGTGGGCCAGTGGGTTGCGGTTGGCGTTGGCGTAGGCCTTCACGCTCACCTGGGCGAGCTCGCGCTCGGTCAGGCCGTGCGTCTGGCGGTAGGCCTTGGCGCGGGCCGCGAACATCGCTGGGAACGTAAACTCATCGATGGAACGCTGGCGGGCGTAGTGCGAGGCCCGGGCCAAGTAGTCGGCGCCAATGCGGGCCGAGGCCGTGGTCTGGACCTCGGCACCGACGGCCATCACGACGTCGTGTCCGGCGCGGAGTGCGTCTACGGCTGACGAGAAGGCGAGACCGCCAGAGGCGCAGGCACCTTCGACGCGCATGACCGGCTTGTACATCAGGTCCTTGTGTGCGCCGACCACGGCAGCACCGAGGTGCCCCTGGTTGACGAACAGCTCGCCGACGAAGTTTCCGATCCAGGCTTTCTCGATCGCGGCCGCCGGGGTTCCCGTGGCCTCGAGGGCGCCGAGCACGGCGGTCGAGATGGTCTCTTCGAGGGTCGGGTTCTCGCGCGTGCCGAAGTCCGGGTGACGCTTCCAGATGAAGTCGGGGTGGTTCTTGCCGATGAACGGCGTGATGTGACCACCGAGTACGAAAATGCGGCGATTGAGGGCCATGCGGTGCTCCAGAGTGGCGCAGAGGAAAGGGGACGGGCATAACGCGTCTGACTCCAAGGATCGCTCCATGCGTCTACTGTTCGCGCTGACCCTGGCCGGGTGTGGAACACCCAGTACCGACGACTCACAGGACACAGAGCCCGTCGAGGTTGACCCGTGTCTGGGTGCGACCGACCTCGCCCACTGGCCGCAGGCCGTCGTGCTGGTCGATGACGTTGCGATTCACGACTTCCAAGGGGGAGCCAATGAGCTCGTGGAGGCCGTGTACGAAGGAACGCTCGAGAGTCCGCTTCTCGGCTCCTGCCCGGGCGGGCTGGCGATCGACACCACGGCTGGGGAGCGGGTCGAGATCGACATCTGCGTGAATGGTGGTCCGCAGCTCGCCGAACTCCCCGGGGATGGCCGAAGCGTGCGCGTGGCCTTCAAGGGGCTGAACACCACCCGCGGCGAGTTTGAACTGGCGGTGACCGATGCAGACGGGCTGCTGTTTGCGGTGAATGTGGACGGCCTGGACGATGCCCTGCTCGAGCCTCTGCGCGTGGTCTCGGGGGCGGACCAGCTCGTATGCCTAGACGAAGAGGCCTTTCAGACCCTCGAGTTCTCGATGGACGAGGTGTCTGTTGAGGTCGACTCAGGAGGCGAGACGACTCTCGATACCCTCGACTATTCCTACGAGGTCCGCAATCTACTGACGGTGCGGGGCACGGTCGCTCGGCATCCGCTCGAGTGGGCGGGTGCCCTGTTCAGTGTGTACCGGCTGCCCGCCAGCTAGCGGCGAGACGCCTCGCACTTGAGCTCGGGACCGCGGCTCCCGCAGTCGTAGCGGCCCTCTTCTGTGATCACGACCCAGCCTGACATCTGCACGCCATCGACCACAGCGTCGAGCTTGCAAGCGCCAGAGGGAAAGCGACGCGCATAGCAGGATGGCTCGCATTGTTCGGGCTGCTGGCCTTCGCAGGTCACCCGCTGTCCGGCGCCTTCTTCCCATATAAACTTCGCAGAGCGAATCTCGCGACTTGGGGCATCGAAGGTGGGCTTTGCGGGCCCGGTGGCGGTTCCTGCAGCGACGGCCACAACCTCTTCGGCCGGGGGCGTGACCCCGCGGGAGACGACCATGTTTCCAGAGAAGTCGCCGGCTGCGACGGGAATCTGTCCGTCGGGCGCCATCTCGGTCACGAGGTATGCGATCAGCTCGGAAGCCGTGACCATGGTGTCGCGATTGGTGTCTGCCTGTCCGCCGATGGCCTCACCGAACGTGGTGCCGAAGGCGCCGTCCTTTCCTGGCGTGCGGGACTGGCTAGCGCTGACGACCATGGTGTTGCGACCCATCTTCGGCCACTCACCGGCGGCCGGGCCGAAGAAGGCGAAGCCCTCGAGCGTCTGGGGGTGAATCGCGTCGGTCACGATCAGCGTGGTGCCGGCGGGCACCGTGGCCTCGACTTCGCGTGCGAAGGTGGCGAGCTCGAGACCGTCTTCCTGGCCATTCTGCAGGGTCGAATCGTGCGCGAAGAAGGTAGGCAGGCCGAGGTCAGCACCCAGGCCGTGGCCCGCGAAATAGAGAACGAACACGTCCTGCGGGCCGACCAATGGGCCGGCTTGGTCGCGCATGGCTGCGAGAATGCCGTCGCGCGTCGCCTCACCGTCGCCGAGCTGGAAGACGTGGGTGAAGTCGGCGTCGTTTCGAAGGGAGTCGGCGACCTTCGCCGCGTCGGCGCGGGCGTAGTCGAGCTCGACCTCATCGGGGAGGTTGGCGTAGCTTGAGATGCCGATGACCAGGGCCACGTAGTTTCCGGTCGGGGCGACGACGCGTTCCTGAGCCAGGGCCGGTGCAGAGGCAAAGAGGGCGCCGGCGAGGGCGCTCTGCCCAAGGGCTTTGGCGAAAGCGTAGGTTTGTCCTTGCCGCATGGCGTCTCCGGAACCAAGGAAATGAAAGGGTGTCATAGCGCGTATGCTCTACGACAGCCGTCACTACGGTGCTGCGCCCAGTCGCTCGCCGTGGTGGATGACCGGTTGCTAGGGCAGACTACCCCGAGGAGGACACATCGCACGTGCCACACAGACCGTAGCCGCACTCGCCCTGTTGGCCGCCGGCGTGTATGCCTTTCGGCCGGCGTCGGAGACGCGTGAGCTTCCCGTTCCGCAGGTGGAGGCGACCCAGAGCGCCCCTGGAACGCTGGTGGTCGACCTGGTCGACGGGGCTTCCGTGGCCCAGCGCGATGCCGTCGGGGCCTTGATTGGCGCATCGCTCGAGTGGGTGCACCCGCTCGCCGAGGATGAGGCGCTCGCCGTGGCTACCGTCCCGGATCTGGCCGCAGCCGCTGCACTCCTCGAGGGGCATCCCGATGTCGAAGTCGTCGAGGCGAGCATGGAGTTTTCGCTGCCGACCGAGGCGCTCTCCGTGCAGCCGCTCAGCGACGACGTGGGTGCGGGCTTTCCAAACGACCCGCTCTACGAACGGCAGTGGCACCTTCGCGCCATGGGTGCGCCGGAAGGTTGGCAGACGACACCCCGCGGAAAGGGCGTGACCGTGGCCGTGATCGACACTGGCGTGGCCGTGGTCGAGGACTTGAAGGGCACGAAGGTCCTCGAGGGCGCGAGCTTCGTCGTAGGCGAGAAGAGTCCAGTGGACGGAAACGGCCACGGCACCCACGTAGCGGGCACGATTGCGCAGACCACGGACAACGGGGTGGGTGCCGCGGGGGTGGCGCCTGAAGCGACGATCTTGCCGGTAAAGGTGCTCTCGAAGTGGGGCTCTGGCATGAGCCCGTGGATCGCTGCTGGCATCGATTACGCCGTAGATGAAGGTGCCGACGTCATCAACCTCTCGCTTGGCGGGGGGTACTCAAAGATCATCCACAACGCGGTGCGCAAGGCGCGCGAGCAGGGCGTGGTGGTGGTGGCCGCTGCGGGCAATAGCGGACGCCGCGGGGTCAGCTACCCAGGTGCGCTGAAAGAGACCATCGGCGTCGGCGCGACGGGCCCGGATGGGACGATCGCACCGTACTCTTCCTTCGGTAAGGGCGTCGACATTTCGGCTCCGGGCGGCGATAAGCGCAAGTCTGGCGGCGGTGTTCTCCAGGACACCATCGATGGCTCCGGCCATGCCTACAAGGAGTTCCAGGGCACTTCGATGGCGACGCCTCACGTCGCAGGCGCTGCTGCGATCCTTCTCTCGACGGGCAACTGCGACGCCGACTGCGTCGAGCAGACGCTTATGAACACGGCAAATGGCGAGGGCTGGAACGAGAAGTTCGGCCACGGCCAGCTCGATCTTGTCGCGGCCTTGGGCAAGGCGGGGCCATCACGGAGCGGACTCGGCTTCTTGCTCGGCGGGCTCATGGCGGCCCTGATCGCGAATCTGTCGCGTTCTTCGGCGGGCTTCACTCGGGTCGCAGCCCTGACTGGAGCGGTGGCTGCGGGTGGTCTTTTCTTCCTGCCGCGGCTGGCCTTTCTCGGGCTCGCGGGCGACCTGATCTCGCAGCCCTTCCTCGCATGGCCCAATGTCTTGCTCGGCCCGGGCTGGTCAAGCTTCCCGCTCTGGTTGTCGGCGCTCGTCCCGTTTGGCGTGGCCTTCACCGCGGGAGCCTTCAAGGGCACGCGGGCGGCTGCTCTCGGCTTCACCGCCGGGGTGGGGGCCCATCTGATGCATGCCGCAGCCACTGGGGCGCTCAGCCCGTCGTGGATGCCCTCGTCGCTCGAGGGCATCTGGTTGGCGGGCAACGGGGTGCTGTGCCTCGGACTTGCGCTCGCGTTGGCGGGCGCCGAGAAACTCGAGACTGGGGACCGCCGATGAGCCGCTTTACTGGACGCCTTGAGTTCCGAGACCTCGGGTCCGGAACCTGGATCCTTCACACCGATGCCGGCGAGAAGCTCCAGCTCGCTGGGCAGATCGCAGCGAACCTCGACGGCAAGCGCGTCGAGGTCACGGGAACACGCGCCGCCTCCCATGGCTTTGGGATGACTGGCGCGGGTGGGGTCGAAGTAGAGCGGGTACGCGCTACCAGCTGAACGAGCGGATCTTCCAGTCGTCGCCGACGCGCTCCCAGGTCACGGGCGCGGGCATGCGGCCGTCGCCGCACCAGGTGTAGAGCGTGACGGCGTCGTCGGTTGCGCGATCGCCCTTGACCCGTGTGACGACGAGGTTGTCGCCGTCGTGGCAGGCCGAAGCCGTGCGCTGTGCGGTGCCGAGGTTCAGGCGCTTCACGCTGGTGATCGCCTCGGGACCTTCGCAGAGGGTGGGGCCGCAGTACTTGGCGATCCAGCCGTCGAGATCACCGGACTCGACTAGCTTCATCGCGGCGACCGTGCGCGCCTCGAGGCTTCCTTCCTCGGGGGTGACGACCTTGGCGTCGATGGACTTGCCCGTGGGCAAGGTGACGGTGCGAGTGGCTGCGGCGGGCGGCTCCGCGTGAGCGGGCGCGCCAAGCAGTACGGCGAGGGTGAGTAGCGTCAAGAGGTACCTCCGAGTGACGGAGCGGGCTCCGTTCGAGCAGTCATGGTGGTCGGCCGGGATTCACCCGTCAAGTCTAGGACGAGGAACCTACAACCCGCGGACAATGCAGCTTGTTCCTCTAGACCAGAAGAAGGACTGCCCCGGTGCTCGCCAGCATTCCCAGGGTTGCGGCGCCGAGCGCGAGTGGGAGCTGCGTGCGTACGTGATCCATGAGGTCGGAGCCGGTGAACATCGCCGAGAGGATGGTCGTGTCCGAAATCGGAGAACACTGGTCTCCGAAGACCGCCCCGCCGAGCACCGCGCCAAAGCAGACCTGGAGGTAGACAGGATCGGGCTGCAGCGCCCAGGCGAATGGCATGGCTACCGGAAACACGACTGCGTAGGTACCCCAGCTCGTACCCGTCGAGAAGGCGATGCCCATGCACAGCAGCGACAACACCGCAGGCAGGGCCACGTAGGGCAGGGCATCAGCAAACTGACCGACGAGGTAGACCGAGGTGTGCAGCTGGGTGCTGACTTCGCCAAGGGTCACGGCGAGTCCAAGCACAATTGCGCCGATGGTCATGGCGCTGCAGCCACTCACGAAGCCGTCGATGACTTCACCCAAGGGCATGCCGCGAATCAGGGCGACGGCCATGGCCGACATCACAGAGGCGGCGAAGGCCTGGTTGATCCAGTTGTGGGGTGTACCGGTGAGGGAGCCGACCACGTAGGGAATGACGGCGAGGCCGAGGAGTGTGCCGATGGGGATCAGGAAGTCGGCAAGGCTCGGGGTGTACCCCGCCAGCCGGTCGTCCTTCGGGTCGAGGGCCGGGGAGGTGGACACGAGCATCGGTTCGGCATGGGGCGAGTCGAGAGCGCCGGTCTCCCGGGCTCGGGTGCGTGCCGCAGCCATCGAGCCGAAGGCGGGAAGCAGGCCCAACGAGAACAGCAACGTGCCGAGCACCGCAAACCAGGCGTAGAAGTTGTAGGGCAGGCTGCTGAAGAAGAAGAGGGTCGCGTCCTCAGTACTCGCCAGGAGGGGGACGGTGCCGACCACCAGGCTCGCCACGTAGGCAGGCCAAGCATTGAACGGAAGTACCGTAGCGACCGGAGACGCCGTGGAGTCCACGACATAGGCGAGCTCCTCGTGGCTAACGCGGTGTGCATCGGCCACAGGCTTCACGGTGGTTCCGGCGAGGACGGTACTCACGGTGCCGCCTTGGTGGAACACGCAGCCCATCAGCCAGGCAAAAGAGAGCGCAGACCGGGGCCCGCGGACCCAGCGCCCGCCCACCACTTCGGCGAAGTGTAAGGCACCACCAGTCTTTTCCCAGATTCCAGTCAAGCCTCCGATGCACCAGAGGTAGATGAGCAGGATGCCCGCGAATTTCTCGGTGCCGAGCGCTGGAAGCATGAAGCCGGTGATGAAGTCGAGCTTGGCGATGTCTCCTGTTTCAAGCCACAGTGCGACTCCACCGCTGATGATCGCCAGGAACAGAGCGGGGAGAACGCGCCTTGTGGCGAAGGCCAACCCGATCGCGACGGCGGCGGGGAGGAGGGACAGGATGCTGGGTTCGAAGGTTTGCATGGGCCGAAGGTAGCCATCGGCGTACCAAAGTGACACCCACCTTGGGTAAGGTTTGTGCATGGATGGACGAGACCAGCGTCGTGTGGCCGCCTGGCAAGGCCTTCTTGTGGTTGGAGCTCTCTCGCTCCTGCCGATTCACCTTGTGGATGCAGGTGGGGCTGGCTTCGGGATTCCGCGGGTTGGCCTTGGGCTGGTGTTCCTTATCTGCGCCTCCCTGATGCGTACCTCCTGGGGCCAAGCGCGCGGGGCGGTGCTGTTCACAGGGGCTTGCTTCACGACGGGCGCCTTCATTCTCTGGCTGACCGTCACCCGTGAGCTCGATCCGAACTCATCGCTGCTGCTGTTGTTGTCGGCGATCACGGTGGGGCTGATCATCCCGAGCTTGGTGGCGCGGGTGGTGTTTCTGCTCGGCACCCTGGTCGGGACGGCGGCGAGCTTCCTCGTAGTGGAGACCCACGGCATCGATGCAAGCGTCATCCTCACCTGCCTGGGGGTTGCCAGCGCGGTGGTGTTGGTTCATGGCTACTACGCCGACCGCACGGCGCACGAGGTCGGCGAGCTCTCACTTGTGGCCAGCCGCGTCCACAACGGGGTCGCGCTGCTCGATACGAAGGGGCGAATCGAGTGGGTAAACGCGAGTTTTGTGAAGCTGGCGGGCGAACCTGCGCCTGACCTTCGCGGCAGACGGTTGGTGGAGCTGCTTCATGGGCCGGATGCTTCCGAAGATGCGCTTGAGTTGCTGTCGGAGGCGCTCAGACGCGGTCACCAAGCTTCGGTCGAGCTTCCTCACCGGAGCGCCCTGGGAACGGTCACCTGGGTCTCTGTGGACCTCACACCCGTTCGAAGCCCACTCGGCGCCTTGCAACGGTTTATCGCCGTCGAGACGGATGTCTCTCGCGCTCGCGCCTTCATGGCACGGGTCCTCGACTCCATGACCGACGTGCTCCTCGTAGTGCAAGAAGGCCGAGGCATTCGCAGCGCGAACGAAGCCGCCTGCCAGCTGCTTGGCATCGCCGAGGGCGAACTCCTTGGGCGCCCTCTGCAGGACTTCCTCGACGATTCTGCCGAGGCCGGACTTGCGGCTGAAGGGGCGTCGCGGGTGCACATGCTGCTCACCCGTCGCATGACCCCGGCACCCGGATCGGACTTCGGTGACCTGGACCTCCAGCTTCGCGGTGCGGACGGCGCCATTCCCGTGCGCGCTTCGGCAGCGGTGTTGGCGGATGAGCCCGGTCAGCCACGCATTATCGTCATCGTCGCCAGAGACGTCCGCGATCGATTGCGCCTGCAGCAACAGCGTCATGTCTTGGACGACAAGATTCGCCAGGGCCAAAAGCTCGAGAGCCTCGGTGTGCTGGCTGGCGGCATTGCCCACGATTTCAACAACTTGCTCGTCGGTATTCTCGGCAACGCGAGCCTGGCGGGACTCGAACTCGAGGGCCACGACGCGGCTGGCGCCTTGGTTCAACGCATCGAACGCAGCGCACAACGGGCCGCCGACCTGACCCGACAGATGCTCGCCTACTCGGGTCGAGGGCGCTTCGAGATTGGGCGTATTCAGGTCCCAGAGCTGGTCCGCGATGTGAGCGAGCTCATCGACGCCTCGATTTCCAAGAAGGCGGAGCTGAAGGTGGAGTTCGACGAGGGGCTTCCCGACGTGGACGGGGACCCCTCCCAACTTCGACAGGTGGTGATGAACCTGCTGACCAACGCCTCGGAGTCGCTCGGCTCGGGCGGTGGCGTGCTGACGGTGCGCGGTCGAAAGGTTCTGCTCGACGCGGACTCGATCGCAGGACTGATGGTGGCGAGTGAGTCGATGAGCGTCGGCGAGTACTTCGAGCTGAGCGTGTCCGACTCGGGCCATGGCATGGATGGCGAGACGGTCGGGCGCATGTTCGAGCCGTTCTACACGACCAAGGCGACGGGACGAGGGCTAGGGCTCGCGGCGACACTCGGCATTGTCAGGGGCCACGGCGGAGGTCTCAACGTGGAGTCCTCACCTGGCGAAGGCACCATGGTTCGGGTGTACCTGCCGCCGGCAAAGGGCGAGGCGATGGTCGTCACCCCCGACGACGAAGACTCGGGCATGTGGGCCAGCCAAGGGGCGATCCTGGTCGCGGACGACGAGCCAGAGGTACTCGACTTCATCGAGGCCGTCCTGTCACGGCGCGGCTTCGAAGTGCTCCGCGCACGCGATGGCGTGGAGTGTGTCGAGATCTACGAGGAGCAACGGCAGCGCGTCAGTCTGGTGGTCCTCGACATGACGATGCCACGAATGAATGGCAAGGAGGCGCTCGAGGCGATTCGGGCAGTGACCCCAGACATTCGGGTCATCCTCTCCAGCGGCTACGATGAGCAGGAACTCGCGGCTCGACTCGGCGACATGAGCCCGGCTGAGTTCTTGCAGAAGCCGTACCGCGCCTCACAGCTCACGGATCTCGTGAAGCTGATGATGGGCGAGGGTGCCTAGCGCCGCTCTTTGTGGTGGTACGAGTAGAGCTTGCGGCCGGAGTCGGTCTGGCAGCGGTTTCCAGGAGTCGCCCCACATGCGGGGCAGGTGCGCTCGATGGGGTCGCCTTCGCCGGGCTCTTCGGTGGCGGGGGTCGGTTCAAAGCTCGGCGCCGGGGTTGGGGCGGGCGCAGCGTCTGCGTGACCCATGAGGGCTTCGAGCTCAGCGATGTGCATCTGTGCGTCTGCGAGCCACTCTCCCTCGTCCGGGACGGCGCCGCGGGCCATGCCGTTGACCCAGCCCGGGCGGTGCTCTTTGGACCAGTGCGACAGGCGCGACACCAAGCCGACGATCTCGGGCTCGCGTAGCGGTCGGCCAAACTCCTCGTTGGCTTCCTGGAGATCCCGCAGCAGGGCGACGGTGGCGCCGATGAGGTGGCGCTGCGCCTTGGGCGGCATCACGCTCCAGCGGTTCGGGTGGCTGGCGGCGTAGCGCAGGCGCTGGTAGCGCTGGTCAAACTCCTGGATGGTCTCCAGGTCGTCGGTGCCGCCGAGCTCCTCGATGAAGGTGCCGAGGACCTTGGGGTCGACGGCATCGAAGGGACGACGGGTGGCGGCTCGCCGTGCGACGTACCGGGTGCCGACGCTGGCCGGCGCTGCGGGCGTGGTGTAGCGCGCCGGCTCGACGGCGGGGGCGGCGGTTGCCGGGGCTCCCTCGACCTCCTCGAAGTGGATGGCCTCGTTGGCGAGCAGGGCGTCGGCAACGACGCGGCCAATCTCACTGACGAGGCGATCACGGCGTGCCGTGGCTTCTCCCAGACTGCCACTTCCGGTCAGCGTGGGGCGATCCGCGAGTCGGCGGTGCTCGGCCTGGATCTGGGCCATTGCCTCGCGCAGGTCACCGGCGAGTCGTTGAATGGCGTCGTGAGTACTCATCGGCGGCGTTCTCCAGCAGGTGGCGGGCATAACCCAATGCGTTGGGAAATGTTCGGCTCCGTTGCTATCTGTGTTGCTATTTTCTTGGGACGGCCTTGGGACGCGATAGGCCCACGAAAACCGACTCGGAGTTCCCAATGACAGAGCACGTGGCCTTGCTTCGCGGAATCAACGTGGGCGGGCACAGGAAGCTGCCAATGGCCGACCTTCGTGAGGTCTGCGGGCAGCTCGGATGGGAAGACGTGCGCACGTACATCCAGTCGGGGAATGTCTGGTTTGCAGCGACCCAACCCGATGCGGGCGCGCTCAGCGACGCGATCAAGGAACGGTGGGGCTTCGACGTGCCCGTCGTCCTGCGTCCCCTGGCGTCTCTCGAGGGAGTGCTCGCATCGTCGCCGTTCCGGGCAGCCGCCGAGGAGGACCCCAAGCGAGTCCACGTCGCCTTCATGAGTGAGGCTCCAGATGCAGCTGCGGTTGCGGCCCTCGACCCGAATCGCTCACCTGGCGACCAGCTCGTGTGCATCGGCACCGAGCTTCACTTGTTCTTTGGCGGGCCCAGCCACAAGTCCAAGCTGACCGTCGACTGGCTCGAGAAGCGGCTCGGCGTGAGGATTACCGCGAGGAACTGGCGCAGCGTGAGCCGGCTTGCCAGCGGGCGGTAGCTAGAGGTCCTTCACGCAGCGAACGCCCATGCCGCCGTACCAAAAGTCTGGCGGATGAAAGTTTCGGTGCCGTGAGCGCGGGGGAGCGCCGCTGCCGATCGCGCCGCCGCGCATGACGCGGAACTCGTTGTTCATGTCGGTCCGGGCGCTTCCGTCCGTCGGGTGGTCGGTGTAGCTGCTCCAGTACCAATCCTCGACCCACTCGTACACGTTTCCGCCCATCTCGCAGATGCCGTCCGAGGTGTTGCCGAGGGGGTGGGTGCAGACTTCCCAGACGCCTTCGCTGTTGCACGATGCTGTGCCCTGGCCGTCGCCGACGTTCACGCGGGTGCAGTCTGGTGCTTCGTTTCCCCATGGGTACTCGGCATCCGTCCCACGTGAGGTCGCGGCATACTCCCACTCGGACTCGGTGGGTAGGCGCCCTCCGAACCACGAGCAGAAGGCGCCCGCCTGCGCATAGTCCAGGCAATTCGCGGGCAAGTTGGGGTTGCTGTTGTCGTAGCAACTGTCGGGTCGGGCTGTGCAGCCTCCGGCGTCCTCGCAGGCGGTGTACTCGCCCATTGTGGCTTCGTGGCGCATGATCGCGAAGCTCGGAACGGTGACCTGATGTCGCGGTTCTTCGCGCGTCTGGTCGGCTGGCGCCTCGGTGCCCATCCAGAACGTGCTGCCAGGCATGTAGACCCATGGCTCGGCGAGCACCGGGCTTGTGTCTCCCGTGTCACCGCTGTCGGACGCCTTGCCCGTGTCTGCGGAGTCCTCCTGGGTGTCCTCGGAGTCACCGCTGTCCTGCACCGCCACACTCGTATCGACGGTGTCGGAGGGGGAGGGCGTCGACGATGTGCACCCGAGGATGATGAGCCACCACATGGCGCGGATTATACAGCCCCCATGCAGACCCCGCAATTTGCACGGAATCAGGCTGTTCTCGGTGCTGCCGCGGGTCTTCTGCTGCTTGGCGCACAAGTTCGCGCCACCCTGCCATTCGTGGCCGACGATGCGTTGATCTCGCTCCGCTACAGCCAACGTCTGCTCGAGGGGCAAGGACTCACCTTCACCGCCGGCGAGTGGGTCGAAGGCTACAGCAACCTTCTCATGGTCCTGCTCTGCGCCGCGCTTGGAGGACTGGGCCTGGACTTGATCGTCGCTGCCCGCGTGGTGGGTGTCGTCAGCGCAGTCGGGCTGATCTCGGCCGTGTCGTGGTGGTCGGCCTTTCGGGGGCCGAGTGCTGCCGTCGCCGGAGGACTTCTAGTGGGCGGAACGTTGTCCCTTGGCCACTGGGCCGTGGGGGGGCTCGAGCAGGCCTTGCTCGCGGCGCTCGTCGGCGGCGCCTTGGTCGCTCTTCTGCACGCCGAGCAAGAGTCGTCTGTGCGCTGGTCGTGGACGGGGGGCGTGCTGCTCGGGTTGGCCAGTCTAACCCGGCCGGATGCGCCGATCTTTGCGGTCGTTGCTGCGCTCTGGCTTGTGCCCCGAGGTCGGAGGACGATGGCCTCGGTGGTCGCTCCGGTCGCCGTTGCGGTGCTCGGGCAGCTCGTGTTTCGGCTGGCCACCTACGGAGAGTGGGTGCCGAATACCGCGCACGCGAAGTTGGCCCTCAGTGCGCACCGGCTCCAGGGCGGGGCGGAGTACCTGTTCGAAGGCGGTATGGGCCTTGCGCTGCTGTGTGTTCTGGCGCTCATAGGGCTCTGGCGAGGGCGAGCCCGCGAGTCGACGTTGCTCGCTGGGGCCATCGCTGCTTGGGCGGCCTACGTGGTGTTCATCGGTGGGGACATCTTCCCAGCGCGTCGCCACTTCGTGGTGCTCACGGGGCCACTGTGCATGCTTGCGGCGGCGGCCTTCTCGGGTCTGGGGCGGACGTGGCTGGTTGCGGTCTTTGCCGCCGGTGTCGGGCATGTTGCGGTGCAGGAGAACGCGGACAGGGACTATCGAAAGGCGCGTGGCGAGCGCTGGGAGTGGCAGTGCGGGGTGCTCGCATCCGCGCTGGGTGAGGCCTATCGGGCTGAGCAACCGCTTCTGGCGGTCAACGCCGCCGGCTGCTGGCCGTACTTCAGCGGCCTTCCGTCGCTCGACATGCTTGGGCTCAACGACGCGCACATCGCCAAGAGCGCGTCACCACTGCGCGGGCAAGGGCACCTCGGTCACGAGCTCGGGGACGGCGCTTACGTTCTGTCCCGTGAACCGGAGCTCATCGTGTTCGGCACCTGGATGGGGTCGGCCAAGCCGGGGTACTACGGGGACCGTCAGATTGCGGGCACCCCCTCTTTTCGCCGGGACTATCGGCTGATTCGCCTGCGTGCCGCTGGCGAGAGCGCGCTCATCTGGCTGCGGACGTCGACAGGCGCCTTGTCCCCGCGCCGCAGCGCTGACGCCATTGTGCTGCCAGGTCACCTGTTCGCGAAGCAGGGGCCCGGGGTGGTGGCCGTCGCTCGGAGTGGACAGGTGCAGGCCCAGTTCACCGCCGGGAGTCAGTCGCAGTTCACGGTTCAGGTCCCACCAGGCCAGTGGCGAGGAAGTCTCGTTGGAGAGGGCAGGGCGCGGCTTCGCATGGGTGGTGGCCAGATGGTGGACGGAGCGACGTTGGCGTTTGATGCGCCGGGAGGGCTCACCCTGACCGTCGTGGCCGAGACGGGGTTTGCCCTCACGGAGCTTCGCCTCGAGGCGGTGCCTCAGTCTGCGAGCCAGCCCTCACCGTAGTCCTCAGCGAGCCGCTCAACCGCGTACAGGTTGGCGGTGAGGCTCGGATCGTCGATGGCGCGGTGCGGATTGTGCCACTCCCAGACGACGTTCCCAGCCATGTCGATCTGGATGGCCCGTCCAGGCAGGGACTCGGTGAGCAGAACCTGGCCGCCTTCGAGGGACTGGACGGATCCACAGAACTTGGAGAAGAGCCCGTCGCGTGACCACGACCATGCGGTCCCTCCGGCCGCGTTGATGCGCAGGACACGGCTCTGGTCCGCACCGTTGTCGAAGAGCAGGACCGAGCCATCCTCCATGACGGCGGGGTCGTGCTGGCCATCGAAGTCCCCGCGTGTGGTCCAGACGATGGCGCCGGTCTTGGGGTCCATGGCCCACAGGCTCGACAGAACGCGGCTGGAGAGCAGAAGGTGTCCCTTCTTCAGTGGGCCGGCATCTCGCGAGATGACGTGGATGGCGTTGGTGTGCAGGACATCACCTGAGGCCACCTCACTCACGCGAATGGGGTCGTCGCCACCGCCGGCGATTAGGGCGTCGAGGGCGGGTCTGGAAGTGCCGTTGAGTACGGCTTCGAGCACCGAGTGGCGCTGGAGCTCTCGGCCATCCGCGTCGAGCTCCACGACGAAGTCTTCGATCAGCGGACGGCCGTAGGGTGTCTGCTTGCGCACGGACCGCGTGAGCGCCCACAAGTGTCCGTCGTCGGCAATGGCCACGTCGTGATGCGCGCGGTTCGCTTGGGCCCAGAGGATCTCGCTGTCTCGGTCGACCTTCACCAGCCCGATGCCCTCGAAGATGCCCAGTAGGTCGCCATTGTCGAACACGCGGACGCGTCGCAGGGTCTTGGCGCCCGTTGCACTCGCATCGCCCGCAGGGAAGGCCTCGGCGAAGGGAATGGACCAGCGGTGGCGCACGGCTCCGGACATGTCGATGAGCAGAGCCTCGGATCCGTGCGCGCTGCTGATCAGGTTGAGTCCTCCAGTCGCGGAAGCTTCGTGGGCCATCACCCCCGACTGCTCTGCTGCTGGCTCTTGCCCGGAGACGTAGCCGATGGCCTCGAGGGCCTCAGCAGCCTCGCGTTCGGCCAGGTGGTCGCGGATGGCCTTGCGGAAGTGGAGCTTGGCGCCGGGCTGGTTGAAGTAGTAGCTCTCGAGCGCCTCCAGTCGCATGCGGATGAGCCGGGTGGGCCGCTCGTCGAGCTGCGCAACGAAGCTTGCCAGCCACTTCTCGATGTCGAGGAACTTCAGCTCCGGGGCCACTTCGCGGAGTCTCTCGACCACGGCGGGCTCGTAGCGAAGCATGTGCCAGTGGCCCATGAAGCGGTGCTCTTTGTCGACGTGGAGTCGGGTCAGATCGCCCTGTCCCTTGAACGGGCGCACGCTGGTGAGCACTGCGCCGGCCTCGAGAAGGTGCGAGCGCGGCGCGTGCCGCTCGTGGCCCGGACGCCCTCGCTCTGGCAGCTCCATGTTGGCGGTGACGCTGTCGGTGAGGCCGAGGATGTCGACGATGGGCAGCTCGCTGTAGTAGCCGATCATGCCGATGCCGTGGGCTGCAATCGTGGGCTCGTATCCTCGTTGGACGAGAATCTCGTTGAGGTACAGGCCGAGCTTGTAGGTGTGGTGCTTCATCTCGAACGGGACGACGTGCTTCACACCGTAGATGCTGCCCTCGTCCGCGAGCCACCACTCCATCGACTTCGGGTGCAAGATCGGAAGGCCGAAGGCAGTCGCCCCGAGTGCCGCTGCGGCGACGAGCTGCCCAGTGCCCACCCACTCCCGCATGGCCTTCTCGGCCGACAGCAGCAGCAGCGGAATCAACACGAGCAGGAAGCGGCCGATCATGAAGTCGCCGCCGACGTACCCGACGTAGGTGGGCCAGAGCACCAGTCCCAGGCCGACAAACAGTCGGAAGCGCTGCTTGGTGGGGTCTGGCGCCTGCACGAGCCCGGCGAGCGCAAAGGGCACAAGCCAGAGCAGCTGCGTCGTCAGCAGGAAGGTCCACAGGTAGAAGCCCCCCATCGAGAAGTAGGCGCCACTGGCCTTGGCGGCGAAAGTATTCGGAAGGGGATGGCCATAGGACCAGGTGCACCAGGCCAGCATTGCGGCGAGGAGGGGGCTCGCGAAGAGGAAACGCTTCACCTCGCCATGCCGCAGCGCCACAATGGCGCCGATGGCTAGGAACAGCCCCTGGTCGAGCCGAAAGGTGGTGGCGACCGTCAGGAACAAGCCGGCCGTCGCCCACCGCCCGCGCAGCACGGCGTCGAGACCGAAGATGACCAGCGCGGCCACCGAGAGCGACTCTAGACCTGTTGACGCGAACGAGGTCGTCAACCAGGAGACCGCGACGCCGATGGCCGCGAGCGGAGGCCAACGCGTTCCCTCTGGCGTGAGCGCATCGCTGACTCGCCAGGTCGCGGTGATCAGGCCGAGGTAGCCGCACAGCGCGAAGAGGAGGGCCGCATGCGGCAGCTCGACACCGCTCACACCACTGAAGACGGCCAAGCAGAGCGTCCACCCGAAGTTGGTCATGCCTAGGACGGCTTCGCCGGGGTTGTAGACGAGTCCTTGGCCGGCGAGCAGGTTCTTCGCATACCGCAGGCTGATGAAGGCATCATCGACGAGGGAGAGCCGCTGCCACACCTGCCAGAGCCCGACGGGCAGCACGGCAGCGAGCACGCCGAGCTTCACGGGGCGCGATAGTTTCTCGCGTTGCGCGACCAAGGCCACCGCTACGACGGCACCAGTTGCGATGAGCGGAATGTAGGACGGCAGCCAGTTCAGATACCGGTTCCATACCTCAAGAGCCCACACCCGTACCCCCGCAGCCCAGACTCCTATTGAGCGGGTCGGTTGCTGTCGATGTCCTAGTGCTCGCGGCGGCGGCGGAGGGCGAGTGCGAGCAAACCAATGGCGAAGGCGCTGGAGCCCGAGCCACCGCTGCTGCAGTTGCAGCCTCCGTCGTCTCCGGCGGTGCCGGTGTCGGCCGCCGTGTCACTGTCGCCGGAGTCTGTGGCGCTGTCGCCGGAGTCTGTGCCCGAGTCGCCGCCGCTGTCACCAGAGTCGGTTGTGCCCGTGTCGGAGCCCCCGGTGTCGCCGCTATCGGTCGCCGTCGTGTCGTCATCGAGGTTGGTGACCTCGACATCGTCGGCGTCGTGTCCGAGGTAGGCGGGGTCGAGGCTGTACGCAGGGTCGGTCTCGATGAGGAAGACCACGTCGCCGTCGACGTCGGCGTCATCCACGCCGGTCACCGTCACCGTCTGCGGGGTGCTCCAGTTGGTGGTGGTGAACACCAGTGAAGCCGGGGAGACGGTACCTTCGCTCACGTCGTCGGAGCTCAGGAACACGGTCACGTCGTGGGTGGGGGCGGTGAGCAGGGCGGCGGCGAAGCTGTCGGTTCCGCCGGCTTCCGTGACCTGTAGGCCACTGGTGCGGGACAGGAAGATGCCTGCGCCACCCGCGTCGTCGTCGGTGTTGGTGACGTCGACTTCGTACAGGGCAGTCGCGTCCAGGTCGTCGTAGGCCGCATCGGTGCTGCGGACGTCGGTGACCTCGACCGTGTAGGCCACATCGCCGTCGATGTCGCTGTCGTCGACGCCGGTGATGGTGACGGTCTGCGCCGTGTCCCAGTCGGACGCGGTGAAGGTGAGCGTCGTCGCGTCGATGGTGCCCTCGGTCAGGTCGCCCGAGGCGAAGTCAATCTCGACGTCTGCGGTCGGCTGGTTGGCCAACGTCACGTCGAAGCTGTCGGTTCCTCCGGCTTCGGTCGTGGTCAGGCCGGCGCTCGGCGTGAAGACGATCGACGCCGCACCTTCGTCGTCGAGGTTGGTGACTTCGGGGTCGACCGGATCCGTGCCGTCATAGGCCGTGTCGCTCGAGGTCGCCGCGGCGAGCTCGATGTTCAAGACCACGTCGCCATCGGCGTTCCCGTCGTCCTGCCCGGTGATCGTCACGGTCTGGGCGCTGTCCCAGTTCGTGTTCGTGAACACGAGGCTCGACACGTCGGTGATGGCCTCACCCGGGTCCGAAGAGGTCACACCGATGGTCACATCCGCGGTCGGTGGGGTGGTCAGAACCACCGTGAAGGTGTCTGTGGTGCCGGTTTCGCTGGTCTCGAGTCCGACGATCGGGTTGACGAGAATGCCGGCTCCGTCGTCGTCGATGTTGGTCGCGGCCACCTCGACAGTCGTGAGGGCCGCGTAGTTGGAGTCGCCCGAGAAGGGGCCGACTTGCACGGTGTAGGCCACATCGCCATCATCGACGCTGTCGTCCTCGCCGGTGACCGTGACGGTCTGTGCCGTGTCCCAGTTGCTGTCGGTGAAGGTCAGCGACGAGGCGTCGAGGGTGCCTTCGGACGGGTCCGTCGACAGCAGCGTCACGGTGACGGTCGCCGAGGGCTTGGCGGTCAGGACCACGGTGAACGTCGCCTGTGTGCCGTCTTCTCCGGTGGCAATCGAGGTCGGGTCGACCACGACATTCGCGACGTCGTTGTCGACGTTCTCGCCGGTTAGGTCGGCGAGGTCGGTGTCGTAGGCCGTGTCGAGGGAGCGAGCGGCGAGAGTCACCGTGTACGCGATGTCGCCGTCAATGCTGTCGTCGTCTACGCCGGTGACTACGACGACCTGCTCCTGGAACCAGTTCAGCGGCGTGAACACCACCGCAGCCTGGTCGACGGTGGCTTCGCCCGTGTCGCTGGAGGCCACATCGATGGTCACGTTCGCCTGCGGCTCACTGTCGAGGCGGATGGTGAAGGAGTCGACGAGAGCGTTCTCGTCGGTGGCCACGGCGGACTTCGAGACCGTGACGCCGGCGGTGTCGTCGTCGGTGTTGGTTCCGTCGATGTCGCCGGGGTCCAGCGGGCTGTACTCGGAGTCGCCGGTCACCGGACCGATGGCGATGGTGTAGCCCTGGTCTCCGTCAGCGATGGCGTCGTCTTGGCCAGTGACGGTCACGATCTGCGGTTGGTCGTAGTTGCTTGAGGTGAAGGTCAGTGACGCGACGTCGGCTACGGCCTCGGAAGCGTTGTTGGTGCCGATGGCGATGACCACGTCCGCGGTCGGCGGGGAGTCGAGCACGATCGAGAAGCTGTCGGTGCCTCCGGCCTCGGTGGTCGTCAGGCTGCTTCCCACCACCGTGATGCCGGCGCCGCCGGTCTCGTCGTCGATGTTGGTGATTTCGACGGTCGCCGGCGTGAGCGCTGCGTAGCCGCTGGAGCTCGAGAACGCGCTGGCGTCGAGTGTGACCGTGTAGGTCTGGTCTCCGTCGGGCGCGCCGTCATCCTGGCCGCGTACCGTCACCGTCTGCTCCTGGTCCCAGTCCGCCGAGGTGAACTCGAGAAGCGGGGGGAAGACCGTGCCTTCTACCGTGTCGGAGGAGGTCATGTCGATGCGGACGTACGCACCCGGGTCAGAGCCGAGCTTGACCGTGAAGCTGTCGGTGCCGCCGAGTTCGGTGGTGGTCAGGCCCGCGATGGGATCGATGATGAAGGCGGTGGTGTCGTCGTCGAGAACGAGTACATCGACGATGCCGGTGGCGACGTTCTGGTAGTCGATGTCGGGCGAAGAACTCGGGTTGACGCGAATGTCGATGTCGATGTCGCCATCATCGAAGTCGTCGTCGACCCCGGTCACGGTGATGGCCTGCGGCGTCGACCAGTTGGTCGAATCAAAGCTGAGCGATGCGGGTGCGACCGTGGCCTCACCCGTGTCCGAGCTGCTGATGGCGAGGATGACCGCACCAGAGGGCGGGGAGTCGAGGACCACGTCGACGACCGCCTGGGTGCCGGACTCGGCGACCTGCACAGAGCCGGGGACCAGCGTGATTCCGGGGAACACGTTCTGGAACTCGTAGGCGCCGATGTCGGTCACCGCCGTACTCACGTTGTCGCCATCGACGGGGCGAGGCCGGCCGTCCACGTCGTGGTCCGGTGCGCCAGAGTCGGTGCCGGTGTCGATCAACGGGCTGAATTCACTCAGATGGTAGTCGTCGACGCCGAGAAACAGTGGGTCGGCGGTCGTGACATTGCCGCCGTTCGTGTAGCTGTTGTTGATGTTGTTGAACAGCACACTGTTCGACACGCGCATGGTGTTCGCGTCGCCGCGCCACGCGCCGTAGCCGCTGCTCGAGTCGTGGTTGGAGATCACTGTGTTGACGATGTTGTAGGTCTCGGTACCACTGCCGCTGATGTCGGCGTAGAAGCCGCCGCGGGTGTTGTCGTCGACCGTGCAGTTGGTGATGTCGACGGTCGCCGAGTTGCCGCTCGACAGGCTGTTCGAGAAGAAGAACCCGTAGCTGCCGTTGCTTGCCACGATGCAGTTCGTGACGTCGCCTTGGCCTGAACCGGTGTACCGGAAGCCGTAGGTCGAGCCATCCGTGGCCCGGACTCGGTCGAGGAGGGGGGCTCCTCCGTCGACGAGAACGCCCGCGCTCGAGGCTCCGGTGATGATCAGGCCGTCGAAGATGTTCGAGGTGCCGCCAGTGTGGCGGAGTCCGTAGACGGCGTCGAGGATGGTGAGGTTTCTGAACACGCCGTCCTGCGAGGAGGCGTTGACGTGCACGCCGTACCAGGTGCCGTTGCTCGTCGATGTGGACTTGAGCGTGACGGGAAGACCGAGAGTAGCGTCCGCCTCTAGGGTGCCGAGCACCCGCAGCTCACCCTTCGCCGTGTCCGCGTAGGCTTCCATGATGTCGCTGTTCGCGGTCCAAGTCAGGCTCGAGCCGGGGTCAATGGTGAGTGTGACCCCGGGGGCCACGGTGAGGTCGCCGGCCAGGCTGTTCGGGCCGGAGAGGGTGAGGTCGCTCCACAGCGTGCCGTACAGGCCGGGCGTCG
Source organism: Pseudomonadota bacterium (assembly GCA_023954855.1). Taxonomy (GTDB): domain Bacteria; phylum Myxococcota_A; class UBA796; order UBA796; genus M1803. The sequence continues at coordinate 201,879 of JAGSGY010000001.1, read as the reverse complement.
CGGCGGTGTCGTAGGGCGTCGCGCCGATGTCCTGTCCCGTGGCGTCGGAGTTTCGTGCCGGTGAGCGGTGCGTCAGCTCGAAGTCGCCGGACGCCGCGTCGTTGAACAGGGGGTTGGCGATGATGTTCGTGCCCGACGTCGTGTAGCTGTTGTTCAGGTTCTTCCACACCACTGAGTTCGTGGCCCGCAGGGTGTTGGCGTCCCCGCGCCAAAGGCCGTACCCGGAGCTGCTCGTGTGGTTGGTGATGATGCTGTTGCTGAACGTGTAGGTCTCGGTGCCCGAGCCACTGATGTCGGCGTAGAAGCCGCCGCGCGTGTTCGCATCGAGGGTGCAGTGGTCGAAGGTCGACGAGACCGAGCTTCCGCTCGTGAGGCTGTTGTTTCCGAATACACCGTAGTTGCCGTTCTTGTCGATGATGCAGCGGGTGGCCGTCACCTCGCCGGAGCTGACCAGGTGGATGCCGTAGGTGCTGCCGGCGGTGGCGCGCACATCGGTCATCGGGAAGTTTCCGCCGTCGACATAGACGCCTGCTGCACTCGCACCCGAGATCAGCACGCCGTCGACGGGGTTCGACTGCGAAGCGGTGTAGCGAATGCCGCGAACAGGGTCGAGGATCTGAAGGTCGGTGACCAAGGCCCCCGATGCACTGGGCCTGAAGTGCAGGCCCTGCCAAGTCCCGTTTGACGTGGAAGTGCTCTTCAACACGACCGGGTTCTGGGCCGTACCCAGTGCCCACAAGCGGCCGTCGATGCGCAGCTCGCCCTTCGCCGGGTCGTCGTAGGCCTTCATGATGTCCGAGTTCGCCTGCCAGGTCAGCGTGACGCCAGCCTGCAGCGTCAGGGTCCTGCCCGGAGCGACGGTCAGGTCACCGGGGAGCGTCGTGTTTGAGCTGACGGTGGTGTTCGTCCACAACGTGCCGTACAGCCCAGGCGTGGCCGCGGTGTCATAGGCGACCGCGCCCATGTCCGCAGCAGCTACGTCCGGTCGGCGAGCGGGCGAGTTGGAGGTCAGCTCGAAGTCGCCGGTTGCGGCATCGGCGTACAGCGGGTTGGCGATGATCTCGGTGCCGCTCTTGGTGTAGCTGTTGTTGAGGTTGTTCCAGACCAGGCTGTCGGTCGACCGCAGGGTGTTCGCGTCGCCGCGCCACAGGCCGTAGCCAGAGCTGCTCGTGTGATCGGTGACGAGGCTGTTGGTGACGTTGTAGGTCTCGGTTCCGGAGCCCGAAATGTCGGCGTAGAAGCCGCCACGCGTGTTGGCGTACAGCGTGCAGTAGTCGAAGGTCGAGGTGACCGACTGACCGCTGCTCATGCTGTTGTTTCCGAAGATGCCGTAGCTACCGTTCTTGTCAATGATGCAGCGGAGGGCATCGACCTCTCCGCGTCCGGTGAGGTGTACGCCGTAGGTGCTGCCGGCGGTCACCCGAACATCGCTGATGTCGGCCCGTCCGCTCTGGACCAAGACACCTGCGCTGGAAGCACCCGAGATGAGGGCGTTGCTGACCGGGAAGTCGCCGGCGGCGTTGAAGCGAAGGCCGTGGACTGCGTCGAGGATCTGGGCCGAGTCGAGTGCCGAATCGGTGGTGGTGCCGAGGAACGCGATGCCGCTCCAGGTCCCGTTGCTGGTGCTCGTCGACTTGAAGACGCGGTCGGTGCCAGACACGCCTGCGTCGAGGGTTCCGAGCACGCGCAGCTCGCCCTTCGCGGTGTCGGCGTAGGCCTCCATGATGTCAGAGTTCGAGGACCAAGTCATCGTGACGCCAGGGTCGACCGTCAGCGTGACCCCGGGGGCGACCGTGAGGTCTCCGGGCAGGCTCTGACTCGTCGACAGGGTGGTGTCTTCCCAGAGCGTGCCGTACAGGCCGGGGGTAGGGGTGGTGTCGTACGCTACGGCGCCGATGTCACCGCCGACGCTGTCGCTGTTTCGAGCGGGGGAGTTCGACGTGAGCTCGAAGTCGTGGTTCGCCGCGTCCGCGTAGATCGGGTTCGCGATGATGTTGGTGGCCGACGTCGTATAGCTATTGTTGAGGTTCTTCCAGACCACGGTGTTGGTGGCCGACAGCGTGTTGGCATCGCCTCGCCACAAGCCGTAGCCGCTGCTCGACGTGTGGTGGGTAACGATGCTGTTGGTGAACCGGTAGGTCTCGGTTCCCGAGCCGCTGATGTCGGCGTAGAAGCCGCCGCGTGTGTTCGAGTACAGCGTGCAGTGGTCGAAGGTGCTGGTGACCGTGCTCGAGTTGTTTCCGAAGATGCCGTAGCTGCCGTTGTCGGCGACGATGCAGTCGGTGGCGTTGACTTGGCCCGAACCGGTGAGCCAAATGCCGTAGGTGCTGCCGTCAGAGGTGCTTCCGCTGAAGGTGGTGGTGCCGCTGTTGACGTACAGACCCGCCTGGCTCGACCCCGAGATGAACATCTCGCTGAGGGTGGCGCTGTCGCTTGCGTACACGCCGAACTGGGCGTCGAGGATCTCAACGTTGGTGAGGGTGGCGCCCTCGACCCCTCCAGCGATGACGAGGCCGTACCAGGAGCCATTGCTGGTCGACGGGCCCCTGAACGTCACCGGAGCCAGGCCGGTCGTGCCCGCATCGATGGTGCCCTCGATGGTGAGGCGTGCGCCGCTTGCGAGCTGCACGACAACGCCGGGATCGATGGTGAGGGTCGCCCCGGCCTGAATGGTGGCATCGCTCTGGATCACCACGGGGCTGTCGCCGATGGCCCAGCTCTGGTTGCCCAGGTTGCCGCCAGGAAGCGTGATGGCCATGGCCGGTGCCGCGGTCATCAGCCCGAGGGCCACCAGCGCCATCCGCCGTGCGGCGGTGCGAATCTCGTCCATCGAATCCCCCAGTACACACCGTCCCCACGGCGCGTTGGACAGGGACTATAGCGGCGTGACGTCCGTGTGGAAACATCGCAGTCGCCTTCGAACGTTCAACCTTCCGTGCCGTCGGTTTGGCCAGGGGCTAGAAGTGGGCTCGGAGCTGGTCGGGCTAGCTAGAGACCGGCCACGCGTGGACGTGCGTCCTTCCTCGAAAGTGGCGCCACGAGGCAGCGCACAGACCCGCCGTAGCGAAACAAGGCCGACACGTCGATGGGGTGTACGACGGCGCCCTGAGCCAGCCAGACGGCCGTCGCCGCGTCGTCGACCTTCGGGACTCCATAGGTGGGCATGAAGACGTGCAGCCCATCCGTTCGGTGCTCCAGCATCACGTTGTTGTAGGACATCCAGACCCATGGCGTGGTCGAGGGCACGAGAGGCAGGCGCACCACGTCCAGGCCTTGGGCGCTGAGCGTCTCGGCCACAAGGTCGAAGCGGTCCGCGAGCGCTGCGGACGTGTCGACCTGGAGTGGCTGGTTCCCCACTTCGAGCCCGTGCCGTCGCTCTTCCTCGTTGAGCAGCCCAAGGCCGGCGGCGGGGTCGGCAACGATGACCTTGCCTTGCCCGATGGGGGTGACAAACATGCCGATGTGGTGCTCGGGGACGGGCTGACCGTCGAAGCCGATGGGTATCACCGGCAGCCCTAGGTCGGTCTCCAGTGCGGCTACGAGGTCTGCGGGTGACCAGTCTGGATTGCGACCAAGGAGCGGTGCTGCGACATAAGCTGCGTGCTCGTCAGCGATGAGGTCTCCGCCTTCGAACTGGTACAGCGTCTCGCGGGCGATGGCTGTCGACCCTAGGCGGTCGGCCAGCGTCCATGGGACGGTCCAGTCATGCACCCGCTCCCCAGCACCCGCCATGGGCGCGGGCGGAGCGAGGAATACGGCCGGACGGTCGATGGTCGCGGGCAGCACGGCCAGCCGGTCGCGCATCCACGAAGTGATCGGGCGATTCGTGTGGGCGAACTGAACCGATGGCCCGTGACCATCGGGGAACCAACTTCGGTAGGCTGCTTCAAACATCGCCTGGTCTTCGGCGTCGGCGACCACCATCTGCACGGTTGTCGACGGGGAGAGGGCGCTGAAGATTTGCCCGAATACGGGCAAGAACACGTCCGCGCCCGTGCGGTGAAACTGCATGCCGAGATTCGTGACCGGGCCGCCCGCCGCAGCCATCATGTGCCCTGGCGGTGTGGGCGTCTCAAGCAAGCGCAGGCCCAGCTGAGCGGAGCTGTGCGCCAGTGCGATCACACAGACGGCCACGAGGACGCGTCGGAGGCGACTCATAGGGCGGCGCTGGACAAGCGCAGCACCTCGTAGGGGCCGGTGTCCCCGTCCGAGAGGATGCGTACGCCGACTTCGTCGTACTCGAAGGAGCCCATGTGGATGAGGGCACGACTGGGGCTCGGCTCGTCCTCGGCGCCTTGGGGCCTCGGAACGTCGTACCCGAGCGCCCGCGACACCTTCGAGTCCGCGGGAAGCGTCAGCGTCGCGATCTCGGTGTGAATCTGCATGGGGAATGCGGGCATGCGGTCCATCGGCGACCCCGAGGTGTGGCTGACGGTCAGTTCGAGCCTGAGGTTGCGGGCTTCGCCGCCAGTGTTGTCGAAGACGACTTCGTACTGGCCCTGTGTGTTGTGGTGGGCTGCCAGGGCGATGCCGTCGAGCTTCACGGCGTCCTCGCCCACGGTGGCGAGAAAGGCGCTCAGCGGGAGGTCGACGGGCTGAGGTGTTGCGGCATCCTCGGCGGCGTCGGCGAAGGACGCCGATCCAGCGACGGAGAGGTCGAGCAGCATGGCGGCGGCTGCTGCGAGGGCGAGAATAGGGGTGGGCAGAGTGCGAGACACGAGAACCTCCAGGGGTGTTCTCAACGTCACACTTCGCATCTGGTCGGGGGTAAGCCGTGCTTCACACTTCGGTAACGGCGGATTTACACGCGGCTTGCTAGAGCTCATCCCCGTCTTCGAGGCCGCGCAACTCGGTGTCCGTACCGAGCAGTCGATCGAGCATTCCGGTCGTTCCGAACAGCTCCTTCACGCGGAAGTGGTGCCAGTCATGGGGAACAGAATAGGGCGCCCACGGCAACGCGTAGCCGCTGTGATGCACGAGGATCGTCATCACTGACAAGACGGTGAACAAGTACATCGAGGCTAGATGTGGGGCGAGCAGGAGCGCGCCTCCCGCCAGAGTGGCGAAGTTGGCGATGGCGAACTCGACGGGGTGGGCGTACTCGCTCGCGAATGCGGTCGTGGCCTTGAACTCGTGGTGTACACGGTGAACCCGCTTCATCCACCACTTTCGATGTAGGAAGCGGTGCCCGCCGTAGAAGATCAGCACCGCGATGATGGCTTGCCCCACCAACTCCAGGACGATGCGCCCGAGGGTGGGCAGCTCGGCTTCTGGACGCCATCCACGCCAGGCGAGGGCCTCTGCGAGGAGCAAGAGCAGGACCGGCAGGAAGAGAAACTGGTTGCGCACCAGCACTGCAATGGCGCGGCGGAGCGGCGGGAGCTTTCGGCGCTCCCGCTGAATTCTGTGCTTGGCGATGAACCGGGGGCTGTCGGTCTGGTCGACCCAGTGGAAGGCGAAGCAGACCGGCCAGAACACCAACGTATGAATGCCGAGCAGTCCGCCGACGAGAAGCACCCTTGGGTGGGTGCTCGCCACGGTTGTCGACCAGAGCTGAGCGAACGCGTCGGTCGACCCGACCCCGAAGGCGAAGGCCACCAACGTTCCGATCAGGGCGTGCTGTGTGAGCTGCGGTTCGCGCGTGTAGTGAAAGCCCATGGTCCATCGTCCCATATGGCGGGACAAACTTGGGCTACGCGGACTAGCGCTGCGACACGAGCAGTACGGGCTCCTGTTCCTCGACGACATCCGGAAGCTGCAGTTGGTTCAGGTCCGCATCGCTCCACTGCTGCTGTCGTCCGTCCTGCACCCGCACAAACACGGCATCGCCGGGGCGAACCTGGAGCGATTGGCAGAGCTGCTGCGTGGGGTCATGCGCCGCTGCGACATTTAGGCCTAGTCGTCGCAGGTGTGGGCGAACTCGGCTCCGCTGCGTGGCATCGTCGGTACTCACGGCGAGCACGTTGAGCCCTTGCCGTTCCAGCTTCGAGAGGACGCGGAGTTCTCGAGTCGACTCTGACTCCGTCATCGAGAAGAACAGCAGGACCGTGCCGTCGGCATCTGCGGTGACCGCCGAGCCACCGAGGTCGCGAATGAGCAGGTCGGCGGCGTCGGCCGGGGCCGCAATGAAAAACGCGAAAATCAAGGTAGAGAGCATCATCATCATCGCCTCCCTGTGCTCAGTAGACACCTTGTGGGAACGGGGTGCAACCCATGGTTGCTCTGCGGGGTCGTAGACTCCTGCCTTTGGCTGCGGGGCGCCCATTTGTCGCCTTTTAGGCGGGTTCCCGTGGATCGGTGGGTGGGCTTGCATGACGCGATGCCGAGGTCCGTCGCGGGGCGCGCGCCAACTCCGATCGGCGTCGCGTTCCATCCGTTCGCGATAGGTGGGGCCGCCAGACCTGGAGTCGCGTTGCCTTCCTTCTCAGAACTGCCCCTCCTCCCGACGCTTCTCGAGAGCCTTGAAGCGCAGGGCCTCACGGCGCCGACCGATATTCAGGCCCAGACGGTGCAGCCTCTGCTCGACGACCGCTCGGTCCTCGGTGTTGCAGAGACCGGGAGCGGCAAGACGCTTGCCTACGTGCTTCCGCTTCTGCACAAGCTGAAGACCCTCGAGAATGGCGGGTCTTCGGTCTCCGAGCCCGGCAAGCCGCGCGGTCTGGTGCTCGTGCCCGGACGTGAGCTCGGTGAGCAGGTGAGCAAGGTCTTCAAGACACTGACCCACAGCACGCGTCTACGGGTGCGCGTTGCGCTTGGAGGGTCCAAGAAGAAGGTCGCAAGGCAGAGTGTGGCTGGGAATTTCGAGGTGCTGGTGGCGACCCCGGGTCGCCTGATTCAGCTTCTCGATGGTGACGATCTACACCTCGACGACGTGCGGACCGTCATCTTCGACGAAGCAGACCAGATGGTCGATCCCGGCTTTCTACCCGTGGCGCAGCGCATCCTTGGGGATTGCCCGAACGCCGTTCAGGTCGCGATGTTCTCGGCGACGCTCTCGCAGCGGCTCGACGCCGTCGTCTCGTCCCTGTTCCCCAGCAACCCGGTCCGCATCCGCACATCGGGAAGTCAGCGGCTCGTACCGACGCTGAAGACCGAGAACGTGAACATCATCAACGGCCAGCGCCGCGAGCCCCTGATTGCGCTCCTTCGCGAGCAGCCCGCCGTCGGCACCATGCTGTTCATGAACACCCGTGAACAGCTCGACAAAGTGGCCGAGTGGCTGGCCGAAGCCGGTATTCCCGCGACCAGCTACCGAGGGCAGATGGACCGCCTGGAGCGGCGTGCAAACCTGGCGCGTTTTCGCGATGGAGAGGTCGCAGTGTTGCTGGCGACGGATCTGGGCGGCCGTGGTCTCGACATCGAGCGTGTGGGCCGAGTCATCAATGTCCACCTGCCCCAAGACATCGACAACTACCTGCATCGTGTCGGACGTACGGCGCGGGCCGGTCGCTCCGGGCTGGTGGTGAACCTTGTGACCCAGCGTGATCAGCCGCTGCTCGCAAGGCTGCGCAAGCGGGAAGAGAAGGCCGCGCGTCGCTCCGGGCGCTAGTCCTTGTCGAAGTCCTTCGCATTGAGCGGAGCGGCGATCATGTAGAAGAGCCACGTGAGTGGGGCCGTCACGAGCCCGATCAGCACGAAGCTGAGCGCGAAGTTGATGGCCTGCAGTGCCCAGTACGAGAGCATGATGCCAAGGCCCATGCCGATGCGTCCTTGGTAGAGGTGGCCGAGGCCAAAGACCTGGAACCAACCCGGGATGACCTCGAGCAGCATGGCCCCCCAAGGAAGGGGACGGCGTTCGGCGATTTCGGTGCCCATCAGCAACCTCCACTCCCCGAAGCTGTACACCAACGAAACGGCGGAAAGGGGCGGAGTGATGCGGGCGCTGGCATTTGAGCCAGGCAGAGATACCCAGAGCGCCACTCTGGCCCTCGGTGACCTGTGTCCGCGAAGAAAGACCTGATTCTGTCCTCGACCCAAGACGGCGTGACCACGCTCACCATGAACGACCCGCGGCGGCTCAACGGCTGGACCGCGCCCATGCTCGAGGCACTCACCGAAGCCTTTGCGGCCGCAGCCTCCGACGCGAACACCGGCGCGCTCATTCTGACCGGGACCGACCCGTATTACTGCGCGGGCGTCAACCTCGGCGGAGCGCTGAAGCTCGGGCATCCGCGGGACTTGCACGCCATGATTGTCGAGCACAACCAGAGCCTCTTCGAGATGTTCCTGAACTTCCCAAAGCCGCTCCTGATCGCGGTCAACGGCCCGGCGATTGGGGCGTGCGTGACCTCCGCCACGCTCTGTGACGGCATCGTCGCCTCTGAGAAAGCGACCTTCTCGACGCCGTTCTCTGCCTTGGGTGTGGCCGCAGAGGGCTGCTCGAGTGTGCACTTCGCGCGTCTCATGAACGACACTCACGCCCAGCGCATGCTCGGGCCTGAGGGCTTTCGTCCGACCGGCACCGAGGCCGTCGAAATGGGGCTGGCGCAGTGGGTGGTGCCGCACGACGGGCTGATGGCCAAGGCTCAGGAGATTGCCGCGGGCTGGGCTGCCGTCGGCAAGAAGCGCGAGTTCCGGGCGGGCGCGACCCTCGATGAACTGCTCGAGATCAATCGGCGGGAGTCGGTTCAAGTGGCGGACTCGTTCTTGAGTCGACCGTTCCTCAAGGGCCAGTTCCGCTTTCTCTGGAGCAAGAAGAAGCGCGGCCCAGCCCTGACCTTCATGATGCTCTGGCTGAGCCAGCCGGCGTGGTCGCGTCTGCGCTGACCGGTTCCGCCGGCAAGCGGGCGCGAGTGCTGTGATAGTAGGGGGCATCTTCCCGAGGGTTTCATGCTGATCGCCGCTCTTGTTCTCGCTACCGCGCTGGCCACGCCTCCGAGTGACGAGGCTCCAGCTCCGGTCGAGATTGACTGCGACGGTAGCGAGGAGTTCTGCGCGCGGCTCCGAAAGGCGCTCATGCTTGGTGAGCAGCTCGAGAGCGTGGTCGAGCGAGAGGCCTTCGAGGGGGTTGAGCAGGTCCACGTCCGTGAGGTCGAGCTTCGCAAGCCTCTACGGCCGAAGCTACCCGTGCAGGCGCGGGTGATGTACCAAGAACCCGTGCGCTGCGCCTATCGCGTGTTCATCGACGAGAAGGGGGCGCCCTACGACCTACGCTTCCTGAACTGCCCGACGGTCTTTCACCCCAGCGTGCTCGAGGCCCTACCGAACGCGAAGTGGGCGCCCGTGCGGGTCGATGGTGTGAAGGTGAAGGCGACCTTCGCGACCTCGACGACCTTCAAGCCCTAGCGCAGCTCGGTCTCGACAAAGTCTCCGGGCGCGATGCCTTCAAGGGTCCACGGACCCACGGCATAGCGAATCAGCCGAAGCGTGGGGTTTCCCACCGCCGCTGTCATGCGACGCACCTGTCGGTTCTTGCCCTCGCGCAGAACCAGCTCCACCCACGTGGTGGGGATGGCCTTGCGCTCGCGAATCGGAGGTGTGCGTGGCCAGACCTCTGGCGGGTCGATGATTCGGGCCTTTGCGGTCTTGGTCCAGCCGTCCTTGAGCTTCAGGCCTGAGCGCAGCTGCTCGAGCGCGCCGGCGTCGGGAATGCCCTCGACTTGCGCCCAGTAGGTCTTCGGCATCTTGTGCTTCGGTGAGGCGATGCGGGCCTGCAAGGCGCCATCATCGGTCAGCACCAACAGTCCCTCGGAGGTCTTGTCGAGTCGACCCGCTGCGTAGACGCCCTTCACGGGGACGTAGTCGGCGAGCGTCGGGAAACCATGCGAGCTGGTGAACTGGCTCAGCACGCCGTAGGGCTTGTTGAGAAGGATGACGCGGGACACGTTCACCTCGTCGTGGAGCGGGTCTACGGGGTCTCGCCGAGCTCTTCGGCGGACAGGGCGAAGGACTGATGGATGTCGTCAAGCTCGGCCTGAGTGAGGTCGCGGTACTCGCCAATCGGCACGTCGAGGTGCAGGTTCATGATCCGAATCCGCTTGAGTTTGGTGACGTTGTAGCCGAGGTGCTCGCACATGCGACGGATCTGGCGGTTCAGTCCTTGCGTGAGCACGATCTTGAAGACGAAGCGGCTCTGCTTCTCGACGGTGCACTCGCGGGTGACGGTGTCGAGAATCGGCACGCCGCTGCGCATTCGGACCAAGAAGTCGTGCGTGATCGGCTTGTCGACCGTGACCACGTACTCCTTCTCGTGGTTGTACTTCACCCGCAGGATCTTGTTGACGATGTCGCCGTCGTCCGTGAGCAGGATCAGGCCCTCACTCGGCTTGTCCAGGCGACCAATCGGGAAGATGCGAGTGGGGTAGTTGATGAAGTCGATGATGTTGTTCGGCTCAACCCGGGTGTCGGTCGTGCAGACAATGCCGACGGGCTTGTTGAACGCGATGTACACGCGCTTGTCGGGGGGAGCGGAGACCGGCTCACCATCCACCCGAACTTCGTCGCCGGGCGCGATCTTGGTTCCCATGGCGGGAACGACGCCGTTCACGGTCACCCGACCTTGGTCGATCAGCTTGTCTGCCGCGCGCCGGGAGCAAAAGCCGACCTCACTGAGGTACTTGTTGATGCGGGTCAGTTGCGTGGTCATGGAGCCATTCGACGGGTGTGTCCGGCCCCCATAACCGAGGCTCCTGGCCGGCGTAGTAGGGGGAAAGGGTCCCGTTTGGCCGGTGGGTCTTGTGAAGGGGGGTGAAAAGGTGCTAGTTCTGCCGCGATGATCTCGCTTCTTCTCAGCCTCGCGTTCGCTTCGCCGCCCGACACCACCGCCGTTTGGTCCTCCGAGGGTCGACGGGTACTCGCGCACTGCCTGCTCGAAGATGGCCGCTGGGCGGGGCTCGAGTCGAAGGTGCTCCATCGGGGGCCCGATCTTGAGCCGATCGCCGGAGAGTTTGGCAAGCACGCTCTCGTCGTCGGCGACTGCGAGGCCATTGCCTTCGCGGCGGACAGGGCACGGCAGGTGAGCCTGTTGGACCCGTGGACGGGTGAGATTCGCGTTGTCGAGACCGGTGTGCAGTTTCACCACATGGTGGTGGCCCCGGATGGTCGGTACATCGTGGTCGGTGGCTGGGACGGCGGCGATGCCGTTGTGGTCGTCGACGTCAAGGCGGGCTCGGGTCGGCGCCTGGACGGTGCCGTGAGCTACGTCGACTGGCGTTTTTCCGAAGACGGCACGCTGTTCCGCTACGCCAAGAGCTACAAGCAGAAGAGCCACTCGATCCGTGACATCGATAGCTTCGCGAAGGTGGCCGAGGACGCGTCGCAGACCTTCTCGATGGCGGCCACGACCACCGCGATCGATCAATGGAAGACGCGATGGCAGCTCACCGACGACATCAAGGCCCTCGCTTCGGATCACGGGGTGTTTCGGGTCGTCTCCGATGAAAAGAAGACCGAACCGCTCGGCCCTTCTGCCCAGAGACTTCACGTCTCCGACGACGATACGCTGCTCCTGTTCGGCCAGTCAGCGACTCATGCCGGTGGTGTGAGCGCGGAGGTCTGGCAGCTCGACGCGGCTCGACCGACCCTACTGCGCTGGTACCTTCAGTCCGCGCCGTAGACGCTCGGCCAACGGTGGCTAGGCTCTGGCTATGAGTTTCACCACCGTCTTTGAGGTGCAGGAGGATGCGGAGAGCATCGAGCTGCGCATTCAGGGCCTTGGACCTTCGACGCGGGGCAGTCCAGTCGGGGGGCTGTTTGCTGGAACGGGCGCTGGCCTCATCGCCGTGGTTCCGTCGCTCGCGTTTCTCTACGGTCCCACAGGACTCGACTACCTGCCTCATGTCCTGGCCTATGCGGGGACCGTGACCGCATTGGGTTTCGCGGCGGGCCTCCTACGCTTTGTCGCTGCGGGTGGGCATCAGCTGCCGACCACGCGCACGCTGCGCGTCGGCCATCGAGGGGTCACCCTGGACGGCGTGTTCCACGGCTGGGACAGCATCGAGCGGCTCGACTTCGAGAGCGCGTCCGCGGCGGTCGTGCTGAAGACGCGCGGCGGGAGCTTTCGAGTCGGGGCGGAGCTTCACACCGAGGCCGCACAGCGGGAACTCGCAGACTTCGTGCGGTCCACCTGGAAGCGTCTTGGCCACTCGGCTGAACAGGCGAGTGCCGCCCAGCGAGCCGCGGCGAAGCTCCGGGAGCGCGTGAGATGACCTTGTGGTTCTGAATGGTGCACTTTGGGGGCCGGGCATTGGTTCCGTTCACAGACCTATTGGATGCATCCAGCCGCTTCGTGAGCGTCCCGAGAGGGAAGCCAACTGCCTTTTAATCCGCCTCGCCCGGACGAACCTTGGCCATGGACACGCATAGCCTCTCGTCGGTAGCGCGTACCCGCAGCGCCGGATCGCTCAGATCCCCAGCGGCAGTCTCGGCATCTCTGTAGTCTTGGATGTCGAAGCCGGGTGCCGACAGCGAGACCACGACCATCGAATCCAACTCCTCGACACGGATCTGCAGACCTTCGGCTAGGCCTTTCTCGGACATGCGTTGCGCCACGTGGACCATGGCCGCAGCCATCGTGGACACCGACTCGGCCATGCCTGTCGCCAATCTCGGGTCGTCTGAAAAGAACGGGACGGGCGCTCCACCCACCGCCCTGCATGGACCTCGCGAAAGATCCTGCGCAGAGTGCAGGACATCAGACAGGCGCGGCCCAGATTCAACAGAAACGAGGCTCGCAATGGCCTCCCCACAATCTACGACCTCCCCGCTGTTGCACTCGATCTCAATGAGCGCGTGCTTCACTGTGGTGAGCGCTCGAATGGCGCCTCGAAGTGACGCCTCTAAAGCCTCTGGAGCCGTTGTCCCACCCGCTTGAGCATAGGAAAGCATGCGATGGCAGGACTCGACACTGGCCGCCGCGATCTGGGCTTCCGCGCACAGGCTCGAGATTCTGCCGACAGAGTCTGCGAGCTCTGCGAGCCCAGGTACCAGTGCTCGTCGGGACAAGGAGGCCCGAAACCCACGCCGTCGCTCGGCAAGGCTTGCGAGTTTCGTGGTGACCAAACCGCCCAGCTCGATAAGGTGCGTGTGGTGGGTCTCGTCGAATCCTCTAGCTTTCGTGTCGAGCACGCACAGAGAGCCGACCACCACGCCCTCGACTCGGATAGGCACTCCGAGGTAGGCCATGATCCCGTAGCGCTCTACTAGGGCCTGAGGAATGCGCTGGTCCTCCGCCGCGTTGACGACCTCGAAGGGCTCGCCGTCTCGCACCACGAATTGGCAGAAGGACACGCTTCGCTCGGTCGCCCGCGCCGTGGCAAGCTCGAGAGGAAGCCCAAAGTGGGCCTGAAAGAGCTGCACGTGTTCCAGCACGAGAGTGACGAGGGCCATCGGCGCGCTCAACTCCTCCGCAGCCTCCCTCACAATGCGGTTGAGTTCCGGGTCGTCTGACTCAGCCAGAAGGACACGCGCAAGGACGTCGCTTTCCTTCTCGCGAGACCCCAAGACATCGATTTCATACATGTTTTGGCTAGTCCGTTGTTTGAAACGAGCGAGGTCTATGCGTACTCGCCGACGCACTATAGGTGCACTCCGCAGCAAATGCGGCGTCAAGCCAAGTGTTCTGCGGACAGCAGTCCTCTCAAGGCAGTCAGAGGCGCTCATCGTGGGGGCAAAGCGCTCCGGGCGTGGGCGCTCGCGAACTGTTGGGGGTGGTGCATACCCACCACCGGAAGCCCACATCAGCGACCTAGGCTTCGTCTGTCTGGCGCCGACCACGAATGGAACCGGGGGTGCGCCGGATTCTTCCTCGGTGGTACGGGTCTACAGCGTGCCCGTCAGCGCCAAGGCCGCGCCGCCGCCCCGCATGGGTGCGAGGCCGAGAGACGCGCGGCGCACGCCGCTCTTGCGATGAGTCCGGAGGTTCCCGACCACCTGGATGGCGGATGCGACGATGCCTGTGGGCAGGGCGAAGGCGATGATCACGGCCTCGGTCTCGACGTTGTTCTGCGAGATCCAGGCTTCGACATAGAGCGCCGTCGCCAGCAGGAACGAGGCCGTGCCAATGGCGCCCGCGATGGACGAGCCTCCGTATTCGCGCAGAGCCCGACTGGACAGGATGGTGCCTCCTGCCCCCACGGTCCCCCCGAGAAGGATGAGGCCTCCGCCCACCGCGGCCGAGGCAATGACCGGAACCTGGTCTCCCTGGTTGATCGCGACGATGGCCGCGGCGAATCCTGAGCCCACCAGTGTGCCGAAACCAACCACCGCTGTTCCTGCACCCACCACGCTCGTGATGTTTCCCTTGCGATACCGCCGGCGTGCGTCGGCCGGTGTGCCGAGGGAGGCGGGCTCCGCAGCGAAGTGACGGGCGAGCTGCGGTGAGGCGCTCGTAATCGTGGCGGAGAAGGGGACTTTGGGCTCGGGCCCATCTTGGGCCCACGCGGCGGGGGCTAGCGCCAGGAGAAGGGACAGCCCTGCAGCTCGGAGACTCATGTGCAGTACCTCATTGGTGACGTGTTCTTCGAGGGAAGTGTACCCGAAACGCAGTTACATCTTGAGCCAGAACCGCTCACCCATCGCGATTTCGCCGTCGAGCTCGAGCGGGTCGATGCCCTCAGGGGCGACGCGGCCGGTGACTTGACCGAAGGGACCCCGATAGCGCGACTGAAACACGCCGAGGTTCAGCTCTACACGGCCGTCGACTTCGATCGTGAACAGCACGTCGACTTGTCCGGCGTCGTCGGTGATTCGCCAGGTGTCGCCCCTGCCGTTCCCGGTTCGGTCGAAGGTCACAGGCCCTAGCGCATAGGCCTTGCCACCCACCCACAGGACGTTCTCGTTGTACTGCTCGGGGTTCTTGCACTGGTTGCGGGTGAGGTTGAGGCCCCAGAGCGTCCCGTCCGCGAGGTGGCCGCCACAGGTGAGCCAGTCCCACTGCATCAGCCTGGGGTAGTAGCCGCGGTGGTCGTCCAGCAACCCGAACGCGACGTCCGGGGTGAGCTCGACCTGCGTTTCGCCGACCGACAGCGTTCCGCTCACGGGAGCCACGCCCTTCTGGGAGTACATCGCGCGCTTTTCGTCGAAGGGAAGGCAGACCACCACCGGCTCGACGCCAGAGTAGTCGAGCGTGAACTGGGCTTTCAGCCGCATGGCCGATCCGTCGACAGGCAGGTCGAAGCCGACCGTGGCGCGGTCCCTGGCCATGTGGGTGTGAAAGGCCATCCAGCCGTCGCCGCCTCGCCACTCCATGCGGCTGTCGAGGATTTGGTCGGGCACGCTGAGATTGAAGCTCGGAACCTTGGCTTCGAACATGTACTTTTCGCCGGTCTGGCTATCGAAGACCTTCGCTTGCACCAGCCCGATCAGCTTGGCGTCGAAGAGGGCGACGATTCCGAAGAAGCGGCCGTCGCTGAACTGAAACGCCTGCCACTCCTTCAGCCGCAAGCCCCGCAAGCGATGCCCGATGCGGCTGCCGGGGTCCGCGTCGAGGAAGTTCAGCCTGGGGAACGGCTGATTGAACCGCCCAATCGAGAATCGGCCGTCGACGACTAGGTTGTGGGGCAGGGGCTGCATCGTTCCTCCGGGCGTCGTCTATACGAGCCCGAAAGCCTCGGCCCGCACCAACTCCGTGTCGTTTGTCAGGGCGCGTCGGCTCGCCAGCGTCGCAGACCTAGCGCTCTGCGTGGTGGGTGCGAGCAGGGCTGTGGCTTGGCCCTCGACCCTTGCATGTCGTTCCGGCATAATCCCGGAATGCTTCATTTCCCCAGTGCCGGTCGTCTCCTCGCTGTGTCTCTTGTCGGGGGCTCGCTCCTCGCCAACGCGGAGGTTGCCGAGGCCTTTCCCACGCGGGTGCACATTGCGCTTGCGAACGAGGTGCGCACCGAGCTTCTCGCATCACCCGATGGGCGAAGTATCCGGCTCGAAGGCAGCGACGCGGTTCTGAAGCTGACCGAGGACGATGCCCGCGCCGTTCGCGACTGGCCCCTTGCGTTCCGCGCTGGCGCCGTGGGCCCCGACAACTTCGTCTTTCCCGCAATGACGGACCTCACCCACGCCATCGGCCTCTACCCCTACGACCAGTGCGAGGACCTGTACCAAGCCGCCGTGACCGACCAAGAGCGCGCCTACGCGATGGGCTGCTTCCTGCACGGCTCCTCGGATGCCGTCGCCCATCACTACGTGAACTGGCTCTCCGGCGAGACCTTCACGCTCAATCCCGCGAGTGATGGACGCGAGACGGGCTGGTCGAATGTGGTGCGCCACATGGTGGCCGAGTCGATGATTCAGGAAGGGTGGCGTGAAGCCGATCCAGAGGCGTTTCACACCGCCGGCATGCTGCATGCGATTCCGGCAGACTTCGTGCTCGACACGGTGATGAATCCGGACAGCCCGGTCTGGCAGAAAATGGCGACGCATGCGGCACCGCAGTGGGAGGCCATCGAGGCCGGAAACCCCGATGCTTCGCTCTTCGAGAGGGTCTCGGCACTCGACGTGGCCCCGGCCGAGTACCTCGTGCTGCTTCCGCTGATTGTCGAGGAGTCCCACCTCGAGCTCGACATGGTGTTGCTCGACTTCCGCGACCGCGTGCTGGAGTTGCAGGACCACAGCTCTGCGGATGGCAGTGACCTGCTCGTGACCGCGGGCGACGACGGCGTATTGAGCACCAGCGACGACGAGACGGACTGCGCGACCACCTGCCCGACGCTCTACATGGAGTACTCGGTACTCGTGTCGCTCCTCGAGCCGCAGGCCGACCTCGGAGGGGCAAGTGCCGCCGAGGTCATTCTCACCGAGCTGCACGGCGACATCGATGCGCTGCTCCCTGCCTACGTCGAGACGGTTGCACTGACGAGCGCGATGCTCAACAGCGGCCTGGAACCGGGCCAGAGTGCGCTCGACGTGCAGGAGCTCGACCCAAGCTTGGTGATGGGCCCGCTCGATGCGTGGGCCGAAGACCTCACGGCGATTGACTGGGATCTGCTCGCCCGCACGGTGTTGCCCGGCTGGTTGGTGGACCTCGAGGCGTGGCTCGACTCGCTCGGGATCAACCTGAACCTCGGGGCGGTTCTGCAGTCCTTCATCCAGCCGATTCTCGACGACCTCGTCGACTCGGTGCTCTCCCTCGCGATGGCTGAGGTCCAGACGGCAATCGAGGGTCTCACCGCTGAGTACGCGGCTACGGCGGCGGGCACTGAGGTCGAGTTCTCGACGCGCCTCGATCTGGCTTCCCCGTCGGACATCAATGGCACCGTGCTCGACCACTGGCTGAGCAGCGGGGTGTACACCCACTCGTTCAACGCCGTCGCAGCGACCCTCGCCGACCATCGGATGATGCTTCCGATCAGCGCTGAACACGGTGGAATTGGGCCGGCAAGCTTCGACGCTAGCTACACGCTCGCATGGAGCCAGGCGGCCGTTTGCCCGCATCTCGCGCCGCACGTGTTCCCCGCGGGACCTGGGCTCGGCGGGCTTCTCGCGATCTACGACGTCGATGCCTTCGCCAAGCCGTCAATCACCGAAGAACCTCCGGTGGAGTGCCACGATGGCGCAGCCGACGTGTTCACGAATGCGCCCGAGCTCTCGAACTGTGGGCTGACGGGCCTCGACGCTTTGATGAGCACCCCGGTGGGCTCGCTGTCCCGCTCCTGGCCGCCGGAGCTGTACGGCTCGGTCGACTGTCTGGGCGTCGAACTCGAGGGACTGCCGCCAATCGACGACGGTGGAGACGACACCGCAGACCCCGCGGATACGGGTGGGGCGGACACCGGCACCCCCATCGCGGATGACGTCGGGGAGGGGTGCGGCGGATGTGCTTCGGGAGGCGTTCCTGCGGGAAGTTGGCTCCTGCTGGTGTTGCTCGCCGGCGCGTGCACACGTCGCGGCGCCGAGGACACCGACACCGGCGTCTCCACCGACACCAGTGATGAGACGACGGATACCGCAGATTCCGACACCTCGACCGATAGCCAGGACAGCACACCGTGGAAGAGCGGGCCGGGCTGGGCGCTGGTCGCAGACATTGGGGACAGCAGCTGGAACGGACCGCAGTCTTCGAGTGCTGACGGCAAGCAGCGTCACTTCCAGTTCGATGCGGGCCATCAATTGATCGGGGAGATCGTGAACCCGTGGGGGCCTGGACGTTCACGGCAGCTTCGGGCCTTCGTGCCCAATGCCACCGGCACCGCGCTGGACACGACGGTGCAGACGCCCGCCGGTTGGCCGATCAGCTCGGAGGAGGGCACCCAGTCGTCGTGGCCGACTTCGGTCGCCGAGGCCAGTCCGCGGCAGCTTCATGTGGACCGAGGCACCGGAACCGAGGTCTATCTCGAGGGTCCGCTGACCCCACCGTCCGGCTTTACGGCGATTGCGCGCTCTTTTGTAAGCGATGGCGACGTCGACGAGGCGTTCTGCAACTCGGGCACCGGAGGCTTTGACCATCTCACGCTGTTCGCGTTCGCTCGAGGCGAGCGCAACGACGAGCTTCTCGCCGAGGAAGTGGTCGCGGGGGCCCGCATTGAGTCTTGGTCCAGTGGGTCACTGGCGATGCAGAACCTGAACGGCTTCGACCGGAACGGCGGCACCACGGCTCGCGCCTCGACGAACTGGCTGGTCCGCTATGTCGGCACCATCGACCACCCCGGAGGGACGTTCTCGCTTCGCGAGCGGAACGACAGCGTCGAGGACGGGGTGTGGGCTTGGGTCGGAAGCGGGGTCGGAGGCTCCACCAACAACTGGTTCCTCGAAGTCCACGGCTTCTTCTGGGCGGACGGAACGGACGATGAGCCATCTCGGAGCTTCCCGGCTGGGCCCCTGGACATCGAAGTGCTCTTGGTGCGCTGCGACCAGACCCTCGAGGACGTGAGCCTCGAGTACAGCATCAACGGCGGGAGCTGGACGAACGCGGCGCAGCTTCAGGCGACCCCGGAACTTCCAGAAGAGTGGTTCCCGGAGGCTCTGTAGTCCTCACAGGCGTCTACGCGACAGAGTCGGCCCGGCGTGTCCTGTGCCCGTCGATCAAAGGGTGCATCACGGCCATCCAGGCTGGCGGAACCAGCGCAAGCAAGATGGCGATGGGGTAGCCAAAGGGCAGCTGTGGGCCCTCTTGCAGCGCGCGCAGGTGGTAGTACGGCCGCGAGGCGTTGGCGTGGTGGTCTGCGTGCCGCTGCAGGTTGAAGAGCCAGCCGTTCGAGACCTGGAAGTTCGCATTCCACGAGTGTTCGGGGCGAACGCGTTCGTACTTGCCGTTGGCCAGCTTCGCGCGGAGCAGCCCGTAGTGCTCGACGTAGTTGATCACCTCGAGCAGTGTGAAGGCGAGCACGCCTTGGGCCCAGAAGAAGGCGAGGGCCAGGGGTCCGAAAACAAGCCCGATGGCCACAGCCACAGCCACGAGGTCGAGCGCGTAGCGCAGGCGTCGATTCCGCAGGGACCACCACGGGATGCCGCGGCGCTTCGTACGCTCACCCTCCAGGGCCCAAGCGCTGCGGATGGTCCCGGCGATGACGCGGGGGATGAAGGCGTAGACCGTCTCGCCGCGCCGTGACGTGGCCGGGTCCTCGAAGGTGGCGACGTTGCGGTGGTGGCCGAGCACATGTTCGACGCAGAAGTGGGTGTAGCTGGTCATCGTCATCAGCCACTCGGCCATGGCCCGGTCACGCTTGTCGGTTCGGTGCATGAGCTCGTGTGCGACGTTGATGCCGCCGCCTCCGGTCATCAAGGCCGTCGAGAGCAGCACGCCAGCCCACTCGACCCCGGTCAGGCCGTGGGTGGACACGAACCAGAGCACCGCCGCGAGCGTGAGCGTCTCGACGACCACCCAGCTGCGCACCAACGCGTTGAATGCGAGGGGGTGGCTGCCTTCGGGCGCCGTTTCTTCCGTGTCGATGCCGACGAACAGGTCGGCGACCGGAATGCCGAAAAACACGACCAGAGGCGTAAGAAAGGTGCCCCAACCGCCGATCCACAGGCCGCCGAGAAGTGTGGCCGACGTCAGGCCGATCATCGTGAAGGGCAGTAGCTTGCGCATCTCAGTGTTCCTTTGTGAGGAGGAGGGTCTGGGCCATCTGCCAGCTGCGGTCAGCCAGCGGAGGCCCCCACAGGGGTCGGCGCAGTGACCCTGACGCATGCCGGAGCAGGGCGTCAGAAGCGACATGGGTCAGGACGACGCGCACGTCCAGGCCTGGACGAAGCTGGCCTTTGCCGGCGGCCCGCAGCCAGGCGTCGGTCTGGTCGAGCAGGGGACCGGCTTGGGAGAGCAGCAGCTGGCCCCCCGGCCCGTCCGAATCGAGCAGCTCGCGTACGACGATCTGGGCGACGTGGGACTGCTCTTCGAGAAAGTGGTCGAAGCATTCGGCAAGTGCCCGTAGCTTGTGCTCAAAGCCACCCTCGGTCGCTTGGGCTGTGACGAGGGCCTCTGCGAGTCGCGAGAAGCTTCGGCCAACGACCGCGGCGTAGAGCACGTCCTTGCTCTTGAAGTGGTAAAGCAGCGATGGGCGGCGCAGCCCGGCCGATCGGGCAATGTCTGCGAGACGTGCGCCGGCGAAGCCCTGCTCTGCGAAGGCCAGCTCGGCGGCGGCGAGGATGCGCTCGGGGGTCGCGATGTCGATGTCGATGGTTCTGGGGCGTGCCATGACATTAATCTACTCGCTAGTAGATTAATGATCCACTCTTCTCCGCCGAACGGGTGACCTCAGCACCAAGGCTCGGCGGTTCTTGCTAGGAGCTTTTGAGGCCGCCAGTGCCGCAAGCGGCGCGACGTGAGCGTCGGCCACGAAAAAACCCCATAACCACAAGGGCTACGGGGCTTTAACTGGAGCCGAGGATCGGACTTGAACCGACGACCTGCTGATTACGAATCAGCTGCTCTACCAACTGAGCTACCTCGGCGCGCCCGCCCTCATATCCGACTGTTCGCGAGCGTCAACGCTCAGATCCGGAACTGGAGGCCGCCCGAGAAGGCGAGTGTGCGGAATTGGCCGGTTGGAGCGGAAGGTGCGCCGTCTGGACGACGCCCGTCCTCGGCAGCTCCGGCGCGCGCTCCGAAGTGCTGAGTGTACGCGGCCTCGAGTACGATCCCGATGATCGGCGCGGGGTCGATTACGAGTCCGCCACCGCCGACCACGCCGGGAACCACACCGCCGATCGGTTCGGGGAACTGGTTCGGGTTCGGGTCGATCCTGTAGGCGTCGAAGACTTGGAACTCTGCGCCGACGAAGAGCGCAGGCTTCACGGGTCCGAGGGGGGCCGCGTAGAAGCGAACCCGCGGCTGCACGATGCCGAGCATCGCCGAGCCCTGGGATGTGGCGGGAGAGTCGCTGCCAAAACCGGTGCTCAGCGTCTTCATGCCGGCCTGGAACTCGACCAGAAGCCCGACGTCCATGAAGGTGATCGGGGAGTAGCCGGCGTACAGCCCGCCTCGACCGCCAGTTCCGGGCTCAGGGCCTTCTTGGTACCACTCGGTGACCGGGTCAGTACCGTTGAGGCGCACATCGGCGCGTCGGTGGATGTCACCCATGGCGTAG
Source organism: Pseudomonadota bacterium (assembly GCA_023954855.1). Taxonomy (GTDB): domain Bacteria; phylum Myxococcota_A; class UBA796; order UBA796; genus M1803. Next base: position 180,424 of record JAGSGY010000001.1, on the reverse strand, counting down.
CCACCGCGAAGCTCGATGAACACGCGTCCCGCGTGGGGAGTCATGCGGTACGCCCACTCTTCGGGCTCACCCTCGAAGCGCATGAAGCTGTCGAGGTTTCCGGTCAGGTGACGCCGGCGGATCGAGCTGCCTTCGAGCCGCTTCTCGAGGCTGGTACCCGCGGGTGAGGGGACATCGGTTGCGACCGGTGCAGGCACCGGAGCGGGTGCGACCGGCTGCGGAGCGAGTGCGACCGGCTGCGGAGCGGGCGCGACCGGCTGCGGAGCGGGTGCGGGAGCGACGGCATCCGCTCCCTCGATGAGCCTGACCGCCTCGATCAGGTCCTGGCTTGGTGCAGGGCCGAGCAGCGCGAGAAGGTCCTCGGTCTGGCGCCGGATCTCAGCGGCGAAGCCCGCTTCGTTGCCGGGCTCGATGGGCACTTCGCGGGTCGCGATGGGCGTGGGGTCGGCTTGTTCGTAGAAGTCGACCGTGCCGGTGAGCGAGTTCTCGAACCGAACAATCGTCACCACGACCGCAAAGCGCGCGGGGAGCTTCTGCAGCGGCACGTAGGGGCAGCCCTGGCGCTCACCACACCGATCGATGATGTCGCCAACGATGGGCTTGGCGTGCTCGGACTGGATCAGCACGTGGCCGTCCCGCTTGAGCTCTTCCTTGAGAAGGTCCTGCAGCATCGCCGACAGGGCGACTTCGCTCGCGGTGTGCGGCGTGAAGTCGGGGACAAGGAGCGGCTCGCCGGCGAGGGCGGGCGTCGCGAGGAGCGTGAGCATGAGGAGAAACGGTCGCATCGGTCCTTCCTACCCGCCGCTGGCCCGGCTCACAAGGCCCACTCACCTTCAATCTGCCGCTGTGATACACCGAGCGGGGCAGGAGTACGCATTATCGACGGGTCAATGCCACGCGTGAACTTTGGGCCGGCAGTCCCGTCGTGGGGCTGCACGTGGGTGTGATTGCACGTGTCTTCGAGGCTGTGGGCCGCTCGGTGCTTGAGCCGATCGAAGAGGTCGGGCGCGTCTCAAAGGTCTTTGCTTTTGGCTTCGCCAATGTGTTCATGCGCCCTCTACGCATCCGCGAGACGCTCAAGCAGATGGAGTTCATCGGCGTTCAGAGTCTGCCGATCATCCTGCTCACGAGCTTCTTCACGGGCGCGGTGTTCACTCTGCAATCCCATCGAGCCTTCGCCATGTTCGGAGCCCAGGCGATGGTCGGCGGAACGGTGGGCGTGGCACTTACACGCGAGCTTGCGCCCACCCTCACAGGGTTGCTCGTCGCCGGACGCGCAGGGTCCGCAATTGCCGCTGAGATTGGCTCGATGCGGGTATCCGAGCAGATTGACGCCCTCGATGCCATGGCCGTCGACCCCATCAACTACCTGATCAAGCCGCGACTTCTCGCCGCCATCATCGTGACGCCCATGCTCACCGCGATCTACGACTTCGTGGGCATGTTCGGCTCTTGGTACATCGCCATGTACGTGCTCAACATGAGCGAGCCCGAGTACATGAAGCGGACGCAAGAGTGGATCGACTGGGATGACATCTGGTCGGGGCTACTCAAGGCGCTCGTGTTCGGCGCCATCATCGGCACCGTGGCCTGCTACAAGGGCTACTACACCAAGGGCGGCGCAGCGGGCGTCGGCCAGGCCACCACCAGTGCCGTTGTCGTGGCAAGCGTGGCGATCTTGGTCTCGAACTTCTTCATCGCCTGGGCATTGCCCTGATGGAGCAGCTCGATCCCGTCACCGGAGAGCCCGTCGCCATCGCGTATGAGGATGTGCACAAGGCCTTCGGCAGCCACAAGGTGCTCTGCGGCCTGAACCTGCTGATTCCAGCGGGCAAGATCACCGCGATTATCGGGCGCTCCGGTACCGGAAAATCGGTCACCCTCAAGCACGTGATGGGCCTGCTGCGTCCGGACAAAGGCCGCATCTACCTTGGCGAAGAGGACCTGACGGCGATGTCGGACAAGAAGCTCCGGCACGTGCGCAACCGCTTCGGGGTGGTGTTTCAGCACGCGGCGCTCTTCGACTCGATGAACGTCTACAACAACATCGCGTTCCCGCTCTTCGAGCACACGCGCATGCGCAAGCCCGAGATTGACGCCAAGGTCGCCAAGCTTCTCGCCCAGGTCGGCCTCTCGGGGACCGAGCAGAAGATTCCGAGCGAGCTCTCGGGTGGCATGCGAAAGCGCGTCGGCCTGGCGCGGGCGCTCGTCCGCGACCCCGAGTTCATCCTCTACGATGAGCCGACCACCGGGCTCGACCCCATCCTCGCGGCGGCCATGGACGAGCTGATGGTCGAGACGCAGGCATCGAGGCCGGGCATCACCAGCGTGGTCATCTCCCACGACATGCACGCGGTGCTCCACATCGCAGACAAGGTGGCGTTTATCGTCGATGGCTTGCTCTACGCGGAGGGGACCGCCGAGTTCTTCAGGGACCACACGGACCCGCTCATCCATCAGTTCGTGACGGGGTCCCTCGACGGCCCCATGAAGGTGTAGGCCCATGTGGGTTACCCTCGCGCCGAGGTTTCATGCACAGCGTCACCACTGAGTTCAAGGTCGGACTCTTCGTCGTTATCGCCGTAGTGCTTGTCATTGGCGGGTACTGGTGGAGCTTCGACGGTGTGAAGCGCGGCGAGAGTGCGTATGTGCTCAACATGCGTGCCCCGACGGCACAGGGGCTCTGGCCGGGCACACCCGTTCGCGTCGCAGGCGTCGACGTGGGTGCCATCGAGACCATCGAGATCGAGGGGAACTCTGCGCACATCGAGATGAAGGTGCGCGACCGCTTTCAGTTTCCGACCGACTCAGAGGCGCAGATCCGGTCGAGCGGCATGCTGGGCGACATGTTCATTGCCGTGGGTGTCGGTACCGAAGACGCACTCATCCCGGATGGCGGCTGGATCGAGATGGGGGATGAACCGGGGAGCTTCGACGAGATCACTCGGCAGGTCGAAGACATCACCACCGACGTGGCGGCCATCACCAAGGTGCTTCGCGAGCTCGCCGAGAACGACAAGAACACTCAGGCACTCGAGGCGACCATCGCCAACGTCGAGGCGCTCTCGCACGAACTTCGGCTGATGGCCGAGCAGAACCGCCACGATGTCGACGCCATCATCGACTCGGTCAAGCGTCTCACCGACACGATGGACCAGTTCGCGACCGAGGCGAGCAGTGACGTGGACGAGGAGCTCGAGAAGATCAAGGACGTGACCGACACCCTGCAGGCGGCCATGGACGACATCGAGTCGGTGACCTCGAAGATCGACAACGGAGAGGGCACCATTGGCGCGCTGATCAACGACGACAGCACCATCCGTGAGCTCAACGACACCATCGAGAACGCGAACTCGGTGATCGAAGGCTTCTCGGGCCTTCACGCCGACGTCTACTACACCGGCCGGTGGTACTTCGGTTCGCAGCCGCAGAACCTCGCCGCGATTCGCGCCGAGAACCCCGCCTTCAACGGCAACCCACTCGCGAACACGGGCTCGAACACCATCGGCATCGAGCTCAAGCCCCAAGAGGACTTCTGGTGGGTGTTCGAGGTCAACGACTACCCGACGGGCACGGTGGCCCGCACGACGCGGTACCTCCCCGAGCTCGGTGAGGTGTACACGGAGTGGACGAACGAAGCGGACTACCGGTTCACCTTCCAGATGGCGAAGCGTTGGGGTGACTTCGGATTCCGGCTCGGCGTCAAGGAGAACGGCGGCGGCGTCGGCATGACCTGGTACTCGTTCGACGACAAACTCCGCCTCGAAGGGGACATCTTCGACTTCGAGTTTGGTTCGTACCCCGTCGTCACCGACTCGGGCATTCCGAACCTACGTCTGTTTGCGCACTATGAGCCGGTTCATCACCTCTACATCGAGGCGGGTACCGAGCAGGTCATCCTCGGAGCGCGGCACGGCTACATGTCGGCCTTCGGTGGCGTGGGCTTTCGGTTCACCGATGACGACATCAAGCTCTTGATGGCGACCTTGCCGCTCGGATTCTGAGGGCGAGCGCGCCACTCTAGGAAGGGGAATTCTCCAGCAACTCGGCTGCGATCCCCATGCAATGCCGGGCCTGATAGCGCGCTTGCCGAGCCCGGCTGGCGAGTGCTATTCGTCCGGTTCGGATCGGACACAGCGCGCCTCTTCCGGAGAGGGCGCGCACGGGAGCGCACGTGGGTAAGAAGAAGCAGGATGCCGTCTCGGACTTCTTTGGTGATGACGACGACATGGACTGGCTCGATGGCGAGAGCGAAGAGATCTCCAAGTCGGGGATTCCAGCCGCTGCTGCGCCCGAGGCACCTGAAGAAGACGAGGTCGCTGAAGACGCGCCCACGACGCGCGTTCCGCCCGAGGGCTTTGGCGACCTACTCGCCGAGCCGCTCAGCACGGCCGGTCCGCTAACCAGTCTTCCCGAGGCCGATCCGCCGACGCTCGAGATCGATCCGACGTCTGAAGAGGTTCCGATCGAGATGCTTGACGTCCTGATCAAGTCTGAATCGGACGTCGCCGATATGGCCTCGCCGGAGGCCTCACCGGAGGCCTCGCCGGAGGCCGAAGACCTCGACGACGCGGAACCCGAGACCGAGGTCGCGCCGAAGCCCGAGCGATCCACAGCTCCTCCGGTGGAGCGGTGGGAACCCGCGTCTGACGCTGATGCGTGGCGTGAGGCCGCCATCTCTTTGGTTTCCGAGGCCGCCCAGGCGGACGTGGACCGTGGAGCGCTGCTCTTCGAGGCGGCGCGCATCTACCGGACGCGCCTCGGCGATGACCAGGGCGCGTGGGCACTCCTCAACGACGCTGTGAGCGCCGGGCGCGACAACGCTGAGGTTCACGAGCTGCGCATGCAGACGGCGCTGGCGCTCGAGGACACAAGCGGCGCTGTGGCCGCCGCAGAAGAGCGCGCGAAGCGGCTCGAGGGTGCGGCGGGAGCCGATGCCTGGCGCGATGTCGCCACACTCGCCGGCGAGGACGCAGACGCTGTGATCACGGCGCTTCAGTCCGCGGTCGAGGCGGACCCAACCGACTACCTGGCGCTGACCGATCTCGCCGCGATGCTCCGAGGCGACGAGGATCTTGTCGAAGACCTCGTCTACACGCTCGGCCAGCAGGCCGAGATTAGCTGGGGACCCGCTGCTGCGGAAGCGCACGGCGAGCGCGCAGCCTTGCTCATGGGCCTTGGGCGCGACCGCGACGCACAGGTGTCGTGGGAGGCCGCGAGGACGGCGCTTCCCAGCCATCAACCCTCGCTCGTTGGGCTCGCCAAGCTGTTCCAAGGCGTCGGTAAGCACGACGCCCTCGCGGCACTGTACGAGAGTGAGGCGCGTCGAGACGGACAGCCGAACACGGGGCACTGGCTCTGGCTCTCCGCGCGTGCATTGCGCGATGGGGGCCAGCAAGACGAGGCAGACGCGCGCTACAAGGAAGCCGTCGCTGCGGGCAGTGCACAGGCCGCACGCGAGCACGTCGCATGGCTGGACTCCGCGGGCCGGCACGAGGCTCTGGTCGAGGCGCTCACCGCGCAGGTTGCCGCCGGACCCGACCACGAGAAGGCCTTCGTGACCTACCGCTTGGCGCGGGCCCACGAAGCGGCGGGTAACGCCGACGCGGCGTTGGCGGCCTACCGGGACGTCGCGACCGCGGATGGCGAGAGCCGCCCTGCATCCGCAGCGGTCGAGCGCGTGCTTCGTTCGCGTGGCGATTCAGAAGGCCTGCGCGCTTTCTGGACCGCGCAGCTCGACGGTGACCTCGCCGCCGGCACCCGCACAGCGCTGCTCTATCGCATTGGCGAAGAGGCAGAGTCGGCCGGAGACCAAGGCGCAGCGCGCACCTCTATGGAGTCCCTCCTCGAGGTCGATGCAGGCTTCATTCCGGCGATCGAGGCCTTGCAGCGGATCTACACGCGCCAGGAAGCGTGGGCCGAGCTCGCGGCACTTCATGAACGCCGGGCAGCCCTGACGACCGAGAAGGTGCCCCGGGCGCTGTTCTTGCACCGTGCAGGCTCGACGCATCATCACCGTCTGAACGACCTCGACATGGCGCAGAAGTTCTACGAAGAAGCGCTCAAGCTCGTGCCCGATCAGGCGCCGAGCCTCGACGCTCTTCTCGGTCTGCTCGAGGTGAAGGAAGACTGGAAGGCTCTGTCCATGCGCCTGTACAAGGCTGGACAGGCGGCGAGCCACGAGTCGAGCAAGGTGAGCTTCCTGTACCGGGCAAGCCGCGTGCTCGTGGACCGTGTCGACAACCCGAAGAAGGCGCAGGCCATCCTCAAGCAGGTGCTCGATCTCTCTCCCGACTTCGTGCCGGCGCGCGCGCTTCTGCGTGATCTCGCAGGCTCAGCCGGGGACTACGCCATGATCTCCGAAGAGGCGGCCACAGCGACGGGCCGTGCTCGAGAGTGGCTGCTGCTCGGCGCCGCTGATGCGGCCCAGGGCGTAAAGAAGGCCGATCCGGCAGAGCATCTGCTCGCTTTGCTCGAGCAGGACCCGCTTCACGCTGCGGCACTCTCCGAGCTCGAGCGGCACGCCGTGAAGACTGGAGACCAGGCGGTGCTTGCGGGTGCGTACGAGCGCGCCCTTAGCGATGCCGAGACCGAAGAGGACATCGTGCGGATCGGCACTGCACTCGCCGACCTCTTTGGCCATCTCGGAAAGGCCGACGAGGCCAAGCAGTTGCTCGAACGCCTCGCCACCGAGGCGGCTTCCCAGCCCCTGTCGACCTTGGCGGCGGCCCAAGGGCACCACAAGGCGGCGTTTACGTTGCTCGCGGGTCTCGAAGAGCCCGCCGAAGCCCTAGCGCGTGCTCGCTACCAGGCCGAGCTCGACCCGTCGGGCGCGCTCTCGTCACTTCCCGAGCTCTATGAGACGGACGTGGGCCCGGCGGCTGCGGACCTTGCGCTTCGTTTGGGTGCGACCGGCGGAGCTCGCGCGGCAGCTTGGAAGGTTCAGGCTGGCCTTGAAGGACCTGTCGGTGCTGCGGCCATGCTTCGCTTGCTGGCCGCCGAAGATGCCGATGCCGAGCGCCTTCACAAGGTGCTCGAAGCGTCCCCCGCATCGACGGCTGCATTCCGGCAGCTGCGTGACCTTCGCATCGGACAGGGCGATGTCGAGGGCGTTCGCGCTCTGTATGGCAGCCATCGTCCGGCGGATCGGGCCGGTCTGGCGTCCACCCTTGAGGTCATGGGAGAGCCGGCACTGGCTGCTTCCATCTGGGGTGAAGTCGAGGGACTTGCGCCGCTCGCCCACAAGGAGCGGCTGCTCTCGGTGGGACTCGACTGGATGGGCGTCTTCCGCACCATCGAAGCGCAAGAGGCGCTGGTGACCGACGTGGCGTTCAAGGACGCCCTCGGTGCGCGCAAGCGCTGGGTGCTGGCCACTCACCTCGCCGAGACCGACGAAGCCTGGGAGGCCTATCGAGGACTGCACGAGGCCAATCCCGACGACCGCGAAGTCACGCGTGCCCTTGCACGCATCGCCGGAAAGCGCGGCGAGACCCAGCTCGGAATTCAGTACCTGCGCGAGCTCGCTGAGACCGCCGAGGGAGCCGAAGAGTCGGCGTCGTACCAGCGCGAGATCGGCGGCGTCTACGAGGATGCGTCCAACATTCCCGATGCGCGTCAGGCCTACCTCGACGCACTCGACTACGTTCGCGACGACACCGACGCGATCTCTGGGCTCAAGCGCCTCGCCGAGGCCGAGGAAGACTGGACCGGTCTGGTTCAAGTCCTCCAGCGTGAGGCCGGTTTGGTTGGCCAGGAGCGAAAGGTCGAGGTGCTTCGCGAGATCGCCACGCTGACCGAGTCCCGTCTCTCCGACCCGGCACTGGCGATTGATCGCTGGCGCGCGGTGCTCGAGGAGTCCGAGAGCGATGTCGAGGCCTTGGAGCGCACCGTCGCCCTTGCCCAAGACACGACCGACTGGGCTCTGTTCGTCGATGCCGGAAGCAAGCTCGCTGAGCAGCGCACGGGTCGTGAGCGTGCCAGTCTGCTGCGCCGTGTCGGCGTGGTGGCCGAGGAGCAGCTGGGTCGCCAGGATGCCGTGCAGTTCTACACCGCTGCCCTCGAGGCTGCGCCCGACGAGGTGGCTGCGAGCCGGCTCGAGAAGGTCCGTCGCCGCACCGGAGACTGGTCCGGAGCGGTCCAGATGCTCGTGATGCAGGCCGAAGCGGCCGCAACGCCCGCCGAGAAGGTCAAGCACCTTGGCGAAGCCGCGCGGATCGAGGCCGAGACGCGTCATGACGCTTCAGCTGCCAGTGCGCTGTACCTGCGGTTGCTCGAGTGGGACCCGGACCATCAGCAGGCTCTGCTGTACATGTCCGAGTACCTCTTCGCGGACAGCAGCTTCGACGAGGCGCTACCGGTCTACTCCCGCCTCGAGGGACAGCTCAACGAAGATGACATGGACTTCGACGACTTCGATGTCCGCCTCGAAGTGTCGGGCTTCTTCTACCGCTACGCTGAACTGCTGAGAGCGGCGGGCCGTTCCGAAGACGCGCTCGAGCGCTACCAGCGTGCCCTCGACCTCAATCCCGCTCACATTCCTTCGCTCGAAGCGGTGGGGCCGCTCTACATGCAGCGCCGTGACTACAAGCGCGGTCAGGCTGTGTGGCGTCAGCTGCTCCAGCTGACAGGTGGCCACGGTGAGAAGTCGAAGATTGCACACTTCTACACCCAGCTCGGCCTCGTCGAGCACGCGCTCGGCAACTCCGAGAAGGCCTACAAGCGGTTCAGCAAGGCACTCGAGCTGCATCCCGACCACGTCGGCGCGCTCAAGGGCATGGCCACGTTGCTCGAGGCTTCCGAAGACTGGAACAACCTGCTCAACGTCTACAACAACATCATCTACCACGCGACCTCGTCGCAGGATGTGGTCGATGCCTACCTGACCAAGGGCCGGATTCTTGATGAGCGCTTGGGTCGCCCCGACAAGGCCTCCCAGCACTATGACCGCCTGCTCGCCTTCGATGCGAACCAGCCGCGGGCCCTGCTACGCCTGGGTGAGGTGCGTGCCCGCGAAGAGGACTGGACCCGTGCCGAGAGCTGCGCCGAGCGCGGACTTCGCGTGGCCAAGAACCCGACGCCGCTGCGCGGAACCCTTGCTCTACTGCATGCCTTGAGTCTTCATGGCCTGCAGAAGAACAACGCGTCCGACGAGGCCTGGGAGATTGCCCAGGCGGCGGACTCGACTGCGACCGAGGGTCTGACGGGTGTCGAAGACCGCGCTGCAGTGCTTGCGCGCCTACACGAACGTCTCGAAGACTAGGAGGCCTGGCACCCTCGGGTGCCGGGCGCCAGCCTCTAGACGCCGCCGAGGCGGGTGTGGAAGGCCGCACCCATGCCAATCACGCTGGCGGCCAGCAGGGTCATCACGCCGAGTGGGCCAAGCGCGCTCACGAAAGTCACAATGACCACGCCGACCAAGAAGGCGAGCCAGCGGCCGTGCGGTTTGTGCTCGAAGGGCAGTCGGTCACCAATGGCCTGACACAGACCGATGAAGCCGAACAGCCAGGCCAGCGCGAGGAACAGCGCGAGCAGTCCCGCGATCGGCAGTCCGATGATGGTGATGGCCATGAAGAACGTGGCCGCGGACAGCATCAGATTGACGAAGCCGCCGAGGACGGCGACTCGAACCGGGCGTTCCTGAATCGCTCGAGCAATGCGCGCGACGCGGTCCGGGAACAAGCCGACCGTCAGCACTCCGACGCCGGCAAATGACAGCGCGAAGATGATGTGACTGTAGATCTCGTAGAGCAGGCGGCCAAAGGTCCCCGAGGTGGCCTCGGGCTCCGGCTCCTCACCGAGTTCGATGTGGAGCTCTCCAGTAGGGGACAGCGGCACGCGGCCGCCGACCTCAGCGTTGTCGTCGACGACGACATGCCCGCCGATGGCGATGGCGTTGCCGTCGACCCGCCCGCCGTCGTGGACGTGGACGGTGCCGCCGAAGCTGGTGGCGTCGCCGAGCACGCGACCGAAGACGTCGACATCGCCGCCGACCGAGACGACCTCATCGACTTCTTCGTGCACTTCGACCACGATGGTCTCGCCAATCGCGATGCGCTCGCCGTGGTGCACGCTCTCGCGATTCTCTTCGAGCTCTTCGTTGGCCTCGACCAACGCTTCGCCGAGCGCGTCGCTCACTTCTTCGATGACCTCGTCGAGGGCTTCGTCGACCTCCATGCGAACCTCATCGAGCACCTCGTCGCGGACCTCGCCGAGCGCCTCTTCAATCTCGTCGGAGACTTCTTTGGCGACGTTGTCACTGCCCGCGGCGCCGTTGGCTTCCTGGCGGAGCGCCTCGGTCTCGAACCGCAGATCTTCGACCGCCTCGCGCTGCTGCTGCAGCTTGAGAAACAGCGCTTCGAGTTCCTCGGCGCGCTCGGCAATCTCTGCGGCCCGCTCGTCTAGCTCTTGGGCTCGCTGGTCTAGCGCTTCGGGACTCGCCGGTGGCTCGGCGAGGGCAGGGGAGCTCAACAGGGCGAGCAGAATAGCGTGTGGTGCGCTCATGAGAGCCTCCACTCGGGGATGGTGGCGCGAGCCGCGGCCCAGCTGCAGACCATGGCGGTCGCAGCGGCCGAACAGGTGGCCACGAGCGATGCCGCGACGGTGCCACTGGCTACGGTTCCCATCTTGGCAGCCGCGCCCAGCAGCAGCGACAGCTGAACCGCACTGCCCACTGGATCGCCGAACAGCGCGAAGGTGACGCCTGCGGCGGCGAGAAGGCCTAGACCAAGCGTCATCTCAGTGAGCGGTGCTGCCTCTGGAGCGTCGGCTTCACGGAGCACATCGAGCACGAGGCTCCTCGGTAGCTCTGGGTCCTCAACGGCGGCGAAGGCAAAGGCGAGGGGCTCGATGGTCGCTGCGTGCGTGGCGCACGCGGGGCAGATGTCGAGGTGCTCGGCAATGTGGAGAGCGAGGCCCTCCTCGATGTCGCCGTCGACAAAGGCGGTCAGGAGATCTTCTGGGACATGGCTGCTCATCGCTGGCCTCCCTGCGCTTCGTACGCCTCTCTAAGTTTGCGTCGAGCGCGAAAGATTCGGTTCATCACGGTTCCCATCGGGAGCTCTAGGGCCTCGGAGATCTCGGCGTACTTGAGATGCTCGAAGTGGTAGAGCACGAGGACCTCGCGGTACATGGGGGGGAGCTTGCCAAGGGCGTCGATCAGCTGATCAGCCCGCTGTGCACGGGTGGTGTTCTCGATCGGAGAGGGCCCCGGGTCGACCAGGTCGCCAGGCTCCTCGTAGACGCGACGCTTTCGGCGACGATGTTCGTCGATGCACCGATTGCGCGCGATTCCGAAGACCCAGGACGAGAAATTGCGCTTGTCGTCGAACTGCTCGAGATGGCGAAGCATCTTGACCAGTGTGTCCTGGGTGGCGTCCAGCGCATCTTCGTCAGAAGACAGCATGCGACGGCAAAATCGGAACAACGGCTGCTGCCATCGTTCGACGAGCCAGGCGCGTGCTTCGGCGTCTCCAGCTCGAGCAGCTCGAATCCGTCCGGGCATGGGGTCGCGTCCGTCGTGGAGTCTCAAGGCCAGCAGGGTCTCCTCCCTTGGGGTTTCGCCGAGTCTACGAGCCAGGTCCACTTCCTATTTCAAACTCTTCGGACTGCCCCGTGCTTTGTCTTCGGTGAGGACGGAGGGGAAAGGGGCGGCTTTAGGTGGTACAGTCTAGGTAGGGCGAGTTCCTACTCATGGACAAGAGTCAAAAGCTACAGCGCTACAGCCGCAAGGACTACACCGAGGTCGTCGACTTCCCGGTCGAGATCGTGGGTCGCGATGGCGTTGTGCGCCGCTACTCTTTCGAGGACTCCATCCGCCTGTACCAGCGGCGGGTGACCTTTGCCCCCATTCGGTACCGCGATGACGAGCTCGTCGTCGCTGAGATTGATCACTGCCGCTCGCGGATCGATCAGCTGCGCCGCAGCTACTTCCATCGGCACGGATGGGGGACACCTTCCGGCGAGGCCGATCCCATCTCGGTGTTTGGGCCCGTGGCAGGTGAGATCGCTGCGTTCCTGTGTCGCGTGCTTCGCGTACAGGGCCGCCCTGAGGTCTCGGTCTCCCCGCTCGACGCAGACTCGGTCGACGTAGGTTGCTGGATTGTTCAGCCCCTGCGCTCCGACGCGCAGATGACCCTGTACGTGCACACCTTCTCGGCGAACGACCCACGTCGCGACGCGTTCTTCGCACAGCTCAAGGCCCTCGAGGCCGGTGGCACTCCAGAGGAACGCCTCGTCGCCTTCCATCACACCGCAGACTGCGGCTTGGTCATCACGGCTCGCGCCGAGGCGATCGAGGCGCTCGAGCGGTGGCAGGCCGAAGAAGAGGCTTGGGTCGATACCGAGCCGACGCCGATTCAGCTGTTGCTCGAGACGATTCGCAAGCAGGAGTACAGGGGGGCAGTCCGCCAGGCCGAAGAGATGGTGGCCGAGCAGCCCTGGCACCGCGATGCCTACGTCGCCGGCGGCATCGTCGCCGCGCACTTGCGAGACGGCTTCTCGGCGGAAGAGTTCGGCCTAGTCGGCTCCAAGTACTTCCCCGAAGACGCCGACCTGCACTACTTGGCCGGCGTGGGTCGCGCTCTCCAAGGTCGCCGCGCTGACGCCTTGGGCTCACTCGAACGCTCACTCGAGCTCGACCCCTCGGATGCTTCGGCGCGGGTCTACCAGGTGTCCTTGCTGCTCGACAGCGGTCAGTTCAGCTCGGCCAGCCGCATGCTCCGAGCGCATGAGGGCAACGATCGCAGGCTTACGCTGCTTGCGGCTGTGGTGGCCTTCCGGTGGATGGTGATGACGGTGCTTCCGGCGTCTGCGCTGCTGCTCGGAGCGGTGGCGATCTCGACGCAGCTGTTCTTTGCGTTGTTCGCGGCGACCGGCCTGACCATTGCCACGGCGTTGCTCGTCTACGCTTGGCCGCCCCTGCACCAGCTGGTGGTTCCGCAGCGGATCGAGTCGGTACCCGTGGGGGCGCGCCGTACCCGACGTGACAAGCCACCGACGCCTGAGTTCGTCTGAGCGACCTCTGATGGGTTGCCGCTGACGGTCTGGGGATTAATCTCCGCTCCACGTTGCGGACGACGCAGCCAAGGAGCCGAGCGATGCCTGGAGAGGAGACCCCCGAGGTCGTGGAAGAGACCGTCGAGAGCGGACCGGAGTCCACCACTGGCGATACCGAAGCGGTCGAGGCCGAAGTCATCGAGCTTGTGCCCGAGTTGACGGCGGATGAGCTGGCCCGCCAAGAGGCCGAGCGGGCGCTCCAGGCTGAGCGCACCCGTCGTGAAGAGGCCGAGGGCCGGCTCCGCGCTGTTTCCAAGGCCTACACGGATCTTCAGGCCGAGATGGAAGAGTTCAAGAAGCGCATGGAGGCGCGCTCGCGTCTTCAGGTCCAGAGCAAGGCCGCCGAGACCATGCGAGCGTTCTTCGAGCCGATTCAGAACCTGGGACGAGCGGCTGAGGCCGGTGGCGACGCCGAGACCCTCACCCAGGGTCTTCAGATGGTGTCGAAGCAGTTCCATGAGACCATGACGAAGCTTGGTCTCGCCGAGGTGCCTGGTGTTGGCGCTCCCTTCAATCCGGAGCTGCACGAGGCTCTGGCTCTTGCACCCGTGACCGACGCGGCCCAAGACGGCCTGATCTTGATGGTCCACCGGACGGGCTACGCCCTGGGAAGCCAGGTCATCCAGCCCGCTCAGGTCGTGATTGGCAAGCATGAGGCCCCCACCGCGGAGGCCTGATGGATCGCCAGACCCGGCTGCTGATTGGCCTTGTTGCCGTGCTTCTTGTGCTGGTCGCCCTCGACCGCTGGTGGGAGCCCGTCGATCCGCTGGGCAATCCCGATGCCACGGCTGCGGTCTGGTCGGTCGACGAAGACGAGGTGACGCGGGTCGTGGCGAGGCGCGATGACGGCGCCGAGATCATTCTCCAGCTGGACGAGGATGGTTGGCAGGTCGAAGCTCCGTTTGTGGGCCGTGCGAACCAGAGGGTGGCGACGCGCCTTATGCGCGTGCTCGGCGAGTTCGAGAAGGGCGAGCCGATTGACGTCGAGGACCCCGAACCCTTTGGGCTCGGAGCGACCCCACGGGCGACCATTGACGTCACTCTGGCCGATGGCGCGGTCCAGCACATCGACATGGGACGCGCAGCTCCGTCGGGTTGGCGTACCTACGTCCGCGGTGCCGAAGGCATCACCGTGATCGACGGTGAACTCGAGACTTCGATCTTCGTCGAGAGCAACGATCTGCGCGACCGACACCTGCTTCGCTACGACGCGTCGCTGGTGCGCTCGGTCACGCTCGAGGCCGAAGTCGGCACCCTCCGGATTCACGGCCAAGACCGGGACTGGTGGGTGGAGGGCTTCAGCCGTGCGGATCTCGACGCGGTCGAGAGCATTGTGGCGGGCTTGCTCGATCTGCAGGCCGAGACCCTGCTCGAGGACGCGTTTCCCGAGGGCTTGCCCGATCCGGAGCGAGTCGTAGCGGTCGGGTTCGAGGACGGCTCGAGCACCGTGATCCGTATTGGTGCTGCCACTCCGGTGGGACAGCTCATCGAGGTCGAGGGCGGCATGACTGGCGCTCTGACCCCGGATGCGCTTGCGTTCCTCGGGCAGGGCCCAACCGACGTGGCGGACGCCGCCGCTGTTCCGATTCGCCAGGTGCGGCCGCAGAGCATTGCCGTTGAGCTCGGTGATGCGTCGTGGAAGGTCGAGCTTGGCGAGAAGGGCTGGAGTCGTGACGGTACTGAGGACCGAGCCGCCTTCGAGGCTGTCGAGACCCTGCGGAATGTGCCTGCCCGCCACGAGATGACGCCGGCGCCCGCCCTCACCGAGCAGTGGGGGGCGATCACGATGATCGGCGAAGAGGGGACCGAACGAGTCATTCGCCTAGGGCAGCTCGACGGCGACTTCCGCGTGGCTCAGGACAGTGCTGGCGGCGAGCCCTACCGCGTTGCCGTTGCGGCGCTCGAGCATGCGGCGGCCGCGCTGTAAGGACAGCTTATGACGGCAGATCCTACGGCCTAGGCGGGTTACGCATCAGGAGTCCCTCCTGAGGCACTCCCCGTGCCGCTGTCCATCGCCTGCTCGCCCCCCGGAACGCCCATGCGCATCGCCGCACGCCTGGCCCTGTTGCTCGCACTTCCCGCTGCTCTGGTGCTGAGCCTTGCCCCTGGAGCAGAACCGACTGCGGATGCCGCTCCCCCGGCGCCGACCGTGGAGCCGGCGGACACCCGCGTCCCGATCGGTGATGACTTGCGTGGCCCAGCGCTTGATCTTCCGAAGAAGGTTCGTTCGGCACTCGCAGCGCGCCGCTGGGATGCCGCTGCAACGGGCCTGCTCGCCCTCGGCGATGAGCGGCTTGCGCACGGAGACACGGCCTTTGTCGCCGCCTGGGCGCTGGTTCACGCTGACCGCGCCGACGAGGCCGCAGCGCTGCTCGAGGCCCTCGACAAGGCCTCGCTCGCACCCCAAGCCTATGTACATGCCGTACGAGGCGAGATCCTGCGCGAAGAAGAGCGCAACACCGACGCACTCGCGGCGTTTGCTCAAGTTCCGCCGGAGGTTGCCGTCGCCCCGCGCGTAGAGGTGATCCGCGCCGATGTGCTCAAGGAGGTCTCGCGCACGAAGGAGGCCTACGCAGTGCTTGAGCGCATGGTCGAGCGGCCGGACCCATCCCCAGGCAATGCCGAGGCGCTGCTCGCTCTCGCACAGCGCGCCGGTGCGGGGTCAGAAGAGGCCTACCCACTGCTTCGGCGGGTATGGGTCGAATATCCGAAGAGTGATCAGAGCAAGGCGGGCTGGGCGGACCTCAAGTCCTACGGCAAGGCTCCGACCTGGCAAGAGAGCGCGCGCAGAGCGCACGTGCTGATGGCCCGCGGCGACTACGACAGCGCCATCTCTGAGACCGAGCCACTGCTCGCGAAGATGGATGCCAACAGCCTCGACTCGTGTCGCCTGGTCTACGTGCGCGGGCGAAGCTTGTACAAGCGCAACCGCCTGTCGCTCTCGGTTGGGGCCTTCGGTGATGTGGCATCTCGATGCGCAGAGATCGAAGAGGACTTCGGGCCGAAGGCGCTGTACCTCAAGGGACTTGCGGAGTTCCGGCGTTCGCGCTTCGCCCAGTCCGCCGTCGCGATGACGGCCATCCCCGAGAACTTCTCCGAGTCCAGCTACGCCGACGATGGCTACACCCATGCGGGCATCGCCCTGTGGGAAGCCGGAGACAAAGCGGGGGCTCGGGCCGTCTGGGCCAAGAACCTCGAGACCTTCCCGGACGGAGACACGGTTCCTGAGAGCACCTTCCGTTTGGCCTGGTCCTACTACGAGGACGGAGAAGCCGCGAAGGCCCGCGAAGTGGCGCTTGTCCTCGGCAAGCTCCCGCTCGGAAGCGATGAACGCCACGTGACGGCAGGCCGCTATTGGGCGGCGCGTTGGCTGGCGTACCCCGATGTCGAGAAGCCGACCGTGCTCTCTTCGGACGAAGAGGCGGTCAAGCTCGCCATCACCGAGTGGAAGCGCTTCGTGGAGGAACTGCCCACTGGCTTCTACGCGCTGCTCGCCCAGAACCGGTTGCGGGAGCTTGAGCCCGAGGCGGCCAAGGCCATCGATCAACGCCGTGCCGAGCGCGCTGATCTCAGCAAGCCCTGGCTGGTCGAGGGCGCGTTGCTCGAGGACCCCGCCTTCGTCCGTGGCATCGCACTCGCCCGGCTGGGGTTGATTCAAGAAGGACGCGCCGAGTGGGACCGCGCCACCGCAGAGGTCGACGGCAACGCGATGGCGTGGATGACCGAGCTGCGCATCGAGGCGGGGGACTGGCTGCTGGCGCATGACTACATGCGCCGTTGGCTCACTCACCACCCACCCGGAACGCTCGGCGAGCGTGAGCCCGAGATCTTACGAGTGGCCTACCCGGATCGCTATTGGAAAGAGATCCAGAAGGCGTCGGAAGGGGACCGCTACGACCCACGCCTGTTCCACGCGCTGGTGCGAGAAGAGTCCAACTTCAATCGCCGCATCGTCTCGTTCGCTGGTGCAAAGGGGCTCAGTCAGTTGATGCCACCGACCGCGGCCCAGGTCGCCGGGTGGCTCGGCCGGCCCGTCGGTGACCTCTACGACCCCGCCAACAATACGCAGATCGGGGCCCGTTACCTCGACGCCTTGCACAAGCAGTTCGGCAGCCCGTTCCTGTCGCTTGCCGCCTACAATGCCGGCGGGGGCCGCGTGAACCAGTGGCTCACCGCGCAGGGCAACGTCCCGACCGACGAGTATGTCGAGCGCATTCCGTACCGGGAGACCCGTGGGTACGTGAAGCGGGTCTCGGGCACCTGGACCCTCATGCGTATTCAGTTCGACGAGGGCTCGGCGTTCGCGGATCTGTCGCATCTCAATCACCAGGCACGTCCGGAATGAGCCTGTGGAGCACCGTCGACGAGGAACGGGTGCGCGAGGCCGTCCACGCCTTCGTGGACGCTTTTGCCAGTGACTTCGTGATTGGCTTTCTCTTCGAGGGCAAGGACCTCGAGCGCATTGCCGTGCACGAGTTCGAGCTGGCTCGCGCCCACCTCGGTGGAGAGGGGGGCTACGGTGGGCGCCCCATCGGCAAGCTGCATGGACCGCTGCGCATCAACCGCGGTCACTTCCGGCGTCGGCTCACGATCTTGCGGCATGTCCTCAGCGAGAAGGGCCTGCCCGATGCATTCATCGAGGCCTGGATTGCCCACGACCAGGCGCTCGAGGCGGTCGTCACCAACGGCATCGACTGCCTAGACTAGCCCTGCACCGTAATGGCGACCCGACGCGTGTACGGACGGGTGCGGTGCTCGAAGAGGTAGACCGCCTGCCAGGTGCCGAGCAAGAGCTTGCCGTCGCGGACGGGGACCGTGAGTGTGGTGTCGGTGAGTGCCGTGCGGATGTGGCCACTCATGTCGTCGGGCCCCTCGTCGGTGTGCCTGTAGCGAGGATCGCCGTCGGTCACTGTGCGGCCGAACCAGTCGTTTAGGTCGGAGAGCACGTCGCCATCCGCGTTCTCTTGGATGGTGAGCGAGGCCGAGG
This sequence comes from Pseudomonadota bacterium, assembly GCA_023954855.1. Taxonomy (GTDB): domain Bacteria; phylum Myxococcota_A; class UBA796; order UBA796; genus M1803. Next base: position 162,384 of record JAGSGY010000001.1, on the reverse strand, counting down.
TGTGCAGAATGAACACGTGGGCGAGTCCGGTCTGAACGCCGCTTTCAGCGACGATCTCGCCGATCGAAGCCGTGATGTCGACCAGTCCGCGTCCTGGGGTCTGGACGGTGGCGATCTGCTGGTGCATGGCACCTCCTCGTCGGCGGACTAACCGGCTCGCGGTTGGTGGGATATGGCCGGCCGTCGGAGGCACAGTGTCGACCCTTGCCCAGCAGCTGACAGACCTGGTTCAACGCGCCGCGAACTCCGCGGGACACGCAGACGCACCGATTCCGATCGAGCCCTGCGTCGCGACGAATGATCCGCGCCACGGCGACTACCAGTCCAACTACGCCTTCCGCCTGGGCAAGGCCTTGCGGACCAACCCTCGTGCCGTCGCACAGGCCATGGTGGATGCCCTTCCCGCGAACGATCTCGTCGCCGGTGTGGAGGTCGCGGGCCCCGGATTCATCAACTTCCGTCTTGCAGACGAGGCGCTGGCAGCCGACGTGCTCGAGCGCATCGCGTCCCCGACGCTGGGGGCACCGCAGACCGGTTCGGGCCGTTCCATGGTCATCGACTACTCCTCGCCGAACATCGCCAAGCGCATGCACGTGGGTCACCTGCGGTCGACCATCATCGGCGCGGCCATTGACCGCATGCACCGCTTCCTCGGCTGGTCCGTAGTCGCCGACAACCACATCGGCGACTGGGGCACCCAGTTCGGCATGCTCATCGTCGCCTGGCACCGCTGGCGTGACGAGGACGCCTTCGCCGAAGATGCCATCGCCGAGCTGCAGCGCATCTACCGGCTGTTCCGCGAGAAGGCGAAGGAAGACGAGAGCCTCGAAGACCTCGCCCGCGCCGAGACTGCGAAACTGCAGGCCGGAGACGCCGAGAACTTGGCCCTCTGGGAGCGGTTCATCGCGGTGTCGATGACCGAGTTTGAGGCCGTGTACACCCGCCTCGGCGTCAGCTTCGACGTCGTGCACGGCGAGTCGCACTACCGCGACGGCCTGCAGGAGCTGATCACCAAGCTCCTCGACGATGGCATCGCTTCAATCAACGATGGTGCCGCCATCATCGAGTTCACCTCGGATGAAGGGAAGGGGCTCGGCAACTCGCCGCTGCTCGTCCGCAAGTCTGACGGCGCGGCGCTGTACGGAACCACCGACCTCGCGACGATCAAGGCGCGCATGGAGACCTGGAACCCCGAGACCATCGTCTACGTGACCGACCAACGCCAGCAGCTGCACTTTCAGCAGGTGTTTGCGGCCGGGCGCCGGATGGGCTTCACCACGCCCGAGTACGTGCACGTGTGGTTCGGCATGGTCCGTAATGCCGATGGCTCGATCATGGCCTCGCGGAAGGACGGCTCGTCCGTGACGCTCGTCGGTCTTCTCGACGAGGCGCGGGACAAGGCTCGCTCGGTGGTCGACAAGAAGAGCCCCGAGCTCCCCGAGGCCGAGCGCGCGATTATCGCTGAGGCTGTCGGCGTGGGCTCCATCGCCTACAACGACCTGTCGCAGAACCCGCAGTCCGACGTTACCTTTGACTGGGAACGCATGCTGTCGCTCGAGGGCAACACCGCGCCGTACCTGCTCTACGCACACGCGCGCTGCCACTCGCTGTTCCGCAAGGCCGGAGTCACCGACTTCGAGCCGGGTGGGCTGGTCCTTGGGCATCCTACTGAGCGGACCCTCGCTCTGATCGTGGCTCGGACGCCCGAAGTGATCGCCCAGAGTGCTGCGACCTGGCGCGCGAACATGCTCTGTGATCACCTCTACTCGCTGGCGAGCGCCTTCGCGTCCTTCTACACGGAGTGTCCGGTTCTCAAGGACGATGTCGACGAGGCGACCCGCCAGTCGAGGCTGACCCTGACGCACGCCACCGCTGTGGCCCTGGCTACCGGATTGCGCTTGATCGGACTGGAGCCACTCGAGCGAATGTAGTCATCCGCCTGACTCGTCGCGCACGGTGGGCGGATCCCGACTACAATGAACGAGCGAGGAGTCCGCCACGCCCGAGCATCCGCTACCCGTGCACCTCAAGCGCATTGGCCGCTATGAGATCGTGCGTCCGCTCTCGAAGGGCGGAATGGCATTGGTGTTTGAAGCGCGGCGCATGAGCCTGGCGGGTGTGTCCCCGCGCGTTGCGATCAAGGTGATCCTGCCGCAGCATGCGGACTCTCGAACGTTCCGCGAGCTGTTCATCAACGAGGCCCGCGTCGGCGCGTCGATGCACCACCAGAACCTGGTGCAGATCCAGGACTTCGACCAAGACGAGAACGGCTTCTTTCTGGTCATGGAGTATGTCGAGGGCATCACGCTCCGAAGCGCGATCACGCTCTGTCAGCGCCACGGTATTCCCGTGCCGTTGGAGGTGATCGCCGAGCTGGGCCGCCAGGCGTGTGACGGTCTCGACTACGCGCACACCGTTCGCGACGAAGAGGGGGAGCCCCTCGACCTGGTGCACCGCGACATCAAGCCGTCGAACTTGATTCTGACGCCCCACGGCGTGGTCAAGATCCTTGACTTCGGCATCGCCCTCGCTCGGCTGATGAAGGAGAGCAAGGGCGCGGTGCGCGGAACCTGGGGCTACATGGCGCCCGAGCAGGCGGCTGGCAAGACGGTGAAGGGCCAGGCCGACATCTTTGGGCTCGGCGCCGTGCTCTTTGAGATGGCGGCCCGCAGCGCCTTGTTCCCGCGGAAGGAGCCCGAGAAGGTCAAGAGGCTCCTCCAAGACGACCATGCGGCTCGTATGGTCGCGACCCTCGACCCCGAGTACCGACCGCTCGTCGGCGTGTTGGTGCGCGCGCTTCAGCGTGACCCGGCGGCGCGCTACCGCAATGCCGCGGAGTTTGGTCGGGAGCTGTCAGCACTTCTGCCCGATCCGGTCACCGTTCGCGAGCAGCTGAGCCACTTCTACGATGTCGTCACTGCTCTAAAGGCCGGGCGCCCGGTTCCAGCCGCGCGAAGCTACGGAGGCGTGGGCTCCTCGGCGCTGACTGGGGGGGCGCCGACTGCGGGCTCCGCGGCCTCAATTGTCGCATCCGACGTGCACAGCGTGGCTCCCCCGAGCCGACGGAAAGAACTGCTGCTCGGTGCGTCCGCGCTCGCTGCGGTCTTGGTCGTCGCGCTACTCGCACTCTCCGGTGTACTCGCGCTCAGCATGCTTCTCGAACCCCAGCCGGGACCGGCGATTGCCGAGGTCGTCGAACAGAAGCCACCCGCTCGCTTGCCCCCTGGACCCGCGCCCAAGGTCGAGGAGCCAGAGCCCGTCGAGGTGGCACCAAAGGTCGCCCCCAAGCCAAGGCCAGCACCGACGGCGCGTCCCGCACCAGAGCCGGTCGTAGCGCCCAAGCCCGCGCTACCCAAGCCCGTTCGTGTGGTGCGAGCCGAGGTGCCCGCTCCAGCGCCGGCCCCAGCCCCTGAGATTCGAGTGGTCTCGCCACCGCCCGAGCCGGTGGTGGTCGAGCCGCCGCCGGCCAGCGGACCGGGCTCCATCACCGTCGCCGCGACGGTTCCGGGCTCCGAGGTCTACATCGACGGTCTCTTCGTTCGCAAGGTGCCCCTCATCGACCATGAACTCGAAGCCGGGGACCACCTGGTCGGGATCACCGCGCCGAACGGTCTCTCCAAGCGCTTCCGGGTGACCGTCGAAGCCGGCGAAACCACCACTTGGAACTGGGACTTCGATCGCCAGGAGTTCAAGAAACGCTGATGTCGCTGCTGTTTGTCGATGACGAGACCGAGAACGTATCGCTGGCCGCCTCTATCCTCGAGGATGCCCTTGGCGAGCCGGTCATCGTGGTGGACACGGTCGAAGATGCGGTCGCACTACTACACGACCAACCGTTCAAGCTCGTGGTGATGGACCTCTTCATTCCGCTCGGTGCGCACCCTGACCGCGTGCTCGGGCCTCGGGCTCGGCGGTATCAAGCGCAGGTCGACCATCTCGGCGGTCTGGTACTGCTCGAAGAGCTGGACCGGCTCGAGGACGGTCCGATCGTCATTAGCCACACCGCATGCACCGACCACGTACTCCTCGAGCTGTTCGGTGACCGCGTGGCGCGGCGAATCCCGAAGCCTGCCCCGATGGATACGCTGCTTCAGAACATCATGGAAGTGCTCGAAGAAGCGCGGCGCAGCTCTAATCCATTCGGCTGAGGAAGCCTTCGACCGCAGGCCGGATCTGGTCGCGGATGCGGCGAAAGGTGAACTTCCAGCCGCCGAGTGGGTCCGCGATTTCCATCATTCCGCCGAAGGGGCCGAGCAGGGCAATCTTTGCGTCGTGCTCGGGAAACAGGTCGCGCAGCTTGAGCGCGTGCCGAGTCTCCATCACGAGAATGTGGTCTGCCCATTCGGCGAGCTCACGGGTCATCGGCTGAGCTTCGTGGTCTGCGATGTCGATGCCGAGCTCGGCGCAGACGGCGACGGACTTCGGGTCGGCAGGGTTGCCGTCGAGGCCGAGGGTCGAAGCGGAGCGCGAGTCGACGGAAATCCCGCGCTTGGCTGCCTCGAATCGGGCAATGCCCTCTGCCATAGGCGAGCGGCAGATGTTTCCGGTGCAGATGAAGAGCAGGTTGTGCGTCATGTGGAAGACCTACCTGCCCGAGCCGTCGTCGGCCAGCCCACGCAAGCGGAGGGACTCGACGTTGAAGATGTGCAGCCGACCTTCGGTGGTCACTGCTAGGAGCTGTTCTCCGGCTGGGTCGAACTGCAGGACGCGGACTTCTCCTGCACCCGCCTGTGCCAGAGGCTCGCCGTTCGAGTTCCAGAGGAGTAGCCCCTCGGACTCACCCATCGCCGCGGTCGCGAGCCAGAGGCCGTCTTCGGACCAGGCGGCACCACGCCCGTCGGTTCCGGCACCATCGAGCAACGTCGAGCCGGCGCCCACTAGGGCGCGTCGGTCGGCGGCGACATCGCAGACCTGCGGGCAGGTCACGACGATCTCTCCACGTGAGGTGGAGGGAGCGGCACCTTGGGCACCGCCGCAGCAGACCTCCTCGGTCTCGTGGTCGCGGGTCTTGAGGTCGTAGCGATGCAGCACGCCGTCGCCGGTCACGATCACCAGGCCGCCGCCGCTCGAGCCGACGCCTACGGTGGGCGCGCCGACGCCCACGGTGCTGTGTCGGCCGTCGTGGAGCATGTGCACAGCGCTGCGCTGGCCGATGACCAGGACGTCTCCGTCTTCGGTGTGGACCCAGGAGAGGTCGGATGCCTGGTCATAGGCGTACACGAGCTCGCGTTTGGCCGAGATCAGGTCGAGGGTCTCGATCTTGCCGGGGGCGGACAGTGCGACCTTGCTCCCGTCGGGGGACAGGGCCATGTGCCAGCTGTCGAACCAATGCTCGATGTCGATGGGAATGCGTGGAGCCGGCGGAATCGGCCAGCGGTCGAGCACCTCTCCGGTCTCGGGGTCCAGGCGCAGAAGTCCGGCTGTGGCGCGGTCCACGTCGAAGACTGCCGTCACGACAGAGCCATCCTTGGGGTCGAACGCCGCACCGATGACGCGATCCGCGAGCTCGATCCCGCCCGGAATGCGCTTGGCTTGGGTTCGGTAGAGCTCTAGAAGCTGCGGTGTGCGGCTCCAGCGTGGGCGGAAGTCTTCGGCCTGTCGACGACCGAGGCGCAGCGGAGACCCTTTGTCCAGACTCTCGTAGTCGACGAGCCAAGCGCCTCGTTCGTAGACCATGGTCCACGTGTCGATGGTCTCGCCTAGTCGCACCGAGACTTCGGCTCCATCGACGCTGACGACCTCGGCTCCTTGAAACACGGCGTGAAGCTCCCCGCGCTCTGCTCGCTTTTCGAGGGCTGCGACGCGTTGTGCGCCGAGGTGATGGGCCTGGCGCGCTGCAGCGACTGAGAGGTCGACATTGGGCCAGAGGACCGGAGCCCCATCCGACGAACGCGCGAGGAGGTCGTGAGCGGCCCGGGCGGGCTCTGAGCAAAATGTGCAGTGGGTTCGCTCGACCCGGTCGACGCGGACTTCGCCGGCGACGGCGCGAACGATCAGCGAGAGGGCGGGGTCACCGCCGAAGAGCACCCGGGTGTAGTCCGGGCCCGCTAGGGCGAGTCTCGGCTCACCGCCACCTTCGATGAGTCGGCCGAGGGCGCCGTCGGGGGCGAGGGAGGCGACGAAGTCCCGCGCGTAGGCGTCCGACGGACCGAGGGGAACCTGGTACAGGGCGAGGTACTCGTGAACTTCCTCGGCCTTGGGGGCGTCTGTGGCCCACGCGACCCACGCGGACGCGGCCTCGATGGCCTCGTCGGTCGAGGGGGCCTCACTGGGTTGAGCAACCCAGAGGACGGGTTCCTGAGCCAGCGCGGCGATGGCGAAGAGCAAGATCACGGCGTCTTCTAACCCCCCAACGAACAAGAGCCGCCCCGAGGGACGGCTCTTCGCAGTCTCTCTCTAGGAAACTAGAGGCAGTCGCTCTCGACGGGGTAGGTGACGACGACCTGGGTGGCCGAGCCCGGAATCGCATCTCCGTAGAAGATCACCGAGTTGGTGGCCGAGTCGTAGTACCAGCCGTTGAGGGTCGAGTAGTCGACCTGCGTCCCATCGACCGTGACGCGAATCTGCGACAGGTTCGTCGGCTCGCCGCTCAGCTCGAAGGTGGTCTGAAGCCCAGCCGCCGTGAACGAGAGCCACTCGAGCAGCTGATCGACCGTGGCCGGGTTGGCGTTGCCGTTCGCATCAACGAGCTGACAGATACCGTCGCGAAGTCCACCGGTGTTGTCGATGATGTCCTTGAGCATGTCGAAGCCGATAGGGGCGCTTGCACAGTTCGGGTCGAAGCTGTTGCCGCCCTGATCGATCAGGCCAGAGACGTTGGTCATGTTGACCGCGGGCTTGAGGCCGTCCACCCAGCTGGTCCAGTGCGCGGCGTTCTGGCCGCTGCTGTCCTCTTCGTCGGTGATGACGATGATCGAGAGGTGGGCGTTGGTGCGGATGAGCCCTTCGGTGCTCGCGTAGCCGGCGCCCGTCCCGTTGATGGAAGCCTGGGCGGCTGCCATCGGCTTCTCGCTGCCCGAGCCCGCAGAGGTCGGGTCGAAGGCGGCGTCAAAGGCGGTGATGATCTGCGCGTCGGTCATCGTGGCCGAGGCCATGACCTTGGTGGGACCCTGGAGCAGACCCGACTGCAGCGGATCGTCCATGTCGGTGGTCACGACACCCATCTGGAAGTCGAGGCCGAGGTCGACGAAGCTGCCGATGAACGAGTCCATGCCGCTCTCGACGGCCTGCACCTTGTCAGACATCGAGCAGGAGTTGTCGAGCACCCAGAGCACGTCGACCTTCTCGGGGAGGCCCTGGTCGAACACGTCGGAGTTGATGGTGTTCTCGCCGCCAGAGCCGAGCAGACTCACGTCGACTTCGCCCTCATCGGGGTCGTTCGACTTGATCTGCACGCGGGCGTTGAAGTCGGTCTGTGCGTTGGGCGTGAAGCCAACCGTGAAGGTGAACGACTCACCCTGGAGCAGGTTGCTCGGTCCGCCGACGAGGTCGAAGGATCCAGCGCCAGCGCCGAGAAGCTCGATGCTGTCGACGAGGAGCTCGTCTTCGCCGATGTTCGTCACGGTGACGATTTGGTCGTCAGCGGCGCAGTCGGTCGGACGGGTGCCGAACCCTAGGTTCATGGGCTCGACGAGGATGTCCGGGGCACCGGGGTCGACGATGATCTCGCCGGTATCGGTGTCGGTGCCGCTGTTGTTGTCGGTTCCGCTGCCGACGTCGTACTCGATGCAGCCAGCAGACAGAGCAACGATGGAGAGAAGAGCGGTGCGCATGGAAAAACTCCCGTGGCCAGAGGGCCGTTTCAGACCGGACAATCCTACTCCATACGGGTGCGAATGGTGAAGGTCAGTGGGGTTGGTTTTTGCGGTCGAAGAAAGAGAAAACCCTTCGCCGCGTTTCCTTACCCTTGTCAGGTATCCCCATATAGACGGATTTCGCGCGAAATTCAAGCGCTGTCTGTCCTGAGGTTTCGCAGGTGTCCCGTGTGTTTCCGGCGCCCACGAGTCTTGTGGGCCCAAGACGCCGGACTGGTGGGGCTAGTCGAGCGAACGCGCACCGGCGATGATCGCCTCGACGACTGTGGGGTCAGCCAGCGTGCTGATGTCGCCGAGCGCATCGGGCTGGCCCTCGGCCACCTTGCGCAGAATGCGACGCATGACCTTTCCGGAGCGCGTCTTCGGCAGCCCAGGGACGACCTGGTAAAGGTCGACGCGCGCGTGCGCACCGATGTGGCTGCGCAGCATGTTCTGCAGGTCGCGCTCGAGCGTCTCGCTCTGGTCATGCCCCTCGGCGAGCACGATGTAGCAGTACACGCCCTGGCCCTTGATGGGGTGGGGGAAGCCGACGACGCCGGCTTCGGCGACCGCGTTGTGGTGAACGAGGGCCGACTCGAACTCGGCGGTGCCCATGCGGTGGCCGCTGACGTTGATCACGTCATCCACACGCCCTGTGATCCAGTGGTAGCCGTCGGCATCTCGGCGGCAGCCATCGCCCGTGAAGTAGGCCCCGGGGAACATCGAGAAGTACGTGTCGACGTAGCGGTCGTGATCGCCCCAGATGGTGCGCGACATACCGGGCCACGGGCGTCGGATGCAGAGCAGGCCTTCGGCCTCGCCGTTGAGGATCTGGCCTTCGGCGTCGCGAAGGACAGGCTCGATGCCAGGTACAGGCAGGGTTGCGGAACCAGGCTTTGTCGGGGTTGCGGGCGCGATCGGAGAGATGCAGATGCCGCCGGTCTCGGTCTGCCACCATGTATCGACGATGTTGCAGCGGCCTTCACCGACCACGCGGTGGTACCACTCCCAGGCATCCGGGTTGATCGGCTCCCCGACGGTGCCCAACACGCGAAGGCTAGAGCGGTCGTAGCGGGTGACGAAGTGGTCGCCCTGGGCCGCGAGGGCGCGAATGGCCGTGGGTGCGGTGTAGAAGATCGAGATCTTGTGCCGCTCGACCATGTCCCAGTATCGACCTGCGTCGGGGTAGGTCGGGATCGACTCGAACATCAGTGTGGTGGCGCCGTTCGCGAGCGGTCCGTAGACGATGTAGCTGTGGCCCGTGATCCAACCGACGTCGGCGACGCATGCGTAGACGTCGTCTTCGCGCAGATCGAAGACATGCTGATGGGTGTAGGAGGTCCAGGTGATGTACCCGCCATGGGTGTGCACCTGACCCTTTGGCTTTCCGGTTGATCCGGAAGTGTAGAGGATGAACAGCGGGTGCTCGGCATCGACGATCTCGGCGGGACAGTCCGGGCTCTCGTCGGCGATGGCCTCGTGCCACCAGTGATCGCGTCCGGCCTGCATGTCGACATTGTCCTCGGTGCGCTTGTACACAAACACCGTGTGGACGCTGTCGAGGCCGATCAGAGCTTGGTCGCTCACGCGCTTCAGTTCGATACGCTTTCCGCCGCGCATGCCGAAGTCCTGGGTGATGACTGCAGTGGCCCGGCAGTCGACGGCGCGGCTGCGCAGCGAGTCCGCAGAGAAGCCGCCGAAGACCACGGAGTGAATCGCGCCAATGCGGGCGCAGGCGAGCATCGCCACAGCCGCCTCGGGAACCATGCCCATGTAGATGAGGACGCGGTCGCCCTTGACGATGCCCCGTGCCTTCATCGCATTCGAGAACAGGCAGACTTGCTCGTGCAGTTCCTTGTAGGTCCAGGACAGGCCCTCGCTCACATCGTCGCCTTCCCAGAGAATGGCGACCTTGTCGCCGCGCGTCTCGAGGTGGCGGTCGAGGCAGGACTCGGTGGCGTTGAGGGTGCCGTCGGCAAACCAGGTGATGGCGTGCTCGGCGATGTCGTCGAAGGAGCTGCCTACGCCCTGCGTGGGCTCGGTGCGCCACGACACGCGCTTGCACGTCTCTGCGACCCAGTAGGCATCGGGATCGGCGCTCACGCGTTCGGCGAGGTCGTTGTAGCTGTCGAGGCTCGTCATGGGGTTGGGCGAGCCTTCGCGTACGCGGGCCGGAACTTCGTAGATCGACATCGGAATCCTCTCAAGAGTGCGGACCCGCGAGGCTACCAGGGGCGAACTTAGACAACCAGCGCTCAGGCGGACGGACGCTGAGCTAGGCTCGGAAGGGAGGAACTGACGGTTGAGTGCGCGGCGTACCACCTTTGTTCGACGCGCCGCAGCGGGCGTTGCTGTGGCTGGGCTCCTGTTTGCGGCGTGGTGGGGCACCCCGAGGCTGCTTGGCGTCGTGAGCGGCGAGAGGGACCTGACTGGGCGTGTCGTGTACGTGCCTCGCTACCCCGTTCGGCCAGAGGCTTTCGAGGATATCGACCTCGAGCGTGTGCATGCGGAGCTACTTCCGGTGTGGCAATCCCGGCTTGCCCGTCATGGACCAGAAGCCACGTCAACGAAGGATGCGCTCGCTAGCCTCGAGGCTGCGGTGGCCCCCGATCCGAACCTCGAGTTGCTGCTCGACGAGATGGCCCGACTCGCCTCTCGTCCAGGCCGCGACCCGGAGCGTCTGCTCTACCTGACCTGGGCATGGAGCGCCTATCTGGACCAGTCGAGTCTTCCCTGGGTGGTTCAGGGCTCGGTCCGTCTCGATGGTGACGGTGGGGGGATCTTCTACACGAAGAACTACGAGGTCGCGGCGGATCTTGCGGTCCCGGTAGGCCTCCACGAAGTGAGGGCGCGGGTGGTCGAGCGGGTGGATCAGACCAATGTGGTCGAACGCTACCTCGGCCAGGCCTCCGACCCTGAAGACGGGGCGCTGATCGTCGTGGACCGCGTTCGGGAAGTGGCACTCGATCTGGTCTGGCCACTGCTCCGAGACAACGACCACCCCCACGCAGCGGCGGTCCAAGCCGAGGCGTTTGCGGCGCTGTCCCCGTACGCCGCCCGACGTCTCGTGGATACGGCTGAGGCGCGCGCGCGCATGGTGGCCGCGGTGAGAGGTATCCGAAGCCGCCACGCTTGTGGCAGTCGGTTCGTGGTGCCGATGCTTCCTTGGGATGGCTTCGAGGAGGGCATGCAGACGCGCTTCTTCGACTATGCCGAAGCGTCAACGACGAGTCGCTGCCCAACGGTGACCCATCCCGAGGCCGTCGCCATTCAAGAGGCCAGTCGGCGACTCAAACAGGAACCGGAGCTCGAGGCAGCACTCGAGGAACTGGTTGCGTGGGTGGCCAGGGGCGTGGTGGTCCACGAGGCGCGACACATCGCAGACGGGCTCGACGGACACCTCGACAATGGCGCCTATCTGTGCGCGGCCTGTGAGGACGGCTTGTCGGACTGGTCTCGCGCCGAGGCAAGCGCGTACGTGGCGTCGCTTTCCGAGGTCGGTGGGTCGGTAGAGCTGGCCGAGATGTGTGGGATGGCAGCGGCACCCGATCGTCTGCCCGAGCACTACCGCACCGCGATTGCCGAGATCTTGAAGCGTCTGGGGCCCGAGAGCTGTTCGGCACCGCTTCCAGACCGGATCAGCAAAGCCCGGCGTATCGAGCAGACCTGGTTTCAGCGCACGTCGCGGATCACCCTCCAGGACTTTCCCGAGCGCCTGCCGGTGAGTGCTCGAGAGGTCGACCGGCTCACCAGCTTCTAGTCACTGCGGCGTGATGCGAAGGATCATCACCTCGGGCCGACAGCCGAAGCGGAGTCGAGGCGCGTTGTGGCGTTCCATGCCCACCCCGCGGCTCACGAAGAGGGTCTGGTCATCGAGGTCGGTGCGGCCGGCCGCCCAGCTCTTTGGCACGTGCGAAAAGGTGATCAGCGGCCCAAAGAACGGAAGCTGAACCTGGCCGCCATGAGTGTGCCCAGCGACGAGGATGTCCGCGTCAATCTCGCCGAGAGCAAAGTCGGGCCCGTGCGCAAACGCGATGTGTAGACCCGGGTGGTCGTCGATGACCAGCTTGGTGTTGAACCCGTGGAAGAAGGGGATTGCCGTGATGTGAATGCCGGTCTCGGGCTCGAAGTGCGCGATGTCGCCTTCGACGGCTTGTGCATCGAGGCCATCGAAGATCGGGGTCCACGGACGGGTGACATCGACGTTCCCGTCCACGGCGTAGACGCCGAGGGGTGCGCTGAGGCCTTCCATGCGAAACAGGGCGTTCAGCTCCGCCCGCGTCTCGGCGTAGTCGTCCTCATCGGCGTGCTGGACCAAGTCGCCAGGGAACAGGATGAGATCGGCTTCTGCCGCGAGCGCGTGCCGGACGGCTCTGGCTTCGTGGCCGGAGATGGCGTCGGTCTGCACGTCGGAGAGGACGGCGATGGTGAGAGCTCTCGGGGCGTCGGGGACCACCACGTGGTGTTCGGTCACCTCGATCCAAATCGGCTCGACTTGGTAAGCGTAGATCCCGACCAGTGAGATGAGACCTGCGCACGCACCGAAGAGGGCTCGGGCCTTTCCTTCCAATAGGAATGCGGTCGAGGCGAGCACCACGGGACCGTGGACGAACAAGCCGAACCCGAGCACCGCCATGAGCGCAAAGAGGTCGCCCCCGGAGCTCTGAAAGCCGAACAACGCGAGTGTAGAGACCCCGAACCACCAGAGCACTGCGGCAATCGGGGTGCTGCGGGGCTCACGGCGAATGGCCCACAGTGCGAGCCCGTCCAGCGCCGCAAGCAGCGCGTGAAAGGCCCACCAGACCGCACTCAATAGGCGGCGCCGCCACCGCCCATGATCGCGGACGACATCCAGACCGTCTTCACTTCGGCGAGCTGCACGAGGCGTCCCGGTGGAGCGGGCTCGGTGCTTCGAGGAGCCTGGATGAAGCGGCGCATGACGCGGGCGTTCTCGGTGTGGATCTCCGCGATCAGGCTGCTGTCGACGGCCTCTCCGAGCAGGTACACCGCGTCGAGGTCGTCGTGGCGAATGCCGTGGCCAATCACACTCGCGACGTCGCCAGTGAGGATGTTCACGCAGCCCCCCGGAAAGTCGGAGACAGCGAGAGCCTCGGAGAGCGCAACTGCGAGCTCACCCTGTTCTGCGCTGACCATCACGATGACGGAGTTGCCCATCACTAGCGGTCCACAGAGGGCCTCGACCATGCCGGTCAGTCCGTCTGCAGGGTCCGGGCAGGCGAGGATGACGCCCATGGGCCCGACCATCGAGTAGTTCACGTAGGTGTGGGCCACGGGGTTGAGCGACGAGAGCAGGGCGGTGATCTTGTCGGCCCAGCCAGCGAAGTGAACGGCACGGTCTGCGGCGGACAGCGTGTCCGCTTCGGTCGTGGGCAGTCCATCGGCGCGGTCGTCGAGAATCTCGGCGAGGCGGTAGAAGATCTGACCGCGGTTGTAGGCGGTGCGTCCGGCCCATCCCGCTTGCGCGCCTCGGGCGATCTGAATCGCGTTGCGCAGGTCCTTTCGGCTCGCGGCGGCCACATTCATGGGACGTCCCTTCGCGGAGGTGGCGGGCGTCGTTCGCCCAGACTCAGAGCGGATGAACTTGCCGCCCACGTACATCTTCAGGGTCTTGTCGACAGAGGTCCTCAAGAGATGCCTCCCATGTATGCCCACAGGCCGGCGATACCACCCTCGCGGCCGAAGCCGGAGTGCCTGACACCGCCGAAGGGGCTGGCCGGGTCGAAGAGGTTGTAGCCGTTGGCCCAGACGATGCCCGCGTTCAGCGCATGGGCGACCTCGAAGAGCTTCGAGTTCTTCTCGGACCAGACGCCTGCCGCGAGGCCATACTCGGTGTCGTTCGCCTTCTTGATGGCTTCAGCCGGGGTCCGGAAGGTGAGGACGGAGAGCACCGGGCCGAAGATCTCTTCGCGTACGACCGTGTCGGTCTGTTGCACGCCGCTCATGATCGTCGGCGGCAGGAAGAATCCCTTGTCGGGCACGGGGCAGGGGCTCTGCCAGACGTTCGCGCCCTCGTTCTTGCCGATATCCAGGTACTTGTTGATAGTACCGAGCTGCTTGACCGAGTTGATGGCGCCAATGTCGGTGTTCTTGTCGAGCGGGTTTCCAATACGAAGCACCTCGACGCGACGCTTGAGGCGCTCGAGGAACTCTTCGGCAATCGACTCTTCGACGAGCAGGCGTGAGCCCGCACAGCAGACATGGCCCTGGTTGAAGAAGATGCCGTTGATGCAGCCTTCGACGGCCTGGTCGAGCGAAGCGTCGGCGAACACGATGTGCGCGCCCTTTCCGCCGAGCTCCATCGTCGCCTTCTTCTTGGACCCAGCGATCTGACGCATGATGATGCGACCGACGTTGGTCGAGCCCGTGAAGGCGACTTTGTCGATGTCGGGGTGGCCCATCACCGCGCCGCCAGTGCGTCCCGCGCCGTTGACGATGTTGATGACCCCTGGCGGAAGGTCGACTTCCTGGAGGATCTCGGCGAGCAGCATCGCGCTGAGTGGCGTGGTCTCGGCGGGCTTGAGCACCACCGTGTTGCCCGTGGCCAGGGCCGGAGCGAGCTTCCAAGAGGCCATCAAGAACGGGAAGTTCCACGGAATGACCTGGCCCGCGACGCCGAGGGGAGTGGGGTTGCCACCGGGAACCGCGTACTGCAGCTTGTCGGCCCAGCCGGCGTAGTAGAAGAAGTGCTGGGCTGCGAGCGGGATGTCGACATCGCGGGTCTCGCGAATCGGCTTGCCGTTGTCGATGGTCTCGAGCACTGCGAGCTCGCGGCTACGCTCTTGGATGCGCCGCGCGATGCGGTAGAGGAACTTGCCTCGGTCCGCGCCCGACATCTTGCCCCACACGCCATCGGCGGCCTTTCGGGCGGCCTTGACGGCTTGGTCGACGGTCTCGTCGCTACCTGCGGCGACCTCGGCGAGGACTTCGCCCGTCGCGGGGTTCACGGTCGTGAAGTGGTCGTCGCCGTCGACAAACTCGCCGCCGATGAAGTGCCCGTAGCGCGACTTGATCGGCGCGGGACAACTCTCGGGAGCGGGGGATAGGTCGAGGGCTCCGGCGAGCTGAAGCGCCGGCTTGGCGTCTGTTCGCTTGGTCATGGTCTAGTCCACGGAGAAGCGGCGCGGCGACTGGTAGTAGCCGTCTTCGCGTCGCTGGAGTTGGCGGAGGAGGTCGTTGGCCAGGGAGCTCGCACCGAAGCGGTACCACTCGTTGGTCATCCACGCGGCACCGAGGGTCTCGGCGACGAGCACGAGATGGTGCAGCGCCGTCTTGGCGTCGCGAATGCCACCCGCAGGCTTCATGCCGATCATCTCGCCAGTGGCGAGGTAGTGCTCTCGAATCGCCTCGAGCATCACCAGCACGACTGGGAAGGTGGCGGCGGGCTTGATCTTGCCGGTCGACGTCTTGATGAAGTCGGCGCCCGCAGCGATGGCCAGGCGCGATGCCGCGGCGACGTTGTCGAGGGTTCCGAGCTCACCGGTCTCGAGAATGACCTTCAGGCGCGCCTTACCGCATGCGCCCTTGATGGCCGCAATCTCGTTAAACACCTTCTCGTCGTCTCCGGACAGGAAGGCGCCGCGGTCGATGACCATATCGATCTCGTCCGCGCCGGCTGCAACGGCCGCCTCGGTCTCAGCAAGCTTCAAGCGAAGGGGGACGTGACCCGACGGAAAGCCCGTGGCGACCGATGCGATCTTCACGGTGCGGTCGGCTCCGAGTGCCGCTGCGGCCACCGGTACGAGGTTCGGGTAGACGCACACTGCGGCCGTGTGGGGCAAGTCGGGGAGCGCCGCGTACGGCTGCTCGGCCTTGCGGCACAGCGCGCGCACCTTCTCGGGAGTGTCGGCTCCTTCGAGGGTCGTCAGATCGATCATGGAGAGCGCGAGCTTCAAGAGACGAACTTTGGTGTCGGTCTTGATGCTTCGCGAGCGGACTCGAGAGATTCGGGCGTTGATGGTCGCGTCATCGACGCGGGCAGAACGCCACTCTCGGGCCGCCTCGGGCGAGAAGGTGGAAGTCACAAAGAGCCTCGTCAGTCAGGCGGGAATCGGCAGAGTATCACCGCGCAGCCTCGCGGGCGCGCTTGCCTCTTGGCGCGAGGACGGTGACACTCCCTTGTGTGACCACCTCGCATCTCCATCCAGACGCTCGCATCGGCACCAAGCTGGCGGGCAAGTACGAGCTGCTCGAGCTGATTGGGCAGGGGGGAGCTGGGTATGTGTACTCGGCGATGCAGCACCCGCTGGAGCGTGCGGTTGCTGTGAAGATGCTCCGGGACGATCTCGGTGAGCGCGGCAAGAAGGAGATCTCGGATCGTTTTCTTCGTGAAGCGGCGGTCACCGGACGTTTGTCGCACCCGAACCTGGTGACGGTCTACGACTTTGGAACCACGCTGGCGGGCGAGCGCTTCGTGGTGATGGAGCTGCTTCGCGGGCGGACACTCAAGTCGGCGATGCGCGGAAAGCTGCTCGAGCCGCGTGAGGCCGTGCGCATCGCGATTGGCATTCTCAAGGGGCTGCGGCACGCGCATGCCCACGATCTGGTGCATCGGGATGTGAAGCCGTCCAACATCTTTCTGGTGCGCGACGATGATGGCGTGGAGCAGCCGAAGATCCTTGACTTCGGCCTCGTGAAGGGCGGCGACAGCGAGATGACCCGCAGCGGCACCTACATGGGCACGCCCACCTATGTGTCGCCAGAGCAGGCCAAGGGCAAGCTCGATGTCGACCACCGCGCCGACCAGTATTCGCTCGGTGTCTTGCTGTACCGGGCGCTGACGGGCGTGGTTCCGTTCCGTGCCGAGGGGCCTATGGCGACGGCGGTCGCCCACATCAGCGAGCCCTACCCACCCATGTCCGACCGGGCGCCATCCGTACAGGTGGACCCCGCCCTCGAGGCGATCGTTCGCCGGGCGATGGCAAAGGCACCCGACGACCGCTTCTCGAGCAGCTCCGAGATGGCCCGCGCCCTGCACGAGTGGGCTGGGCAGTCGATGTCCATCAGCAGCATCGCCATCTCTGGGTACGGACACGAAGTGGGCGCCGCCGCGACCGTGGTCGAGGAGGAGCCTCCCAAGCGCGCTAGGGCGCTGGTTGGAGGCGGGCTTCTCGCGGTGGGCGCGACATCGGTGCTCGCGCTTCTCTCTGCGGTGCTCTGTGTGGGGCTCACGTCGTCCTCAACGAGTGAGCCGACTGCGTCGCTCGCGGAAGCCATGGACGAGATGGGGAGTCGCCCCGCCATCGAGCGACCTCGTGCGCCTCTAACCGACGAGCTTGACCTGGTCGGCGACTTTGCGGCACCTGAACCACCGCCGGCTCCGGATCCGGCGCCGTCCGTCGCCAGCGACTCCGCGCCAAAGGTGGCCAAGGTCGAAGAGCCAGCCCCAGCGGTGGTCGTGAAGCCGACCCCGGCGCCCGCGCCCGCGCCAGCACCGACACCCGTCGCAGTGGCCAAGCCAGCCCCAGCCCCATCGCCAGCCCCAGCCGTGGCCCCATCGCCGGCCCCGGCTCCCGCCCCCACGGTGGCAAAGGCCGTGAGCGTGGACGGAGTCTCGTTTGACGCCCCGCATGCAGCACGCGCAGTCGAGTGGCTCAACACCGCCGATGAGGTGACGCTGCGCGCGGCGGGCGTGTATGGCCGAGGCGTGGGGATTGTGCTGGGACAGCGGCCATTCGCCTCCATCGAGGCCTTCGGGACCACGCCGTACGTGGGCGAGAAGACCGTCCAGGCTGTCGCAGACGCTACCCGCTAGGCTCGCGAGCGCTACGATGTGCGCTTGGAGGCCGGGTGGAGATCAGCATCGACCGGATCCTGCTCTCAATGGGAGCCGGTGAGGAGCAGCGTCCGGAGGCGATTGCCGCATTTATTCGCGGCGTGACCGACGGCAGCGTGTCCCGACCGCAGGCCGCGGCCTGGCTTGCCTGGGCCTTCCATCGGCGCCTGACGCCTGCCGAGACGGCCGTCTTCACCCGTGAGATGACTGATTCGGGGGACGTGCTGGCCTGGCCAGAAGGCCCGGAGCTCGTGGACAAACACTCCACGGGCGGAGTGGGGGACAAAGTCTCCCTGGTCCTCGCACCTCTCTGGGCGGAACTTGGCCTTCGCGTGCCGATGATCTCGGGTCGCGGACTCGGCCACACCGGCGGGACGCTCGACAAGCTCGAGGCCATTCCGGGCTTTCGAACCGACCTGACCAAGCCGGAGCTCGACAAGGCGCTCGCATCCGTCGGGGCGTTCATCAGCGGGCAGACGGGCGAGGTCGCTCCAGCCGATCGCGTGCTGTATGCCTTGCGCAACGAGACTCAGACCGTGCCCTCCATTCCGCTCATCTGCGGGAGCATCCTCTCCAAGAAAATCGCGGAGGGGGTTCAGCGGCTCGTCCTCGACGTGAAGGTCGGGTCGGGGGCGTTCATGAAGACCCGGGAAGAGGCCCTCGATCTCGCCCAGACACTCGTCGACACCGCCGTCGCGAATGGCGTTCACGCCGAGGCCTGCATGACGGCGATGGACCGCCCGCTCGGCCGGGCCGTGGGCAATGCCAACGAGGTCATCGAGTCCATGGACTGCCTCAAGGGTGGGGGACCAGCAGATCTGCGCGAACTCGTGCTCGTGCTCGCCGGCCACCCGGATGCGGCGAGCGTTCTCGATAGCGGAGCGGCTCTTGAGCGCTTCCGCCACATGGTTGAGGCCCAGGGCGGAGACGGTGGCGTCGTCGATGACCCGTCTCGCCTGCTGGGAGCCGGCACGGAAGAGCAAGTGGTGCGAGCCTCCCGGGGAGGCATCATTCGCGCCGTCGACGCCCTCTCGATCGGGCGCGCGGCCTTTGGGCTCGGTGCCGGAAGACTGCGCGCCGAGGACCCGGTGGACTTCGGGGTTGGCGTGGAGCTGCTCGCCACCGTCGGGGACCATGTCGTCCAGGGCGACGCCATCGCTCGGGTTGCGCATCGCTCCGAGCGCGGTCTAGGACCGGCTGTGCGCGAAATCCAGTCGGCCTTCGACCTCGGCGACCAGCCCGGAGATCCGCTCCCGCTCCTGCTACAGCGGGTCACTGCTCGCGAATAGGCTCTCCCCTGAGTTATCGCCCATCGGCTGCGAGGACCGTTTCATGATCTGGCTTCACTTGCTCGCTACTGCTGCTGCCCAAGGGGCACCCGGTGGCAACTTCATCCCGCACGAGACGACCATCGTCGAGCGCCTCACGAGCTTCGTCGGCATCTTCTTGATGGTCGCCGTGGCCTACATGATCAGTGAGAACCGCAAGGCCATCAACTGGCGTCCGGTGGCCTGGGGTGTCGGCCTGCAGCTGCTCTTCGGTGCGGTCGTGCTGTCGCCCGTGGTGTCCCAGTTCTTCTTCACCGTGGTCAACGGGGGCGTGAACAAGCTGCTGTTCTTCTCGGGTGAAGGCGCGAACTTCGTCTTCCAGTCGGTCGAGCCGCACACCGTCGCGGTGGGCTCCGTGCCCGAACTCCTCTCAGGGGGCGGCACTCAGACGCTGTTCGTCGGTACCGGTACTGGAATTAGCCCGCCGATCAAGACCTTCGCGTTCTGGATTCTACCGACCATCGTGTTCTTCTCGGCGCTGACCAGCCTGCTCTACCACATCGGTGTGATGCAGGTCATCGTCCGCGGAATCGCCTGGGTGATGGTCCGAACCCTGGGCACTTCCGGTGCCGAGAGCCTCTCCGCTGCCGGCAACATCTTCGTCGGCCAGACCGAAGCTCCACTGCTGATCAAGCCGTTCGTAGCGACCATGACGCGAAGCGAGCTGATGGCCGTCATGACTGGCGGCTTTGCCACGGTCGCCGGCGGCGTGCTCGGGGCCTACGTGTCCTTCCTGGGGGCCATCCCGGGTATTGCTGGGCACCTGGTGACCGCATCGATCATCTCGGCTCCTGCCGCCCTCGCCATCGCCAAGGTCATCGTGCCCGAGACCGAGGTGAGTCAGACGGTCGGCGAGGTGAAGATCACCTTCGAGCAGACCTCGACCAATGCCATCGAGGCCGCCGCGAATGGCGCAGCCGACGGCATGAAGCTCGCGATCAACGTCGCGGCCATGCTCATGGCGATTGTGGCTTTGGTCGCCATGGTGGACTGGGCGGTGAGTCTCATCCCCGTGGCGTTCTGTGCCGATGGCTCGGTCGCCGGTGGATACACCTGCGCCGCTGGTGTCGAGAGCCAGCCTCTGTCGCTCGCCCGCATCTTCGGCTGGGTGTTCGCACCCGTGGCTCTCGCCATGGGCGTGCCGTTCGGCGAGGCCACGGTGGTCGGCCGCCTGCTTGGCGAGAAGGTCGTGCTGACCGAGTTCATCGCCTACATCAACCTCGGCAGCCTCATCCAGTCCGAGACTCCGGTGATCTCCCAGCGCGGCGCGGTCATCGCCTCGTACGCTCTCTGCGGCTTTGCCAACTTCGCAAGCATCGGCATTCAGCTTGGCGGCATCGGCGGCATCGCCCCGAAGCGCATGGGTGACCTGGCCCAGATTGGATTCCGGGCCATGTGGGGCGGCGTCATCGCGGCCTGCATGACGGGAGCGGTCGCAGGCATCTTTCTGTGAGTGACGACGACGTCTGGCGCTCCGAGTCGGAGTCGTCTGGGTGCCTGAGCTGGTTTGCCGGCGGCCTCGGCGCCGTCGTGCTCGCGGCCTTCGTGGTGGTGGCGGTGTCTTGCTGCTGCTGCACGCTCAGCTGGGGCAGCTTCGTACGCTTCGGCATCGGCGAAGACCTCGAGGACATCCGCATCGGTATCCGCGGCTCCAACCTCCCCGATGCCGACAAGCAGTCCTACGTGGACCGCCTCGAGGAAGTCGAGGACCGCATGGGGGCGGGGGAGCTCGATATGAGCTTCATGGAGTGGGTCGATGCCAGCTCAGGTATCGAGGATGCCTTGTCTGACGGGGTGATCGAGTCCTGGGAGCTCCCCATCATCGAAGAAGGCGTGCGCAAGATGGAGCGGCACTAGCGGGGGCGCTCTACGCTCGCGAGGTCGACAGCACAGGCCGTAGGGCTGTCGTCGCAGAACTCTTCGGCTTCTTCTGCCTCGAGCTCCGGGTGCTGGATGGTCGCGGTCCAGAGCAAGGCGCGTGGGGCTCCACCGAGCCAGTCCGCGGCTCCGGCCGCCATCGCACCTTCATAGGTCCATGTGCGCCCGGGCTCGATGCGAACCACATCGCCTGAGAGCGGCCACTGCTCTTCGTAGGCGTAGACCTCGGTTCGGTCGCGCGTCCAGGCACCGGTACGCCACTCGGATGCGTCGATGAGCGACAGCCGAAACTCGCTGACCTCGATGGGGTCGTCGGTGGCCGTGCAGCTCAGGGTGTAGCTGAGCGAGTCGAGGCCGCTGCGCAGCCAGAACAGCTCGCAGCTGTGGGTCTCTGTGTCGACGGACGCGAGCGGCGGTGCTGCCAGTGCGAACCAGCCGAGACCGAGGGCGTCGAGCAGTCCGGGGGCGGCCGTCGTGATGACCTGACGTGCGCCGAAGCAGATCGCGCTTGCACCGAAGAACAGCGCGGCCCCGACCCCGACGACGGTGCCGGCGATGCGCTTGAGCAATGGCTCGTCTGTGCTCAGATCACGCCGCCGGCGGCGCAGGCAGCCTCGACCTCTTCGATGGTCTTCGGAATGGCGGCCGTCAGGTTCTCGGGGCCATCGGCGGTGACGAGAATGTCGTCTTCGATGCGAATGCCGATGCCGCGAAGGCGCTCTGGCACATCGTCATCATCCGTGGCGAAGTAGAGCCCGGGCTCGACGGTGACGACCATGCCGGGCTCGAGGGGGCGAGGGGAGCCATCAGCGACGTAGAGGCCAACGTCGTGCACGTCCATGCCCAACCAGTGCCCGGTTCCATGCATGTAATAGGGCTTGTAGGCCTCTTCTTCGAGCAGCTCGTCGACGTCGCCTTCGAGTACGCCTAGGGCGATGAGGGCCTCGGTGAGCACCCGGCACGCCGCCTCGTGCATGGCGGTGTACGGCCGGCCTGCGCGGGCTTCGTCAATGGCGGCGAACTGGGACCTGATCACCCAATTGTAGACCTCGGCCTGAGCTTCCGAAAAGCTTCCGTTGACGGGGAAAGTGCGGGTCACATCCGCGGTGTAGAAGCCGTATTCGCAGCCGGCGTCGATCAGTACCAAGTCGCCGTCGACGAGGGGCTGGTTGTTGACGATGTAGTGCAACACGCAGGCGTTCGCGCCCCCGGCGACGATGTTCGTGTAGCCGGCGCCGTTACCGCCTTCTCGCCGGAAGGTGTGGTCGATGAGGGCGTCGATCGAGAACTCATTCACGCCGACGGCCGATGCACCCATCGCCGCCGTATGGGCGACGGCGGTAATACGAGCGGCTTCGCGCAGGACGTCGACCTCGGCGGGGTGCTTGCGAAGGCGGAGCTCGTGGACCAGTGTCGACAGCCCGTGGAAGGTGTCAGGGGTGGCATCGCCCTTCTTCCGAACCGAGCGGCGCGCCCTTGCGATAGCGCCCATCACCAACTCGTCCATCTCACTGTCGCGGGCGAAGGCGTAGTGAAGCGCGCGAATGCCTACGAGCAGGTCTGGGAGCTCTTCGGGCAGGTCGGCGTACTCAAAGGCTTCGTCGGCGCCGAAGTCATCTTCAGCGCCGTTGGGACCCGGGCGAAATCCAGTCCAGATCTCGCGCTCACGGTTCTTGGCTTGCACGAACATGGTGATCGGCGCCTCACCGTGCCGAACGAACACCGCCACTTCAGGATCGGTCCAGCCCGTGAGCCAGTAGACGTCCGAGTCGGGACGATAGCGGTACTCGGCATCGCCGTTGCGCAGATGGTGGGGGCTTCCCAGTAGAAGGACCGCTTCGTCCTTCGGAAGGGCTGCGAGTAGTGCGTTTCTGTGGGCTGCGAAGTCGGGCGTGGGCATAGTGGAGTCTCCGCCGACCCCCCTAACCTAGGGACCGGCCCCACCGACACCCCCGCGTGGGTCAGGCTGGAGCATTTGCTGGCGAAGAAATCTGCAGCGAGCGGTTGCAGGCGGAACCGGTGTTGCCGCTGTTTGAGGGGGCTCCAGAGAGGGTGTGTGGGTTTGACAGGGCGGTGGAAGGTGCCTACTGTCACCCTGGGAAATCGGGGGGTTTATGCAGAAATTCGAGATCGCCGGCGCGTCTGGTCGATCGTACGATATCCGCGTGGAGGAGGTCGACCGAGTCGACGACAAGCTGGTTCGTACCCTTGTCGACATCGACCTTCAGACCTTCACCGAGTCCACCTTCTCTCGGTACACTGCGGCAGCGTTCTTTCTGAGTGGCCGCGTGTTTCTGCTCAAGGCGAATGACATCGTCATCGGCACCTGCGCTTGCATGCGCACCTGGGAGCGCCCGAACGAAGTGCACCTGCTCTCCATGGGTATTCGCCCGGGCTGGCGCGGGCGTGGACTGGGACATCGCTTCCTGCACCTGGTCCTCGAGCGGCTCGGGCAGCGGGGCATTCGCGCAGTGACCTTGCTGGTGTCGGCCGACAACCGCCGCGCGCTCAAGCTCTACCAAGAGGTCGGCTTCGAGCCCCACGCGGTTCTTCCTAGCGGAGAGTCGGCCCGCGAGCGCTTCGTTCCGATGACGATGCGCCTGCGCGAGGCTCCTCTGGCTGCCCTCCCGCAGCAGCGTTCGCATAGCAACTCGGCCGTCGAGCCCGTGCTCACCACTGCAGGTACCGACTCCGAGAGCTGAGATGTGTAGGGGCTGCGCAATGCTCCCTACACACTCCGTTCACGAGTTTTCGTCACCGCGCCGTCACTTTCGTCCTGGCTGGGCTATGCTCGTTGGCTACCTTCGCTGCGGGACGCCTGGACTGTGCCCGCAGTGCATCAACGGAGAGAGATAGATGAACCCCGAGAAGGCCTACAAGAACCTTGATTTCCTTTCCTCGCCGGCTTCGCGAAGCATCCGGATTATCTGCGAGTACGAGGAGCCGAGGCAGCGCCTCGCACGCTACGGCGTCGAAAACACCATCGTCTTCTTTGGCTCGGCTCGCATCAAGCCCCCCGGGGAGGCCCAGCGTCACCTCAATGCAGCCCGCAAGGCCTTCGAGGCGAACCCGAACAACGCCTCGCTCAAGCAGGCGCTTGCAGACGCCGAGCGTCGACACAACCTGTCGAGGTACTACAACGACGCTCGCAAGCTCGCTGCCCGTCTGACCGAGTGGTCGATCGAGCGCAAGGGCAAGCGCGACTATTACATCACCTCAGGTGCTGGCCCGGGCATCATGGAAGCCGCTAACCGCGGCGCCGCAGACATCGACGGCGGTCGCTCCGTCGGCCTGGGCATCTCGCTGCCGTTCGAGACGGGCGTCAACAAGTGGGTCACCCCCGAGCTCGCCTTCGAGTTCCACTACTTCTTCACCCGCAAGCTCTGGTTCCTCTACCTCTGCAAGGCGCTGGTCATCTTCCCCGGCGGCTTTGGCACGATGGACGAGCTGTTCGAGACGCTGACGCTCGTACAGACGGGCAAGATCACCAAGGATCTGCCGATCCTGATGTACGGTCGCGAGTACTTCGACACCATCTTCAACCTCGAGGCGATGGCCGACTTCGGCACCATCAACCACGATGATCTGAAGCTGTTCACCATCGTCGACACCGTAGACGAGGCCTTCGAGTTCCTGACCAAGCGAATCGAGGGCATCGAAGCGACGGCTGACGCCTCCGCCTAAGCGCGGCTGTGGTACGCCTCGACGAGCCAAGTAAACGCCGCTTCGGCTTCGCCATCCTGAAAGGTGAAGCCGAGGTCCAGCAGCTTCTTCGGTACGGCTCGCACGCTGGCGAGGAACAGGTCGTCGGCGAGGTCGCCGAGGGCCCCTCTTAGCGCCCACTTGGGTGCATGGGTCATGACCGGGCGATTCAGCGCGCGGCCGAGAGCCTTGCTCCACTCCTTGTTTGGCGTGGGCTTCGGGATGGTCAAGTTGACCGGGCCCTCGCAGCGCTCGTCGTCAACACCCACGAGGTAGCCCCCGACCGTGTCGCGGATGCTGACCCACGGGGTGTACTGGCGGCCGTTGCCGAGCCAGCCACCGATGCCGAGGCTGAACGGCCGGACCATCAGCGGGAAGCCACCGCCGTCGGGGGAGAGCACGATGCTCTTGCGCATGACGCTGGTGCGGCAACCAAGCTGGCTGGCCTTGAGGTGCGCTTCTTCCCAGGCCTGCGCGAGCTCCGAGAGAAATCCCTCGCCGGGGCCATGGCCTTCGGTCAGCTCTTCTTCGCCGCGGTCGCCGTAGTACCCGAGGCCGCCGGCGCCGATAAAGGCGAGCGGCGGGGTGTCGAGCTCCGAGAGGGCGTCAAGCAGCACCTTGGTCGCGTCGATGCGGCTCGACCAAAGCTCCTTGCGCCGCGCGGCTGTCCACGGACGAGCGGCGATCGGTGCGCCGGTCAGGTGGATCACCGCGTCGAGCCCCTCGAGTCGCTCCTTCTTCGGGATGCCCTTCTTCGGATCCCACTGAACCTGTCGGGGTTCCTGAGGCTTGCGACGGGTGAGGATCAGCGCCTCGTCGCCGCGTTCTTCGAGCGCGTTGACCAGCCAAGAGCCGATCATGCCGGTTCCACCGGTAATGGCGACGCGCTTTGACAGAAGGCCTCCAGATGAAGGGCGAGAGAGACTCGCGAGCGGGGGACTTACAGCCATTGAGGCGATGGGTCAAGGCTCAAACCGACCGGCCGTCCGAAAGCCGTTCGGCGTTAGACTACGCCCATGCTGCTAAACACCATGGACAACTCGCTGTACCACCGCGATCCCGGACCAAGCGACGGGGCCCTGTCGGTGACCTACCTTGGAACGGCCGGCTTCGTTCTCGAGGGCGATGGCCACACGATCGTCATCGACCCGTACATCAGCCGGCCCGGCATTCGCGACACGCTCTTTCGTCCGCTGATTCCGGACGAGGAGCGCATTCAGCGGCACATTCCGAAGGCCGATGACGTTCTCGTTGGACACGCGCACCACGATCACGTGCTCGATGCCCCTGCGCTGTGTCATCAGACCGGCGCCCGGCTGATCGGCTCACCGTCGACCTGCAACGTCGGACGTGCGGCGGGACTTCCAGAGAAGCAGCTCGTTCAGACCACCGGGAAGGTCGACATCGCATCGGGTCCTGGAACGGTGCGGGGCCTGCCGAGTCGGCATGGACGTGTGTTCTTCGACCGGGTTGCGCTAGCTGGCGACATCCCGCGGCCGCCCCGGTGGCCGGCTCGCTACTCGGACTTCAAGCACGGCCTCGTCCTGAACTGGATGGTGGAGCTCGCCGGCAAGAAGGTGATGCACATCGACTCGGCGGACTTCATCGACGCGGAGCTCCAGGGGCACGAGTGTGACGTGCTCTGCCTGTGCGCCATCGGACGGGTCTTTCGACCCTGGTACACCGCGCGAGCCATCGAGATTCTCAAGCCGAAGCTGGTGATTCCCTGCCACTGGGACTTGTTCACCACACCCATCGAGGCCGAACCGAAGCTGATTCCCGGCGTCGACATCGAGGGCTTCCTCGGGGAGATTGAGCGGGCCGGGGCCAAGCACGCATTGCTCCCGTTCTTTGGCTCCTTGCGGGTGTAGCTCGAGCGGCTCTGCCCTTAATGTGAGGCATTTTGCCATCGGGTCGCGCCTTCCCCGGAAATCCGATACGTTCCGCGGCCTTACAGAGGGAACATGACCCACGAAGAAACACCGGCCGATTCGGCCGAAGCACACGTGCCCAGCGGCTCCGACTACGTCTCCGACCGCGACTTTGCAGACTTCCCCATCTCGGCGGAACTGCTCCAGGGCATCCACGAACACGGCTACAAGACCTCCACTCCGGTCCAGGCCGAAACCATTGACCCGGCAATCGCTGGACGCGACCTGCTGGTCCGCGCCAAGACCGGTACCGGCAAGACGGCCGCATTTTGCGTGCCGATTCTCGAGCTCATCCCGGCGGGTGCTCGTGAGGCGACGGGCGTCATTCTCGCTCCGACCCGTGAGCTCGCCCAGCAGATTGCCGAAGAGGCTGAGTCGATGGCTCGCCACCGCGGTATCGGCGTGGCCACCTTGGTCGGCGGCGTCCCCATGGGACCGCAGATCAAGGCTCTTGAAGCCGGCGCTGCACTCATCGTCGGCACGCCAGGGCGCATCCTCGACCACATCGGTCGTGGCAACCTGAACCTGAAGACGGCGAAGGTCGCCTGCCTCGACGAGGCCGACGAGATGCTCTCGATGGGCTTCTACCAGGACGTGACGGGCATTCTTGACGCGACCATGGCCGACCGCCAGGTGCTGCTATTCTCGGCGACCATCTCGCCCGAGACCCAGCGTCTATGCCAGAAGTACCTCAAGGATGAGATCGAGATCCGTCTGTCGACGGACACCGACCACGTCGAGGGCATCACTCACATCCTGTACGACACCGACCCGCAGCAGCACAAGGTTCGTACGCTTCTCTACATCCTCGATGTCGAGAACCCCGATGCCGCCATCATCTTCTGCAATACCCGCGAAGATGCGGCGACTGTCGCGAGCTACCTCGACCGCCAGGGCCTCGACGCCCAGCTCATCTCTGGTGAGCTTCCGCAGTCGCAGCGCTCGCGCGTGATGAAGCGCGTCAAGGCCGGTGAGGTTCGCTTCCTCGTCGCTACGGACGTCGCGTCCCGCGGCATCGACATCTCGGACCTGACGCACGTCGTGAACTACGCGCTGCCCAAGGACCCGAGCGTCTACATGCACCGCATCGGCCGGACTGGCCGCATCGGCAAGGAAGGCACCGCGATCAGCCTTGTCGGCGGCGCGGACCTGAACACCCGCCGCGTGCTCGAGCGCGACCACAAGGTCATCTTCGAGCGGCAGCCGCTCCCCGACAGCGAGACGGCCATCCGTGCGCGCGTCGAGCGTCAGGCCGGCACCATCAAGGCCGCCATGGGCAAGATGGTCTTCGAGTCCTACCTGCCGACCGTGCGGGCCCTGCTCGAGCGCCCCGACGGTGAGGCGCTCCTCGCTGCATCGCTGCGCGCCTTCTTCCAATGGGACCGGCGTCGTCGCGCTCTTGCCGCAGGTATCGACCTCGAGGCCGAAGAGCAGGAGCGTCGCGAGCATCGTGAGGCCAAGGCAGAGCGCCGCGCAGCGAAGCGGGGCGGTGGCCGTGGTCGTGGCGGTCGCGATGGTGGTCGTGGCGGTCGCGATGGCGGTCGTGGCGGACGCGATGGTGGTCGTGGCGGACGCGATGGTGGTCGTGGTGGCCGCGACGGCAACCGCGGTGGACGCAGCCGTGACGAGGGCCGTCGCAGCGACAAGCCCGCTGCCAGCACCGACGACCTCGATGCGCTGCTGTCCTCGGACGCAGCACCCGAGCCGAAGAAGCGCAAGCGTTCGCGCGGTTCCAAGAAAAAGTCCGACACATCGTCGTCTGACCTCGATGCGCTGCTGAGCGAGGACTAGATGGTGGCTCGAGGGCCCGAGGCTCTGCTTCAGGCCCTCCAGGGCGCCAATGGCGTGCTGCTGTCGGGGCCAGTGGGTCCTGACGGCGACAGCTTGGGCGCTTGCTTGGCGCTTCAGCGCTGGCTCGCTCGACTCGGTGTCGATGCCGACATCGCTGGCGACGTGCCGCGGCGCTACCGCTTTCTGCCGGGCTCTGATGCGCTCATCAAAGATGGGCGCGTGAAGCCTGGCTATGAGGCCGTGGTCATTCTCGATGGCGACCGGCACCGCCTCGCCCCCAAGGTGGCGGAGGCCTTCGCCTCTGCGCGGGTACAGGCGATTGTGGACCACCACGCGTCGACCAAGCCCGATGGCTATACCCACTACTGGGTAGACCCTGTTGGCGTGTCGACCTGTGAGATGGTCTACGAAGCGCTCGAAGCGGCAGGCGAACCACTCGACGTCGAACTCGCCACCATGCTCTACGTCGGAGCCTTGTTTGATACGGGCGGCTTTCGCTACTCCAACACCAAGCCCGCGACTCACCGCATGGCCGCCGCTCTTCTCGAGACCGGTATCGACCACGCCGAGATCGCGCTCAAGGTGTTGATGGAAAGACGGCTTCCTGCGCTTCACTTGCTTGGCGAGGTCACCCGAGCCGCGAACGCTCACTGCGATGGTAAGCTCATCGTCGGACGAGTGCCGGTGAAGATGGCCCGTCGCTTCGGCATGCGTCCAGGCGATCTGGAAGGCGTGGTGGACGCACTCGTTCACGTGCAAGGCGTCGAGGTCGGGGTCCTCCTGATCGAGCGCCGCGCCGAGCGTGTGAAGGTGAGCCTTCGCAGCGGTGGCGATGTCGATGTGGCCGCCTTGGCTCACCGATTGACTCCGACCGGCGGGGGACATCGCAAGGCCGCTGGCGCAGTCGTCGCTCTGACCCTGGATGCCATTGAGGCAAGGCTTACGGTCGAAGTCGAAGCGTTGCTGGGTGAGGTCTCAGGCAATCTCTGAAAGTCGCGGCAGGCGAGTCCGACATCGGATAGCAGGCGGCACCCAGGAGACCTGAATGAGCGCTCATCCGTGGCACGACCTTCCGAACAACCCCGACACTGCTGCTAACGGGTTCAACGTCGTCATCGAGATCCCACGCGGATCCAAGGTCAAGTACGAGCTCGATAAGCCCACTGGGCTGCTTCGCGCAGACCGTGTGCTCTACAGCGCCGTGCACTACCCCGCGAACTACGGCTTCTTGCCGCGCAGTTACTGCGGCGATGGCGACCCGCTCGACGTACTGGTGCTCGGAAACCTCCCGGTGGTCCCGCTGACCATTCTCGAGGTCCGCGCGATTGGCGTGATGCGCATGATCGACGAAGGTGACCCGGACGACAAGATCATCGCCGTGCACACGACTGACCCGGCGTTCAACGAGTACACGGACATCAAGGACCTTCCGAAGCACATGTTCCGCGAGATCCAGCGCTTCTTCGAGGACTACAAGGCTCTCGAGCACAAGGAAGTGACGGTCGAGGGCATCAAGGGACGTGAAGCCGCGCTCGAGGCAGTCATTGAGTCCTTCGCCTATTACCGGCGCGAAGAGCAGCGTCTGCGCGGCTGGTAGTCAGCCGAAGTGGCTGATCTCGCCGGCGATGTTCTCGGTCATCCGCCGGCGAGTGGCTTCGGGCGACAGGCCCGAGGCCAGCAAGCAGTACAGCTTCGTCATGGCGGCTTCGGGTGTCATGTCGTGGCCAGAGACGACGCCGAGCTCGGCGAGCGCATGACCCGTGCCGTACCGCTCCTGTAGCACGCGTCCGGCGTGGCACTGTGAGCAGTTGACAACGACGACGCCGCGGTCGTGTGCGCTCTTCACGGCGGCGAGCAGGGCCTCGTCTGCCGAGGGGAAGGTGCCGGCGCCATACGTCTCGAGCACTGCGCCTTCCACTGGCGCTTCGAGGAGGCGCTGTAGCCCGCGTCCGCTCATCCCCGGGAAGAGGCGTACGGCGACGACCTCGGGGGTACGAAGCAAGGCCGTCGTATGCGGCGCGGTCTCCCGAGGAGCGTGCAGAAGCGAGCGGCGAAGGTCGATGGTCACGCCCACTTCTGCGAGAGGCGGGTAGTTCCCGGAGTTGAATGCGATGAAGCTGTGGTTGTTCACTTTCTGCGATCGGTTTCCCCGGAGCAAACGGGCCCCGAAGTAGATGCAGACCTCGCGAATCTCGGCCTCAGCGGCAAGGAGAAGGGATGTGATCAGGTGCTCGCGTCCGTCACTACGCACATCAGAGAGGGGCAGCTGGGCACCGGTCAGGATGACGGGCTTGGTGACCCCGGCGAGCAGGAAGGAGAGCGCTGAGGCGGTGTACGCCATGGTGTCCGTGCCATGCAGCACCACGAAGCCGTCGTAGGCCTCGACGCGGTCCTCGATCGCACGCGCGATGCGGAGCCAGTCGCTGGGATTCATGTTCGCGGAGTCTTTCAGTGGGTCGAGGCGCACCAGGTCCCAGCGCGGCAGGTTCGGCCGGCTGACCTCCTCCATTGCGGCGAGGTAGTCCTCCACGAAGCCGACCTTGGGGACGTAGCCGCTCGGCGACTCGATCATCGCGATGGTTCCACCGACGTGAAGAATGCAGACGCGCTTCAAGGAAACACCAGGAACTGCTCGTAGATGAGCGTCTCGCCCGTCTGTCCGTCCAGCCAGTCTAGGTCTGGTCCGTTGACGTCCGAGCTGTAGTTGTAGACGAGGAGGCGGTTCGCATCGATGCGGACCATCTCGGGAAAACACGTGTCGCCCCGGCTCGGCAGATCGAGGGCGTGATGCACCTCGAGCCGCTCTGGGTCGACGGCCCATACCGCGCAGCGCTTCGGGTTGTGCCAGTAGTCCCACTGAAAGGCGAGATAGGGGTCATCCTCTGTGGCGTCGACGCTGTCGCCGAGGTCGTAGTGGCCGGTATCTGTGACGTTTCGACGCGCGATGAGCCAGACCTTGTTGTTCTGCTTGAAGAGCAGGGGACTGTCATACTTCCGGGGATCGTGACGGCATTCCCAATCTCCGGGTGCGTCCGACTCAGCTCGGCAGATCAACGAGCCGAAGCCCTCCTCATCGCCCGCTTCATTTCGAACCACAGCGATGTGGGAACCGTCATCCAGCGTGACGAGGTCGGTCTCTGAGCCCCCACCCGACAGCACCACGGGCTGACCCGGCACGAACGGCTCCCAGGTTTCGGTGGCCTCGGAGACCAGCCAGCTCACCTCGATGGGTTGACGCTCATCGAAGTTGTAGACATTCTCGCCGCCTGAGTAGCCGAACATCTGTAGGCGCCCGTCGACGGGCTTGATGCGCCATGGGATGAAGGTCTCGCCGAAGCCTGAGTCAACGTGCTCTTGCCAGTCGCCCTGGGCGTTGCGCAGGCTGACGCGTGTGCCCTGGGGCTCGAAGTTGAGAAGGTCGGTGCCGAGCACAGCGAAGTAGAGCCGTAGCTCGCCATTCCACGAGACCAGCTGGGGTTCGCGTAGGTCGGTGTCGAGGCCGAACGTCGCCTCGTGTTCCCAGGTCTCGCGGTCGGTGGACGACACGACATAGATGCGGGCGTCGGCGCTTGCGAAGTGGCTCGGTGCGCTGCGGTAAGCGAGGAACCAACGGCCCTCATGCTCGATGATGTCGAGGTTGTTGTTGGCGTCCATCGGGACGGCCTGCTCGGGAAGTCCGGGGCCGGGGACGACGGCTCGCAGACCCTCCACGGTGGGCGCATCGAAGCGAAACTCGACTGCGCAGCCGAGCAACAGCACCAGTGGAAGCAGACGCATGGGCTACCGGTCCAGACTGACCCAGCGCAGGGGGTGCTGGTCCATCAGGTTGGGCTCGAGGCCGCGCACATCGGGCTGCTTGAGCTCGGCCCAGACGTACCAGTAGAGCGGGATGAACGGCATCTCCTCATTGAGGATGCCTTCTGCCTCGGCGAGCACGCGCATGCGCTCCTCGACGTCGGGCTCGGCGGCTGCCCTGGCGATGAGCGCGTCGTACTCCTCGCTAGACCAGCCCGTGTTGTTGTTGCCGCCGTTCTCGATCCACAGGTCCAAGAAGGTGTTCGGGTCGAGGTAGTCGCCAATCCAACCGCCGCGGGCGATGTCGAAGTCCATCCCGTTGACGGTCTTGAGGTAGGTCTTCCACTCGCGGTTCTCGAGCTTCACGGTGACGCCGAGGTTCGTCTTCCAGTTGTCCTGGATGACCGCAGCCACGAGCTTGTGGGACTCCTGGGTGTTGTAGAGAATGCTGATCTCGGGGAAGCCCTCGCCATCGGGGTATCCAGCCTCTGCGAGCAGGGCCCGAGCCGCCTCTGGGTCGAATTTCGGGCCTTCTGGGCCCTCGTAGCCGGGGAGTCCGGGCGGCACGATGTGGCTCGCGGGAACCTGGCCCGCCTTGAGAATACTCACGATGTCGTCGCGATTGATCGCCATGGCGAGGGCGCGGCGAACCTTGGCATCGTCCATCGGCGCGCGGGTGGTGTTGAACCGGTACAGGTAGACCGACAGGGCAGGGGCCGTGTGAAAGTCCTTCTTCTCTTTGAGGATCGGGATGAACTCGGCCGGCAGGTCGTTCGCGACGACGAAGTCGGTGTAGCCGGCCTTGTAGAGGTTTGCGGACGTGTGGAGGTTGTCCACGCCGTAGGCGATGACCTTGTCGAGGCTCAGCTCTCCGGTGCCCCACCAGGTGGGGTTGCGCACGAGCACAAACTTGTCGCGAACGACGTGCTCGTCGAGCAGGAAGGGCCCATTCGTGACGATGTTCTCTGGCCGGGTCCAGCGGGGTCCGTGGGCCTCGATGGCCTGGTGCGGGACCGCACGGAGCGTGGTGTGGCTGGTCTCCTGCAAGAAGTACGGGGCCACACCACCCAGGCGTACGTCCAGGGTGTGGGCGTCACGTGCACGCACGCCGAGGAGTGAAGGCTCGAGCTGCAAGTCAGCCAGGGCTACCCAGCCGGTGGTCAGCTCGTCGGGCTCGGGATCGTCGGCCTCGAGGGGCTCGCCTCCGGGAGGGGCGTCGGGCGGCGTTGCGGTGTCCTCGATGACCTCGGGCTCAATGCCCTCCCAGTTGAACTCGGGCAGCGAGCGGAACTCGACGCGAACGTGTTCGCTCCGCGGATCGGCGAGCGCGTCGGCGCTGACGCGTCCATACAGGTCTTCGGTTCCGTAGAGCACGAAGGGGCCGCTGTCGTCCCAGGTGAGCACGGTGACGACTTCGCCGCGCTCGAGCTCGGTGAGCACTTGTCCGGCGCGGTTTTTGAGGCTCGAGGTCGCGCTGAGAACGCGGCTATCCAGCCTTGGGAGCGCCACCTCAGCGGCATCGGCTGCGACAGAGCCGGTCAGGGCCAGCGGGTCGCAGTCGAGCAGGGCGCCGAGGTCGGCGAAGCTGCACTCGGGGTTGAACTGGACGTTGACCTTGTCACCAGAGGCCTCGCCGAGAACCACGTGACCCTCGGGAAGGGTTGCCACCACGGTGCCGCCAGCGTCCTTCACTTCAGTCTCGCCGGAGATGCGGAAGGTATTGGCGCTCACGAGTTCGACGGGAAGGCCGGCGTCGAAGCCGTCAGACTCCTGGAGGAGCCGCCCAATGCGGCCAGTGTTGTACAGCTCTGCGTTCTCCACGGCGTACAGCATCTGGGCGAAGCGTGCGGCGTTGACGGGGTTGAGCACTCGCTCCCAGGAGTAGGCGAAGTCCGAGGCCGTCACGGGGGCGCCGTCGCTCCAGCTGGCGTCGTCGCGCATGTGGAAGGTGTAGCCACGGCCGTCGGGGTGGACGTCCCACTGGGTCGCAATCGAGGGCCGCGCCGTGAGATCCTTGGGATCGTACTCGGTGAGTCCGTCGAAGAGCTCGCCGATGATTCGGCCATCCGGATGACCTGTCGCCAAGCCCGGGTCGATGTATTCGGGCTCGCTTGCGTTGTTGTAGACGAGCACGTTGTTCGGCTCATCGGCACGGGAGAGACCGAAGCGGTCGCTGCCGTTCGAGCAAGAGGCGAGCACGAGTACGAGGGCGGGAGTCAGGATGCGCATGGGGGTGATCCGAACTGCTTTGAGGGCCGTCGTCAAGCGGGTGACCGACCATTGACGCAGGCACCGGATATACGAACGGGCAGGACCCCCCTCTATCGGAGTGCGCATGGTGCTGGTACTGGCCCTCGTCATTGGTTGCGGCACCACGGCTGCGCCTAGTGCAGAACCCACTCCGGAGCGCGCGGTCGAGGCGGTTGTCCCGGGCACACCGGCGCCTCCGACACCTCCAAAGGTCGATGAACCGACCTTCGATCTGCCGGAGGGCTACGGCGCGATGACGCTGTTGATGCGCGAAGGTGATGTCGACAGCCGGGTCGGCGTCGGATCCTTCGTCGATCTGGTCGCCGCCGGGGCGGATGGCTCCGAAGTGCTGATTGCAAAGGAGGTCGAGGTCCTAGCGGCCGCAGTCGAGTCCCGGGGCAGCAAGGTCACCTTCGCGCTGACTTCGGAGCATCGTGGGCGCTTGCTCGGCTCACAGCTACCAGGTCGCCCGCGCGCGGTCCTTCACGAGTGAGCATGCTGCTGCTCCTGCTGGCTTGCCAAGGACGGGGCGAGGCCGTTGCGCTCTCCGAGGCCTTCGACGTTCCACCGCCGCCGGGCGCGAGGACTGTCGAGTTTCAGCTCTCTTGGGAGCCGGAGCTTGGGCAGCTGGTGGAGCTTCGCCGGGCCGATGCGCGGCTCGAAGTGGATGTGGTCGACGTTCGAGCTGGGTCACCAGGCTTCGTGGTCACGGCCTACGCGCCCGAGAAGCAGGCCGAACTTGCCCTCAAAGACAGCGGCTGGTCGGCGCACCGCTGACGCTCACTCGCAGAGGTACTCGCATTCCTGGAGGAATGGGTCTTCGTCGAAGGCCAGCGGGTCATTGTCGCAGAGCCACTGCATGTCTGGCGGTGGAGGGCATGCTTCCTGCCATTCGTCGTAAGAACCGTCGCAGTCCCAGTCGCGCACGTACTCCCAGTAGGCGCCGACAAACAGATCCATCGGCGCGCCGTCCGCGGGAAAGAACTCGGTTCCCGTCGCCACGCGGTCATCGCAGACCTCATCCAGCGCCCACATTGACTGGTATCCCTCCTGGACGTCGAGCGTGGCCTGGCCGTGGCTCGCCTCTGCGTAGACCACTGCCAGGTCGTACGAGCCACCGACAATCGGCTCCTCGTTCGGTGTCCACCGATGGTCCTCGTTGTGGTCGAGGTAGAGCATGGGGACGCCTACAGCCACTTTCGCGTCGTGCCATGGGGTGTAGAAGAGCACGCCAGGAGGGGGTGGCTGGTAGATCGAGAGGCTGTAGCGGGCTGGGAACTCGGTCTCGATCACCACGGCTTGTTCGGTCTCGTTGAAACCGTCGGCACCCGCCCAGAAGATAGCGACGCGCAGCGGGGCGTCGGGCCACGAAGCGTCGGGGTCGTCTGGGTCCACAAAGACGCTTCCGTGCACGGTATACAGGGCCTCGCCTCGGTAGTCGCCGCCGACGAGACCGCCGCAGCTACCGAGCAGCGCGAGGCTAGCGGTAAAGGCTGAGGTCCAGCGCCACATGAGGGGCCACCTGGGTCGAGAGTTTCTGTTGCATGGGGACGAGGCCGAGATCGACGCCACCCTCCAAGCCGAGGAGCCAGCGTCGTGCTGGGGCGACTTCGAAGCGAAGCGCGGGCCCGGTACGCGGAACAAAGGCCTGCCGGTTTGGGGCCTTGCCTCGGGTCTGGAAGGTTTGCATCACCCCGTCCACACCAACGCGTAGGCCAGGGCCGAGGGCGGTCGGGCCGAGGTCGAACAGACGGTAAGCGCCGACGTCGATGCCGAGTGCGTGTTGGCGCAGGGTGAGGTCACTATTGCGGTGCAGGTGGTGGGCGTAGCGAAGCCGCGGCAGCAAGGTGGCCGCGGGAGTGTCGACGCGCACACCGAGGGTCGCAGCGACGCCGGGTGTCATGTCGGGGACGATGGCTGCGCTCACACCAGCGCCCGTGGTGACGGCGAAGGCGCGACGCTCCGTGGCCAGTCCCTTTCGAACCACGAGGCCAGCGGGAAGGGCGGTCATGTCGGATGCGTCGAGTGTTGCCGATGTTCCAGCGCGAAGCTGTAGCTCGGCTTCCCGGACCTCTGAGACACCGCGGTAGCGGACCGTGTACGAGCCCGCGGGTAGCGCGATTTGCCCGGCGTCCCCGACGCTGACCTCGGTGAGCACATCGCCGCGGCGACCGAGGACCACGTAGTCGCCGGCTTTTGCGAGGGTGAGTACACCGGCGCGGTCGCTGGCGATGCGGGTCAGCACGAGGTCCTGAGTGCCTGCGAGGTCGAATCGGTAGGTCGGATGCTGTACGAATGGTGCGCTCGACGTCGTGCGGATGGTCTGCGTCGAACCGTAGTGGTAGGCCTCGGTGAGGGTGACCTCGCCGTCTCCGCTGACGTCCGCCGCCCCGAGCAAGCCGGCCACGAAGTGGTGTGTGAAGACGCCACCTTCGAGGTTGTCGGACTCCTGGGCATCTTCTCCGGATGACGACGAGGTGATGATGGCGGTGCCCTGGCTCATCAGGTCTTCGTCGATCGTGAACTCGAACGGGGCCGCGGGCTTCGCTCCCTTGATGCGCGTCAGCTCGCCCGAGCGGCAGGCATCGACGACCACGACGCGGAGGTCCGCCCCCATCGTGTCCAGCGAGTCGGTGAGCTTACCGAGCATGAGCTGGCTCTGGCCGAGATGCAGGGATGTCGCGTCACCGTGGCCCGAGTAGTAGAAGAAGACCAACGCCTCATCGACTGCGCCACTTGCCCGGTCTGCGGCGATACGGCTGCCGAGTCGGTGGATGGCCTGCTCCACGCGAGCTGCGGCAGGCGCACGAAGGAGCACGGCATTCTCTTCGTAGACACCGCCCGCCCGGGTCAGCACGTCGGCCACGCGCTCGGCATCGCGCTCGGCGAAGTACAGCGGCCCGTCGGCGAGGTTGCCCTCGTTGGCGCCAATGACCAGGGCATAGCGCCGCGTCTCGCCGGCGAGAGCGACGCTGTGAAAGAGCAGTCCTGCAAGCAGGAGAGCTCTCATGGCTGTTCCTTGATCAGGCGATGCTCGCGCTGTGCGCAGCCGTCCAGCAACGAGGGTGCGGGTACCTCATCGCCAGCGGCCTCGAGCGCCTCGGCGACCTCGTCGAAGTGCACGGGCTCATCGCAGAGCAAGGCGACGAGTCGTTCGGTTCCGAGGGTTGCATCGAGCTGCACGGCGTCATCCAGAGCCACGAACTCAGGACTCGACTCGAACCAGCGAGCCTGGGCTGAAGCGTCTTGAGGAAAGCACAAATAGGGGTCGTTCGCTGCATCGATTCCGGCGATGATGAGAAAGCCCTCTCGACGTGGCTGCACGCTGAATCCCACTCGATCATCGGGGAACACCACCTCGTCGGGACCCGCCAAACGCGACTCCGTTCCATCGTGAATGTGCACGTGCAGCTCGAGGTCCGAGCCCTTGGAACGCCATCCGGGCTCGACCGGGGTCGGCGGCTGCACAAGCAGGACTGCCGCCGCCGTCGCGAGAAGGAGTGCCGCGGCAGTCCACACGCCGTAGCGCTGGCGGTTCGCGGGAGGTGGAAGGGGAGCCACCTCCGGAGTTTGGCCAAAGTTGGGGAGGTCGAGGGTCTCGAACTCGGCCTGGAGCTCGGAGATGTGCGCGAGTCGCGCCGTGCAAAGCTCGCATGTGCCCAGGTGTGCTGCGACCTCTGCGGAGGCGGCTTGGGCGAACTCGAGCTCGAGGGCGAGGTCGGTGAGGTGGTGGTCGGGTCTGAAGTTCATGGCGCGTTCTCAAGGCCAGCGGCTTCGCGGGCTTGCTCGATGAGGCGTGTGAGCCGGTTGCCGACGGTTCGGCGCGAGACGCCAAGCTGTTCGGCGATGGCGGCGTGAGAGAGGCCGTCTCGGTAGAAGTACACGGCGATTTCAAGGGTCTCTGGGTCGAGTTCCCGCCAGATCTGCTCGAGAAAGGTCACGGTCTCTTGGTTGGCTGGGCTGACGGGGTTCATCCAGCTCGGGTCACCGAAGTGGGCGAGTAGCTCCTCGCGTCGACGCTCATTGCGGCGACGGTTCAGGCAATGGCGTGTGGTCACCTGGTACAGCCAGGTCGCGGGATGGCTGTCGCCGCGGAAGCTGTTCTGGCTCTTGAGCACGCGCACGAAGACCTCCTGGAGAACTTCCTCGGCCATGTTTCTTGGATAAAACTGGAGAATGCGACGAAAAGCCACGCCGCCGTGCACACGGTAGAGTTCAGCCACATCGAGGGACTGCCGTGCTGGGGCGGGCGTGGGAGTGTTCATGGATACCGGTAAAAGAGGAAAAAGGAGGACCCGGGAAGCGAGGGTTCGCGATGGGTGCTGCGGGTTAGGTGCGAGTATCCGTCGCCTCCCGGGTCTCCAAAAAACTCACAGATCGGTGAGACACGCGTCGTAGTCGTCGAAGCAGACATTGGGGTCTGTTCCGGCTGCGAGGCAGTCGTCGAGTTCTGTGTCGCAGGCGTTGGTCTCGGTGCCGCCGCCATTGCCGGGGCCGCCGCCGTTGCCGCCGCCATTGCCGGGGCCGCCGCCGTTGCCGCCACCGTTTCCGGGGCCTCCGCCGGTCGGCTCGCCCCAGCACTCCATCAGCTGGTCGTCACAGACCTGCGGGTCTTCGCCCGAGTCGAGGCAGGCGTCGTACTCGTCGAAGCACGGGTCTTCTCCGAAGCCGCCGTCTCCGCCAAAGCACTCGTCCAGAGCGGCTTCACAGGCAGATGGCTCCTCGCCGCTGTCGATGCACGCGTCGTATTCTTGGAAGCACGGGTCTTCGCCCCAGCCGGAGCACTCGAGCCAGGCGTCGTCGCAAGCGTTCGGGTCTTGTCCGGAATCCAGGCACTCGTCGTAGGCCGTGTCACACTCGTCGCCGCCGGGGCCCTCGTCGATGCCGCCGATGCACTCGTCATAGGAGGTGTTGCACTCATCCTCGGAGCCGCCGGCGTCCACACAGGCGACCCAGCCCATGTCGCAGTCGAACCACGGGTCGCCGGTCGTCGGATTGTCGGTGTCATTCCAGGCGTCAAGCGCACACTCTTCCCAGAGCGGGTAGCAGGTCGCGTCGTCGCCGCCGCCATCGATGCAGTCCCAGTACACGGTCTCGCAGGCGTCGAGGTCCTCGCTGACGTCCACCGGGTCCCCGGCGGTGTTGGGGTCCTCGCCGTCGGCCGTTCCGTCGTCGCCGCCACCGTCGGTCGTGGGCTCGGCACCGGGAGCGTCGTCGCCCGAGGCGTTGCCGGTCACTTCGAAGCAGGCGGGCAAGAGCAGGGCGAAGGGAATCATCAGCGACAAGGTGCGCATGCGGTCTCCGGAGCAGTTTTCTTTGTCTCACTCCCTTTGAACCGCAGGCTCAGCAAATGGGCATGTCGATCCAATAAAAAACGCGGAAGCAGTCAGGGACCGGTTCCGCGCTTGAGGTTTTGCAGCCCTAGCAGGCGTCTGCGTCGGTGTACTCCACTCGAATGGATGAACCCCCCGCCGGCGGCTCATCGAAGGTCACGAGGCGCCGGTCTGCATCGTAGGTCCAGCCGGTCTCGACGGCTTCGCCATCGACGTAGACCACGACCGTGTCCGGCACGGCTTCGTGAGAGACGCGGAAGACGCGACCCGAGGCGAGCTCGCCCATGCCCTCGCCGAGTGCCTCAGCGTGGCCTTCCCAGTTGTCCTCGCAGACGTCGAGGAGGATGCCGCCGGTGGCTTGGACGGCCTGAATGTAGCCCTCGCCGCGCTCGGCACAGTCGATGCCCTGCTCGTTGAAGTCCCAGAGGTCGAGCTCTGGGCCGCCGACGATGCCGTGGAACTGCGTTCCCGGCACGACGCCATTGACCTGGCTCACGAGGTCTTCCCACGGGGCGCGGGACTGGTCGCGCTCATCGCTGAGCATGATGACGGCGAGCTTGGAGTCTTCGCGGATAAAGCCTGCGTTGCACCCGGAGGTGTCGACCACGGCGTCTCTCGCCATCTCGATACCGCGCTCGGTGTCGTCGGCTCCGGCCTGTCCGATGTGCAGGGCAGCGTCCTGAAACGCAGTCACAAGGTCCGGCGTGTCCTTCGTCAGGTAGCCACCCGAGTGGCAACCGTTGAAGAAGGGGACGATGGCGGCTTGCCAGTCGGCTTCGAAGCTGCCGAGCTCAGCGGCCAGCGTGCCCATGGAGGCTGTCAGCTGCTGAATGTCCTGCTCCATGGAGCACGACTGGTCGATGGTGAACAGGATGTCGATCTTGCCGATCTCTTCAGGCTGATTGAAGATGTCGATCACCGGGTCGTCGCCCACGCTCACCTGGCCGAGCACATCGACCTCGTGAGGGGAGGCGGGGTCGTCGGCGTTCACGAAGGCGGCGCCATCAGTCACGGCCACCATGTCGGTGCCCATGCTGATTGGGAACTCGACGAAGGCGCCGGGGGCAATCGTCAGCGGCAGGACCGGGTCGGTGATGAAGCCGGAGGGTGCCGCGGCCAAGAGGATTTGGTCGACGTTGGCGATGGCCGAGCCGACGTTGCGAATCACCAGAGGCTGCTCGAGGTCCGGGCAGGTCATCTTGGTGCTGCCGAGGTCCACGGTGGAGACTTCGAGGACGGGAATCTCGGTCTCACCGACGAGTTCGACGGTGTCTGCACCCTCGCCGCCAGCGTCGACGGTGATGGTCACAGTTCCTTGGTCGACCATGTTCGCCGCGTCGTATTGCACGGTGAAGATGGCCTCCTCTTCGACTTCGAGGCTCATGGGGACGACGGTGTCGATGAGGCTGAAGGCGGTCGCTCCGCTGATTCCTACGGTGCGAACCTCGATGCGGGTGTCGCCGATGTTGCGGACGGTGAACGTCTGCGTCTCGGAGGTCTCGCGCTCGAGGGGCCCGAACGTGAGCAAGTTGGGCTCGACCTCAAAGAGGGAGGTGACCCGGGGATTGTCGACGATCTGACCGATACCGGTGTCCGACGGCGGGCAGCCGGCGAGTAGTCCCAGTCCGATTAGCACCGGCAATGCACGCATCATGTTCCCTCTCCTCGCGCCCCGTGACAACGTAACGTCCACGTTTGCGGATGGCTGATCTGAGTCCGTGAGCTCTCGAAATACTAGAGTGGCACGACCGTTTGCTTTGTTCACTTACGCCGCCTGACGAGCGCAGGTAGGACGAGCGCGAACCACAGGAAATTCGATTCGGCGGTCTGACAGAGGCGTCCGCCACCTTCGAGCCGGTCTTCCGAGTCGCAGATGTCGCCGATGCCATCGCCGTCGGCATCGCCCTGCTCGGGGTTCTCGTCCTCGGGGCAGTTGTCGCAGGCATCCCCTACAAGGTCGCCATCGGTGTCGACGGTGTCACCGCGCGGGTCGTCGAGGCATAGGTCGCAGGCATCGCCGATGTCGTCTTGGTCGAAGTCCCACTGGCCCGGATCCGCGGTCTCTGGACAGACGTCGCAGATGTCGCCAACTCCGTCATCGTCCATGTCTTCCTGATCGGGATTCGCCTCGTCTGGGCAAACGTCGCAGACGTCGGGATGACCGTCGCCATCGCGGTCGGCCTCTTGGTCGATGTTGAAGACCTCGGGGCAGGTATCGCAGAGGTCGCCGAATCCGTCGCCGTCGATGTCAGCTTGGTCGGGGTTCGCGACGTTCGGGCAGTTGT
Source organism: Pseudomonadota bacterium (assembly GCA_023954855.1). Taxonomy (GTDB): domain Bacteria; phylum Myxococcota_A; class UBA796; order UBA796; genus M1803. Next base: position 120,505 of record JAGSGY010000001.1, on the reverse strand, counting down.
CGCAGGCATCGTTGCGCAGGTCGCCGTCGTTGTCGCCCTGGTCGGGGTCGTAGATGAACGGACACCCATCGCAGGCATCGCCTACGCCATCGATGTCGACGTCGTCCTGGGCAGGGTTGTTCAGGCCAGGGCAGTTGTCACAGGCATCGCCAACGCCGTCGCCGTCGGTCTCGGCTTGGTCTTCGTTGGTGGCGAACATGCAGTTGTCGCAGAGGTCGCCGAGGGTGTCGCCGTCCGAGTTTGCCTGGTCGGTGTTCGGCACGTCGATGCAGTTGTCACAGATGTCGCCGACGTCATCGCAGTCGACATCGGCCTGGTCCGGGTTGGTGTCCTCTGGGCAGTTGTCGCAGTCGAACATCGCCAGGATGTCGAGGTTGCCGTCGGGGTCGACGTACTGCAGCACCGTGGTGTTGAACCCGTCGTTGTCGAGGTCCTGGGGCAGCATGAAGTACTGGCAGCCCCACGAGAAGTAGTCGTAGTAGTAGTCGGCGCTCTCGTAGGGGAGGTTCGTGCTCGGGTCGATGTTCGCGCCACACGCGGGATCGTTCACGTCGACGAGCCTCTCGTCGGCCACGTCGATGGTGTTGCAGTTCAAGTCCTGGGTGAGGGACTCGGTGCAGTCGGTGGCCTGCCCAAAGGCGACCGACACGAGGGCGAGGAACAGGGCGATCATTGGCCACCTCCGTCGCGGTCCAACATGTCGTCGACGCGCTCACTCGCGGGAACGGCGAGGTCGTCCACGCCGCTTCCTTCCACTTCCAAGCGAATGTTGTGGATCTTCACCTGGCCATTCTCGAGTCGGGATGCCGGTGGTATTGCGAATGGCTGGGCCTGGAAGAACGCGCGGATAGCGGCCCCATCCAGCGCTTCCACGCCGGATGTCTTGGCGGCTTTCACGCTGACCAGGCGGCCCTCGGCGTCGAGCACCGCGTCGAGCGCGAGGGAATAGTGCGTCCCGGGCAGCTTACCGGCGTCGCGCAGCAAGTCGGCTTGGGCCATGAACGGCGGGACGAACTTCGCGTAAACCTTCAACGTGTAAGGGTCTACCGAAGTCGCGGACGGAGCCGGCTTGACGACGACCGGAGTGGGGTCGACATCGGCAACGGCATCTTCGGGGGCCGGTTTTGTGACCGTTGGTGTGGAGGCTGTGCTGTCCGGCTCCGGGCCCGACTGAGCGGGAGTCTCGGGCTCTACCGGTGGCGTCGGCTCGGTGGGCGCTGACGTCTCCGGCGCAGGGGGCGTCTCGGGCTCTGGGGTCGGCGCAGGCTCGGGAGCGGGCTCGACGGGGACCGGCTTGCTGACCTCAGGCTGTGGCTTTCGGGCTTCGGGCGGGAGCTGAACGCGGATCGGGCCAGACATCTCGGGGTCGTCAAAGGCGAACTGGTCGTCGGTGTCGTCTTCGATCACCGGGCCGAGCGCCTTCTGGATCTTGGCCTGCTCTTCCTCGTACTTCTTCAGCACCTCTTCGGACCACTCGGGCCGAGGTGTATCGACGTCCTCGCCGGACCACGGGAGAGGGGAACTCTCGGCGTGCTCGAGTTGCCCGTCTCCGGGGGTGCGGCGGTTGATGATGTGGAACTCAACACGCCGGTTGGCTGCGAGCGCGTCCTCGTCCTCGCCTTCGACGATGGGCTCGACCTCGCCCATGCCCCGGTAGGAGATGCGCGTCTTGTGGACGCCCTGCTCCATGAGGGCTTCGTGGATGGCCCGAGCGCGGCGAGCGGACAGGTCGTAGTTGTACTCGTAGGTGCCCTCGGCAGAGGCGTGTCCTTCGATGACGAGGTGGCCGATCTGCGGGTCGTCGGCCATGAGCTCGGCGATGGCCTCCATGGCCTCCGTCGACTCGGGCTTCAGGTCGGCCGTGTTCACGAAGAACAGGATGGGTGCCGTAACGATGACCTGCTCGCCGACGATCTCGGCCGGCGGCGGCTCGGTGGGTTCCGGCGGCGGCGGCGGTGGCGGTGGCTCTTCGATGTCTTCGCGTTGGACGATGATCTCGATCTCGGGCTCGGGCTCGGGCGGCTTCGGGGTGTGATGCCAGCTGACCTGGGCGAGCACGCGAATGTCGGTGGTGCCGACACCAGGCGTGACGCCACGACCAATGCCGAGGTCGACGTCGAGGGTCTTGATGGGCTTGTACTTGGCACCGGCGAGCGCTGACAGCACAAAGTCGTTGCCGCGTCCGACGAAGATGCCGCCGCCCCAGCGCGTGTACAGGACGCCGAAGGCATGGAGCTTGTCGCGAACGATCGGCGCGCGAACGCCACCGCTGATCAGCAAGGCCGAGCCGCGGTCGTAGATGCCCGAGGATTCGTGCCATGCACCCCGCGCATCCAGCGCGACGTCGGCGTGAATCTCGGTGCGGCGGACACCAGTGGCATATGCGACGCCGACCTCGGTGCGAGGCCCGCGGTCGCCCATCCATGCGTTGCGCCGCCCGAACGGAAGCGCGAAGCCCAGGTGGGCGGTGAAGTCGCCAATCGTGGAGCGTCCGAGCCAAAACGAGCCATCGATCCGAAGGTCACCGACTCCGAATCCGTCTGCCGCGAGGTCGGGAACCTCGGATCCCCACTGACCGTGAAGGGGAAGTGAACCGCCGATGCGCCACCGCTTGGCGATGGTCCCGGACATTGCGAGGTGCGTGGTGATACGGCGGTGAACCACGGCGCCGAGCTCTTCGCGATCGCCGGCGGCATACAGGACCAGTGGCGAGTCCTCGAATTGCATGGACGTCTGAGCGCGGAATGTCCCGGGTTCGTCGCGCGAGGACGACTCGAGTCCGGGCAGTGCGCCTGGGGATGCCTTGGGATGGATCAACTCGACGTCGGAGGAGAGGGCCTGCGCAGAGGCCGAACTTCCCGCGCAGAGGGCGAGAGTTGCCACAACCGAGGTGAGCAAGCCTGGTCTCCCGGCTCGATTCCGCTGACTCATCATGCTCCCGTTGCCCCGCAGCTTACGCAAGATGCCCCATTTCGGTCGCTATCGCGACCCCAGGGAGCCTATTCAGTTCTAAGGGCGGTCGGGAACTACTGCGTGTCGAGATTCGTAGAGATGATGGAGTAGGTCGACCCGATGCGGCTGTTCATCATCAGCAAGCCGGTCAAGAGCGTCATCGCAATGAGTGCTGCGACGAGGCTGTATTCGACCGCCGGTCCCCCGACTTCGTCTCTGATGAACCCGGCCCACAATGCCTGGAATTGGGTACGCATCCTCGCCTCCGCGAACTGTGTAGCGCCGGAGTCTAGGCTGAGCATAGAAAAATTTTCGACCAAGCGTCTGGAGCAACGCCCCCGCCGGTTTCGGCAGCGGGTTAGCGACGAGGATGCTTGCTCTTCTCGTACTGACCGCTGCCGCCGCGCCCACCATGCCTAGTTGGGAGGAGACTCTGGACCGGGTCGTTCCAGGCGTCGTCTCGTTGAGGGTCACGGCAACCCGCGACTTCGATACCGAGAATGCGGGCAACAGCGTCGGTACCGGCTTTGTTGTCGACGCAGAGCGCGGGATCATCCTCACAAACCGTCACATGGTTCACGCAGGCCCGGTGCTCGCAGAGGCAGTCTTGCTCAACAATGAAGAGCTGGACCTCGAGCCGATCTACCGCGACCCTGTCCACGACTTCGGCTTCTATCGCTACGACCCGGGGGCGGTGAAGTTCATGGAGCTTCCCGAGCTCGAGCTCGCTCCCGAGCGGGCCCGGGTCGGCATGTCGATTCGGGTGATCGGAAATGACGCCGGCGAGAAGATCTCGATTCTCGACAGCACTCTCGCCCGCCTTGACCGCGCGGCTCCGCGCTACGGCCGCGAGACGTACAACGACTTCAATACCTTCTATCTACAGGCTGCCACAGGCACATCAGGGGGCTCTTCGGGCTCTCCTGTGGTGGACCAGCAGGGGCTAGTGGTCGGCCTGAATGCCGGCGGTTCGCGAGAGGCGGCTTCGAGCTTCTACTTGCCGCTCGATCGCGTCGTTCGGGCACTCGACCTGATTCGCGAGGACGAGCCCGTTGCCCGCGGAACGCTCCTGACGACCCTGATCTACCGGCCGTACGACGAGTGCCGGCGGCTCGGACTCTCGGACTCCACCGAAGCTGGGCTGCGTGAGTCCTTCCCGGACGGCACGGGGGCCCTGGTGGTGGAGCGGGTGTTGCCGAATGGACCGGCGGATGGCGTTCTCCAATCCGGAGACGTTGTGGTCGCAGTGGACGGCGAGCCTCTCGGAAGCTTCGTTCCCCTCGAGGCCCGCCTCGATGAGCGGGTCGGCGAAAAGGTCGAGCTGCAGATCGAGCGTGGAGGTGAGACCCAACGCATCTCATTGGATGTGCAGGATCTTCACGCGGTCACGCCCTCGAACTTCCTCGAGGTCGGACGGGGGGTTCTCCACGACTTGAGCTACCACCAGGCTCGGACCCATGCGCATCCACTGGATGGCGTCTACGTGGCCGTGCCTGGCTATATGTGGTCCCGCGGCGGCGTTGGCGGTAGCGTGGTGATCACCGCGATCGATGGCGTCTCGACGACCAACCTCGATGCGCTTCAGGCCGAGCTCGAGACCAAGGCGGACGGCCAGCGCTTTCAGGTCCGGAGCCACTCCATCAGCGATCGACGGCACGATCGAATCGACGTCGTCACGATGGACCGCACCTGGTACCCGATGCGCCGTTGCGTGCGCGATGACAGCGACGGATCCTGGCCCTGTCAGGCGGCGGCGGCCGCACCGGAACCGCCTCGCGAGGCCGCGCGTGAGGTTCTTCCTCCTCCCGCTCCCGACAAGGTCTCAGCCCGTATCGCCGATGCTCTGGTCATGGTCGACTTTGACGTTCCGTACTCCACTGCTGGGGTCCGAAACTTCAACTACCAAGGGGTCGGCACCGTCTTCGATGCCGAGCGTGGGCTGGTGCTCGTCGACCGAGACACGGTTCCGGTGGCGCTGGGAGACATCACGCTCACCTTCGCCGCGTCGCTTCGCGTGCCAGGGCGTCTCATCTACCTCGACCCGATCCACAACACCGCGGTGGTTCAGTACGACCCTGCGAAGCTTGGCGACACGCCCGTGGGTGAGGTCGAGTTCATCGAGCGGACCCTCGATGCGGGAAGCAAGCTCTGGCAGGTGGGTCTCGACCGGCATCACCAGGTCGTGAGCAGCCAGACCACCGTCGAGCGTGTTCAGCCCATCGCTCTCGCCGCCAGCGGAACGCCGCGCTTCCGCGACATCAACGCCGTGGGAACCGATCTCGTGAGCACGGTGCCGAGCCTTGGCGGTGTGCTTGTCGACAAGAAGGGCCGTGCCCTAGCTCTGTGGGCCAGCTTCCTTGATCCGTCGGACGGCGAGCGCGGATTCCGCGGCCTGCCCACGACCTTCTTACCTGCTCAGGTTCGCGGCGTGGAGGCAGAGCGCTGCGGTCTGGGGGTTGAGTTGGGCGCAGTGCCTCTCGCAGAAGCGAGAGAGCGAGGTCTGGCCGACTTCAGGGCCAAGGTACTGGTCGCGCTCGATCCCCGGTGGCGTCGCGTGCTCGAGGTGAAGCGAGTCGACGGGCTTGCGCCGGCGATTGACGTGCTCACTGAGGGAGACCTGCTCGTTGGCCTCGGCGTCGAGCAGGCCGAGCCGATCAGTCGCTTCGAGGACATCGAGGCGCTCGGGTCGCTCTGTGGTCAGGAACTCAAGGCGTTGGTGTACCGGGATGGTGGCGAGATGGAGCTCAGCTTCACCCCTCAAGCGCTCGACACAGATGGCGTCGAGCGCATCATCTCCTGGGCGGGCATGGTGCTCCACGCACCGCACCACGATGTCTCGGCACAGCAGGGCATCACGCCGGAGGGGGTCTACATCGCCTGGCTCTGGTACGGCACACCGGGCTCACGCTACGGCATGCGCCCGACACGGCGAATCACGCATGTGGATGGCGAGGCCACCCCGGACCTCGACGCCTTCCTACAGGCGGTTGGGGGCCTCTCCGACCGCGAGTCAGTGCGCCTCACGACCGTGTTGCTCGATGGGAGCATGCGCGTCGTGACACTTCGCCTCGATCTCGAATACTGGCCGACCGTCGACCTACGCGCCGAGCAGGGCGTTTGGCGTCGCGCCACCGTCGAGTAGAGTTGGCGACCCCCCGAAACAACGGCGGGTTACGGGGCTGACCGCATGAGTACAGAAGCTAGTCCAGCCCCCCTCAAGCTCGGCACCTTCATTGGTGTCTTCACCCCCACGATGTTGACCATCTTGGGTGTGATCATGTTCCTCCGACTCGGCTGGGTCGTTGGAAATGCGGGCATCTACGGCACCCTGACCATCGTCGTGATCGCGAACCTGATCACGTTGATCACCGCGCTGTCGATGAGCTCGCTCGCGACGAGCATGCAGGTGGGAGGCGGCGGAGCTTACTACCTGATCTCGCGCTCTCTCGGCCTCGAGACGGGCGGCGCCATTGGCATCCCGCTCTACCTCTCGCAGACTTTGTCGCTTACGCTGTACGCGTACGGTCTCGCAGAGTCGATCGAGATCTTCTGGGCTGGCGTACCGATTGCGCCTTTCGCTGCCGTCATTGTCGTCGGCGTATCCGCGGTTGCCGCTCGGTCCACGGAACTCGCACTGAAGCTCCAGCTGCCGATCATGGGCTTGATCGTGCTGGCACTCATCTCGCTTGCCGCGGGCGTGGAGTGGGGGTCTCGTCCGCTTCCTACCGCCACATGGGAGGACGGAGGCTTCTGGAGCGTCTTCGCGGTCTTCTTCCCCGCGGTGACCGGTGTGCTCGCGGGTGTGTCGCTGTCCGGCGACCTCGAGGACCCTGGGAAGTCGATTCCACGGGGCACGCTTCTCGCTGTCGCGGTGGGATCAGTCGTCTACCTTGTCGTTCCGTTCTTCCTCGCCTTTGGGGCGGCCCCTGAATTGCTTGTGGCGAACAAGCTCGTCTGGACCGAGATCTCGGCGGTGCCGCTGTTCGTCATGCTCGGACTCTGGGGAGCGGTGCTCTCCTCGGCCTTCGGTAGCATTCTTGGCGCGCCTCGAACCCTTCAGGCCCTTGCAAACGACAATCTGGCTCCGCGCTTTCTCGCCGAGAACGACCCGAAGACGGGCGAACCACTCCCCGCGCTCTACCTCTCCGCGGTCATCGCGTTCATCGCGGTTCTGCTCGGCGATCTCAACGCCGTCGCCGAGTGGGTGACCGTGTTCTTCCTCACGACCTACGGCGCGCTGAACGCCGTCGCCGCCGTCGAGGGGCTGGTGGGGGACCCATCCTTCCGACCGGCGCTCAGGGTGCCGTGGTGGGTCAGCACGATTGGTGCGCTCGGCTGCTTGATCGCCATGTTCGCGATCAACCCGATGGCCTGCGTCGTCGCTCTGGTCGTCGAGATCCTGATCTTCTGGTGGCTGTCTCGCCGCTCTCTCGAGGCCACATGGGGCGATGTGCGCAGCGGTTTCTGGCAGTTTGCGGCTCGGTTCACCCTGCTCCGCCTCCGCGATGCCGCTCACGATCCTCGCAACTGGCGGCCCCACTTGCTGGTCTTCGCCAAGGACGTCGCCCGGGACCTTCACATGGTTCGGCTCGCGAGCGCCTTTTCGCAGGAACGAGGCATCGTCACCGTGACCACGCTTCGTCTCGGAGACATCGATGAGCATGTCGACACGGATGTGCTTCTCCAGCGCAACGAGGCGATTCTCGAGCGCGAGGGCCTGCTTGCCTTTGCCGAGGTCGCGGCGGTCCCACAGCTAGCCCCTGGAATCATCACGGTGGCTCAGGCGCATGGCTTTGCTGGTCTGTCCTCCAACACGACGATGCTTGGCTGGCCCAAGGAAGAGAGCTTGGCGCGCATTGGCCGGCAGCTCAGCGTGGTTCGCAAGCTCGCGGGCCTCGCGAAGTCATCGATGATCTTCCGGCCGGGTGACCGTGCCCCTCGGAAGGACGGCCCACTGGTGATCTGGTGGAAGGGCAAGGAGAGCAACGGCGACTTGATGCTGTTGCTCGCCCACTTGCTCACGCTCGATCCGCAGTTCCACAATGCGCCTCTGGTGCTGAAGTCAGTGGTCGAGGACGCCGAGGCCGCCGACAAGCGTCGGTCCGAGTTCGAGCAGATGCTTCCGGAGATCCGCATTCAGGCGCAGGTCGATGTGATTGTGCGCCCCGAAGGCGAGTCTGCAGTGGATGTGATTCGCCGCCAGTCCATTGGGGCCCGGCTCGTGCTTCTCGGCATGTCCATTGCTCCCGCCGGTGATGAAGAGGCCTACGCACAGGGTCTGAAGGACCTTCTCGACGGCCTGACCGATTCGCTTCTGGTGCGCAACGCCGGCCCATTCCGTGGGATGCTCGTCGGATGAAGCGCAGACTCATCATCCTCCGCCATGCGAAGAGCGACTGGGCCAGCGGTGCCACGAGCGATCACGCACGCCCACTCAACAAGCGGGGACGGCGGACAGCTCCTCATGTCGGCGAGACGCTCGAGGGGCTAGGCTGGGTCCCAGACCTCATCCTCTCGAGCGACAGCTTACGGACGAGGATGACCGTCCAGGGTGTGCTGGAGGGGCTCTCTGTCGCGCCACCTCCGGCCCAGTTCACGCGGCACCTCTACCATGCGGGGGTTGATGACGTGCGCCGTGAGCTTCCCACCGTCGACGCTGCGCTCGAGACTGTCTTGCTGGTCGGCCACAACCCCGGGTGGGAGTCCATGGTCGCCTGGCTAAGTGGCCGTCATGTCATCATGAAGACGAGTGACTTCGCCTTGCTCGAAGGCGGCGGCTCGACCTGGGGAGACGCGGTGGCAGAGCCCCACGCGTGGAAGCTTATGCAGTTTCTTAAGGGTCGCGATATCGCCGGCTAATCGCCGGCTTCAGCTACCACCAGGGTGTGACGGTCCCATCTCGCACATCGATGCGACCCACCAGGTCAGCGGCCTCGGCGGCGACGAGGACGAACGGGATCGGGTCCCCGAACTCCCAGCCCATCGCCAGCTCATCAGGGACGGGCGTGGCAAAGCCAATCGGGTCGCCCGGTAGGTCGAGGGGCACGTCGACGTTGTTGTCGAGGTCGTTGTCGCCATCGGCGCGCAGCAGGCCAGACTCGACTTCAAACTCGAAGGACCAACCGTCGACGGATGGCGTCGCACCCGAGCGAATCAGGAACGAGACCGCGCCGTTGTCGGAGATGTAGCGAACGTCCTCGTAGGCGAGGTTCTGCTGGTCGCCGGAGAGCGAGCCGTCGACCAGCCAAGCCTGCACGGTTTGGTCGTAGCGAACGCGCCAGGACTCGGTCCAAGCCGAGCCGCCACAGGCGTTGACCTGAATGGCGCGCTGGTTGGTGCCGTTGCCCTGAAGGCTCGCGGCACCATCGACGCCGCTGAAGTTGGTGCTGATGTCGCCACCGGTGATCTGGCTGCGGACTTCCGTCCTCGGGCCGCGGACGTCACGGACGAAGCAGCCGCTGTCCTCTTCGATGAACTGGACGAATCCGCTCGACAGGCTGACTGCGACGGCCTTTCCGTACAGCGGGGCGCCGCCATTGTCCTCTTCGGGCCACTCAAAGGGCGTGTCGATGCTTCCGATGCCGCGAACCTGGGTCTGAGTCGGCATGCCCTGAGCGCCGTCGACCCAGGGGTTCACGTCTCGGAGCTCGTTCGCGTCGAGGTCGTAGAGCCACACCGCGTCCGCCGAGACGGGGACGATGTAGGCGAGGTTGGCTCCGGTGGTGCTCTGGAGCGGAGCGACGTCGAGTGTGGGCCACGGCAAGACGTGCTCGGTGACCACACCGTCGCGGACTTCCCAGAAGGCGGGGCGAAGGTTGTCCGCGGCGAACAGGGCGCCGTCAGCACTCCAGGCCATTCGCCCGGGGGACGCGCCCGCGCCGAGCGTCGTGGGCGTCGAGGTGTCGATGGCGGTGGGGTCCATGAGCAGCAGGCGGCTGGCTCCGTTGGCCGAGACCACGGCGGCGAGTGTGCTCTGGTCCGGAGACATCGCGATGTGCAGGGGGGTGCCTGCGACATCGTGTTCGACGATGCCATTGCTGGTCGAGAACGCGATGACGTCCCCGGCTTCGCCAGAACCATTCAGCGTGAAGCTTACGGGGGGCTTCAGTCGCGCGCCTTCGATGTCGGTGACCTTGTCCCAGGTGTAGGGCTCGCCCGGCGTCACGGGCACCGTCAGGCGGCCGCTGCGGGTGCCGCTCATCCACCACGTGCTGCCGTCGTAGGTGATGGTCCAGTCTTCCGTGGACGCTGCGCCTTGGTTGACCACCAGATCGGTGAGACTCAAGCTGTCGTTGCTGTACACCGGCGTGGTGGCGACCGCCTGGAGCTCGATGGGCTCGCCCTCGGTGGTGACGTCCACAACGTGCGGGATCTGGAGCAGATGCCCGTAGGCCTTGTCGGCCGCAAACAGGTCAACGTGCCCAGCCTCCGGCGCGTAGACGGCGATTTCGTTGATCCGGCGGCCTTCTCCGGTAGCCAGGCGGTCTGCGCGAGCAAGCGGCGAGCTGGAGTCGTCGGAGAGGAACGTTCCGCTCGTCAGGGCGAGCACGGCGATACGCCCACCGTCGGTGTTGGCGGCGTAGCCGATCGGTTGATTGAAGGGGCCACCGGTGGCGGGCTCGAGAATCGCCAGGGCTGAGGGCGTGTCAAAGGCTCCAGGCGTGCGCTGGGTCTCTTTGCAGCCGACGAGGGCGAGGACGACGAGGGGAGCGAGGCGCATCATCGGTTCGTGATCCGGGTCACAACCTGAAGCCAGGTCGGGCTGGTGGGGTCGAGGTCGATGACCGAAAGGGTCGCTTCGACTCCGCTCTCTTCGATTTCGCCAACGTAGTTGGCGACGACGGCGTGCATGCCATCTGGACTGATGCGCACGACGTGTGGGTACTCGCCGACGCCTTCGATGGAGCGAATCTCACCGCCATAGGCACCGAGGTTCAGGTCGAAGACGTGAACCCGATTGCCGCGAGCGTGAGTGACGAGGAGCGTGTTGCCGTCTGGGCTCATGGCCATGCCCGCGCCTGTGACGTTCGAGAAGGTCTCGGAGCCCTCGTCCTCATCTTGGGAGGGGCGGTTTGGCGAGCTCTGGGGCGCCCGCCCAAGCGGGAAGGACCAGCGCAAGGATAGGTCGTAAGCCTGTTTTTCGCTGTCGTCGGCGACATCGGATAGGTCGAAGACCAGCACCCCGTCGGGCTCGGTCGCGGTGGCGTAGAGCAGGTCGGTACCGGGACGCGGAACGGCGTCGCGGAAGCCCCGTGCACCCGAGGTCGACGTGTAGCGGAGGATGCCCTCCATGTCGTGCACGTTGCTATCGACGACGCCCGCGCCGCTGTCGTCGCGAATGTCGATCACGACGAGGTGGGGGTTCTGGTTCGTCGGAACGTAGAGGAAGCCACGCTCGGCGTCGATGCGGGCGTTGGTGGCGCCGGCGCCGGTCGTAGTGAAGCTGTCGGTCGACTGCGCGAGCTCGATGAAGTCCTGGCCGGGACCGCCGCGTGTCGTCGTGAATTCGAGGGTGTCGCCGCTGGTCGGGAAGCGGTGGGCGCCGAACAGGTGGTCCGGAGTGCCGCTAGCCAGGCCGATGCGGGGTGAGACGCCGTCGGAGCCTGCATAGGCAATCTCGACCTCGTCGCCGCTCGTCGAGATCATGACGGGGCTGGAGACGGAGTCCGCGGAGAATGTGCGGGCCACGGGCAGCATTGCGGGAACGACACGCTCTGTGGAGGGGTCGACCTCGCGGGTCCACTCGCCATCGACAAGCGTGGCGTGTCCGATACGGCTCGTTGTGCCATCGCTGCCGGTGTAGAGCATGTGGGTGGTCTCGCCGACCATGAACACAAGCGGGTCATTCACGCCGGAGTCGTCGAACTCACCAGGTAGGCCACTCCCGAACAGCCAGTCTCGGGAGGTTCCGAGCTCGCGAGTGACTTGGTCGCCCTCGATGCGCAGTGCGCCGATGCGGAACTGACCGCCCGCGGAACCGGCGAACCACAGGCGGGTGACGCCGTCGAGCACCTCGGCGGAGTGGGGGATCTGGCTGAGACCGTCCCATTCCAGGTCGTCGTTGGTCAGGTTGCCGGCTTCGACCTCGAAGCTGAGGCCGTCCGTCGACCGTGCGCGGCGCATGCGGGTGACGCCGTCCGCGTCCCGCTGGCCGAAGTAGAGGCTGAACCCGTCTCCGTCGTCGACGACGACGGCGCCATCGACACTGCCATCGACGCTGAGGATGTCGTCGGCGAGCAGGCCCCAGCTCGTGGCCGTGCGCTGCAGCGCGACCAGGCGGGTACGGCCGCCGCCGTCGGTGGCGAGTGCGTAGAGCACGTCTTCGCCGTTGACGGTTGCGAGGCTTGCCGGTTCGATGCCCAGGCTCGAGAGGCTCCGCGCGGTCGCGAGGCCTACTTCGTGTCCACTGGCGGGCCGCACCGAGAATCCGGCGCCGGCCGAGACCCAAGTGGCCGCGGACGTGGCCGGGTTCTCGAGGAAGCCAAAGTCATCGCCCTCGACGCGCCAGAATCCGTGCACGTCGGTGGTGGCGGCAGCCCGCGGGGGACGAAGGCCGTCATAGAGATCGGTCGACTCGGCGAAGACGACGGGGTCGTCCCAGTGCCTGCCGTCGTGGGACCAGCTGGTCACGAAAGACCAGGCAGTGCCGTCCGATTGGCTCGCGACCATGAGATAGCGGCCATTCGCCCACGAGATGGTCGGGGCCGCGATGTCGAGGCCGTCGAGGCGAAGCACCTCTTCGACGGGAGTGAACGTGTCTCCGTCCGTCGACTCGGTCAAGCCGATCGACCACTGCGTCCCATCGTAGAGCGAGGCGAAAACGCGAAGACTGTTGGTCTGTCCATCGGGCCAAACAGCGGGGTCCTCGATGCTCTCGAAGCCTTCTGGGGCCTCGATGAGCGCGTCTCCACGCTCCCACGCGCCGAGGTTGTTGACGAGGGCTCGGGCGAGCACTGCGGGCTCGCCATCGTCCACCCGCGCGTCGTACCAGAGCTGGCCTTGGTCGCGGAAGGTCAGGAGAGCCGGGGCCGACAGGTTGGCGTCGAACGAGCCGGGCGCGCCGCTGTCGAGCACCAGCTCGAGGTTGTGGAGCGAGAGGTCGGTTTCGCCGTAGCTCGACACCACCGCGAACAGGTCACCTCCGTCCGCAAAGAACAAGGACGGCAGGCCGTCGACCGAGGCGAAGACCGGATCGTCGATGGCCTCGATGTTGTCGAATTCCGCGGGGTCGAGCAACAGCCCGAAGTTGGACATCAGCCAGTCGGTGCCGTTGCCGCGCCACAGCTCCACACCGCCCTCACTGGGCAGCCAGCTGCGCATCGCCACGTCGATCCAGGTGAGCGTGAACGTCTCGGCGGGAACCGCGGATGCGGTGAGCACGCTCGCGAGACCGATCTCGGCCCGTGAGCCCGAGTCGTCCAAGTCGGAGAACCGGGCGGGTCCTACAGAAGCGCCTTCGGAGATCTCGAGGGTCTCAAGGGTCTCGGTGTCGACCACGCTGACGCTCTGGCCGGTGACGTTGACCACGTAGGCGAGGCCTGACTCAGGGTCGAATGCGACCGGATAGGGGTCTTGCTGCACTTCGATCGAGTCCCCAACGGTGGGGGCGGAGAGGTCCGAGATGTCGACGGTCACGACGGAATCGAGCGTGGTGACGGTGCGGGAATCCTCGGAATAGCGGCTCGGGATGAGCAAGGTGTCATCCGCCACGGCAATCTGACCGAGGAACGGAACCGTGTCCGCTGCAGATGCGGTGAGCGTGCTTGTCGGGTTCCGGGTGGCACTAAGGTCGAGCGAGTCCCAGTCGAGCAGCAGTACGCTGCCACCCATGAAGGTCTGGTACGGGTCACTGTTCGCGACCGCCAAGAAGGTCTGTCCGTCGCGCTCGATGAAGCGAATGTCCGTGGGTCCGGCCATGCAGGTGCCGATCCCAATTTCGCCGTAGGTGTACGCTCCGTCCGGGTACTCAGCGCATTCGCCGACCTCGGGGCCGAGGCCGGAGTCGAGCAGACAGCCGGATAGAAGCAGTAGGACGGGCAGGGTGAGGCGCAAGCGGACTCCGGGAACAAGCGGTGCCGCCTATCGCGGGGGCGCTCGGTTCGCATCTGGTGTGTCGCTGTCGTCGCGATCCTTCACGGTGCGGGTTACGGCGGCGCCCCCCTTCATGAATGGGAGACAGCATGGACATCCAGCGCTTCGGCGTGGTCGGCGCGGGTCAGATGGGCAACGGAATCGCCCACGTGGCCGCCCTCACCGGCTTCGACGTCACCCTCCAGGACATCTCTGCCGAGCAGCTCGAGCGTGCCCGCAAGACGATCGAGGGCAACCTGGCTCGTCAGGTCAAGAAGGAGCGGATCACATCCGCTGCCGCCGATGAGGCCCTGGCACGCCTACACTTCTCTGCGGACAACGCGCCTCTGGCCGACTGCCAGCTGATCGTCGAGGCTGCGACTGAGAACGTCGACCTGAAGTTTCGCATCTTCGAGGGTCTCGCAAAGACGGCCGCGCCCGGTGCCATTCTCGCTTCGAACACGTCCTCGATCTCGATCACGGCGATTGCGGCCCACACGGACCGGCCCGAGAGCGTCATCGGCATGCACTTCATGAATCCGGTGCCGGTCATGAAGCTCGTCGAGATCATCCGCGGGCTCGCGACGTCGGATGAGACCTACCAGGCCGTGAACGCCGCCGCAGAGCGTATGGGCAAGACCACCGTGCTTGCCTCCAAGGACATGCCCGGCTTCATCGTGAACCGTGTGCTGATGCCGTACATCAACGAGGCGGTCTTCGCTCTGTACGAGGGCATCGCGTCGGTCGAGGACATCGACACGGCCATGAAGCTCGGCACCAACGTCCCGATGGGACCGCTGACGCTGGCTGACTTCATTGGGCTCGATACCTGCCTCGCCATCATGCAGGTCTTGCACGAGGGCATGGGCGGCGATTCCAAGTACCGGGCCTGCCCGCTGCTCACCAAGTACGTCGAGGCCGGCTGGCTCGGGCGCAAGGCGGGACGCGGCTTCTACAACTACGGAGGCAAGTGATGAGCGACGTTCTTCGCATCGAGCGGCAGGGACCGATCGAGATCTGGACCATTACGCGGCCCAAGGCGCTCAACGCGCTGAATGCTGCGGTGATCGACGCGCTCACCGAGGCCGCGATTGCAGCAGATGCCGACGCTGACCTGCGCGCCATCGTGCTCACGGGTGAGGGCAAGGCCTTCGTCGCGGGTGCCGACATCGCGGCCATGCAGTCGCTGACGCCCGCTGAGGCCGGCGCGTTTGCCGCCAAGGGGCAGGCGATGGGCGAGCGCTTCGAGCGCTTGGGAGTGCCGGTGATTGCGGCCGTTAACGGCTTCGCTCTGGGCGGTGGTTGTGAGCTCGCAATGAGCTGCGACATCGTCATCGCGGGTGCCCGCGCGAAGTTCGGGCAGCCAGAGGTCAACCTCGGTGTGATTCCTGGCTTTGGTGGGACCCAGCGCCTGGCGCGTCGGGTTGGTGCCACCAAGGCACTCGACCTCTGCCTCACCGGCCGGTTCGTCGGTGCCGAAGAGGCCGTCTCGATGGGCCTCGCCGCTCGCAGGGTCGAAGGTGACGTCGTCGAAGAGGCGCTCGCCATCGCACGCACGATCGCGGCCAAGGGCCCCGTCGCTGTGAGCTACGCCAAGCGCGCCATCCACGAAAACGCCGATGCGGACCTAAGCACCGGCCTCGCCGCAGAGCGCAATCTCTTCGCCCTCTGCTTCGCCACCTCGGACCAGTCCGAGGGCATGACCGCGTTTCTCGAGAAGCGCGCTGCCGAGTTTACTGGCGCCTAAGCCACGGAGGACCACGTGTTCGAGCTTACTGAAGACCAAGCGGAGATCCGCGACCTCGCTCGCGAGTTCGCCCGCGAGCAGATCCTTCCCGGAGCCACTGAGCGCGACCGCAGCCACGAGTTTCCGAAGGAGATCATCGCCCAGCTTGGCGAGATGGGTTTCCTCGGCATGTTCGTGCCTGCCGAGTACGGCGGCACCGACCTCGACGTCTTCTCCTACGTGCTCGCGCTCGAGGAGATCTGCTACGCCGATGCCGGCGTCGGCGTTGTCATGAGCGTGCAGAACAGTCTCGCCATCGCCCCGATCCTGATGTTTGGCAGCGAGGAACAGAAGCACAAGTACCTTCCGGGCATGGCCTCGGGAGAGAAGATCGGCTGCTACGCGCTCACCGAGCCAATGACGGGCTCCGATGCGGGTGCACAGAAGACGCGCTGCTACGCCGATGGCGAGGAGTACGTCCTCGACGGCACCAAGATGTGGATCACCAACGGACCGCAGGCCGATGTCTGTGTGACCTACGCCAACCTCGACGTCGCGTCGCGACACAAGGGCGTCTGCGCGTTCATCGTCGAGACCGACAACCCCGGCTTCTCGGTGAGCAAGGTCGAAGACAAGATGGGCATTCGCTGCTCGGCGACGGCAGAGCTCGTCTTCGAGGGACTTCGAGTCCCCGCCGAGAACCGCCTGATTGGCGAGCGCGAGGGCTTCAAGGTCGCGATGGCCACCCTCGACGGCGGACGCATCGGCATCGCAGCGCAGTCCTTGGGCATCGCGCAGCGCTGCTTGGACCTCAGCATTGCGTACGCGAAGGAGCGTGTCGCCTTCGGCAAGCCGATCGCCAACCTCCAGGCGATTCAATGGAAGATCGCCGACATGCGCACCAAGATCGAGGCCGCTCGTCTGCTGACCTGGCGTGCCGCGAAGATGAAGGATGCGGGCATGCGCGTCTCGGCCGAGGCCTCGATGGCCAAGCTGATGGCGAGTGAGGTCGCAAACTTCTGTGCCTACGAGGCCGTGCAGATTCACGGCGGCTACGGCTTCAGCACCGAGTACGAAGTCGAGCGCCTGTACCGCGATGCACGCATCACGACCTTGTACGAAGGCACCTCCGAGATTCAGCGTCTCGTCATCGCCAAGGACAGCCTGCGATGAGCGGTCGTCACCTACGCGTTCTCGTCGCCAAGCCTGGCCTCGACGGTCATGACCGCGGCGCCAAGGTGGTCGCCCGTGGCCTGCGCGATGCAGGCATGGAAGTGATCTACACCGGCCTTCACAAGAAGCCGTCCCAGATCGTGCGCACCGCAGTGGATGAGGACGTGCAGGTCGTTGGCTTGTCGATTCTCTCCGGAGCCCACAATCGGCTGCTTCCCGAGATCGTAAAGGGGCTGCGCGAGGCGGGCCTCGACGATGTGCTCGTCGTAGCCGGTGGCATCATCCCCGATGCAGACGTGGATCCGTTGCTCGCAGCTGGCGTGTCGATGGTGTTCTCGCCGGGCACGCCCATCGGCAAGATCGTCGAGTACATCGAAGCGAACGCGCCAAACCCGCTCGCCTAGTCCTTGGCCTTCTCACCGAGGCGCCGACGCTTCGGCTTGGGCTCTGGCTTAGTGCCGCTCGCTCCGCCCATGTAGCCGAGCGCGTGGAGCAACTCGACCTCTTCCGTGTCGGCGTCCCCGAGCTCGGCGATGCGGCTCGCTTCGGTCGCCGGCGTCTGAAACACCGTGCCCGCCGTGATGACGAGGTGCTCGCCCTTGGCCTCCCAGGTGGCGACGCCGCGACGCCGGAACAGCCGGGTGGGCTTGCCGTCGCGAAGCGTGCGCACGTCCGCCGTCGTATGCGGGTCGTCGAAGCGAACCCAGCCAATGCCGCGGCCTTGGTCTGGTGTGACGGTGATCGTCAGGCCGTCGTCGGAGAGGGTGAGCGTTCCAACCTCGGCGGCGGTCTTCTGTGGGGTCTCGCCCCAGGCCTCGTTGGCGCGCCCCTCGCGCTGGGCTTCGGGGTCGATGATGCCGAATGCGACGGCGGGGGCGGGTAGCCGGACTGAGATGGCCTCTGTGAGCGAGAAATCCAGACGGAGCCCGGGGCCGACCTCCATCCCGAGGTGCGCGCTAGACAGCGCCTGCCGATAGGGCTCGAGGTCGGTGTCGGAGGCGAGGTTCTGGCTTTCGCCCGGATCCGCTTCGAGGTCGAAGAGCCACTCTTCGCCCGTGGCCGTCGTGATGATGTACTTGTGGCCCTTGTAGACCACGCCCCACTGCTCGCGGTCGTACATCAGGTGGGCGAGGCCGATTGCCCGGTCGGCGTGAGCGTCGGCGTCGGCGCCTTCGATGAACGGGCGGAGGCTGATCCCATCCGTCTCAGGGGTGTTCTCGAAGCCGACGTAGTCGTAGAGCGTCGGCGCGATGTCCGCGAGCGTGGCAGGTACGTTCGCCCGTACCGGCTCCGCAAGACCGCCCGGTGGGCGAACCACCAACATCGCCTTGGTGACTTCGTCGTAGAGCGTGTGGTTGTGCTCAAAGCCGCCATGCTCCCAGAACTCTTCGCCATGGTCGCTGTGCATCACCACAAGGCTCTGTCCGCCGAGCGCGTCAAGTCCGGCGAGAAAGCGTCCAAGCTCAGCTGATGTGTACGCGATCTCGCCGTCGTAGAGACCGACCATGTGGGCCTTGCGCTGATCGGTGAGCGCGCCCTCTCGGTCCATGCGCAATGTCGACCACCGGTTGAACTCGGGCGGCATGTTCGGGTCGGGGTTGTCGACGAACTTGGTCGAGTAGGGGGCCGGCGGCTTGTAGAACAGGTGCGGGTCGATGACGTGCAGGAAGAGGTAGGTGTCGCGGTGCCGATGCGCCTTGAGCCACTCCAAGGCGAGATCGACCTGCGTGTCGACGGTGGACTTCGGATCGAGGCGCCAGACATCAAAGCCGTCGTTGAACGAGAACCTCGGATTGAGATGGACGTTCGCGACGATTCCGGCCGTGGCAAATCCGTTGTCGTGGAAGACGCGGCCAATGGTCGTCGCTCCAACGGCCATCAGGGGGTAGCGGCCTGTCGTGGCGCTGCGAAAAGACGGACGCGTGCGGGGAGCGGGGGCCCAGGCGCTATCGAAGACCGCGCCACCGAGGGCCCAGGCGTCGAGCTCCGGGCTCGTGTCTCGGTCGTAGCCGTACATTCCGAGGTGGTCGGGTCGGGTGGTGTCGAGGCCGATCACGACCACATGGCGCGGAGGGGCGGTCGCCGGCGAGGACACGGCTGGGTGAGCGACAAACAGGTAGTCGCGCGCCTCACTCTTGTAGGGCTCGGAGACGATCTCCAGGGATCCGGTGCGTCCTTCGACGGAACTTAGGTCCACCGTCCAAGGCTCGAACGGGTCCTCGACGCGAAGGTCGAACGAGGTCATCGTCTTCGACAGCCAACCTTCAGCGCCGACGAACTTTCGATCGAGAACCGTGGTCTTCTCGCCTTCGCGAAACTGCAGCGTGGCCCAGACGCCATCCGAGCCCTCGTGCAGGCCTGGTGCTTCGGCGATGGCGACGGCGGCCTCGAAGCGTTGGCCTGGCTTGATCTGTATGTTCCAGCTTGCCGAGGCGGGTGCTGGCAAGAGCAGGCCCGGTCGACTGGCGGCTCCAGCCGAGTAGGTCATGTCGACGAAGGCGACCGGATCGAGGCCCGCTGCGGCTGGCTCATAGCGATCCGCCCGCCCGGCGAGGTTGGGGTAGCTCAAGACCACGCCCGTCTCAGGCCGCTCGGAGACGAGGTGAAGCTCGCCACGGCTGATCCTCCATCCCTCGGTCGCGGGGTGCGCCCACGGCACGTAGGGGACCTCGCGACCGTCCACCGTCACCGTGATTCCGTCGGGCTGATTCCGCTCTTGCGCACGGTTGAGGGTGAACGGCAGGTCCGCCGTCAAACATCCCCCGAAATAGGCGTCTTGCGTGAACTGCGTGAGTGTGAACGTGGTCTCGACCTTGGTCGCTTCGCGCTCTGGCAAGATCAGGGTCGCAGTCTCGGCCGTGAGGCGCTGGGTATGACCCGCGCCGGTCTGGTCCATCGGAAGCGGCGGTACATCCGGGACCTCCGGCTGGGCGGGGTCACTTGTGCCGCAAGCAAGGAGCAGGAGTAGGGGGAGTCCGCGCATCGGCATCCGTATAATCAGCCGAGAACAAGGAGGGGGCATGGGCGAGCGGCCGCTTCGAGCGGATGGAAATTTGGGTGTGGTGCTGTCGGCGTGGATGTTCATGCTCCATGGGAGGGGGCGCCACCCCGCATCTGGCGCTATCGCGAACGCGATCACCGCCGTGGAAGGTGAAGAGACGGGACGGGCTCTGGTCGAGGCGGTGCTCGCAGAGCTTGGCCCTGCCACCGAGCCCGCCGACGTCTATGCCTTCGCGCAGCGCCAATACGGCGCTGACGCGATCGGTGAACTGGGTGACGGAGACCGTGAAGCGCGGGTCCGCCGCGTGCGACAGTTCCAGTTCAAGCACAACACGCCGTGGCTTGCGCGCATCTACGAACGTCATGACGAGGTGGTGCAGCCCACGTGGATTCTCATTGAGCGCGTCACCGACGAAGTGCTAGCGCTCGATCCGGACCCCTGGGATGGCATTGACGAAGAGCGGGTCATTCCGGTGGCCGACTTCATGGTGCTCTGGGAGCTCGACGGCTGCCCCTCGGTGGCCGCTCGCGCATGCTGAGCTTCACGGCGGCCGGAGCAGTGGCCACCCCCACGGTGGTTCAGGTGCGGGTCACTCGCAGCTTTCCCGACCGCGTGTCCGCGGGGGCGCCCATACCGACCCGCAGTCTGTCCGTCGAGGAGCTGCGCGCGAACCTGCGCCACTTCGTCGTGGACATGGCGGGACCGCGCAGTCGGGCCTGCGACGCCTTGGTGCTCTCTGGACTCGCTCTCGAGCGGCTCGACGGGCTTGTGGAATTGCTCGCGGAGGCACGTACCTGGGGACTCCAGCGCATCACGGTGCACGCGGGAGCAGATGATGCACCGAGTCTCGCGTCCGGGCTTGGAGCACAGATCAACGATGCGGCGGTCACCGTGCGCTCTCGCGAGCAAGCCGAGCAACTCGCGGCCTGGCAGCCGGCGAACCTGCGGGTGACTGCGGTCGTTCCGCTCGTCGACGAGGTGATCGAGCGGACCTCAGCGGTAGCCGCTGCCCTGATTCGAGCTCGTCCGGAGCGGGTGGTGCTCACCTGGCCGTTCCCTCCGGCGGATGCGCCACCGCCGGCTCATCGCGCTGCGGAGGCGGTTCCGAAGATCCTCGCTCAGCTGGATGAACACGGCATTGCGGCTGGGGTGAAGGGGCTGCCAGCCTGCCGGTTGGGCGGAGCCTCTCGCATCTGGCGTAGTCAGAATCGCTGGTACGTGGACGCGGAGCACCAGTGTGGCGATGCGCTCCTGTTCTTTCCCCGTGTCGTGCGCTTCGCCAAGGAGGACGCCTGCAGGTACTGCTCGGTCGAGGCACGCTGCGACGGGGCGCCGGAGGCCTGGCTTCGGGCGGGTTTGGTCGGCCAGCTGTCTCCGCTCGATTCCGACTAGCGAGAAGGAATCAAGACGGCGTCAAGACGCAATGAATTTGCGTTCATCGGATACGGGGGGCTCTTCCCGAACCTGAGCCCTGTGGGGCATCGGAGACGTCGATGGAACCCTTCGCTTGGATGCATGAGCTCGACCACGAGCAGGTGGTCTACTGCCACAACAAGGAACTCGGCCTGCGCGCGATCATCGCGATCCACGACACGACGCTCGGTCCGGGCCTGGGAGGGTGCCGCTTCTACGATTACGTCGACGAGAGTGCTGCTCTCAAGGATGTGCTTCGACTCTCGCGTGGCATGACCTACAAGGCGGCGGTGGCCGGTCTCGATCTCGGCGGTGGTAAGGCGGTGATCATTGGCGATCCCTCTCTGAAGACCGACGCCATGATGCGGGCCTTTGGCCGTCACGTCGAGTCGCTCGGAGGCCGCTACATCACGGCTGAAGACATGAACACGAGCGAGCACGACATGAACACCGTCCGGCAGGAGACGGAGTGGGTGACGGGCGTGTCCAGGTACATCGGTGGCAGCGGCGACCCCGGTCCCTCCACCGCATTTGGTGTGTTCCAGGGCATTCGCGCCTGCCTCGAGGTGGTGTTCGGCAGCCCCGACGTCGCGGGTCGCACGGTCGCTATCCAAGGCGTGGGTTCAGTGGGCTACCAACTGGCCAAGCACCTTCACGATGGCGGCGCCAAGCTGATCTTCAGCGACATCAATCAGGGCAACATCGCCCGAGCCCTCGAGGACTTTGGCGGTGAGGTCGTCGACGGAAGGGTGTTCTGGGAGACCCCCTGTGACGTGCTCGCCCCCTGCGCCATTGGCGGTGTGGTCCACGAGCGCAACATCGCGGGAATCCGCGCGCCGATCATCGCAGGAAGCGCCAACAACGTTCTCGAGGACGAAGACCGCGATGCGCGCTTGCTCGCTGAGAAGAAGATCACCTACGCGCCCGACTACGTCATCAACGCGGGCGGACTGATCGCGGTGTACGCCGAGCTCAAGGGCTGGCCACACGAGAAGGCGATGGAAGACGCCGCGCGCATCTTCGACACCGTCAAGCGCGTGCTCAACAAGGCGAGCGCGGAAGGACTGACCAGCTTGGCCGCTTCGAACAAGCTCGCTGAGGAGCGCATCGCGCAGGTCGCGGCGGTACAGCGGCTTCGCCTGCCCTAGCGCAGCGAGAAGCTGCTGCGAAGCGGGTCACCGGCAACTCGGAACCGGGTTAGAATCCACCCATGTCCACTACACAGATTCTGCTTGCCCTCGATAGCTCAGAGTGGTCCTCGGCCGCCTCGACTGTCGCCCTCGACTTGCTCGCGAAGCTCCCCGACGTCGCCCTCACAGGGCTGCACGTCGTGAATGTGGTGACGCCTAGCGGCAACTTCATCAAAGACCTGCCGGGTCGACTGGGCTTCGAGCCTGCGGTGGTGTCCGAGAACGTCGAAGAAGCCGCGAGCGAGCACGGTCGACGCGTGCTTGGCACCTTCAAGGTCGACGCCGAGACCGCGGGCTTCGAAACGCGCACTGTGCTCGAGCATGGCGCCGTGGGTGAGCGCGTGACCCATCACGCCGAGGCCTCAGATCTACTGGTCATGGGGTTTAAGGGCGAGACCGAGATGCGCTTTCCGGGGCAAGGGGGCAGCACTGTCGCCCAGATCCTCGAGAGCATCACCGTGCCGATCTTGCTGGTGCCTCAGCAAGCCGCATCGATCGATCGCGTGGCCATTGCCTACGATGGCAGCGAGGGAGCTCGCCACGCACTCGCCACCGTGCGTCGGGTCTTCGACGGGTCGGGCATTCCCGTGCACGCCATCTACATCACGCCAGACGGCTCGGGCGCCGAAGTGCTCAACGATTGTGAGAGCGAGCTTCAGGGCTGCGAAGTCCGCAAGCACGTCGTGCTCTCCGACGATGTTCGCGCCGGCCTCCAGAAGACGCTGGTCGAGCTCGATTGCCAGGTGCTCGCCCTCGGCTTCCGTGGACGCTCGACACTCAAGGACTTCTTCTTCGGTTCGACGTCGGAGTACCTGGCGCTCTCGGGCGGCATGATGGTCCTGATCGCGCACTGATGTCGGCCCCCGCCCAGCCGGAGTGGTTCGTCCAGACCGATGTGTTCGACGGGCCGCTCGACCTGCTTCTGTACCTGGTGCGTCGGGAGGGCGTCGAGCTTCGGGCACTTCCGGTGGCGCGCATTGCGGACGCGTACCTCAACTACCTCGACAAGATGCGGGACCTGAACCTCGGCATCGCCGGCGAGTACCTCGTCATGGCCGCCACGCTCATCTGGCTGAAGAGCCTCGAGCTGCTGCCGAAGAAGCCGGTGTTGCACGACGAGGAAGAAGAGGACGGCGAGGACCCGCGTGAGGCCTTGGCCCGCCGACTGGCGGAGTACGCCCGCTACCGCGATGCGGCCGACACCCTGCACACGCGCCCGCATGTGGGTCGGGACACATTCGTGCGAGACCCGAGTGATGTGGCTGGTGAAGACCGGCCTGTCGAGCCGGGCGTCGACGCCTTCGGGCTGCTCGAGATCTTCTACGATCTACTCACCCGCGAGGACACTCCCGAGCCTGAGTACGAGGTCGACACCGTGACGCTCTCACTCGAGGATGCGTGCCGCTTCGTGCTGTCGTCCCTCGCGGGTCAGGTCGGGGAGCTGTCCTCGTTGCTCTCGGCGCTACCTACGCGCCGCGAGCGCATTCTCACTTTTGTGGCGGTTCTGGAGATGGTCCGCCTCGGATGGGTTGGACTCGAGCAGACCGAGCATCTCGGGAGCATTCGCGTCGAGGGCAAAGTGGATGCGGACGTGGACCTGTCGCGGGTCATGGGGCGGGTCGAGGCCGCGACCGCGTGAGCGACAACCTTCTTCCATTCCCCGGAAACGAGCCCTCGGATGGTCTGTGCGCCGCCCTCGAGGCTCTCCTGTTTGCCTCGGGGGGTCCGGTTTCGTCTCGAAACCTCGCCGAGGCCCTCGACGTCGAGCACGCGGACGTTCTCGGTGGACTCGCTGCACTCTCGCGCGGCTATGAGGACCGAGGCATCGAGCTCCTCGAGATTGCGGGAGGCTGGCAGCTTCGCACCCGCCCTGAACACGCTGGAGCCATCCTCAAGCTCATGGGTCAGCGCCCGTCGCGTCTGTCGCGTGCGGCTCTCGAAGTGCTCTCGGTGGTGGCCTACAAGCAGCCGGTGACGCGCTCCGAGGTCGAACAGCTCCGCGGCGTCGACTCGGGTGGCGTGATGCGCACGCTTCTGGGACGGGGACTGCTCCGGGTGGCAGGCCGAAAGGCGGAGCCGGGCCGGCCCTTGATGTATGGCACCACTCGGGCCTTTCTTGAGATGTTTGCCCTGTCGGACCTGCGCGACTTGCCGACACTGCGCGAAAGAGAAGAGCTGGAAGAGGACGTCTAGCGGCGCTTCTGGCGGACTTCACTGGCGCTTGACCCTTGACTGCGATAGTTCGCGGCCGTCGCCAGACATGGGTTTCTGGTGGGCAAGTCAACCCGAGCCGCGTCGAGAGACGCCATTCGGAGGAAGGCCATGGCCTACGACCGCAACGAAATTCGACTCGCCAAAGTGATGGCATCCCGTGGAATCGCCTCTCGACGTGAGTCGGAGCGGTGGATTGAAGAGGGACGCGTGATCGTCAACGGCGCCGTCGTCAGAACGGCCGCCACCTTTGTCGATCCGGAGCACGACCACATCCGTGTCGACGGCAAGCCGCTCCCGAGTGTGCCGCCGAAGGTTTACTACATTCTCTTCAAGCCGCGCGGCTACATCACCACTCGCGAAGACCCCGAGGGGCGCCAGAGCGTCCAGGAGTTCACCGAGGGCTTGCCCTTCCGCGTCGAGCCAATTGGTCGCCTAGACTTCGACACCGAAGGGGCCCTGATCTTCACCAACGACGGTGACCTCGCCCATCGCTTGATGCAGCCGGGTATCGAGATCCCGCGCCGCTACCGCGCCAAGGTCTACAGAACGCCGAACGACGCCGACATTCGGGCTATCGAGACCGGTGTCTACCTCGAGGACGGCCGCACGGCCCCCGCCAAGGCTCGCGTCGTCGAGAAGACTGATGGCACCAATGCCTGGGTCGAAGTCACGGTCACCGAGGGGCGCAACCGGCTGGTCCGTCGGATGTTCGCCCAGCTGGGTCACCCCGTCGCGAAGCTGCGCCGAGAGTCCTTTGCCACCATCACCGTTCGCGGCATGGAGCGTGGCGAGCTCCGCCAGCTCAGCCGCGAAGAAGTGCTGCGATTGCGCGAGGTGAGCGAGGGCCGGGTGCCCAGCGCGCATCGTTCAAACAAGAAGCGCAAGGGATTCGCGCGGGCGAAGCCGAAGAAGAAGCGCATCGGACAGAAGGCGCGCGCAAAACGCGGTTGACGGGCCTGCCGGGGCTGTTACTAAGCCGGCGCTGACGCGGGGTGGAGCAGTCAGGTAGCTCGTCGGGCTCATAACCCGAAGGTCGCAGGTTCAAATCCTGTCCCCGCAACCTCTTGAAGACCCGGTTCTCATAACGAGAGCCGGGTTTTTTCATGTCCGGAGAACACGGTCTCACAAGGCGCGATTTTTCGCCTTGCGGCGGTTGACGCGCGTCACCTAGGCGTTACATGGCCGGGGCTGACGCGGGGTGGAGCAGTCAGGTAGCTCGTCGGGCTCATAACCCGAAGGTCGCAGGTTCAAATCCTGTCCCCGCAACCTCTTGAAGACCCCGGTTCTCATCTGAGAGCCGGGGTTTTTACTTGGCGGCGCGCGCTTCGTTCACGAGGGCTTCAATGCGGTCGAGCCCGCGCTCGATCTGTGCCAGCTCCGGACCGAAGGACAGACGCACGTACCCCTGCAGGCGGCTGGGGATGTGGCTTCGACGCTTGCCGGGGTTGACGTCGAAGAACACGCCGGGAACGCAGATGACGCCCTTGTCGAGCGCAGCGTGGAAGAAGGCCATGCCGTCGTTGAGCGGTGGTGGCAGGTCGTGCAGGCGTGCGAAGCAGTAGAAGGCGCCACCTGGTGCAGCGAGAGGCGAGAGGCCGAGGGCTTCGAGGCGGGCGAGCATGCGCTCGCGCTTGATGCCAAAGGTCCTCTGGATGGCACTCGCTTCGGCATCCGCCACGGCGGGGTCGAGTAAGGGCAGAGCGGCCTTCTGGATGGGGTGCGGTGCGCCCCCGTCGAGGAAGCTACCGGCGGAGGCCAGGCGATCGATGACGTCGCGCGGGCCCACAGTCCAGGACAGGCGCAGTCCGGGGTAACGCCAGTTCTTGGTCAGTCCGTCGACGATAACCACGGGGTCTTCGTTGACGTCCTCGACATGCTCCGCAGCCGAGACGGTCCGCCCGAGCGGCCCCTCGTAGATGTAGTGGCTGTAGAACTCGTCGACGATGAGTGCGCAGCCGAGCTCACGGGCGGCCGACACCACGTCGCCGAGCGACTCATCCACGACCTGGCCGGTGGGGTTGCACGGATTTGAAAACAGCAGCGCACCGAGTCCGTGACCGACGATGGCGCGGCGTAGCGTGTCGCCAGTCAGCGTGAACGCATCCTCTTCTTGGAGCACGACCGGCAGCGGCACGAAGGCCCGGAAGACCTCGAGGAGCTCCTCGTAGGCGGTGTAGTCGGGGAGGAGGTGTCCGAGGTGGATGCTGCCCAGCGATGCGGCGACCCGGGTCAACGCTGCCCGACCACCTGCGCAGATCGACACGTTCTCGGCGGTGTACTGGGACGCTTTGCCCTGCCGATAGCGGTGGTTGTACAGTGCGGCGACGGCTTCACGCAGGTCCTTCGAGCCGGGGACCGGTGCGTACTCTGCGCTTGCGATGTTCACTTCGATCGCGTTGATGCGCTCCGGGGCGCCCTCGAGCGGCCCGGTCTCGGGTGCACCCTGACCGAGGTTGGCCCAGTCCGGGTGGCCGTAGACGAACCCGCGCTCGGCGGCCTCGGTCATGACGTAGATGACGCCGGTGCGTGGAACGGGGCGGAAAATGGTGCTGAGTCTGTCCATGGGCGGCTCATAACCGCGCGAAAGCCAAACTGGGCGGCGATTCAGTGGGCGGACTGCAAGGCCTGCGACAGGTTCGGGGCCTTTACGTCTGCGGCGGCGTGTGCAGGTTGGCAGGCACGCGAGCCCAAGGCTTCCAGGAGGTCAAATGACCAAGCCAATCGTAGTGACGGATACGACCTTTCAGACCGAAGTCCTCGATTCCGACATCCCTGTCGTTGTCGACTTCTGGGCCGATTGGTGTGGCCCGTGCAAGTCGCTCGCGCCGCATCTCGAGACCAACGCCGAGAACTTCGAGGGCCGGGTGAAGGTCGCGAAGCTCGACGTGATGGAGAACCGCCGCACGCAGATGAAGTACCAGGTGCAGAGTCTTCCGACGCTGATGGTCTTCAAGGGTGGCAAGCCGATTGGCCAGGTGTCTGGCTGGCGCGGACCCGAGCACTTGGCAGCCGTGTTTGCTGAGATTGCCGGCGGCACCGACGCCTAGGCTCCGTTGCGTGCCTCGGCGAGCCATGTGGCGACGCCCTCGGCGGTGCGAACACCCGTCGGGGACGATGCCGGCTCAAAGCCGCCTTCCTTCAGGCGTGGCCACTTCGTGATCGCATGTCCACAGTTGGTGGGCTTCATCGCGACCCACCAGGCGAGCGCGCTGACCTCGAAGGCCGCGATCAGCGGCTTGTGGCGGTCCCACTTTCCGACATCCACCGTGAGGTGGTGGAATTGCTCGAGCTCGGCCTTCACGGCGTCGTCCGTCGACAGTTCGTTGAGCTTGCGGCAGTCCACGCACCACGGCGCCGAGAACTCCAGCAAGATCGGCTTTCCGTCTTCGACTGAGTCTCTGCAGACGCTCTTGAGGGCATCGTCGAGTTCGAGGTCCGTTCGCTCAACCCAGTGAGATTCGGCCTTCTCGGTGACCGGAGCCGGGGGCGTTGCGATGACCTGTGCCGGCCGCGCCGTAGTCGGCGGCTCTGCGCACGCGAGGAGGAGAAGAGGAAGCAGCTTCATGCAGCCGCTGTATCGCGGTCCAGGCACGGGAGCCGTCGTGTTATCGGGCGTTCCCGCCGGAGAGCCGATGTCCCTCGAACATGCCCGTTCACTCCTCCTTCACGACAAGCTTGCCGAGGCCGAGGTTGCGCTCGCCGAGGTTGCGAAGGGTGAGGGTGCCGAAGCGCGCTGGGCCCTGGTGGAGCGAGGTCGTCTCGCGCTGCGTCGAGGTGAGGCCGAGCGGGCTCTCGAGTGGTTCCGCGAGGGCTGGACTCGTGACACGACGGACGAGGCTGATGCGATTGCCCGTGCAGGGGCAGCACGCCACCTCGGCGAACTGCTCGAGCGACTGGGCGAGTTCATTCAGGCCGAGACGGTGCTTCGCGAGGCCGCCGAGGTTCGGCTCGAAGCCACCGATGATACGGACCGCGAGTACGGGGCTCTCATCGTCAGCCTTGCCGCGGTCTTGCTTGCGGTCGAGAAGCGGGGCGAAGCCAAGATGCTCGCCGAGCTCGGCGCCCGCTCGCTCTGGGAGCAGGGGGATGAGCGCGCCGTCGAGGCGCTGTTGGTGCGCGCCATGGCGATGAAGGCTACCGGCGGACGTCACTCCGAGGCGCTCGAGCCGGTGTATGCGCTTCCTCCCGAGGTTCAGGACGCTCTGATTCGCGAAGCGGTCGTCGGTCAGCGCCATCGTGCCAAGCTGCTGCTTCCCGTGTTGGTGGAGCTGAACCACTGGCACAAGGCTCAGCGCGAGCTGTCGCACCCGCAGATCCTCGCGCTCATCGCGGAGATTAGCCGCGATCTCGGCCGCAAGCGCGAGTGGATTGCGGCGCTCGAGGACCTGGCTGGGTACTTCCTGCGGGCTCGAGAGCCCGAGATGCATCGCCATTCGATGGTCGCACTGGCGCGGGCGCATCAGGCGGCTGGGAAGCCAGAGAAGGGAGCTGCCCTGCTCGTCGAGGCGGCACAAGTCTCGGAGGCCCCATCGGCCCTGCTCCGCGAAGCGGGCATGCTGACCGAAGACGCCGACCTCTTGAAGCAAGCCATCGAGCGCGGCGATGAGGAGGAGGCCGCACGGGCCCACACGGCCCTCGGCGTCCTGATGGTCCACAACAAACTCTGCGGCGCGGAAGACCATCTACGCGAGGGTTCACGCCTGCCTGGGATGGATGCCGACTCTCAGCTCGCGCGCCTTCACCTGATCGCGCACACCGAGGGCGCTTCGTGCGGGTGTGGGGAGGCTGCAGGGGCGATGAGCCGCGCGCTTCAGGATGCGCTCTTCGAGGGCGGACCGGCCGATCTCATCCACGTGGCCGGTGTCATCGGACTACCGACCGGCCTGGAACTCCGCCTTGAGTTGACCCGCGAGCCTACGTCGGCTGAGCGCATGTTCGTGGACAACACGGTCGCCGCGGTTCGACGCCGGTTCGAGCGGTCCTAGCGTTTCTTCGAGTCGCGCATCTCTCGGAAGAAGCTGACGAGCTCCTCTTCGACGCGCTTCCAGTTGGTGTTCAGCCGTCGGGCGTCGGGAAGCGAGCGAATCATCAGGGCGCCGTAGCTGCGCTCGTGAATGCGTCGATCGAGGATCAGCACGACGCCGCGGTCGGTCTTGCTGCGGATTAAGCGCCCGTAGCCCTGGCGCAGCCGGATCACCGCGTGCGGCAGTGAGTAGGCCCGGAAGGCGTCCTTGCCCTTTGAGGTGATGCGCTCGACTCGAGCTTCCTGGAGCGGATCGGACGGCACTCGGAACGGGAGCCTCGGGATGATCACGAGCCGAAGCGTGTCTCCCTTGACGCTCACGCCTTCCCAGAACGAGTCGGTTCCCACCAGTACAGCCCCTGGATGGTCGATGAAGCGCTGAAGCATCACGCTCCGTGGCGTCTCGCCTTGCGCGAGGACCAAGCTACCGGGCTCGGCTCTTCGAAGGGCAGCCGCATAGGCCTTGACGGCCTCATACGAGGTCGCCAGGACAAAGACTCCGCCGTGGGCGGCCCGGGCGGCCTGCACTACGCACTCCGAGGTCCTTCGCAGGAAGCTGTCGTGGTTTGGGGTCGGCAGGTCTCGGGGCAGTGCGAGCAGCGCCTGGGCGCGATGGTCAAAGGGCGAGGGCAGCACAGCGCACTCGGCATCCCAGAGTCCGACCTGGGCCTGCCAGTGCCCGAAGCTGTGACCGACCGCGAGGGTCGCCGACGTCGCAATCGAGCCCGGAAGGGGGTCCCAGAGAATGCGCCGCAGTGTGGGGGCGACGTCGATGGGCGCGCGCACGATGGCGCCGAAGACACGCTCGCGATCCCGCATCGGCTCGGCCCACCGCGCGAAGTCAGGGTGTTCATCGAGCCACTCGCGCAGGATGGCCGCTTGTCCGACGAGCCGGCGATGCACTCGGCGCAAGTCGAGAAGCGGCTGCGAGCGACCCGGTCCCGGTGGATTGTCGTCGAAGAGGGCGTCGAGCTTGGTGAGCGCCTTCCCCGCGTCCTCCAGGGCTTCCGCGGCGGCGGCGACCTGCGGCTCGAGAACATCGAGGAAGAGCGGCTTCTCCATCATGTCGGCGGTCACGCGAAGCGGGCCATTCTGGGGCCCGAGCACTTGGGTCGCCAAGTCTTCGAGGCCCTCGGGGACCTCGCGGCGGGCGCGCTCCAGGCTCGCGCGCGCCATCTCGACCCGCTCGGGAAGGTCCATCCGACGGTCGGAGGGCAGATCGCTGTTGTGCCCGGCCTGAGTGTCGAGCAACCGGTCGAGGCTGCCGCGCCTGCGACGGCGGCCGAGGGCGGGTGCGACGGCCCGCTGAACGGCGCGATGCGACACGCGCTCGCCGACAGCACTGGTCGCCGCCTGTTCGATGTGGTGGGCCTCGTCGAGGATGACGCGACCGAAGTCCGGCAGCACGCCGTTGGCTCCCACATCGCGAATGGCGCGGTCGGCGAGAAGCAAGGCGTGGTTGACGACCACGAGGTGAGCGCCGGTCGCCTCGCGCCGGGCCGTGTAGTAGTGGCAGCTGCTGTAGTGGGGGCAGCGCACCCGCAGCGTCAGGTCGGCATCGGACTCGCTGCGCTCCCAGAGCAGGGGGTCTACGGGGAAGGGGATCTCGCCGCGCATGCCGGTGCGGGTCGTCTCGGCCCACCGTCGAAGCTCCTCCAGTCCGTTTCGCTCCTCGACCGATTGGTCGGCGTCCTCGTCGAGGGCGAGCTGCAGGCGCCGCTTGCACAGGTAGTTGTTGCGACCCATCAGCACGGCGGTCCGCACCGGGATGCCGGCCTTTGCGAGCACCGGAAGGTCGGATTGCACGAGCTGGGCCTGCAGGGAGCGCGTGTACGTCGAGATCGCGACCCGCCCGTCATTGGCCAGGGCCCACATCGCAGCCGGGACGAGGTAGGCCAGCGACTTGCCGGTGCCGGTACCGGCCTCTACCGCATACGGGCGCTCCTCCGAGAGTGCCGCCGCGACTCCGAGTGCCATCGTGATCTGCGCCTCGCGAGGCTCCCACCCCGGGTAGGCGCGGGGAAGGGCGTCTTCGAACACGGCGCGGACGGCGGCCGGGTCCAGGCGCACCGCTTTCTTTGCGTGGGGCTCCACCACCCAGTTGTCTCGCGTCACGGCCGAGTCGACGATCACGACGCCGGTGCCGCCATCGCCGTAGCGCCCGGCGAGGTCCATGTCCGCCGCGGACGGTCGTAGGTCGCCGGAGGGGTGGTTGTGAATCACCACCTGGCCGGTACGCGGGCGATCGAACAGGGCGGGGACGGCGTTCTCTGTGCCTCGGCAGGTGACCGTCACGCTCGTGACCGTGCCGTCTGCGACCTCACCAATGGCGAAGACTTCAACGCCTCCGGCCTCGCGAATCGCGCGGCGCAGCTTCTCGGCGGCGGGTGCAGTGAATCGGATCATGCACCGACCTATCCCGCCATCGTGCTACGCACCTTGGCCCATGAGGAACCGATGAAGCACGACATCCCCCTGATGCTCTCCCGCCATTGTTTTACGCCTCGCGATGTGGCCCGCGCCGGCGACATCTGGCGTTCGTTCCAGGATGCAGCGCTCGTGGGGTCGAGTCGAGTGGGCTGGCCACCATCGCGGTATCGCGAGGAGGGCATTGCCTTCATCGTCCGCACGATGACCGTGGTTCACCACCGCGAGATCAAGTACGGGGAGCCGGTGCGCGGACAGACCTGGGTCTCTGAGTTCCGGCGTCGCATCATCACGCCGCGGCAGATCGTGCTGTATGCGTCCGATGAACCGGCGGCGACGGCCACCCAGGAGTGGGTTCACGTGCGTGAGCGCATCAAGGAAGGCGAGGGGATCGCACCCGCCCGGGCGAGCGAGGAACTCATCGCATCCTTCGACCCAGTCCCCGAAGGACCGGTCGCGACATTGCCGTCGTGGACCGATGCGGACGGACCCGAGTCTCGCTTTGTCTTCGAGGTCTGGCATACGGATATGGATCCGCTCGCCCACGTGAACCACCCGCTCTACCTGGACTGGTGCGACGAGGCGACGAGTCGAGTGATTCGCGCTGCGGGCGTCGATCCACAGAACATGGTGCCGGTCGCCGAGTTCGTGAAGTGGCGTCAGGCGGTCATCGCCGGCGAGACCATCGAGGTGCGGACCAAACGAATGGGCCGCACCGGTACGGGTGCGACCGTGCTCTCGCATCAGCTCGTCAAGCTGCAGGAACCCGAGGTCCTCGCGGCCGAGGCCATCACGATCCGAGACCTGGTCGAGGGTCCCGGATCGCTCGGAGCACTGTTCGACTAGGCGTTGATCGCCGAGGCGCTTGCCTGCTCGAGAAGCGCCTGCAGACGGCGTCCGATGGCCGCTGGGTCACGCACGGTGCCCTCGAGCAACAGGGCGTCGTCGAGGAGAAGACGTGCGAGCGGCTCGGCCACGCTGGTCTTGCCGTCGGCGTGAAGCTGGGCGAGGTTCTTCACCAGTGGGTGTCCCGCGTTCAGCTCGAGCACGCGCTCGGCGGCAGGAGCGGCCTGCTGGGCTTCGCGAAGGATGCGCTCCATGTTGCCGGAGATGCCGTCTTCGCTGTCGACAAGCACACACGCCGAGTCGGTGAGACGTCCCGAGGCACGCACGTCGTGGACTGCGCCGTCGAAGAGGTCCTTCATCCACGGACCGAGGCCGGTCAGGTCGGCACCGTCCTCGATGGCCTCGTCGTCCATGTCGAGCTCACCGCGCGAGACGGACTTGAGCGGAAGCTCGCCGTACTCGGTCACGGCACCCACCAACCACTCGTCGACCGGGTTGGTGAGTAGGAGCACGTCGTAGCCCTTCTTGCGGAACGACTCGAGCAAGGGGGAAGCAAGCGCGCTGTCGCGGGACTCGGCGGTCAGGTACCAGATCGTGTCCTGGCCCTCGGGCATGGCCTCCTTGTAGGCGGCGAGCGAGATCTGACCGTCCTCGTCCTCGTGGGACAAGGCGTTGAACCGGAGCAGCTCGGTCAGCTTCTCGCGGGTCTCGCCATGCTCGTGGTAGGCGCCTTCCTTGAGCAGCACGCCAAAGTTCTTCCAGATGGCGGCGTAGACGTCTTCCTCTCCCTCCTCCGGCTCGCGACGTGCGAGGCGGCCGAGGTCCTTGAGCACGCGCTTGATGAGCGCTTCGCGGATCTTGCGGACGACGGGGGTCTTCTGGAGCATCTCGCGAGAGACGTTGAGCTTCACATCCTCGCTGTCGACGACGCCGCGCACGAAGCGGAGCCAGTCGGGAAGCAGTTCGCCGGCGTGCTCCATGATCATCACGCGCTTGGCGTACAGGCGCGGACCGCGGTCGACGTGCTGCAGGAACAAGTCGTGGGGAGGGGCGGAGGGGATGAACAGCATCGCGGCGTACTGCAGCGGCGAGTCCACCTTGAGGTGGATGCGGTGGGCCGGGTCCTGCCAGTCGTTCGAGAGGGTCTTGTAGAAGGCGTTGGCCTCCTCCTCCTTCACGTTGGTGGGTATCTCTTGCCAGATGGCCTTGGCGGTGTTTGCCTGCTCGCCCGCCACAGCAACGGGCCAGGGCAGGAAGTCCGAGTAGCGCTTGACGATGCCCTTCAGGCGCCACTCATCGGCGAATTCGGTGGAGTCCTCGCGCAAGTGCAGCGTGATGGTCGTACCGCGCGTCGTGCGCGTGCCCTTCTTCACGTCGTAGGTGCCCTTGCCCTTGGAGCGCCAGATGACGGGCTCCTCGCCGGGCAAGGCCGACAGGGACTCGACGGACACTTCGTCGGCGACCATGAAGGCTGAGTAGAAGCCGACGCCGAACTGGCCAATCAACTCCGGTGCGCTGCTCTCGCCCTCCTTGAGCGCCTGAAGGAACTTCTTCGAGCCGGAGTGGGCGATGGTGCCGAGGTTGGCGACGGCCTCAGCCTCGGTGAGTCCTACGCCGTCGTCCTCGACAGTGATGGTTCCGGCCTCGGCATCGACCGTGACTCGAATGCCGTCGACGTCTCCGCTACCGGCAGTCAGGTCCTCGTGGGTCAAGCCCAGAAAGCGGACCTTATCGAGGGCGTCTGCGGCGTTCGAGACCAGCTCGCGCAGGAAAATCTCGCGGTCGGTGTACAGCGAGTGGATCATGAGGTCGAGAAGCTCGGAGACCTCAGCCTTGAACTTGCGTGCCATGTGTTCCTCCTAGCCTCCCAGCGGGGGGGCCGAATGGGCGGAGGGTAGTCACGCAGGAGCGGGCGGCAAGCGCCTGGCACGGATTGATCCGGCTCGAACGACCGAGCTACTTGCCGGCGTCGGCGCTCGCGCGGATCCGGATGCGCTTAATTGCGTCCGTAAGCTGCATCTCGACAGTTTCGTCTTCGTCAGGGAGGTCGATCTGCGCTGCGCGGACCGCCGTCTTTCCGTCGACCGAGTAGGTCTCGACGAGTCCTTCGGTCATCAAGCGCTGGAGGGCCTGTCGCCGGAGCTCTGGGGCATCGGGAATGCCGTGGCCTTTCCAGCGATGCACGAAGTAATGCGCACCGACAAAGCCGCCGCCGGTTCCGAAGTGGGCCTCGGCGCGGCGCAACTCGCGGACCATCTCGCGGTCGACATCGTCGATGGATGCCGGCGCGACCTCGAGCATCGGCGCACTGCCGAGGTCCGAGTACGAATACTGGTGGATGGAGTCAAGCAGATCGATCGTGCCCCACGCCGTGCGGGTCAGCGTGCGGGACAGGCCGGCGTTGCCGAAGGTAGCCACCCAGGCCTGCTTGCCGAGCGCGTGCACTGCGGAGAGTCCGGGGGCGATGTCGAGGTCACCCGAGAAGATGACGGCGATATCGAAGGCGTCGCGGACGGCGTAGGTGATGATGTCGGCCACGAGCGAGGTGTCGACCATCTTCTCTTCGGTGTACGCGATGACCTCGGAGCAGTGTGGACACTCGCGCGTGTTCGCGCGGCGGTTGAAGCGGTGCACGAAGAAGCCTGGCCGGCGCTCGAGCTCGTCGAGTAGGTCCGTCAGCGCGTGGCGACCGCGGTCTTCGTCGTTCGGGTTCGGCACGCCCGTGTAGTAGTGGGCCGCGGCGAGGCTGGTGCCGCCGACCTCTTTGACGATCCAATCCGCCAACCGACCGTGGTCCAACCACCGATTCTCGGCAGCTCGCCCTAGGGCCTTCATGTGGTTCTTGCCATCGAAGAACAAAGCGACGCGCATAAGATAAATCCCGGAAAAGCGAGATTATATAACCGGAAAGGGCGCGTTCACCAGGCGAGAGCGAGAGCGACGCGAACCGCGAGCTGGATCGCGGGCGCCAGGGCCGCCGGATCGAGCGGGGCCTCGCCGAGTTGGATGCCGTGGTCATCGACCTCGATGGGCCCGAGTTCCAAGCTCTCGAGCAACGTGGCGCGGACGGGTCCGTCCAGCAGTTCGCGAATGCGATCGGGGTCGTAGCCCTTGATCACAAATGCACGATCGAAGGCTTCATCCTCGACTTGGATGTCCTGGCCGACGCTCCAGTAGCCGTCCGGTCCATGCTGTGGGACCAGGCGCAGACCGAGCATCTGGTGTTTGGCATGCATGACGCGGATCTCGCTGACGTACCGCTCGGCGGCGCGTCGGGCTATGACGCGGACCTTGAGGCCCTCCATCTCGCCCGAGAGGGCGGGAAAGTTCTCTTCGAAGTCGAGGCCGAGGTCCCCGGCCAGTCCACGCCACGGCTCGATCCACTGCTGGAGCCCGGGCGGAGGCGGAAGCTCGCTGCGCACGTCGACGAGCGCGTTGGCGACGCCATCCATGGCGCGAACCAAGTCCTCGAGGCCCTCGGCGCTCGTCTCGGACTTGTTGAGGTAGACGCGGATGTGGTGGTCGGTCAGCGCGATGTCGGGCCAGCGCCGCTTCAGGGTGCGAAGGGCCTCGGCGACGCGGTCGTTGATCAACTCGGCGACGCGGTCAGAATCATCGGCGCGAACCTCGAGTTCCTTGTCGAGGTCCTCGTGCCCAGTCGTCACCGTGGCGGAGCGCCGCCGCCGCAAGAGCCGTCGTCCACCGCGCTTGCGTACTTGCAGACCGAAGCCGAGCGGCCGGTCGAGCCGAAGGATTCCGCGGACCTCCGTGCCACGATCGGCCCCGTAGCCCAGCATCACTTCGCCAATCCAGATGCGCCGCTCCTGTAGGTACCCGCGAATCGATAGACCCCGAGTGTCGAGCGTCAGCCCGAGGCGTCGGGAGGTCTCGCGGTAGGCCTCGGCCACAGCCAGCTGTCGCCAGGCCCGGCGCGCGAGCAGCCAGAGCAGCGTCAGGGTGAGGATGCCTCCACTGAGGAGGCAGAGCACTGGAATGAGCGCGTCCAAGCCGATGCTGCTGTCCTAGAAGGCGGCGAGGGCACCGGCGGAGATCTGGGGCAACAGGCCGCCAGCCTTCGTGGTGCGGTCGATGACCGGCCAGCGCTTGCCGGACCATCCGCCGATGGCGGCGTTGATGTTCAGCCCGAAGTTCGAGGTGAACATGAGGTCGACACCGACCCGGCCACGTGCGCCGATCGTGTTGTAGCGCTTGCCTTCGATGGCTAGACCCGCGATCTCGGTCTGCGGATCTTGGAAGTACGATGCTCCGATGATGTCTGCGCCGAAGTAGGGGACCGCCAGACCGCCCTTGTGGAGGCGGTAGATGGCGCCGACATTGACCGGGTAGAGGAAGTTCCACTCACTCGTGCGACCGAAGCTCTCTTGCAGCTCGACCGGAACCTGGCGCCCTGCGGCGTAGGTCTCCATGCCGATGACGGCCGATACTCCGGACTTGCCCAGTGCCAGACTGATCTCGCCGCCGGCCGTGACGAAGTTGAGGCCGTAGTACTTGGCCCCTCCGCCGCGGACGGCGAGGGTGAACATGGCGGCTTCGCGTTCGACTCTTGCGGGCTTCTCGCTGTCGAGGTCCTGCATGCGTGCCTTGCGGTCCGCCTCGTCCGGGTCCTCGATGGTGCGCGACGTGCGGCGGGGTGCTGGGGCGGGAGCCGGCGCGACGGGGGCGGGAGCGGGTGTGCTTCCGAACTGAATCGCGTCGTTGATTTCCTCGGTAGTGATCTCACTCGAGGCATCGCCGAATGAGATGGCACTGGCGTCGAACTCGGGCTCGGGCTCGGGCTCGGATGCTGAACGGCGACGCTCTTCTTCGGCGCGACGACGCTCTTCCTCTTCGCGACGGGCCTGCTCGCGGCGACGGTCTTCTTCTTCGCGACGGGCGCGCTCTTCGGCCTCGCGGCGAGCACGCTCCTCTTCGGCGCGGCGACGCTCTTCTTCGGCCCGACGGGCGCGCTCGGCCTCTTCAGCCTGACGACGCGCCTCTTCTTCGGCGCGCTTGCGCTCGGCTTCGGCGCGGGCCTCCTCTTCCGGATCCCAGTCGGAGAGGTCGTCTTCGAAGGCGATGTCATCGCCATCGTCGACTGCGGGCGCGGTGAAGCTCGCCAGGGCGGGCTCTTCGGCCTGCTCTGCGGCGGGAGCCTTGCCGGTCCACAGTTCTTTGAGCACGGCGGTCATGCCGTCAGCCACGGCCTCGGGGTTGGAGTCGAGCCGGAACTCCTTCGCGCGCTCGATGCGACCTTGCGACTTGCTGTAGAGCACGAGGTCGAGCACGAATTGGCTGCCAGACGCGGTGATGGTTCCGGCAATGACCTTCGAACCACCGCCCTCAGACGCGAGGCCGGAGAGGCAGCTCGACGACTTCATGCAGCTGGAGCTGCTGGGAGACTTCGGAAGCTCCACGACGCCGTCGACGTCGCCCATGAAGTCGAGCTCAGAGGACATCAAGGACGTGACGTTCATCACGACCATTGGATCCACGCCCTTCGCAAGAAGCGGAGAGAGAACCACTGTGTCGCCACCAAAGGCGAGTGAAGGCAGCGCAAGAAGCGACAGGCCGAACAGAGAACGACGAAGGGACATTGGTGACCCCCAAGGGTGAGTTGGGCCCGCGTGACGAGGCATTGTGTCACGCGCATAGGCCGTCGGCAACGGACTGGACGCGAACCTGACGTGTCGCGTGAACCGGCTGGACCGTCTCCGGGGGCTATGCTGGGGGCGTGGAAGACGTGAAACCGTGGTCCTGGGCGGCGGCAGGCGGGCTGATCTCAGCCGGTGTCGAAGGGGTGTGGCTGGCGCTGGGGCCCCTCCATCCTTCGCTCGTGGACTCTCTAGTCGGGCTGTGTGCGTCGGCGTCAGTAGCGGTTCCTCTGTCGCTCGGTTTCGCGTGGCTGAGCGATAAGGGGCCGAGGGTGCTCTGCTCGAGTGCGCTCGTCCTCGTAGGCGGCGCAGCGGCGATTCACGGTCACCTTGCGCTGGCTGCGGTCCTCGTCGCGCTGGGGCTAGCTGCCCTTCGTGTTCCGCTGAAACCACTGGTGGCGCTACTCGGCGTATCGCTTCTCCTTTGGTGGGTGCCGAACCGACCGGCGCGATCCGCAGGGCCCCGCACCGTGCTCGTGACCGTCGATGGTCTGCGGGCGGACGCGTGGCCCGCGCTTCGACGTACTGAGGAACTCGCACTTCACGGACGCAGGTTGCTGGGGATCACGCCGAGCCCAGATACAGAGGTGGCCCTCGATGCCGTGCTCGTTGGGCGCATGCCGTGGAGCACGGGGGGAACGCCACTCGCCGAACACTTCCGACGGCAAGGCTGTGAGACGGGGGCGTTTGTGTCCCGGGAAGTGGCGCCGCGAGCCGGCTTCAACACGTTCGACGACGCGCGGGCCGGTCTTCGGCTGATCCCAAGGACAGCAGTGGGCAAGCTTCTCGGCCTACCCGAGCCCGAAGAGAGGCCCGCCTGGGAGACGGCATCGGTGGCTTCCAGATGGGTCGCCGGCCGGTCGGGTTGTGCGTTTGCGTGGGTTCATCTCACCGATCCCCTCGCTCCGCTGGAGCCTCCTCCGCCTTGGGACGAGCGCTTCTACGAGGGGCGCGACCCTGGAGGGACAGCACATCCAGGGCTGCCGAGCGCCCTCCAGTCGAGCTTTCCGGGCATCCGTGACCCGGCCTTCGTCCATGCCTCCTACCTCGGAGAAGTCGGGGTGGTCGACGAGGCGATTGCCGCCATCGCCGAGGCGGCTGGACCGGAGGGGCGGGTCGCGGTCGTCGGCCTCGGGGGCATCGCGCTCGGGCCTGAAGAGTGGCTCGGCAAGCGTTTTGAAGCGCAGACACTGGAAGTGCCCGTCGCGCTGCACGGACAGGCACCCCTGTTGCATCAGACCATCAGCTTGGCTGATGTCTACGGCTGGCTGGTTGGGGACGATGTCCAGGCGCGCCCGTGGGCGGTGGACGGCGATGCTTGGGCCGTTCGAGCCGCTCAGAGCTGGCGATTCTCTGCGAATGGCGCGGTGACCGACGTCTATCCTGACGGCGATGACGGTGATCGCGCACGGCGCGGCCTCATGCTCGACGTCGAGCAGAGGCGCCTCGAGGGCGCAAGAGAGCCGCGCTAGCCGTTCAGGTACTCTTCGACTTCCGGCTTGCCGAGCAGGATCGTCGCGAAGACCTCAAGGCCCACAGCCATCATCGAGAACGAGAGAATGCCGCCGACGATGCCGAGGATCGAGACGATCTTGGCTTGGGGGATCTTGTTGCCCGAGAGGATCATCGCCCCGACACCGATCTCGGCGAAGGCGACGACGAGCGTAAACCACGAGTTCACGCAGAGGCACAGCGAGCTGGCCATCCAGATGCCGCTCACGATCATGTTCATGATGCCCGCGATGAGCATCAGGATTCCGGTGTTCTTGTAGTCGTTCGGCATGTCCATGGGGACCTCCAAGACGCCGGTCTTAGAGGCTCGAGTTCACGACGTCAATCGGCAAATTGCTGTTCCCACCAAGATCCGAAGGCCTCCGAGCCGACGACATGCCGCAGCTGGTCTGCCAGAGGGCCCGTCGTGGCCTCGCCCCACAGTTCGCGAAGTTCGAGTTCATCGAGCCACGCGGCGAGTGTGCCGTCACCGACTTCCTGTTGTGCGCGGCGTACGGCACTGGCCACGGCGTCCTGAAAGCCCTCGGACTGCGCCGTGGCTCCGAGTGCCGCAAGGAGCTCCGAGGTTGCCGCACCCGGCTCTTGCGCCTGGGCTTCGGTCGCCAGGTCGGCGATCGGGGTGTCGATCAACAGCTCGAGAACCGCCACGCGGAACTCCCCCCAAGCGGCGGCTTGTGCAGGGTCAGCGATACGGCGCGCCGCCACCTTCAGCATCTCGGAGGTTCCCTGATGTACGAACTCTTTGATGCGGGCCTCGACGGAGTGCTCGAGCTCCTCGCCCACCGCGCTGGCGAGCTCGGAAGCCACGTTTCCGAACAGTCCTCGGGCACGCCTACCAAATCCGCCCAGCCGTTCGTCGACGGCCTTGAGCTTGTCGTCAACCCTCCGAGCCCGGCGCATGAACCGCTTGAGCGCAGACTCGAGGACGTCGGCCAGCAGGCGGTGGACGACCCCTTGGTCGATGAGCTTATGCGTGAGCTCTTCGCTGACGTGGAGGGGTCGGCCGAGCAGCTCACGCAGAGGGTCTAGAGCCTCGCCTGGAACGTGTTCCCGCATGCAACTGGTCGTGGTCGTGTGCGTCTGAATGCCTTCGTCCACTCGCTTCGCGATGGCCTCCCGGGTCGTGGGGCGGGCCAAGCTCTGCAGCACAGCGGCGGCCTGGGCTGCAACGAAGTCCGCATCAAGGACTTCGCCGAGTGGCCGGGTCAGTAGCTCGTTCGCCGCCAAGGAGGCGAGACGTTCGAGCGCGGGAGACTCGGCTTGGCGAAGATCCTCGAGGACTTGGTTGTGCGTCTTCATGGCACCTCTCTTGGCTTTCGGCTCTATCGGAGCAGCGGGTCTGTGCCAGTGGATTGAGCCTTCGCTCGGAAGCTTGGGTTCCGGAGTTTTTCTGTTCGTCGTCGCTCGTGGGTCGAAGTGACGGTACACTCAACTATGGCGTTCTTCGCCCCGGACCTGGAGTTCTCATGCGCTTCGCCGTCGTCTCACTTGCTCTGCTCGCTTCTGGCTGCGCGTCGGACGGCGCCGACAGCTTCGATTACCAGAGCTCGCTGAGCCGAAACGCTAGGGGCCTAGTGCTCCATCAGGACGGCAGCATCGGCCATGCAGGCATGATGGGCACGAACTGCCCATTCGAGACGTCTGAGGGCTCCGTCACCGGGGACTACCAGCTGCCAGGCGAGGGCGAGAAGGTCGTCGATTCCGGCGACCTCATCGGCGAGAACACGGTGTTGCTCCTTCTTGGTGATGACGCACACTTGCTCGATAAGTCGACAGGCGAGTACACCCACGAGACCCTAACGGTGGCGGGTCTAGAGGAGGCACGGCTGTACGAAGGCGGAATCGTGGCTCTCTCTCGCGAGGAGACGGGCGCGTGCTTGGTCAGCTGGAGTGATTCCGAGGAAAGTGTGGCTGCGCCCTGTGGCGACCTCGACGTCAATCCGGAGACTGGACTGGCCGTCATCGCGCATGAGCGTGGAGTCAGCCTGGTCTCAGCGAACGATGTCTTCCGAGTCGCTGACTTCGGCGATTCGGGTGTGTACGACCACAACGCCCAGGCGATCTACACGAGCGACGCCCAGACCGTGCGAGCCCTCGAAGAAGACGGCACGCTCCGATGGGAAGTCGAACTTGAGGGCCGAGTGGTCGACATCACCGAGGCCGGCGCGACAGGTGCGGCTGCCGTGTTCGTGGCTCTGCCAGACGGAGCTGGCCAGGTGGTCTACCTGGACGGCGACACGGGAGCGCGCCAGGCGTCGGTCCGGACTCCCGGCCTTGCGGATGAACTCACAGTGTCTGCGGACGGCTCGACGGTGGCCATCACGCGTGCGGGCGCTGCGCACTTCTACCGCCTGTCCGCAGAGTGGCGCGACTAGGGCGCGGTGATCTCTGGTGCTGCGGCGAGACCATCGATCTGCTTCTGGAGGGCGTCGACTTGCTCGCGCATCGCGTCCCTCTCGGCTTCGAGAGCGGTGAGGCGCCGCGCGGCGTTCGTCCTGGCGTAGGCCTCGGACAGCTGGAGCTGAGAGCCGCTCAGGTGGTTGCCCTCCCTCACATTGTGCAGCCCGAGCACGAGCCCCAGCAATGCCAGGGCAAAGGTCGTGATCAGGATGGTTCGCATGGAACCGGGGGACAGCGAGACATTCTCGGTCATCAGGTGGTGCTCCTCGGCGATGCTACGGTTGTGCAATGCACACGTCAACGCTGGCTACTCGCGCGCTGCTCCGACAGCCATCCCACGAATTTCAGGACGCCCTCGTGGAGGGGCGTAGCGCCCAGGTCGACCTCGAGCTGCTCGTTCGGCAGCACGCCGAGATTGCGGGGACTCTCCGGGGCTGGGGTCTCGCGACGACGGTGCTCGACCCGCTGGCTGGGGCGCCGGACGCTTGTTTCGTGGAGGATCGAGCCGTCGTCATTGGCGATGAGGCTTTGATCACGCGAAGCGCGGCGCCCTCGCGGTCTGTCGAATCCGCCAGTGTGGTGTCTGCACTGTCCAGCGAACTGCGCTTGACGCACATGCGCGAAGGAACACTGGACGGCGGCGACGTCTTGCAGGTCGGGGGGGGAGTTCTCGTCGGCAGCAGCCACCGCTCGAATGCCAAAGGCATCGCCGAGCTACGTCACTTCGCAGCCCGTCATGGCATGGAGGTGACGGTGGTGGACGTTCGCGGCTTGCATCTGAAGTGCGTGTGCTCGGCTCCTGCGCCTGACGCCTTTCTCTGTGCGGAAGGGCTGGGCTTGGAGCGCGTGGCTCCCTCTGGAGTGCGCGTGCTCACCTCGCCACCAGAAGAGGCCTACGCCTCGAATGTGGTCGGCTGGAACGGTCGGGTCATGGTCGCCGCGGGCTACCCGGTCACCGCCGAGCGCCTGTTCGCAGCCGGCTTTGCGGTCACGGCCATCGACAACAGCGAGTTCGCCAAGCGCGATGGCTCACTGACTTGCCTGAGCGTGCTCTACTAGGGCTCGTCGAGTTCCCCGGCCTTGGCGCGGTTGATCCATTCACGAATTTCGTTCTCGATGACGCCAATGGCAATCGACTTGAACGGTCGGAACAAGAAGGGGACCTTGAGTTCCAGTTCAATGACCCGGGCCTTTACGTCCACCGCGCCGGCGAGCGTCTTGCCGGCCACCGAGAACGAGACCTCGGCCCGATCTGCGCTGACCCAGCGGCCTTGGGGGCTGTACTCGGCGAAGTCGTCTCGGTAGCTCTCCAGTGCGCGAGCGGTGACCTTTCGGCCGAGCTCGAGGCCGAGGTCGTGCGGAATGCTGTGCTTGAGTGCCATATGAACTCCTACCCCAAAAACACGAACGCGCGCCCCACTTGAGTGAGGCGCGCGTCGACCGTGCGGTCGTGGAGATTACTCCGCGACGCGCTCCTTCAGGGTCTTGCCCGGACGGAAGAACGGGTACTTACGGGCCGGAATCTGCATCGGCTGGCCGGTAGCGGGGTTGGTGCCCTGGCGAGCAGCGCGGGTGCGCGTACCAAAGGTACCAAAGCCAGGAATGGTCACCTTGCGGCCGGCGTCGAGCTCGACAGCGATGATTCCCTTTCCGGGGCGCGCGTCGAAGATCTCGTTGACGCACTTAGCGGCGGCGGCCTGCGAGAGGCCAGTCTTCTTGGCGAGCTTGGCAGCAAGTTCCTTCTTGTTCATGAAGTCCTCCACGTCTTTCGACAGTCAGCTTAGAGCTACCTGGAGAGCGTCTCCAGGAGTCGGAGGGAGGATAGCGCAGGCTTCGTAGATGCAAAGGGGGGGCTCAAAAAAAGT
This sequence comes from Pseudomonadota bacterium, assembly GCA_023954855.1. Taxonomy (GTDB): domain Bacteria; phylum Myxococcota_A; class UBA796; order UBA796; genus M1803. The sequence goes on along the minus strand of JAGSGY010000001.1, from coordinate 76,042 downwards.
GCCTTGCTACGATGCCGATGAGTAGCGGTTCAGCGATATGACGTCCGAAAGTGCTGCTGCAAACTAGTGTATGCGTCGCCGCGGCGCTACGTGGTCGATGGGCGGGCGATCGGCGAGCTGTTGCGGCGCAAGTGGCGCGCGCCCCTCGATTGTGGTGCATATGAGCGCCAAACGCGTGTACGCCCGGGCTGGCACCGCGTCCACGGGAGATCGGAACGGCGACTTCGTCCTTCATCCCAAACGCCACGCGGCGTACAATGGTGCCCGATGCCAGAGACCCCTCAGATCCAAGCGCTCGTGTTCACCGATGTCGACGGATCTTCGGAGCTTTGGGCGAGCGACCGGGACGCGATGGAGGCTGCGGTAGCCATCCATGATGCGCTCTTGCGCCGGTTGCTCGTTCAACACGGCGGGCGTGAGTTGCACGGAGTTGGCGACGCACTCCTGACGGTTTGGGATGACCCCATGGCCGCGGTGCGGTGGTGTGCCGAGGTGCAGCTCGCGCTGGTAGACACTGAGTGGCCCACGGGACTGACCGTGCTCCCGCTCGCGCGCGACATCCTTTCCCCCCGCGGCGAGCGGCTCATGCACGGGCTTCGCGTGCGTATGGGTGCGCACCTCGATCGGGGTGCCGGCGAGCACCCTTCGCAGGAAGCTGTGCGTCGGGCGGCGCGAATCGCTGGGGCGGCCCGAGGCGGACAGGTCCTTCTCTCTGGCGCCCTGTGGAGCGTCGTAAATGAGCAGGTCGCGCGCGACATGGTGGCCACGGACCTCGGCTACCGTCGTCTGCGCGGGCTCTCTGGCGAAGAACATCTCATCCAGGTGCTCCCGGCCCGATTGGCGGCCCGCCGCTTCTCGCCTGTGGATGCCGTTGACCTTCGTCGCTCGAATCTCCCGCCCGAAGTCACACTCTTTGTGGGCCGCGAGAATGACCTTGCGGCACTCTCGGAGCTCACAAACTTTGGCGCTCGTCTGGTGACGGTGTTCGGTTCTCCAGGCATCGGAAAGACGCGCCTCGCCGCGCACTTTGCGGCTTCGCGCGTCACGGAACTCGCACGCCACGGCGGAGTCTGGATGGCTGCCGCTGCCGAGGCCCGGGCTCCAGAGGAAGTGACGCGGGCGGTGGCTTCCGCACTCGACGTGCCCCTCACTGTTGGGCGGACGGGCGCGGATGCAACGGCGCAGATTGGCTTTGCGCTGGCCGCTCGCGGGCCGCTCTTGTTGGTCATCGACGGTCTTGACCATGTCGAGGCCGCTTCTCCGCTTCCGGCCTGGCTTGCCGCGGCTCCCGAGGCGCGGTTCCTGGTGACGGGGCGCGCGCGGCTCGGCGTACCGGGTGAGATTGCGTACGAGCTGGCCGGAATGTCGCCCGAGGCGGAGCGCACAGCCGTCGATCTTCTTGTGGCACGGGCGCCTCGTGAGCGACCAGACCTTCGGACCACGGGTTCGGACTCGGTGGCTGCGGCATCCGCTGCCCACTTGGTGAGGGGCGTGCCCCTGGCGCTGGAGCTGGTCGGGGCTCACTCGGCCTCCCCGACTTGGGGTGACCTCGCCCGAGACCTCGGAAAGTGGTTTCAGGCCGTGGGCGCTCCCAAGGATGAAGCGGATGCACTCGGCGGCGCTCTTGGTTGGATCTGGGAGCATCTCGCGCTCTGGGAACGCGAAGTCCTCGCACAGATGGCGGTTTGTCGTGGCGGCTTCGACGTGCCCGCGGCCGAGAAGATCGTGGACTTGACGGCGTTTCCTGCCGCCCCGTGGATTCCAGATGTACTGGGCTCTCTGTGTGCCCGCTGCCTTCTCGAGGATGTGACTCTCGCCGATGCGCCTGGCTCGCCCCGGTACCGCATGCACAGGGCGGTGCGCGACCACGTGAAGATGAGGCTTCCGCGAGGGCGCCGAAGCGCCGCCGAAGATCGTCATGCGGCGCACTACCTGGCGCGGGCCGAGTCGTGGGCGGTCGAGACCAGAGGGCCGGACGCACTCGAGGCGTTGGGCTCGCTCGAGCGGGAACGCGCCAATCTACTGGCGGTGCACCGCCGCGGACTCTTGCGAGGCGGACCCCGAGGCATCACCTGGGCGCTTCGCGCTGTGCTGGCGATGGATCCTCTGTTGGCCTGGCGTGGCCCTCCCGACACACACCTGCAGCTTCTCGATGGGGCACTGGCCTCGGCCGATCAGTCGAGTCATGCGCCTCCGCTCGAACTCAGCACCCGAAGTCTTCGCTGTCGCGGAGAGGTGCGACGAGTCCTGGGCCGCACCCACGAAGCGATGGCAGACCTCGAGCGAGCCCGTGACCTTGCGGTCGCGGCGGGAGCGAAGGTTGAAGAAGCGCGCACCTGCGTGCCCATCGGTGACCATCTGCGCTTGTCGGGTCGGCTCGACGAAGCGCGACGCATGGCCGCGCGGGCACAGTCGCTCGCCACCGAGGCCGCAGACGTCGCCACAGTGGCCGCGGCGCTCGGATTGATGGGCGCCATCGCACTGTCGCAGCGTGATCTCTCCCGTGCGCGCGATCTGCTGAACGACGCGGCGGAGCTCGCCGTCCAGGTCGGTGACCGCCGGGTCGAGGGCAAGGCCGTGGGCAATCTCGGTGTCGCCGCTCGCTGGTCTGGCGATGACGAGGGCACTGAGGTGTTGTACCGCCGCGCCATCGACATCCACCGTCAGACGGGCGATCGCCGAATTGAGGGCGTGCACCTCGGAAACCTCGGCGTGCTCCTGCTGCATCGCGACGAACTCGACGAGGCGGTCGTGTGTTTCGACGCGGCCCTACGGCTCGCTTCGTCGGTGGGCTACCGACGAGGCGAGGCCGCTGCGCTGACCAACCTCGCGCTGGCCGGAATGGGCGTCGACTCTGCCGAAGACACCGAGCGCCGCATGTCCGAGGCGCTGCTCCTCCACGAGAAGACCGCCGACCTCGCGGGGCAGTGCCTGTGCCTGTCGATGCTCGGGATCGTGGCCCACCGTCGCAGTGACGAGACGCTCGCGCTCGAGCGCTACGAGCGTGCGGCCAGCCTGGCAGACAAAGCGGGTGACCTCGCGACCCGCGGAGTGACGCGCTTGTGGTGGTCGACATTGCTCATGCAGCGCTCGGACCCGGAGGCCAGCGATGCATTGTGGGCAGACGGACTGCACGCCCTTCAAGAGGCGAGAGATCCGGCACTCGCCGGCGCGGCCGCCCCGTTGGCGTTGGTCCGGCGGCACGCACGTGGCGAGGCCGGCGGGGGGCTTGTCGCGGAGCTGCAAGCGCTGAAGACCTCGGGGCACCCAGGCCGCGTGGCTGCGTTGTACGCCGAAGAGGTCCTCGGGAGCTCTTCCTAGACGCTAGGGGAGCTTCTTGATGGCGTCGAGGAACGCAAGCGGCGGAGCGCTCGGCGTCGCAATCGTCCGGGGCTTGTCCCCGAGGGCATCGAGCGCGCGCCGGATCGTGGGCGCAACGGGCTCCAAGCCATGACAGCTCGTCGTGAGGTCGTGCGCTTGCTCCATCGTCACGTGACCGCGTCGGGCCACATCCTGGACCCATCCGGCGATAGCGTTCTCGCCGAGCCCCGTGGCCGAGAGGCACTCGGAGGCGACCTCGGACACACCGATAGGGGCGATTCGACCCCGAGCCCACAGCACGACCGCGGCCTGGAACCACGAGAACACCGGCACGACGCGGGGCGAGAGGCGGGAGAAGGCTCGGACCGGAACCCCGCGGTCCACGTGGATGAAGATGTCCTCGACCGCATCGGCGCGACCGATCTGCCGTAGGGCTTCGAGGGCTTCAGTGACCGTGTCGGAGTAGGCTCCGCCCGCCTCCATGATCCGCGCCAGCTCGGCTTCGCCGATACGGCCGGCCACGGCCTCTGCGTATACGGCGTACACCAGGGCATCGACCTCGGAGTCATCGCCAAACAGAGACTCGCGCACGGCGGGACCCAGTCCGACCCGGGCCTTGAGCAGGCTCGGCAGCTTGTACCCGACCTGTCCACGTACGGCGCGCAGGCGGCCTCGGCGAATGTTGCCGAGGTTGTCCTTGAGCACGAGCCGGTCGACGCGGATGCCGTCGAGCGCGAGCTTCTCTTCAAGCACCCCCCGCATTTGACGTGGCGAGCCCGAGAGAATGGCGACACGTGCGTCGGGGTCGAAGCGGGTCAGCGCTCTCAGAAGGGCGGCCGAACCGGGGATGTTCTTCTTTTCTTCGGCAGTCTGGAGCGCTGTTCTCAGCAGTCCACGCATCGAATGAATCTCGGTGTCGAGATAGGTACGGTCGAGGTCCCAGCGGTAGATATGCACGGCAAGACCATAGCGCCCTCGGCGGCCTTGGCTAGCCCTTCCGCTCGAGACGACCGTCGGCGTGCTGCGCAAACGGCTGCTGAGCGCGGTCGTGCACGGGTGCGTCGGTCTCCCACGGCCAGCCCCCAAAGCCGGTGCGCTGGTAGTCGAACATGGCTTGGCGAATCTCGTCGCGCGTGTTCATGACAAACGGGCCGTGCCGGGCGACGGGCTCGCCGATCGGGCGTCCTTGAAGCATCAGCAGCTCGGCCTCGCCGTCGTGGTTCTCGAGCCGAATGTCTTGGTCAGGGTGCACCTGAATGACGTGGCCGGGTTCAACGCGTAGGCCGTCGATGGTGAGTGCGGTGCCGGTGAAGAAGTAAAGCAGGCGGTTCACGCCTTTCTTGGACTTCGGCACCGTCCACTGGGCGCGCTCGGAGAGCTTAATCGTCCAGACGGCGAGGTCGCTCTCGTCTCGCGCGGCCCATGAGTTCGGCGGTGGCTTGGGTGCCTTGGTGTCGCCGAGTGCGCCGGCCACCATGAGGAGATCTGTGCGCCTTCCTTCGGCGTCTTCAAAGGATGCCCTGGGGATGTCGTTGGCCCAGAACATCGTGAAGTAGGCCGGCACCATCTTGTCTTCGGCGGGCAGGTTCAGCCAGATCTGGAACAGCTCCGTGGGGTTGGGTGCGTCCCGGTTCACCAGTGGAAACATCTCGCTGTGCACGACACCGGCGCCTGCAGTCATCCACTGGGCGTCGCCGTTTCCAAAGCGGGCCTTCGCACCGAGCGAGTCCGAGTGGTCGATGTAGCCGCTGCGAGCCAGGGTGATGGTCTCGAAGCCGCGGTGCGGATGGCGTGGAAAACCAGGGACTTTTTCGCCGTGGTACATCCGCCAGCCATCGCGGATTTCGAAATCCATGCCGAGGTTTCGGCCCTCGAGAGAGGCCTGCGGGCCGAGCACGTCGTTGCCCGCCGGGTACTGATCATCGTGGTGCGCACAAAACAGAAAGGGGTCCAGCGTGGGCCAGGGAAAGCCCAAGGGCGCCATTGCGATGATTGCAGCTCCACTCATGGGGCCTCCAGTGCCAGCTTTATAGCGCGGTGCTTCGGCGCTCTGGCTGCAACACCGCGGCGCAAGATGGCCATCGACGGTGCAGTTTGTTTTGCAGATGATAGATTTGGAGTACGAGAGGCACTCCATCGATCCAAACCTTCGACGAATGATTCGAGATCACGCTGCGAGGATCAAGCATGACCTCGGCAAGTACGTGGCGTTTCAAGCGCGCTGGCTTCCCGATGATCCCGCCGATGACGAGCTTCGCGAGGCGCTGGTGGCGGATCTGCTCTCGACCCGACGCGGGCCAGATGGGTCCATGGATGCGCTGCAGGTCTGGGATGCGTTTCGCGCGCCCCTCGTTGGGGACGAGCCCCTCGAGGAGGTGTCCGTCGACCTCTCAGAGCATCGCGCATTTGTCGAGCTCGACCAGTCCATGACGGCGCTTCGCGTCCACGTTGAAGCGCTTCGCGCTGGCGAAGACATCGACCTTGGCTTGGCGCGGGCCCAGGCCCTGTGTGTCGCACAGGCCTGTACCGCATTTCTCAACACCTTTCGCGAGCTGAGCTGATGGCCGACATCCTCATCATCGATGACCAAGACCGCTACGCCGAGCTGTGCAGGCGGGCGATGCCCGAGCACCGCTATCGGGGGCCCGTCCGGAGCTTTCGCGATGCCGCCGAGGCTCTTGGGCGAGCGCGTGGACGGGTTGATCTCGTGCTGCTGGACGTGCACTTCGACATCCCCGATGAAGACCTGCTGGGCTTCGAACCCGGTGCGGGGCCGAAACAGCTCGACCGACTTCGGCGGACTCAGGGCCTGCTAATCTTGCAAGAGATCCGCTCGCGCTATCCCGATCTGCCCGTAATTCTCATGACTTCGCGGGAAGATGTGCGCCTCGAGGAAGAGGATCTCGACTCGATCGAGTACACCTTCTTTCTCGACGATGACTACGTCGACGCTCGAAGCCTCGCGACGCTGATTCGCGGGGTGGAAGACCAGCTGCGCGGGCGCGAGTCCGAAGGGCCGATCTTCTGGGGTCGCTCGCTCGCGATGCGTCAGATTCGTCGACGCCTCGAGGTGCTCGCGCTCGGTCGACTGCCGGTGGTGTTGTTCGGGCCTACTGGAACGGGAAAGAGCCTGCTTGCTCGCCACTTCGTCCACCCTCGCAGCGGGCGTGCAGGGCAATTCATCTCGGTGGACCTCGCTACACTTCCTCAGGAGCTGATCGCGGCCCATCTGTTTGGAAGCGTTCGGGGAGCCTACACGGGAAGCGTGGGGGACCGGGTCGGCGCCTTTGAAGCCGCCAATGGCGGAACGCTCTTCTTGGATGAGATCGGGAATCTCTCGCCCGAAGCCCAGAAGATGCTGTTGTCGGTCCTTCAGGAAGGCCGCGTCAGCCGGCTCGGAGACCTCAAGGAGCGCTCGGTCGACGTGAAGCTCGTCGTCGCCACGAACGAGGATCTGAAGAAGCGTGTACGCGAGGGCAGCTTTCGGGCGGACCTGTACATGCGCCTCAACCCTGCGGCGGCTGTGCACCTGCCGCCCCTGCGCGATCGGGGACACGACCTCGAGAGGCTGATCGGGCATGCGATGGAGCGGGCGCTGTCGAGCCCGGCGATGGCAGGCCTTCTCGCCACCTATCGGTCACGGCACCGCGTTCAAGGCGATGCGGTACGCGTGCATGCGGGTCCTGATGTTCCCGACGACGTGCCCGGGAGTGTGCTGTTCTTGTTCCCGGAGCGCTCGGTGCGCTTGCTGCGGGCCCACAGCTGGCCGGGCAACCTTCGCGAGTTTGCGATGACCGTCGAGAACGCCGTGTTGTTCGCGCTTGGCGAGTTGATCGACGCCCCAAGGACAGGCCGATCCGATGTGGTCCAGGTGCGGCCCAAGCTCGTTCGTGACCTGCTGTCCCACTCGCCTGGCGCGGACCCACTCGACGAGGCCCAAGGCGAGGCCGACACTGCGACGGAGCAGGGGGGCTGGCCCGTGAAGGTGCATGTGCGGCAAGCAAGTACGCTGAACAAGGTCGCTCAAGACTGCGAACGACAGTACTTCACGCGCCTGTATCTACGGACACGCGGCGACTTCTCGGCAATGGCGGATTTGCTCCTCGGCGACGAAGAGCACGCCCGAAAAGTCCAGCTGCGCTTCAACCAGCTCGGCCTCAAGGTGCGTGAGCTGAAGGAGTTGTTGCGCTGACGCCCGGCCGCCGAGGGCTGCTTCTGCTCTGGGCACTGACGGTGCCGAGCCTAGCGTTTGCCGCACCCGAGGACGCGCTGTCTCCCGCGGTGCGCCAGTTCTACGTGGCCGCTGTCGAGGCCGAGGCGTCTGGCGACTCCGCGACCGCAGAAGGGGGCTACCGCGCAGTCCTTCGCGCAGACGACGCCTTTGTTCCGGCGCGGCTAGGGCTCGCTCGCACCCTGGTCGACGCGCAGCGCCCTGAAGATGCGCTCACCGTGCTCGGTGGCGCCCCCTTCGATGCCGATGCCGTACAGGCTCGAGGACGCCTGCTCTTGGCGCTCGAACGATGGGAGGGCGCATACGCCGCTTTCTTGCGACTCGGTCGACTGAGCCCCGAGTCTGAGGGGGCCTATCTCCTCCAAGCGGAGGCGTTGTCGCATACCGACCCATCAGAGGCTCACGAGCGCGCTGAAGCGTGGCTAGGGCACCCCAACTCGCGCCTCGATGCGCACGCCGCCCGTGTCTTGGTCGCGGTTGCCGATGCGCTCCGCGCGGAAGATGCCGAGTCTGAGGAACCTGCGTCGGATCGTGCACGTCTCCTCCTTGAGTCTGTGGAAGAGAAGGCGGGTAGCCTCGATGGGCATGAACTCCTCGTGGACCGTCTGGAACGGTACCGCGTTGAAGAGCGGGCCCAACTGCTTGCGAGAGGGGGGAGCGAAGCGCTCGCCGCGGACGTGCGTGGCCAGCTGGACCGCGCTCGACTGGCATTTGCGGCTGGGCGCGTCGAAGAAGCCCACCGTGCACTCGCGCCGCTGGTACGGGCACACCCACGCAGCGCGGAGCTGCTCGCTACATGGGCCGATGTGCAGCGCGAGCAAGGGCAGCTGGACGAGGCAGAACGTGCCCTTCGCGTGGCTGCCGCCCTTGAGCCCCTCGAGGCCGCCCATCCTCACGCTCTCGGGCTCCTCTTGCTCGACGGGTACGGTGGGAAACACGCGGCGGATGCAGAGGTCGAGCTCGCGCGTGCCGCACGGCTTCGCCCGGGTTCAGCGCAGATCTGGGTAGCGCTTGCCGACGCTCGCTGGGCCGCCGGGCGCCTGGACGAGGCGGCTGCGGCCTACGAACGCGCTCGGTCGCTAGGGCAGGGCGACTGGTCGCTGCGCGCCGAACAACGGAGCGCAGCTCGCCCCGATCGCGCGCTCGCCGCTGAAGCGCCCGCGCTCGAAGCGAGGGAGTCTGGATTGCCCCTCGGTTACTGGGTCGCGCGCGTCTACGCTGCGGATGGGGACATCGAGAGGGCTCTGGCAGAGCTCGAGGCCCTCGAAGGGCCCGCCGGACCCGAGATCGACGAGCTGGCGGGTTCGCTCGCGCTGACGGCGGGCGACTTGGATCGTGCCGAGCTGCTGTACGAACGCGCTCTACTGAGCCGTCCAGATGAGCCACGCTTGTTGGCGGCCCTCGGCGATGTGTTGGCTAGCCAAGGGCGCGACGCACAGGCGACGGCGCTGCTCGAGCGGGCGGCGAAGCTGCCGGGTGGCGCGGCGGCTCGGCTCCCCCTTGCGCGGCGAGCCTTCGAGGGATGGAAGCTCTGGGATGCAGAGGCTCACCTCGATCTGTTCTTCGCCGGCGAGACGGGCGGACCGGCGTATAGCGAGGCCCTTGTCCTTCGCGAGCGTGTCGGTGACCGGCAGCGCCTGGTGTGGACCTCCGGCGTGGTCGGCGCAGGGCTGCTGTTGCTGCTGCCGCTCGTTGCCGTGGCTTCCCGTCGACGCGGTCAGTCGGTCGAGCAGCTCATTGAAGCGTCGCCTGGAAGCTTTGCCGAGCTGGCCCCGGTCTTGAGTGCTCTGCGCCACGAGGTTCTCAAGCACAACACGAGCTTGCTCGAGCCCGTCGCTGACGCCCTTGAGCGTGGCGACGATGAGCTCGTGGCCTGGGCAAACGAGCGATTGTTTGGCGAGCGCGGCGTCGTGGCTCGCTTCTTCGAGCAGTGTGAGCGGCTTCGGGCGGTGGGCCGACGGCACGGCGAGGCACTGAACTTGAGCCATGTCGATCCACTCTTCGGGCCCGCCCTTGTCGAGGTCCATCGGCTCGGGGGCTTGCGAAAGGACTTGGAGCGCATGCGTCCGGGTGCGGCTGCGGCGCTCCGCGAGATCGCCCAGGTACTGAACCGCGACACCTACGCGGGCTTGGGTCGGCTGCTCGCGCTTGGCCAGCGCGTCGCCATTCACGACGGTCTAGTCGCGTCCGCCTGGGATGATGTCCAGGCCGAGCCGGCGCGCAGAGATGCACCCCCAGTCCCGCTGGTGTTGGACATCGATACGGGACTGTTCGTTCGCGGCGACCACACCGATCTCCACGATGTCCTCGTGAACCTGTTCCGAAACGCGCTGCAGGCTGGAGCCACGCGGCTGGCGGTGTCGACGGAGGTGCAGGAGGACTGGGTCACGGGACTAGAAAGCATCGTGATTCGCGTGGCGGATGATGCAGAGGGACGCGTCACCACCGAGCAGATCCGCGGCCGATTCATCGAACGGGGACTGGGCCTTGTCGTGGACCTCGTGCACCGCTTCGGGGGCTCCGTCTCGGTCGCTGACCACCCGGGCTACGCCAAGGCTATCGCCGTTCGCCTGCCTCGGGCGGAAGACATCGGAGAGACCGCATGAGAGTGCTGATTATCGAGGATGGCAGCGAATACATCGAGACGATGACCCGCTTCCTGGGCGAGGGCATTGACTGGGAGCGCGCCGGGTCGGGTCCTGCGGGACTTGAGCGCTTGGCTCGTGGCGGCGTCGATGCCGTCTTTCTCGACATGCGTTTTGATCGGGCACCCGAAGGGGAGCTGCTCGGGGACCCGGTCGAGGTCGCGGACCGGTTCAACGGGGACAGGGTCCAGGCCCGACGCTTTCTCGAAGACCACCAGGGCACGTACATCCTTGCTGCCCTCAGGGAAGCAGGCATTACGCTGCCGGTCGTGCTCTCCTACGACTTCGGCAATGAGCCACGGCGCTGGGCGCGACTCTCGGAGCGGTTCGGGCCTGCCGCATACCTCCCCGACAATGCCTCGCCGGCGGATGTACGTCGGGCGCTTGGCTCAAGCGTCGGGGATTGACTCGAGCGCGCAGTCCGCTTCGCTGCCGTAGCCCTGGAGGGTGGCCTCAGGACCGAGGTAGACCGCGTCCCCGTCTTCGTCCCAGCAGGATGTGAAGGGTGCTTCGTCCTCGCCGAGGGTGCCGTCAGCGCGACCCCCTGTGTCGGTGTGGAGAGCGGCGATACGGCCTTCGATCGGGGCACCGGTGAGATCGAGGGTCGCCGGAAACGCAAACCCACCCGTGTCGTAGAGCCTGACGTGTAGAGCGGCCGGAGTGAGGAGGTCATCGCGGATGTCGATGGTGACATCCCGGACGGGATCGGTGCGGTAGGCGAGCTCGTAGACGCCGGTCTCGGTTTGGCCGCTGTAGGTGGACTCCACGCCGATGTTCCAGTTCCATCCGCCGTGGGCTCCCTCCTCCAGGGTCTCGTGCCATCCCGTCGCCAGCGGCTCCCAGGGACCGTCGCGCTCCGTGGAGATCTGCAGCGTCCACTCCACCCGGCCATCGGCGAGAATGACGTCGGCTTGGGACCACGCCTGAACCGAGGCCGAGGGCCCTTCGAGGATGATGGCGACCGCTTCCCATCGGCGGTGTACGTCGGAACGTTCGTCGGGTAGGGCACCCCGCAGGGCCACCCCGGCACGACGGCTGGCGAGGGTGAGCCTGTCCACCGCATCAACGCCCTCGCGAATGGCGGGCAGGAGCTCCGCGTCCCCGGTCAGCGGATCAAAGGCGGTGGGGGGCCCGGCCGTGAGCTCGTTCGGAAGGGCGCTGAGAAAGCGGGAGTCTTCCAAGAACACGTCGTTGGACAGCGACGAGGTGCAGCCTGCGAGCAGAAGCGGAAAGAGAGGCCTCATCAGAACCGGTAACCGAGCGAGAGGCCGAACTCGCCGTACACGGGCTGCCCTGAGCCCTCCAGGTTCACTGAGAAGCGAAGCAGATCGAAGGAGAGGTCCGCGACGAACCGACCGTGGTGCACGCCGACCCACGCTCCGAGCCCAGGAGCAATCCCCGTGGCGGTCTGCGACTCGGTCTCGCCATTGGGGAAGCTCCGCGTGAACACGATGATCTCGGCACGCCCGCCGACGCCGGCGCGAAATAGGGCGGGGGCGGTGGCAAAGCCAGCTGTGGCGCCGACGGATGTCGAGCTGACCACCACGTCGACCGGCTCGAGCTCGGCGAATTGAAGCTTCGACGGCCCCGCTCCGCTGAGCAGGTCGGCGCCGAAGTAGGGGCCCGGTCCGCTCTTGCGGGACAAGAATCGGGCTGAGACGCCTGCGATGGCGTGGGCGGGAAGGTACTGACGTCCGATCGGCGTGTCCCCAAATCCTCTCGCTCCGACCACGCCGCGCAAGCTGAATCCAGGCATCTCGGCGCGGCGGACTTGGCGCTCCAGGTCACCGCGGGCGGCGGTGTCCTCGTACGCGAGAGACAAAAAGGCTGCGTCGTCGACATCCACGCTCTCGCCACGCCCGACTTGGAGCTCGGCCTGGTCCACCCAGCCCGGCATGCGGTGATGCAAGAAGTAGGTCCCGGGACGCACGGCCAGCTTTGAGGCGCGGGCACCGTCGACCTCGGCGACGTAGCGTCGGCGCGTCTCATCCCACACCGCGTACGTGCCTTCCATGCCTCCACCGAAGCGGATGAAGGCGCTCTCGGCATCGAGCCTCGTGAGGCGCACCGACCCTTCGCCGGTGAGGTCGAGGTCCACCACTGGAGACTGCGAGCCGGGGGCGTCACGCGTGGCGAAGGCGGTCTCGGTGTGAACGTAGGCGTAGGTCTCGGCGAGGGTCACATCGCCGTCGCCATCGGCGTCCGCGGCTCCCGCGAGCGCGCCGTGCAGGTAATGAGTGAAGAAGCCGCCGCCGATCTCGTCGGACTCTTGCGAGAACTCGGTCGCCGCCGAGGACGTCACAAAGGCCGTCCCCTCGATTCTCGAGGCATCCACCGCGAATGCGTAGCTCGGCCCTCGGGTTCCGCCCTTTTCACGGACGGCCCCCCCGGACTGGCAGGCGTCGAGGAAGGCCACTCGGACATCTGCGCCAGAGGACTCGAGCCAGCCGCGCAGCGCCTCGTGTTCCAGAGTGCTGTTGCCGAGCTTCAAGCCGTGGTCGTCGCCGTGGCCCGAGTAGTAGAAGATCAGCGTCGTGTGTGCCCCTCGCGCTTCGGCCTCTGCAAGGCGCTGGCCCGCGATGACGAACGCGCTCTCGACATTGCGAGTCGGCTCGTCAGTGAGGAGTAGGGCGTTCTTCTCGGCGATCTGGCCATGCTGCACAAAGAGGTCGCGCATCTTCTCGGCGTCGGAAGTCGCGAAGATCAGTGGCTTCTGGCTTGCGCCGCCATCGTCGTTTCCGACGAAGATGCCGATCCGCACGTCCTCGGCGGAGGCTGCACCCAGCAGGATGGCGAGAAGCAAGCTCATTTGCGCACCACCTCGACGGCATCGATGTGAGGCTCGTCCGCAAGGTCCATCACGGCCTCGAGCCCGCCTTCATCGAAGGACTCTCGAGCCTGCGCGGCGGCGGTCAACACTTTGCCGCCGAACACCGCCACGAACACCTCGGGGTCACCGGCACCATCGAGGATGATCGAGCCGGGAAGCTCAGTCGGATGTCCTCCTGGGCGGATGGGCTCGGAGGCGTCCCCACTCACGAATGGGTCCGGGTAGAGGATGTTCACGGTGCCGTCGACTTCGACAGAGAGCAGAACGAGGTGGTCGTGGTCGCCCGGAACCACCCGAAAGCCGATGGTGTCGCCCTCGCCGAGTGCCTCGCCCTCATAGGGGGTCAGCACCTCTCCGGTGAGGCGGAAGACTTCGAGTGAGGCGGTGCCCTTGTAGGTGACGCCCGCAGGATCCGCCGTCGTCGCGATCTGCTCGGGTGTGCCGCGAGCGAAGAACAGCAGGGCGGCGGCGAGAACGATGAGCGGCAGCGCCCAACGCCAAGCCTGATTGGCGGGCTCGGGAAGGGGGGCGGGCTCGTCGACCAGCGTCAGACTGGCGGCCCGTAGCGAGGCGATGTCGACGGGCCGAACGCTGGAACGGCTGGCTTCGAGCTCGTCGAGGAACGAGTCTGCGGGGTTGTCGCGAATCCAGATCTCGACTTCTGCGCTCTCGGCCGCGCTGAGCTCTCCGGTGTGAAAGCGCGCCAGCGTGAGTCGAGAGGGCCGGTCCCCGGTGTTTTCGCGGGTGCGAGGCATCATGACAGGCTCCAGGCCAGCAGCGCGATGGCGGTGAGAACGAGCCCGCGGCCGAGGTCCTTGCGGGCGAGATCGAGAAACGCGTTGATGCGCTTACGCACGGTCGGCACCGAGAGCCCAACCAGGTCTGCCGTCTCTTGGCGCGTGCAGTCGTCGAAGAAGCTGTACATCACGCAGGCGCGGGTCTCGTCGTCGACCGTCTCCAGCAGACGCATCATGCGGGCTTGGTCGGTGCCACCTTCATGTGGGTCCGCGGTTCGTGAGCCCATGATGTCCTCGGTGTGGTCCTCGTGCTTCTTCGTTCGGAGCTTCCGATTTCGAATCTGGTTGAGGCAGTAGTTGGTGGAGATTCGATACATCCAAGTGAGGGGACTGGACTGATGGCGGAACTCGTCGGATTTCTGGATCACGCGCGCGAACGTCTCGTGTACGGCATCGTGCGCGAGCTCTTCGTTCTTGAGAATCGAGAGCGCGCGGTGGAAGAGCACGTGGGCATACCGGTCGTACAGCTCCGAGAGTTCCTGGTCCGTCAGTGACATCGCGTCCCCGGTTGGGGTTCATCTCTTCGACCCGCCAAGGCCGAAGGTCGGAAAAGAAAAAACACCTCGGCCTCCGAGAACGATCCTGCCTGGCCATTCTGCCAGCCCGGGGGCTGGGTTATGGGCAGTGCCTTCTGGAGATCCCGTGGAGCTCGACCGCACCATGCCCCGCCGCTCCGCTCGCCAGCTGCTCAAGGACGAGCACGGACGCGTGGACATCAAGTCCTTTGACCTGCCCTCGCTGACGCGGTGGATGGTCGATGAACTCGGCGCGAACGAGGGACACGCGCTTCGTCTGTACAAGTCGATCTGGCAGCACGGGGCCCGCAGCTTCGATGAAGTCGACGACGTGGCCAAACCGATCCGCAAGCTCCTCGCCGAGCGCGCCTACATCGCTTTTCTCACTCCGATGACGGTCTTGCGCAGCGAAGACGGCACCGTGAAGTACCTCTGGACGCTTGAAGACGGACTCACGATCGAGAGTGTGCTCATCCCCGACGGTGAGCGGCTCACGTTGTGCATCTCGAGTCAGGTCGGCTGTGCGATGGCATGCACCTTCTGTCTCACCGGAGACCTCGGACTGAAGCGGCAGCTGAAGATCAGCGAGATCGCCAACCAGCCTCTTCAGATCGGCCGCCAGCTGCCCGAGGGTGAGCGCATCACGAACATCGTGCTCATGGGTATGGGCGAGCCTCTACACAACTTCGAAAACCTCGTCTCGGCCCTCGAGATCTGCCTCGACGAGAACGCCCAGAACTT
Source organism: Pseudomonadota bacterium (assembly GCA_023954855.1). Taxonomy (GTDB): domain Bacteria; phylum Myxococcota_A; class UBA796; order UBA796; genus M1803. The sequence goes on along the minus strand of JAGSGY010000001.1, from coordinate 60,962 downwards.
CTCGCACCGCAAGATCACGGTGTCGACGGTGGGCTTGGTGCCGAGGATTGCTGAGCTCGCAGAGCGATTGCCTGTGAACCTCGCGGTGAGTCTCAACGCGAGCTCGGATGCGCAGCGGCGCGAGATCATGCCGATCACGTCGAAGTACTCGGTCGAAGAGCTGCTCGAGGCCTGTCGCAAGTTCCCGCTCCGGCGCGGCAAGATGATCACCTTCGAGTACGTGATGCTCAAGGGTTTCAACGACTCTCTCGAGGACGCGGACCGGCTCGTGGACCTGCTCGCCGGCGTGCGGGCGAAGGTGAATCTGATTCCGTACAACGAGAACCCCGACCGGGATCTCAAGCGGCCCGCGGACGAGACAGTGGTCGCATTTCAAGAGCACCTCGTCGGCCGTCACCTCAATGCGACGATTCGCGTGTCGCGCGGTCGAGACATCTCGGCGGCGTGTGGACAGCTCGGCAAGGCCTCACGGCGCGCACTCGATGCTGAGTGGCTGCGCGTAGCTCGTGACATCGCCGGCCTTCCCGCTCTCTAGGGGAGGGGCCTCGCTGGGCGGGGACGGTTACCCGGGCCACGGAGGACCCATGGCGCGCATTGGAATTCTCGGAGGCTCTGGCCTGTATCAGATGGATGGCCTGGTCGATGTGCGTGAGCAGGTCGTCGACACTCCCTTTGGCGCCCCCTCCGACGCATTGGTTCTCGGCACACTCGATGGCGTCGAGCTGGCCTTTCTTCCTCGGCACGGCAAGGGGCATCGGCTCTCGCCTTCAGAAGTGCCGTACCGCGCAAACATCCATGCCCTCAAGCAGGTCGGTTGCGAGTGGGTGATCAGCGTCAGCGCCGTAGGCTCGCTTCGCGGCGACATCGCTCCAGGGCACGTCGTGACTGTCGATCAGTTCATCGACCGCACGCGCGGCCGGCAAGGCACCTTCTTTGGCGATGGCATCGTGGCCCACGTCTCGTTTGGCGATCCCGTCTGCGATGCGCTTCGCGGCTACCTGTACGAGGCATCCGTAGAGGCCGGGGCGACCGTCCACAACGGCGGGACCTATGTCTGCATCGAAGGACCGACGTTTTCGACACGGGCCGAGTCCAACCTGTTTCGCGCCTGGGGCTGCGATGTGGTGGGCATGACCAACCTTCCCGAGGCGCGTCTCGCCCGTGAAGCAGAGCTTTCTTACGCGACCCTGGCGATGTCCACCGACTTCGACTGCTGGCACCGCGGACACGACGAAGTCAGCGTCGAGAGCGTCATCGCCGTGATTCAAGCGAACGTCTCTCTCGCCAAGCAGATCCTCAAGGGAGCCGTCCGGCGCATCGCGGCCCACAAAGGGGATGCGCCCTATGCGAACGCACTCCAGTACGCTGTGATCACTCAGCCCGATGCCATGCGCGCAGACACGCGTGAACGGCTGGCTCTGCTGCTCGACAAGTACCAGGAGTGACACTGTGGAACGCGCGCACCTTCTGCTGAGAGAACGCCGCGAGGCGCTTGGGCTGAGCCTCGACGAGGCCTCGGGCGCGACGCGCATTCCGGTGCGGCATCTCGAGGCGATCGAGCATGGGCGCATCGAGCAGCTTCCCGAGGGGCCGTGGCGCCGCGGCTACGTGCTGTCCTACGCCGCCTTTCTCGACGTGGAGGAGTCAGCGGTGGCCGAGCTGCTCGTTCCCGAGGCTCCGCCGGCGCCCGAGCTCCCTGGAGGGGCCGTGCGGGGCGTGGCGCTGGGTGCTGCTGCGTTGGCCATCCTGCTGCTCGGCATGCAGCTCCGGGACTGGATGAACCGCCCCAGTGCGCCGAGGGCCGAGATCCCCGAAGCGGCTCTGGTGGAACGGGCTTCCCCGGACCAAGAGGTCGCCCTTCGCGTGCTCGATGCCGGCCGGTTCAGGATCTGGGTCGATGGGGAGTCTGTACTCGACAAGCGCCTCGGAGAGGGCGAGCGCATCGAGGTCGTTGGCCATGACCGGGTCGAGGTCGAGCTGCACACGGCCGGGGCGGCACGCGTCGTCTACAACGGCGAAGGCATCGCGCCACAGGGCCGCCAGGATGTCGGACGGCGACTCGTCTTCATCGACGACGTGGGCCCCTGATGGCCGCGAACCTCCACAGCAGGACCGAGACCATCCTTCGCCGCTTGGTTCGGCGTGATGCAGCTCCTGCACTGCGGAAGGTTCTGGCGAAGACGCGCGCCGAAGACGTTGCTGCAGTCATGACGCATCTGACCGGCACTGAGATGCGCCGGCTCTACAGCATCATCGAGGACGTAGACTTCGCGGCTGCGGTGCTTGCGAATCTCCCCGATGATGCCGTGCGTGAGGTCGCTGGCGAGATGACGGGTGACCACATCGTTCAGCTCCTCGAGATGATGGAGCCGGATGACGCGACCGACGTCGTGGAGGTGCTTCCCCATGAGCTGCGCGATCGGGTTCTACGGCAGCTGGTACACGGCGACGATGACGACGTCAGCTCTCTGCTGGCGTGGCCGAGCGACTCCGCCGGCGGCATCATGTCGCCCGAGGTCTTCGTGCTGCCACAGACCGCGACGACGGGCAGCGCCATCAAGTCGATTCAGCAGTACTCGGAAGACCTGCCGACGTTCTACTACCTGTACATCGTGGATGCCTCAGAGCGTCTTGTCGGTGTGGTGTCGCTGCGCTCGCTACTGACGCACCCCGAGCACACGCCCCTCGTCAGCATCATGAACAGCGACGTGATCTCCGTGGGCCCTACGCAGGACCAGGAGGAAGTGGCTCGCTACGTCGCTCGCTACGATCTGCTGGCCGTTCCCGTGATCGACGAGAGCGGTCGCGTACTTGGCCTCGTCACCGTCGATGATGTGCTCGACGTCATCCGCGAAGAAGCGGCCGAGGACATGATGCTGATGGCAGGTGTCCACGGTGGTGCGGGCGACGCCCTCGACCACTCCGGTCGCTCGGCGGTAGAGATGACCCGCATGCGCAGCGGCTGGCTGCTCGCGACGGCGTTCGGCGGCATCCTCGCGGATCGGATCATCCACGCCTTCTCTGGGGGCCTGCCGGTCGAAGTCCTGGCGGGACTCATTCCCGTCGTCATGGGCATGGGCGGCAACGTGGGCATTCAGAGCACCACACTGGCGGTGCGCGGCTTGGCCACCGGATCGGTTCAGATTGGCGGTGCGGTGCCGTTCATCGTGCGCGAGGCCAAGGTAGGCGTCATGCTCGGTGTGCTCTACGGAGTGCTTCTTGGCGCCTATGGCCTAGCGTCTGGCTGGCCGGACCCCTATGTCGGCATGACGGTCGGCATTGGCGTCTTCCTCGCGATCGGCATCGGCTCGGTACTGGGCTCATCCTTGCCGGTGGGTCTGTCCCGACTCGGCATCGACCCGGCGATCGCCACCGGCCCCTTCGTGACGACAGCCGTCGATATTCTCGGCATCGGCGTGTACTTCGGCGTCGCCCACCTGCTGTTCCCCGCGTGAGTTGGTCCGAGGCTGTGGTGGTCGGGTCCTTTGACCTGGGCGAATCGGACCGGATCCTGCGTCTTCTCTCTCCTGTGCAAGGGAGGGTCTCGGTCGTGGCGCGTCGCGTTCGCGCGTCGAAGCGGCGTTGGGGCGGTGTGTTCGACGTGGGCAACCGGGTTCGGTATCGCCTAGGTCGCAGCAAAGGGAACCTCGCGTCGGTGTCCGAAGCAGAGGCTGTCGCCGTCCCACGACGGGCTCGCAAGGAACTTGAACGGGTGGCGCTCTTGGCCTACGGCTGCGAGGTCTGCGCTTCGCTCGCCCCCGAACACCATGAAGCACAGCGCCTCCACAAGCTGCTCGTCACCTGGCTGGACGTGCTTGAGGGGGAGGGGGCCCTGCACAATGGCTCTCGCATCGCCCTCGAGGCGAAGGCGCTGACCTTTGCGGGACTCTCGCCACAGCTGGTGCGCTGCGCGCGATGTGGTCTACCCGCCGAGGACCCGCTCGTGTTCGATCCCGAGTCGGGTGGCGCGCTTCATCAGCACTGCGGGACGGGACGGGAACTCTCCGACCGCTGGGCACAGGTCATGGAGGGCCTCCGTCGGACCCCACTGGCCGAGACGCCCGGGCTCGCTGTCCCCCCGGTCGTGGCTCCCATTCTCGCCGACTTCATCGAGTACCACCTCGGGCGCGCGATTCGGAGCCGGGGCCTTGTGGACGAACTCGGGCTGTGAACAGCACGGAGTTGGGCGACACTTCATGTGTGCGCGCGTCGCGGGTGACGGGATAGGCCCGGTCTTCGAAGGAGTCGCCATGAACGAAGCACTCTCGCCATCGAAGGCTGACCTGACGGGCATCTGGTCCCGTGGACTTCGCCTCGGCGTGGCTGCATTGGTGCTCACCGGCTGCAGCCAGGAGATCCTGATCACTGGCTCGGTTCCGCGAAGCCGCTTCGACAAGGCCTTCACGCTGGTGGATGGAGATCTGGATCTCTTCGACCAGGACGGTGTGCTCTACAACAGCACGACGACCAACAGCAACGGACGCTTCCGTGTGCGCGCCCCCCGGGGTGAGAAGGTCTTCTTGGAGCTTGGCGGAGAGCATCTGGCGACCGCAACCTTCAACGGGGTGTCCGGCTTCAGCTCGCCCCTGATCGTCAACGGCGCAGAGTCGCCAGACATCTACGGCTTCAACCTTCTCGAACTCGAAGAATGGGCCGAACGCTTCGACGGATGCCCCGACTTCGGCGAGGGCCTGGTCGTCTTGGGCGAGGTGCGGGCCAACGACCTGGTGGATCCGACCACGGACGAACACGTGATCATGAACCGGGCCTCGGCCGAGCTCGTCTCGGTCAATGGGAACGATGTCTACTCGGCCTGTTTTCTTGATGACGAGGGGCTCGCCTATGACCCCAACGCCACCGAAACAGGTCAGACAGGTATGTTCGCGATTCCCGGCGTGCCCCCCGGCCTCTTCACCCTCGTGGTTGAGAACGCCTTGCCGGGGGAGTTCACCGCGCAGTCTGCGACCTCTATCTACGTCGACGAAGCGACCGTTGCGCCGCGGTTTCCGTTCCTGATGGATTCCGGTCTGATGAACCTCTAGACCGCTGATCTGGAAAAAAGCGGCGGTCATCGGTTGTGCGGCCTCTTTCAATGGCCTAACGTCCCCTTCGTCGCGGGCCGTTGTCCCGCCGTACCTCATCGTTTGGAGGCCCCCCTATGGGCGAAATGATTCACAAGCCCGATGCCAACCCCATCCTCTTCGCCGTGCTGAACTTGTTCTTCTGCTCGGTCGGATACTTCGTGATGGGCCAGACCAAGAAGGGCATCATGTCCCTCGTCATTGGCTTCGTCGCGTCGCTCTGTACCCTCGGACTCGGCTTCTGGGTCTGGGCCGGCATCGTTGTCTATGACGCCTACCTGCTCGGTCAGAAGCTGCAGCAGGGTGAGTCGATTGGCATGAACGAGAACGGCTTGTCGTTCCTCGACGCCATCTTCAAGGACTAGTCTCGGCTCGCGCCGTGAAGTGAGGACACCGATGACGAATGTCGAAGAAAAGGTCAACCTCCCAGGCATCGCACTGCTCGTCGTTGGCGTGCTGGCGATCCTCGGAAACATTGGCAGCCTAATCTGGCAGGGCCTGACCGCGATTCCCGCGATGATGTCGCTGCTCGAGTACGGCACCTCTGGTGACTGGATTGCGTTCGCGATGGGGCAGGGCTGGGGCCTTGCGATGACCTTCATCGGCATCTTCATGGCGTTCATCGTCGTGTTTGCCGGCGTGAAGATGCGTCAGCTCTCCGGAGCGGGCATCGTCTACGCGGGAGCAGTCATTGCGATGCTTCCGTGCTGTGGCGTTGGCGTCCCGTGTTGCTGTCTGGGACTTCCCATCGGCATCTGGGCGATCGTCACCATGCAAGATGAAGAAGTGAAGAGCGCCTTCGCTGGCTGATTCTGCGCCTGCCCTTGCATTGAGGGGCGCCGGGCACTGTGCTCGCGCGCCCCTCTAGTGTATGAAGGGTACGTGCTCACACCGCAGGGACACTTGATCCCTGCCTCACCTCGAACCCCACCTGCTCCTCGGGTGGAGGAGATCGGCACTCGTTGGCCGAGCTTCGTAGAAGCCTAGGTTTCCCTCTCTCGGTCGCTTCGCTGACCGACGTGGGACGCGTACGCACAAACAATGAAGACTCTCATGGAAGCGCCTGGCTTTCCGACGAGAGCCTGTTCGTGATCGTCGCAGACGGCATGGGTGGGCACGAGGCGGGAGAGGTGGCGTCCGGACTTGCGGTTCAGGTGGTCGAAGATTCGGTCAACCAGGACCTCGATGCCGATCCGCGAGATCGTCTTTACAACGCCTTCCTCGACGCGAACGACGCGATTCTCGAAGAAGGAAGCCGGTCCGGCACGCGGGGAATGGGCACCACAGGTGTGGCTGCAATTCTCAAGGGAGCTGACGGCTATGTGGGCACGATCGGCGACAGCCGCATCTACCACATCCGCAATGGTCGAATCCTCTGGCGCACCACGGACCATACCCGCGTCCAGATGCTGCTCGACCGTGGCGATATCGACGAGGAAGAGGCCCGGTACCACCCCGAGGCTGGCATGCTCACGCGCGCCCTCGGCCATGCGCGGATGGCCGATGGCCGACCGCTGGTGCCTGACGTCTTTGCGCAGTGCCTCCCCCTTGAAGAGGGCGACACCCTGGTGTTCAGCACCGATGGGCTCCACGACCTGGTCGAAGACTGGGAGATTGGACAGCTCGTCGCCGGCAAGACTGCAGACGAAGCCGCCGAGATCCTAGTCGACACGGCCTGTGACCGCGGCGGCCACGACAACGTGACCGTGGCTGTGGTCAATGCAGGACTGCGCGCATCGGCGTACGGTCCCGACTACCAGCCCGAGGCCTACCACCTTTCTCTTCTTGATGAAGATCAGGGTGCAGTGCCGACGCCCGCCGCGGACGGACTGCCTGTCAGCGCGGACCAGACCTATGACGAGCCCAGCGAGGGTGCGGGTGCTGCGCGACCGGCGGCGGCCGCACAGCCGGCCTACGCTCCGCCGCCGGCACCGATGCCGCAAGCGGCAGCGCCTGCCAATGGCAACAAGGCGCTGATCATCGTTGCAGCCGTCGTGGTCGTCGGCCTGGGTCTGCTTGTCGCTCTCGCGGCGATTGCCGGCCTCGTCTTCATGAACATGGAGTAGGACGGGCGGCGGCGAGCCGGTCCTCTGCTCAGACGTTCGGGCTCGCGGAAGCCTCGCTATGCGAGGGTTGCTGCGGCGATTGCGGCCACCACGATGAGGCCTGTGGCGAGAACTGCCGCCCAAGCGGCGCCTTCTTCGGGCGGCTCCGCGGGGTCGTCAGGGTTGAGGTCCCGGAGCGGCGCGAACTCGAAGGTACGATTGTCGAGGGCCTGGTCGAGATCTTGGTCTGGGGGCAGGGTGTCGCGCTCGATGGCGAGGCCGTGTGGATCGGTCGCGTGTTCGTTTGGGCCGTCCAGCCAGTTCTCAAGCTCGGTGTTCGAGACCACCCCCGAGAGCTCCGTGTGCTCTCCCCACTTCGCCACGATCACGGTGATGTTGTCGTGGCCGCCGCGGCTGTTGGCCATCCGCACAAGCTCATGCGCGGCGTCCTCCGGTGTCAGCTCTTCGACCACACCCGCGATCTCTTCGCCCGTGACCAGATCGCAGAGCCCGTCGCTGCAGAGCACGATGTGGTCGCCGTTTGCGGGCTTCCAGACCTTGGGCATGGCAGCGGGCTCGACCTCAATCGAACTGGGCGGCCGTCCGCCAAGGGCCCGCGTGAGCACAGAGGAAAGGGGAGAAGCCGCGGCTTCTTCGCGTGTGATCTCGCCCTGGTCGACCAGGTCCTCGACCAGCTTGTGGTCGCGCGTGCGGGCAATGACTTTTGGGCCGCGTAGGTGGTAGGTCGGGCTGTCGCCGATCCACCCAATGTACGCACCTTTCTTGGTCACGTAGGCAAGAGCTGCAGTGCTGCCGGGCCGCACACGTCCCGAGGAGCACAGGCGTCGGCGAATGCTGTAGTCGGCGGCTTGCATGGCCTCCGACAGGGCTCGAGGCGGGCTGAGGCTGCTGTTCTGCACGCTCTCATAGATGCTCTTGACGGCGAGCTGGCTGGCCTCATCGCCCCGACCCATACCCCCCATGCCGTCACAGACAACAAGCAGGGTTCCGTGAGGCGCCGAGAAGACGGCGTAGCTATCCTCGTTGGTCGGGTGGACGCGGCCCGGGTCGGTCGCCCAACCCACTCTCATCGGCAGCATTTCTGACAAGCCTTCACCACAGGACGAAGTGTGCGTGCAGCATACGCAACGCGAGAGCTTTGCGCATGATCTGGTCGAGAACAGCGTTGTGGAGGAGCACATGAACGCGGCGCTTGACCGGGAGTGCGTGCGTCCGGTACGCTTGATGATGTCCGGGGGACCTTACATATGGGGAAGCTGGCATTTGCGCCCAGCCAAGCTCGAACCTTCGCTCTCGTAGGGCATCGGTCGAGCGGAAAGACCTCACTCGCTGAGGTGCTGCTGCAGCAGGCAGGGGTGACCCGGCGTGTGGGCCGCGTCGACGAAGGCACGTCGCTTCTCGACTTCCTTCCCGCGGAGCGTCGGCGGAAAATGAGTCTCGAGGCCGGGTTTGCCTGGTTTGCCCACGAGGGCCAGCTCCTGTTCATGATCGATGTACCCGGTGGCGCTGCCGCGGCTCCCGAGCGGGAAATCTCCGGGGCGGGCGCCGACTTGGGGGTGCTGGTCGTCGGCGTGACGGACGGAGTCGAACAAGGTGTTCGGCGGGTCCTCTCTTCGTCTACCCACCGTCCGCTCATGGCCGTGCTCACCAAGATGGACCGCACGCACGCCTACGGTTGGCAAGGGGTCGTCGACTCCCTGGCCGCCGCCACGCCAGCGCGAAAGGTGCTCCCCTTGCAGCTGCCGTTCTACGAGCAGAACGAGCTCCGCGGTGTCGTTGACCTTCTCTCGCGTTCGCTGTTTCGCAGCGACGCCGATGGTGCAGTGAGTAAGCAGCCGGTACCCGAGGAGATGCGACGCGAGGTGAACGCTGCCCGCGAAGCAATCGTCGAGAGTGTGGCGGTCGGTGACGATGCGCTCCTCGAGACCTATCTGGAGTTGTTCGAGCTCGACGACGCGCTGCTCGAAGAGGGACTTGCGAGGGCCGTTGAGTCTGGTCGCATCCTGCCCGTCTGCTTCGCCTCGACCCACGGACCGGTCGGCGCCGGGCCGCTCCTCGACGTGTTGGCTCGATTCGGGCCGCCTCCGATTGCTCGGCCCGTCCCGCTGATGGACGGCGACGGTGCACCCCTGATCGCGAGCGCCGACGGGGCATTTGCGGCGCAGGTTCTCGCGAGCCACATCGGGAGCGACGGAGAGCCCTTCCACATCCTCCGCGTGTGGTCTGGTACCGCTCCGTCCCGTGGGGCGTGGCAGTGGGAAGGTGGCTCACGGGCGGTGCGCCGCATGTACAGCTTGCGCGGACCCCGCCGGAAGGTCGCCGACTACGTCGGACCTGGGGCCATTGTCGCTACCTGGGAACCGCTGGATGTCCGTCCTGGTGGAGTGGTGTTTCAGGGGCAGCTGGCGCGCCCTGCCCGTCCGTCGGGCTTGCGCCCCGCCATCGAGCGTCGCGTGAGTCCAGACAACCCGCGTGATGCCGAACGGCTCCATCGGGTGCTTCAGGCACTGATGAAGCGGGATGCCGGGGCCGTGGTTCGCATCGATTCTTCAGGCTCGGCGATCTTGGGTGGGGTGAACAGTTCCCACCTCGAGCGGCTGCTTGAGCAGATTCGCGAAGACGTGCCCGTGGAGACATCGCTGCCCATGGTTCCGTACCGGGAAGCGCCGTTGGGTACCGCTACGGCCGAGTTCGAGCACCTGAAGACTGTCGGCGTCGATCCCGTCGAGTTCGCGCGCGTGGTGCTTGAGATCACACCCCGCGGTCGTCCTGGACTCGCGTTTAGCGTGACCGCGGACGATGAAGCACTTCCAACCAAGTGGCACGAAGCCATCGAGCGAGGCGTGCGAACGGCGCTGCACAGCGGGCCGCGAGCCGGCTACCCCGTCGACGGACTCAACGTCGTCTGCGTGGATGGGGACTACGACCTGTTCGCAAGCGACGAGCCCTACTTCGAGATCGCTGGCCAGGAAGCCATGCAGGCGGCGCTCGAGCGCGGGGGCACCGAGCTCCTCGAGCCGTTGTTCGAGGTTGTCGTGGAGGCACCCGCCGGCCGAGTAGGGGACGTGCTCACCGAGATCTCACAGCGAGGAGGTCGGGTCATTGGGCTCGAGTCTCCGGGCGAACACACCCGAATCTCCGCCGAAATGGCGTACCGGGAGCTGCGTACCCTCGCGCCCAGGCTCGAGGCCCTGACCAGTGGAGAGTCGAAGCTCGAGGCGGCACAGCGCCGGATGGCCCCGGTGCCAGAACGAGCGATTGCGCAAGCCATGCAAGAGTCGCCTCATCCAGTGCGTCAGCGACGGCCGACCCAGGCCACCGAGCGGGCTCCCGCGCTGTCATCGGGCTAAGATCAGGCAGAACACTGTCCCAGAGGGGTGATCGAGCTTGTCAGAAGCCTTCGCGCGAAGCCTTACGTTCGACGACAATCAGGCCCTAAGGGAGCTGGTGGGAGAGTTTGGCTCCCACCTCAAAATCCTGATGAAAGCCCTGGATGCGGAGATCGTGCAGCGCGGCGACACGCTGTTCGTCGAGGGCCCGGCGGCAGGGGACGCCGAGCGCGTGTTGCGGCAGCTGTATCGCTACGTCGAGCAGGGGCATGGTGTGCGTCCGCGCGACGTTCGGCATGCCGTGCGGCTTCTTGCCGACGACCCTGGCGCCGACGTGGTGGAGTTGTTCTCGGATGAGATTCTTACGGCGGTGGACGGTCGCGCGATCTCGCCGCGTACAGCGGGTCAGCGGTCCTATGTGCACGCGCTGCGCAGCGGACGGGTCGTGTTCGGCCTCGGTCCCGCTGGTACTGGCAAGACCTATCTGGCGGTGGCGATGGCGGTCGCGGCCCTACGTGCCGGCAAGGTTCGCCGCATCATCCTCACGCGGCCTGCGGTCGAGGCTGGCGAGAAGCTTGGCTTTCTACCCGGCGACCTCACCGAGAAGGTTGACCCCTACCTGCGACCACTCTTCGATGCGTTGGCGGACATGATCCCAGCCGAGCGTCTGCAACGGCTGTTCGATCGGCGCGAGATTGAGGTGGCCCCGCTTGCCTTCATGCGCGGTCGCACGCTCGAGGCGGCCTGGGTCATCCTCGATGAAGCGCAGAACACGACGGTCGAGCAGATGCGCATGTTCCTCACCCGGATGGGGACCGAGTCCCACATGGTGATCACCGGAGACGCGACGCAGGTCGATCTTCCCCGTGGGCGTCGAAGCGGACTCGCCCATGCTGTCGGCCTTCTTGAGGGCATCGAGGGCATCGAGACCAACCGCTTCACTTCTGCCGACGTGGTGAGGCACCCGCTGGTGGCTGAGATCATCGAAGCCTACGAGCGAGACGACCGCGCGCGTTCGGGGGACCACCGATGAGACTTCCACGGCTCGAGGCGCGCCCGCTCAGACGGCGAGACTTTGGACTGGTGGCACTCCTCGCAGCCATCAGCGTGCTCTGCGCGCTAGTCCTCGTGGACTGGGCCCGCGCCCCGCTCGAGACCCTCGCGGTCGGAGATGTGGCACCGCGATCGATCGAGGCGCCCTCCGACTTCATCTACCAGGACTTCGGAGCGCGTGAGCGTCGTCAGCTCGAGGCGCGCGACGGCGTGGCGTCGGTATATGTGCACCGTGCGTCGCTCAGCCATGAGCTCCAGCTGCGCATCGAGCGCGCGTACGTGGCAGGACGCACCGCTCTTGACGGCTCTGAAGGTGAGCTGACCGCAGAGCAGATCACCGAGGCGACGGGAGCTTTCCGCACCGCTCTCGGCAGCCACGTGCCCAATGCCGACTTGCTTCCATTGGTGCAGGCGCGCTTCCCCATTGGCGCCGAGCAGCTGTCCCGCGATCTCCTCGCGAGGGGCATGCGCGGGTATGTGGTGCTCGACCGCGGTGCACTGCCCGATGGTCCGACCCGCGTGATTGAGCTTCGCGGCCTCGACCGCGAAGAACTGTTTCTTCAGGACCGCGAAGGCATCAGCACGGTCGAAGCCGCGCACGAACGCGTGAGCCTCGGCTTGGTCGAGTTCGCTTCGATGAGTGGTCCGTGGGTCGATGCTGCAGCGCGGGTGGCGCGTGCGTCCATCCGTCCCAACCTCTCCTTCGACGCCCTCGAGACCGAGCGCCGACGTGAAGAGGCCGCCTCGAACGTGCAGATGGAGACCATTACGGTCAAGCGCGGCGAGACCCTGTTCCGGCAGGGCGACATCCTCACCGAGAGTCACGTGCTGCGCTACCGCGCGCTTCAGTCGATGCGTGGCGATGGCACCAAGCCCATGGAGGTCGGTGCGCTCGCGCTTCTTCTGTCGGTGTTGGTCGCCACGCTCTACCAGTTCACCGGCTCTGTTCGGCGTGGGCTGACCAACCGCTTCCGCGATGCGAGCTCGGTCGGCGTGCTGCTGGTGCTCACCGCAATCATGGCGAGAGTCTCCGTTCTCGCAGGGCCTGCGCTAGCTCCGCTCGTCGGGCTCGAGATCGACCCCACCTGGATCGGGTTTGCGGTCCCCGTTGCCGGACTCGCCATGCTGGTTCGGCTGTTGATGGGCGTGGCGTGGACCTCGGTTTACGTCGTGGCGGCTGCGGCACTGTGCGGACTCGCGATGGATCTTCAGGCACTTCACGTCCTGTTCTTCCTCATCTCGGGAATGACGGCGGCTGGAGCGGTCGAGAATGTGCGTGAGCGCATGGGCATTCTGCTCGCCGGCGCTTTCACGGGCTTGGTGAACGCGGTCACGGTCGGCCTGATTCACTTCGTGCTGCTCTACCAAGGCGTCGCAGAGCTCTCGCTCGAGACGGCGACCCGCCTGCCTTGGGCGATGTCGCTCGGCCTCGCTGGGGGCGTGCTCTCAGGCTTCTTGGTGCTCGGGCTCGTTCCGGTGTTCGAGGCCGTCGGCTTTGTCACGGACTACCGCCTGCTCGAGCTCGCGAACCTCAACCACCCGCTGCTTCGCCAGCTGATGGTGCGCGCTCCGGGTAGCTACCACCACTCGGTGATCGTCGGTTCATTGGCCGAGGCCGCAGCGCAAGAGGTCGGGGCGAACTCGCTGATGGCGCGGGTGGCGAGCTACTTCCACGACATCGGGAAGTCGGTGAAACCCCAGTACTTCATCGAGAACCAGCGCGGAGCGCCCAACCGCCACGACAAGCTCGACCCGACCCGGTCGGCCCAGGTCATCATCAACCACGTCATCGACGGGGCGAAGATGGCGCAGGAGTACAACCTCCCGCAGCCGATCATCGACAATATCTACATGCATCACGGCACCGGCGTGCTCTCGTTCTTCATGCGGCAGGCCAAAGAGAATGCCGAAGATCCCAGCACGATCGACGAGGCGGACTTCCGCTACCCCGGCCCGAAGCCGAGCACGCGAGAGGCCGGCATCATCATGCTGGCAGACAAGGTCGAGGCGGCAACGCGCACCATCAAGGAGCCGAACGAGGAGAGCATCCGGAACATGATCAACCGCATCGTGAACTCGGTGATGGCGGATGGTCAGTTCTCGGAGTGCCCGTTGACCTTCAAGGAGATTCACACGGTCGCAGACACCTTTGTAAAGGTGCTCATGGGCATCTACCACCAACGCATCGAGTACGCGGACACCAAGGATGTCTCTCGCGGCAAGCTTCGCGAACAGGTGCCAGCGAACGCGGTGATCACGCTCGAGGTTCTGCCTGGTGGCGCACCGAGACCCACGGGCACCGACGGCGCTGTGGACTACGAGTCGGTGGAACACCTCCCCGGTGAGACCTCGTGATCGACATCTCGGTGGACGAGGGTGTGCATGTGGACGAGCCGACGCTGACGGGGATTGCAGCAGCGGCCATGGCCCATCTCGATGTTGCCGAAGGCGAACTCTCGGTTCTCCTCACCGACGACGCCACGGTGCATCCGCTCAATCGCGACTGGCGGGGCAAAGACAGGCCGACGGACGTGCTCTCGTTCTCTCAGGTCGAAGGGGAGCCGATTCCTGGGGCGCCGCTGATGCTCGGCGACGTGATCATCAGCGTTGAGACGGCGTCTCGCCAGGCGGACGAACGTGGACACTCGCTCGCACGCGAGCTCCAGATCCTACTGGTCCACGGCATCGTGCATCTGCTTGGCTACGACCACGAAGACGACGACGAAGCCGAAGAGATGGAGGCCATCGAGCGCGCCATCCACGCGCGGATCGACGCGAAGCCGACGCCAGCGGGTTAGCTGCGCCTCCTACGGAGGAAAGATGGTCGACGAGGTGCGCACGGCGCTTGAACCGCTTCAGAGTCGTGTCTCCCAGCTGTGGAGGCATCTTTGACGTAGAGGGCAAGCAGAACCGCGTCGATGAGCTCGAGTCCCAGTCCACCATGCCGGGCTTTTGGGATGACAACGTGCAGGCGCAGACGCTCCTCAAAGAGAAGGGCCAGCTCGAGCGCGTGGTCAAGGACTGGGCGGCCCTCAACGAGCTCGTCGAAGAGGTCGGCACCCTGATTGAGCTCGCCGTCGAGATGGATGACGAAGAGACGGCGGTCGAGGCGAAGGAGCAGGTCCAAGAGCTCGCCACCCGGGTTCGCACTCTCGAGACCCGCCGCTTGCTCTCCGAGGACGAGGACAGGCTCGACGCCATCGTCGAAGTGAATCCCGGAATGGGAGGCACCGATGCCTGCGACTTTGCAGAGCTCCTCACGCGCATGTACTCGCGCTGGGCCGAGCAGCACGGCTTCACCGTCGAGGTTCTCGACCGCAGTCCAGGCGAGGAGGCGGGCATCAAGTCCGCGACGCTCGCGATTCGAGGGGAGTACGCCTACGGCTACATGCAGGCCGAGAGCGGTGTGCATCGCCTGGTTCGGATCTCTCCGTTTGGAAAGCCGATTCGCCAGACCAGCTTCGCAGCGGTAGCAGCCTATCCCGAGATCGACGACGACATCGAGATCGACCTGAACCCCTCCGACATCCGCATGGACACGATGCGGGCGTCCGGTGCGGGTGGTCAGCACATCAACACCACCGACTCGGCGGTGCGACTCACGCACGAGCCTACGGGGCTTGTGGTGCTCTGCCGCGCCGAGCGTAGCCAGCACAAGAACCGCGACAAGGCGATGAAGATGCTGCGGGCGAAGCTGTACCAGCTCGAGCTCGACAAGCGTCTCGAGGCCCAGGCCGAACAGAACGCGAAGAAGATGAAGATCGACTTCGGTAGCCAGATCCGCAGCTACGTCATGCAGCCGTACCAGCAGGTCAAGGACCTACGTACCGAGCACGTGTCGGGTGACGTCAGCGGAATGCTCGACGGGGCAGTGCTGCCGTTCATGGAAGCGTGGCTCGCTGCTCGTGCAGACGGCGCGCTGGGCGAATAGGGGGCCACATGATCGAACACATCGAGCCCTATGCCCGCCTGGGCTGGACAGAGAAGCGCGGGTTTGAACTCGACCTCGCGGCCAACGAGGACGGCGTCCTGGTGCGCATGACCGGGGTGCCGGTCGCCGCGGACGGAACCGACGCGCTCACCGCAAATGCGATTGAGCTCCATCGTCTCGAGATCCTGTTCAAGGCGGACGTCGACATCTCGGGCACGCCTGGGCAGCTTCAAGAAGCCACCATCCAAATCCGCGGCTCCAAGCTGGCGTTTACCGCCAAGATCGAGGATGCCGAGACGGGTGAGTCGCA
This sequence comes from Pseudomonadota bacterium, assembly GCA_023954855.1. GTDB lineage: Bacteria > Myxococcota_A > UBA796 > UBA796 > M1803. The sequence continues at coordinate 45,192 of JAGSGY010000001.1, read as the reverse complement.
AGACTTCGCTTCAGAGACGGCCCTCCAGGTCGCCGTTGGCGCACCGAAGGCAGGCGGAAAGATCGCCGCAAGTGTGGAAGAAGAGGAACTCGACTGGGAGGACGAGAACACGCTCGAGCAGCTGTTCGGCGACGTCATGCCCATGAGCACCTCCGAGGTACGCAAGCCCAAGCCCGAGCCCGGCCCAGCCGGTGGCGGCTTTGCGGCCCTGCTCAAGGCGCTGGCGGGAGCAGATCCCGATGGCCACCATGCGACGCAAGAGGTGGCCAGGCCGTCTCCAGCGCCGTTTCAGAACGACCCGCTTCCCGACCTCGAGCCGCCGAGTCCGGCGTTTTCGGTCGAGCAGGAGGCGAAGAGCTTCCTGGCCCTGTTGCTCGAGCACGAGCACCTCGAGCTTGTCGAGGGGCACACGATGGACGAGCTGGTGTCTGGCCTCGCGCCGCTGCTTGCGGCGGGGGTGGGACCGGTCTCCAAGGCCTCGGCGCTCTCGAACTGGTTCCTTGAGCAGGATGCCGTGGAGGAGCTGTACATCGACGACGAGAGCCTCGCCGGGCTGCTCGAGGCCTGGTAGCTAGGCCAGCGCAGCGCTGAGCGCCGTGATGGCGAAAGCGGTGGCGATCACGGGCTCGTCCTCTTTCTGAAGAACCTGCGCATTGGCCCAGGAACCGTCGTCAGCCTGGTCTTCGCGCAGCGCGTCACAGAGCGAAACCTGCCAGTCCGTGGGTCCGCCCAGGGCTGAGAACACGCGGGCACTAGCGGCCCGGTAGCAGAACTTCATCGCGGGGCCAAAGCTGGCATGGGCACGGCCGACGCCGGGGTTCTCATCGACGCGGTGGTGAGCGTGCAGCCACGCCAAGCCGTGGGTGATCGCGGCGTCGTCCTTGGTGATTCCGAGCGCCATCAGCGCGAGAAGCCCATCGGCCGTGGCGGTGCCGTAGCCGTCCGACGAGCCCTCCTCTTCGATGCGGACGCCCTTGTTCAGCGCATCCTCGACGTGGGAGTAGACGAAGGCCCCCGAGCTGCGCTGGCCCTTGCGGATGAAGGCTTGGGCCGCGGTCAGAGCTGCGGAGTCGACGTGCTCGCCGGCGGCCATCAGGGCTTCGACGGCCCTTCGTGTCATCGACAGGTCGACGTGGCCTGGCGTCGGAGGGGAGGGTTTCTCGCCATCCGTGCCCATCGGAAAGCCGCCGTGGGCGGGATGGTCTTCCCATCCGGCGAGGAGCTGCTGTGAGAGTAGCCATCGGTGCATCGGAGCGGTGAGGTGGTCGACGCCGGCGGGATTGAGGCGCTTCGCGGCTGACAGAGCCAAAGACGTCGCGTAGACCGGGTAGTCCGCGGCGGAACTCGCAAAACCAATCGCGCCGTCCTTGCTCCGGACGTTCTTCAGCCAGCCAAGTGAGAGCGAGGCCTTGTCGGCTTGGAACTCGTGCGCCTCGGCGGGCACTTGCGTCAGCGCCAGGAGCGCGAAGGGGGTGAGCGACTGCCCGCTGCGAAGGGGGCCATACATCGCTGAGCGCCAGTGCCCGTGTTCGCTCTGTTGCTGCCAGAGCCAGCCTGCGCCCTTGGCGAGGGCCTCGCGGGCGCGCACCCTCCACGTGGGCGTGGGGGCGTCTTCTTGAACGGGCGCACCGCATGCAGAGAGCAGGGCGGTGGCTCCAAGTCCGGCGATCAGGTCACGTCGTGTCGGCATGACCGCAGGGTAACGCGAGTGCCCCTCCCCGAAGACGTGTCACGGGGCGCAAGGAAAGGTGTCCTCGGAGAAGGGCAGAAGCGGTTGGGCTAGGAGCCCGTCGCAGCGTCGGAGCGCTGCTGCTTTTGGTCGGCGAAGTCCCGCGCCGCGAGGGTAGACAGGGCGCCTGCGGTCACAAACACCGGGCTGGTGATGCAGTGGTGGCCCACCCAGGACCCGTCCTGGTTCTGGATCTGCACGAGGTAGTCGCCAATCTGCTTGTCCCAGTCGTCCCAGCGCTCTCCGCCATCAGAGGCGAGGGAGTCCGAGATCATCATGTAGGAGAGCATCTCCTCGCCGCCGATCGAGCCGAAGCCGGCCACCAGAGCACCTGTGTCGCCCGCGACCTGCTGAGCCATCGCCTCGGCCTTCTCCTCGGCCGCGGGAGCTGCGGTGCTACCCGCCCGGCGCTTGGCCTTGGTGTTGCCCGCCAGCGCCGTAGCGACCCCGTAGAGGGCGACGCCGGCGCCTGCAGAAGCGTCTGCTGAGCCCGTCGCGCTGACTTGCTGGGCCGAGTACTGGTCGGCGCGGTCAAGAACCGCGGCATCCACGCTCTGGCCGTTCTCGGCGGCCCGGTACAGGCCCTGCGACGCAATCGAGCTCGAGAGCACAGGCGCCCAGCCGTTCGAGTCGAAGCTGCCGTCGGCTTGCTGCGCCATCTCGACCTTGCGCAGCACGGTGCTGTAGGCCTTGCCGATGCGGCGGTTGCGCTCCGGGCCCATCTTTCCGTACACCTCGCCGAGCAGCAGGGAGGCGAGGTGCGTGTCGACCAGCGTGCCCAGCTTGTACTGGATCTGGGTGCCCTCGGGGGTGTTGAGGCGAGGGGAGTCAGCGGGTGCCGTCTCAATCGAGGTGAGCACGTAGTCCACACCACGAGCGATGGCCTCGTCGTGGATGCGCGTGCCCTTTGCGTCGCGAAGGAGCGAGAGCGTCACGAATGCGGTGGTGGCGGTGTCCGCTTGGGCATCAGACGTGGCTTCGCCCCAGACGCCGGCGGCCCAGCCTCCGCTGTTCTGCTGGGTCTTCTTGAGCCAGGCGGCGCCGAGCTGCCGGGACTCGGCCGGGTCTGCGGCCACTCCGGTGGTGTCCGTGGACGTCGGAACGTTGGCGATGCTCACCCCGGGAAAGGCCGGGCCACCACGCTTGGGCATGGGCTCGCTCGCCGAGGCGGAGCCGAGAAGTGCGAGGAAGGCGAGGGCTGGGAGAAGGCGTGTCATGGGGCACCTGCGTTGTTCGGACTGAATTCGTCTCCACAACGAAGGGTTTGGTCGGTTGCTTACACCAGGGTTGCGAACTTCTTGGAGTCGCTCTGTCCGTTGCCCTCCCGCCCCCAAACCCTTATGGGTCCGGCCCTACCGGAGGGCCGATGTACACCTTCGATCCGACGTGGCTCGCAAAGCTCGACCAGCTTCGCGAGGCCGGAGTCGAGCCGTACCCGAACGGATTTACAGTTTCCCATCTCTCGACCCAGCTTCACGAGCGCTTCGTGGACGTCGAGGACCCCACAGAAGCCGAGGATGGAAAGGGCATTTCCGTCGCCGGTCGCGTGATGTTCCGCAACGTGTTCGGCAAGGCGATGTTCCTTCGCCTACAGGACCGTGGCGAGCCCACCGTCGACAGCACCGACAAGGACGGCAATGCCGTCAAGCTCGGTGGCACGATCCAGATCTGGATCCGCAAGAACGAGATCGGCGAAGAAGCCTACGCGATCTTCAAGAAGCTCGACATCGGCGATTTCGTCTGGGCCAAGGGCCACATGATGCGCACCCGCACGGGTGAGCTGACGGTCTTTGCGGAAGAAGCCCAGCGGGCTGGCAAGATCCTCTCGCCGTTCCCGGACCGCTACCACGAGATGTCCAGCGTCGAGCTACGCGCTCGTCAGCGCTACGTGGACCTGTTCATGAACGAGGGCACGCGCGACGTGTTCCGCAAGCGCTCGCGCATCGTTCGGGCCGTCCGCGACTTCTTCGAGGACCGCGACTTCCTCGAGGTCGAGACCCCGATGATGCAGGTGATTCCGGGCGGAGCTGCCGCGCGGCCGTTCGTCACGCATCACAATGCGCTCGACATGCCGCTCTACCTGCGCATCGCGCCTGAGCTGTACCTAAAGCGCCTCGTGGTCGGCGGCTTCGAGCGCGTGTTCGAGGTCAACCGGAACTTCCGGAACGAAGGGGTGAGCGTCAAGCACAACCCCGAGTTCACGATGCTGGAGTTCTACATGGCGTGGGCGACCTACCACGACCTGATGGACCTCACCGAGGAGCTGCTGTCGGGCCTAGCTGTCGAGGTGACTGGGTCGTCGACCGTGCCCTTCGCGGACAAGACGCTCGACTTCTCGCCTCCGTTCCGCCGCGCGGACATGGACGAGCTTATCGCCGAGAAGACGGGCATGCCTCGCGCCGACCTCATGGACGTCGCAGCGATGGAGGCCTTCTGGCGCTCGAAGCACCGCGTGGGCGACGACGCCAAGCTTCCCAGCAGCATCGGAAAGTGGTGGGAGCTCTACTTTGACGAGTACGTCGAGGCGACGCTCATCGACCCGACCTTCGTCACGGGCTTCCCGGCAGAGATCTCGCCCCTGGCGCGTCGAAACGACGAAGATCCCTTCCGCACGGACCGCTTCGAGCTGATCATCAACGGCTGGGAGATTGCGAACGCGTTCTCCGAGCTCAACGACCCCGTCGATCAGGCACAGCGCTTCGAGGACCAGGTCTCGGCTCGCGAGGCCGGCGACGACGAGTCGATGTACTTCGACGCCGACTACATTCGCGCGCTCACCTACGGCATGCCGCCCGCAGCGGGCGAGGGTATCGGCATTGACCGCCTGGTCATGTTGCTCACCGGTCGCACGTCGATCCGCGAAGTCATCCTCTTCCCGACGCTGCGCCCCGAGCGCAGCCAGAGTGAGGCCGAGTGAACGACGCGCACGAGACACCAGTGGGGGTGGATATTGCCTCCCTGCCGTCCGTGCAGCAGGGCTCCCCGCGTGCCGCGGAGTGGGCCATCGCCATGTCACACCTCGGCGCGAAGAAGAGTGAGGCCTTCATCAGTGTGGTGACGGTGCTCTCGATTCTCGGCGTCTTGGTGGGCGTCGCGGTTCTCAACGCCGTGATCGCGGTGATGACGGGCTTCGAGGTCGATCTTCGCGACAAGATTCTCGGCGCCAACTCCCACATCGTCGTGCTCCGCTACGGCGGAAACATCGTCGACTACGACGCGGTGGCCGAACAGGTCCGCGAGATCGACGGTGTCGAGGGCGTGGCTCCTTTCGTGTACTCCGAGATGATGATCCGCTCGGCCTTCGGGACCGAGGGCATCATCTTCAAGGGCTACGACCCCGAGATGGGCGGTGATGTCACGCATCTCCGCGGCGACCTCGTGTACGGGCCGGACGGAGAGATTGACTCCGAGGACGTCCGCGCAGCGCTTTACGCCAGCATGGTCGACCCGATTCCCGACGAAGCAGGGGAAGACGCGCTTCCGGGCATCTTCTTGGGGCGCGAGCTGATGGGCTCGCTGCAGGTCGAGCCGGGCGACAAGGTGCAGGTCATCAACCCACTCGGTGGCGGCGCCGGGCTCATGGGCATGCCCACGCCGACCGTCCGCGCCTACCGCGTCGGCGGCACCTTCTACTCGGGCATGTACGAGTACGACACCAAGTGGACGTACGTCACCAACACCGAAGCGCAGAAGTTCCTCAAGCTCGGCGACACGGTCACCGGGCTTGAGATCCGCGTCGACGACATGGACGATGTCGAGCGTATCTCCCTGCTGATCGAAGAGAAGATTGGCTACCCGCACTACGCCCGGCACTGGAAGAACCTGAACGCCAAGCTCTTCGAAGCGCTGAAGCTCGAGAAGTTCGTGATGGGACTCATCCTCGGGATGATCGTTCTCGTCGCCGGCCTCGCCATCGTGATCACGCTCACCATGCTCGTGCTCACCAAGGGCCGCGAGATTGCGATTCTCAAGGCCATGGGGGCATCGTCTGGCTCGATCATGCGCATCTTCTTCATGGAAGGCGCCATCATCGGTCTGGTAGGCACTGCCTTCGGCACAGTGCTCGGGCTGATCGTGTGCTGGGTTCTCTCCGAGTACGGCTACCCGCTCGAGACCGACGTGTACTACCTCTCCGAGCTTCCCGTCGTGGTCGAGCCCATCAACGTGGTGACCATTGCGATTGGAACCGTGCTCGTTTGCTTCGTCGCCACCCTCTACCCGGCGTACCGCGCCGCATCTCTCGACCCGGTCGAGGGGCTGAGGTACGAGTGAACGAGGTCCTTGTCCGCTGTGAGGGGTTGTCGAAGTCGTTCGTGAAGGGCGGCGAGAACATCGAGGTCCTGCGCGATGTCACGCTAGACCTGCACAAGGGTGAGATGGTCGCGGTGCTTGGCCCCTCGGGCACGGGCAAGTCGACCTTCTTGCACATGCTGGGGCTGCTCGACCGACCTTCGGCGGGCTCACTGGAGCTGTTCGGTCGCAACGTCACGTCGTTCTCGGACGGTGAGAGGGCGCGGACCCGGAACATGAGAGTGGGCTTTGTCTTTCAGGCCCACAACCTGCTGCCCGAGCTGACAGCCATGGGCAATGTGATGCTGCCCGTACGCCTTGCGGGCAACTCGAAGGCCGTGGCCTCTACTCGTGCGAAGGCGTTTCTCGAGGCCGTGGGCCTTGGGCACCGCCTCAACCACCAGCCTGGCGAGCTCTCCGGCGGAGAGCAGCAGCGTGTCGCGCTTGCGCGAGCGATGGTGATGGGCCCAGACATGATCTTGGCCGACGAACCGACCGGAAACCTCGACCCGAAGACCGCTGGTGGCGTCTTCGAGTTGTTGCTCGACCTGAACCGACAGCTGGGCAGTTTGCTGATCGTCGTGACACACAGTCACGAACTCGCTGCCCGCTTCCCGCGCCGACTCGTCCTCGAGGATGGCCGCTTCGTGGAGGGCGCGTGAGGCTCCTAGCCGCACTCGTTGTCGTCTTGACCTTCATCCTTGGCTCAGTGGCCGAGGCGGGTGCTCCTGTACCTGCCCGCGGCACCATCGTATCCGTCGAGGTCCAGGGGACCCGGCGGATCGAAGAAGCCAGTGTGATGACCTCGATCCGCATGCGCGCTGGCGAAGAACTGTCGCCGTCCAAGGTCCGTCGTGACCTGCGGAGCGTGTACGGAACGGGCTGGTTCGACGACGTGCAGATCGACATCGAACTCAAGGGCACCGGTGTCGCCGTGATCTTCATCGTCGATGAGAAGCCCGCCGTCCGCGACGTGCGCTTCTCGGGCAACAAGAAGGTCAACGACGACGATGTCTCCGAGGCCATCGACATTCGCGCGTTCTCGGTGCTCAACGACGCCGACCTGCAGATCAACGCCGATCGTATCCGCGACGTGTATGTCGAGAAGGGCTTCTACCTGGCCGACGTGACGCCCGTGGTGCGCGACCTCGGCAATGAGCAGGTCGAGGTTGTCTTCGAGATCGAAGAGAACCGCAAGGTCGTCATCCAGCGCATCGACTTCACCGGCAACGACAGCGTCCCCGACAAGAAGATCGAGCGGTTCTTGCAGCTGAAAGAGGGCGGAATCATCCCGTGGCTCTCGTCCCGCGGAAACTTCCGGGCCGAGGCCCTCGACGAAGACGTGTTCACGATTCGCTACGTCTTCCTCGAAGAGGGCTTTGTCGACGTCCAGGTCGGAGAGCCCAACGTCTACCTCTCCCCTGACAAGCGCTCCATCTTCATCAGCTACCACGTCGAAGAGGGCGAGAAGTACGAGATCGGCACCATCGACGTGTCCGGCGACTTCATCGAGGAAGAAGGCCTGACGCGCGACGCATTGCTCGAGATCATCGGGGGCCGCATGGTCGCCGACGTGCAGGAAGAGCAGTGGCGCGAGGCGACCGACCGCAAGGGCTTGCGTATCGCCGTCGAGAACAAGGGTCCGAGCATCGCGACGGACGACACCTTCAAGTACTCGACGCTTCAGATGGTCATGTCGTCGATTCAGGACTTCTACAGCGACCAGGGCTACGCCTTCGTCAACGTGATTCCGCTCACCCAGACTCACCCTGAGACGCAGAGGGTCGACGTCACCTTCCAGATCGACAAGGGCGAGAAGATGCGCATCGGCCGCATCGAGATCACGGGCAACGACCCGACCTTCGACAAGATCGTGCGCCGGGAGCTCGTCATCAACGAGGGTGAGTTTTACCGAGGCAGCCGCATCAAGGCCTCACGTCAGCGTCTCGAGCGCCTTGGCTACTTCGACGAGGTCAACATCACCACGCCGCGAGGAGAGGGCGAGAACACGCTTGATCTGTCCATCGGCGTGTCTGAGCAGCCCACCGGCAGCTTCTCGTTCGGCATTGGCTACAGCAACCTCGAGAGTTTCGTGCTTACCGGCAATGTCCAGAAGAACAACTTCCTGGGCATGGGCTACCTCATGTCGGCGGCCATCAACTGGTCCGGCATTCGCCGCCAGTGGAACGTCAGCCTGTTCGACCCGTACTTCTTGGACAGCCGCTGGACCTTCCGCATCGACGGCTTCAACGTGCAGCGGCAGTTCCAGCTCAACGAGTTCCAGCGCGGTGGCTCGGTTGAACTCGGCCGGTACCTCGATCAGCGCGACGACATGCGCTTGGCCTTCGAGTACACCATCGAGGATGTGGGTCTCACCTCGCTCGACCCGTTCAAGAAGGCAATGCTCGGCGGGGACCTGTACCGGAACGGCCTGACCAGCTCGATCGGCATCAACCTCACCATCGACAAGCGGAACAACCGGATTCAGGCCACCAAGGGCTTCCTCGCGTCTGTCTCGACAGAACTGGCAGGCGGCTTCCGCGTCTCGGACGATAAGGTCCTCTCGCTACTCGGTGGCGAGTTCAACTTTATCGAGAGCCGCGCCAACCTGCGTCTGTACCAACCGATCATCCCGAACAGCGACATTCTGGTGTTCCGCTTGAACTCCACCCTCGGGCGGATCGACTCGACGGATGGGCGGGCCATTCCGTTCATCCACCGCTTCCGCGCTGGCGGTATCAACAGTGTGCGCGGCTTCAACTGGTTCTCGCTCGGGCCGTCGATTCGCAGCCCGCAGACCGATGACCCGATTGTCGGGGACGACCGCCTGGTTGTCGGCGGTAGCGAGACGTGGGTCAACAACATCGAGATCGAGAGCCCCATCATCAAGGCCGCCGGCGTCACCGCAGTCGTGTTCTTCGATGCAGGCAACACCTTCGGCGACCCGTGGGGCAACGGGCACATCAACCCGCTCGGCCTTCGCACGGCTGTGGGCGCCGGCGTTCGGTGGCGTTCGCCCATCGGCCCGCTCCGCTTCGAGTGGGGCTTCCCGCTCAAGCCGCAAGAGGGTGAGAAGAAGCAAGTCTTCGACTTCTCGATTGGTTCGTTCTTCTAGAGCAGCGCCGCCGACTCTGAAGGGTTCCCGTGTCGCGGGACACAGGGGAAGGTGGCCGGCACTTCGTGCGTTGGTAAGGCCGAGGTCGAGCGGTTAAGCCCGCGACTCGCAAACTTCAGAGGTTTCTATGCTTCGTCAGTTCACTCTTCTCTTCGCGCTGCTCTTCGCCACGGTCGCCCAGGCCGGCACCCTTGCCGTGGTGGACTTCGAGCGCGCCGTCAACGAGACCGACGAGGGTAAGTCCGCGCAGACCCAGCTCGAGACCATGTACGCGACGCGTAAGGCCGAGCTCGATGCCATGGGCAAGGAACTCGAGGGCGAGCTCGCGGACTACCAGACCCGCTCGCAGGTGATGACCGATGCGGCCCGTGCCGAGCTCGAGGCCGGAATTGTCGCGAAGCAGCAGCGCTTCCAGCAGCTATACCAGCAGTACGAGCAGGAAATGCAGACGACGTACTACCAGCTGCTCGCGGACCTCGACAAGAAGATGCGCGCGCTGACCGGCACGATTGCGAGCGAGAATGGCTACGCCCTCGTCGTCGACAAGGCTGCGGTCGTGTACAGCGGTGGCGACACCGTCGACATGACGGACACGCTCATTCAGCGCTACAACGCCAAGTGAATCGCGACCAGATCGAAGCGCTTCTCCCGCACCGGGAGCCGTTTCTCTTCGTTGACGAGGTCACTGAGCTCGAGCCCGGTGCGAGCGCCACGGCGGTGCACCACGTGCGCGATGACGCGTTCTGGACCCGGGGGCACTTCCCCGGACACCCGGTGATGCCGGGGGTCCTTATCGCCGAAGCGCTTGCCCAGACGGCGGCCATCGCTGCGATGAGTGGGGATGCTGCGCTCGCGGGCAACGTCGTCTACCTCGTAGGTTTCGACAAGCTGCGCTTCAGGCGACCCGTTCGCCCTGGCGAGACACTCACGCTCAAAGCGTCACTTCAGGGCGTGCGGCGGGGCCTTGTGACCTTCACGGCGTCGGCGACGGTAGACGGGGAGAGGGCCGCAAACGGTACTCTGATGGCGGTCATGGCCCCACGAGAGGCCTGAGGAGACAACGCATGGCGATTCACCCCACGGCTGTCATCGATGAAACAGCCAAGCTGGGCGACGTAGAGATTGGTCCGTTTGCCGTTATCGGCGCGGGCGTCACGCTGGCAGATGGCGTCTCGGTAGGCCCCCACGCCGTGGTGATGGGCCCAACTTCAGTGGGTGAAGGCACTCGGATTGACGCCCATGCCGTGCTCGGTGGTGCGCCCCAGGACAACCAGCACGACGCGTCGGTAGCCACACGACTCGAGATTGGCGCGCGCAACCAGTTTCGCGAGTTCACGACGGTCCACCGCGGGAGCTCCGCTGGACGCGGCGTGACGCGGATCGGCGACGAGAACTACTTCATGAGCCAGACCCATGTGGCCTGCGACGCATCGGTCGGAAACGGCGTGACCTTGTCTACGGCCGCTACCCTGGCGGGCCATGTCGACGTCGGGGATGGAGCGGTGCTCGGTGTCGGCGCGGCCATTCACCAATACTGCCGCATCGGTCGGCTTGCGATGGTGGGCCAGGGGGCCATGTGCACCCAGGATGTCCCGCCGTTTACGCTCGCACAGGGTGATCGCGCCCGTCTGTTTGGCCTCAATGTGGCCGGCTTGCGTCGCGAGAAGGTCCAGACCGATGCGGTCTCGGCGCTCAAGGATGCATGGCGCGTGCTGTTTACCGACGGACTCCCACTCCGGGTCGCGATGGGCCGAGTCCGGGCACAGGACAGCGTCGCAGAGGTCGACGAGTTGCTTGCCTTTCTCGCCGAGAGCAAGCGCGGGATCGCGCGAGCAGTGGGTCGGCGCTAACCTAAAGTGATTTATTAGGTTGGGCGAATTTGCATGAAAGAACCGGTATTTACCCGTTCTCCATGCAGACGAGGTGGCGGAACAGACGTCGGGCGGGCTTGCCGTCGGCGTCGAGGTAGAGAGTCGCGGCTGGGGCCGAAAAACCAGCGGGAGAGAAGCCGTCGGGACAGCAGGTCGCGTTCGCGCGCCACTCACCCTCGCTCTGTTCCACACAGTTCGTCTTTCCGTCGGCATGCATGTAGAGCTCCACCACCGCACGCGCTGGTGGCGGAGCCGGCGGCAACTCAATGGGGGCTGGCTGGCAGCCGGCGAGTGCAACGAGGAACGCGAATCGCATCGAGGATCTCCATAGGTCTGGCGCCTATGTTAATTGCGCCCTCTTCTAAGGGGAGGGTGAATGCGTCAGCTAAAGAGCTACCTCGGCGGCCAGTGGGTCAGTGGCGAAGCGCCGATGTCCACGATCACCAGCGCGGTGACGGGCGAAGCGATCGCCGAGACCTCCACGCGAGGCCTCGATCTCGGTGCCGCACTCGCACATGCGCGCGACGTTGGCGGCCCGACTCTCCGGGCCATGAGCTTCGTCGAGCGGGGCGAACTGCTGAAGCGTCTCGGAAAGATCATCCATGCCAACCGCGACGAGCTGATCGCGCTCTCTGCCGAGAACTCCGGGAACACCCGCGGCGATGCGAAGTTCGACGTCGATGGCGCGTCGGGAACGCTCGCCTACTACGGCTCCCTCGGCAAGCGCCTGGGCGAGGGGACCTTCCTGCTGGATGGGCCCAGCGAGCCGATCGGACGCGCCCCTCGCTTCGTCGGTCAGCACGTCTTCGTGCCGCGCCGCGGCGTCGCTGTGCACATCAATGCCTTCAATTTCCCGGCCTGGGGCATGGGCGAGAAGATGGCGGTCAGCTTGCTGGCCGGTGTTCCCGTCCTCGAGAAGCCGGCCACGGCTACCGCTGTGGTCACGGCACGCGTCGTCGAGCTCTGGGACGAGGCGGGCATTCCCGCCGGCGTCATCAGCCTCCTCGCCGGTTCGGCCGGCGATCTGCTCGATCACCTCGGCGCCCAGGATGTCGTTGCCTTCACCGGCTCCGGAGACACGGGCCGCATCATCAAGAGCCACCCTCGTGTGCTCGCGCTGAACATCCCCGTCAACATCGAGGCCGACTCGCTGAACGCTGCGGTGCTCGGCCCGGACGTCGAGGTGGGCTCCGACACCTTCCAGATGTTCCTCAACGACGTCATTCGCGACATGACGCAGAAGGCCGGGCAGAAGTGCACGGCCATCCGCCGGGTGCTCGTCCCCGAGTCCAGCGTGGACGCGGTCTGGGAAGAGATGGTGGAGCGCCTCCAGACGCACGCCATGGGCGACATCTCCGAGCGCTCGACTACGGTCTCGCCGCTCTCGACGGCGTCACAGCAGCGGGACATCTTGGGTGGCATTGCCGAACTCGAGGCCGCTGCCGACGCAAGCTGGACACACCCCCAGCCGTGCCCTGAGCCCGGCTTCTGGGTGGCGCCGCGCTTGTTCCGCACCGACAAGGGCATCGATGCCCCGTTTGTGCACGAGCACGAAGTCTTCGGCCCGGTGTCGACCGTGGTGACCTACAGCGGCTCCGCAGACGATGCGGTGGCTATCGTCGCCAAGGGTGGCGGCGGGCTCGTGTCGTCGATCTACAGCGACGACCGCACCTGGGGTGCCGAGGTTCTGCTCGGACTGGCACCTTGGCACGGCCGCTTGCAGTGGGGCTCCAAGAAGGTCTACGACCAGGGCGTCGGACCCGGAACGGTGCTGCCTGGCTTCGTGCACGGCGGACCCGGAAAGGCGGGCGGCGGCGAAGAACTCGGCGGCGTACGTGGCCTGCGCTTCTACTGGCAGCGCACCGCGATTCAGGGCGACCGCGCTTTGCTCGAGAAGATCCTCGGTAAAGTCGAGGCCTAGCGGGTCAGGGCGTCCACCGCGTCGGCGTACGAGGGGAACAGCTCTCGGAGCTCGGCGCGGGTGGGCATCTCGAAGTCCTCGAAGTCAAACCCTGGCGCCACGGTACAGCCGCACAGGGCGTACCCCACGGGCTTGGCGGCTTGCCAGAGTCCTGCAGGGACGACGAACTGCGGATTGTCGGCAGTTAGACGCTGGACGCCTGGGCCGTTGGCGTCGAGGGTGTGCAGGTCTAGCTCGCCCTCGTACAGGTGCCAGGCCTCATCCGAGCTGACGACGCGATGCCACGCCGAGAAGGTATCGGGCGGAAGCAGGAAGTAGATGGCCGTCGAGGCAGAACGCTGCCCTCGCGGCGTGTCGACGCTCGCCATCGACCGAAAGGTCTCTCGGTAGAAGCCGCCCTCTGGGTGTGGCGCGAGGTCGAGGTCTCTGATCAGCTGCTGCCAGCGGTGCATGCACACTCCCTGAGCAAAGAAGCCCGGCCGGAGCCGGGCTGCTGCTCTTCACGAGAGAACTACCCCGCGGTGTCGAGAATCGCCTGAAGACGCTCGACCTCGGTCGAGAAGGCTGCGACGTCACTGTCGGGGACCGAGCGGCGCACGGTGCCGTGGTAGTCGATCGGATCGACGACTCGGCCGCTCTTCTCGAGCTCATAGTGAAGGTGCGGTGCGGTGCTGCGGCCGGTGTTGCCGGAGAGACCGAGGACAGCGCCCTTGCTGATGCTCTGGCCGGCCTTGACCTTAGTCTCGGAGAGGTGGAGGAAGCGGGCCATCGTGCCGTCGCTGTAGCGAACCTCCACGCAGTTCCCGTTGTATTTCCAGTTCCAGTCCGCACGGGTGACCGTGCCGTTGCGAGGCGAGACGACATCGGTGCCGACGGCGACCTTGAAGTCCATGCCCTTGTGGGTCGGGCGGTCCTTGAGCAGCGAGGTGACCTGCTCGTACTGGTTGAGCGGGCCGTCCACGAGACGCTCTGCGGCCTCGACCCCGTCCACGGACCAGTAGGAAGCATAGTCATCGCCGGTGGTCATGAAGCTGTAGGCGGTCAGCGTACGGCCCAGCTTCTTGCTGTGGTAGGTCGCGGCATCAACGCGCGCGAGCTCGCCGTCCCAGGCGTAGGCGACCTGGACCGTGTCGCCCTTCTGTAGGTCAGAGCGCAGGTTGAGGTCCCAGAAGAAGGGCCGGGCGTAGACGGCACTGACGACGTCGGCATGCTCCGCCGGAAGTGCGTTCTGGAAAGTGCGCGCCAGGCTGTGGGTGACCGAGGCTTGGACGACGTTCAAGTCGCCGGGCACGGCCACGGGGGCCTCTTCGATCGGGGCCGGAACCGGCTCGGGAACATGCTCGGTGGCGGCGGCGTCGACGATGGCAGGCGCCTCGGCGACGGGCGCGGCCTCAGCAGAGACCATCGCCTCGCTCTGGGCGTCTTGGCTGCCCACCTTGACGAGAAGGACGAGGTTCAGGATGAGGCTCGACGCGGTGATCGCGTACAAGGCCCACGGCAGACCGCCGGGCGGGTTCTGGAGGCGCATTGGGAAGCTCCGGGAGGGCTTTGGGGAGGGAGGGGAGAGAGGAAGGAGGCCGACCGCTAGCGCGGCATGCCTTGGTCGATCCAGCCGAGGACGAGGGAGATGTCCTCATCGGGAATCGGAGGGTGCCCTAGAGGCATGCCAGGTTGATCGGGGCGTGTCAAGACCCTAGGCGCACTGCCGGGCTTGACCCAGTCGCGGTCCGCTTCGTCTCTGCGCCGCTGCAGGGCGTCGGGGATGGCGTCAATAGCGGCCACAACGCCCTCATAGGTCTCAAGTTCGATGCCCGTTGGGGCATAGCCAAATCCACCTGCATTTCCTGGCCCGGCGCGCCCCTGATTGAGCTCGGGATTCATGTGGCAGTGCGCGCAGATCCGTCCAAAAACGCGCGATTCGACGTCTTCCCACGTGACCGGCTGGGTGGTGGGCTCGATCACGGCCTGGGTGACCTGGCTGGATTCCCAGTCGAGACGTGCGAGCCAGATGTAGTCCCTCAGCAGCACCGCTTGGTCCTGGTCGAGGCCGAGAGCCGGCATCGTCGCGTGCTCGGACACGGCCTTCGGGTTTGCGATCCAGGCCACCGCAACGTCGGGGTCCATCCGAGCGCGGGTGTGGGCAAGGTCCGGCGCCATCGGAAGGCTCACGCTGGTGTGGTGGGGGCCCAAGCTATGGCAGGCGGCGCATCCGGCCGACGTGAAGAGGGCCTCGCCCGCCTCGACGTTCTTGCGCCGTGGCTTCGGGGTGGGTTCGACGTCGACGCGCGCTTGCTCGAAGGCCTGCTCGATGCTGTCGAGTGTGGCCTCTGAGAGCGCGAATCGCGGCATGCTCTCGTCGAGATTTGGCCGCAGGTCATGGGGGTCCTGCAGGTAGCCCCGAACCCATTCGGGCTCGAGTCTGGCCATCGCCGCTTCGAGGTTTGGAACCTCCAGGTACGAGTGCACATTCTTCTCGTACCGCTCCCAGAGCGGGAAGATCTCCTTGGCCTTCTCGCGCTTGCGGGGGTCAGAGGCGACCGCCTTGATCCAGATGTGGCAGTCGGT
Organism: Pseudomonadota bacterium; assembly: GCA_023954855.1. Lineage (GTDB taxonomy): Bacteria > Myxococcota_A > UBA796 > UBA796 > M1803. Next base: position 29,701 of record JAGSGY010000001.1, on the reverse strand, counting down.
GCACGAGGTGGTGCGCGGCTCCGCAGGTAGCCCGGGCACGGCGTGACAGAGCGCGCAGCTGCCTTCGACGAACGCAGTCGTCTGGGGTGGAACGGGGTCGGCGACCGCTCCTGGAATCGTGGCGAGCCCTGCGACGGGAAGGAGCAAGGCCCACCAGTACCGCATCAGCTGGCCGGTTCGGCGGGCTCTTCCGCGTCCACGGTGGCCTCTTCTTCTTTGGTGTCGGTCGCGGCCTGGTCAGCGGCGGCAGCGTTTGCGGTGTTGGCGTCGGCAGGCTTGTCTGCAGCCTTCTCGGCGGGGGCCTCGTCGAGGTCAATGGCGTCAAACGCGTCCGCAAGGGTCAGCTCGGCGACCTGAACGGGCGGCCGCTTCATGCCGCAAGCCAAGGACACAGACGGAGCGAAGACGGCGAGCAGAACGGCGATGCGGAACATGGATCCTCCCGGGATGAGAGGGTGGACCTCGTACCGGACAGGTGGTTCCATCAATGTTCGCGGATCCATCGGTCTGCGAGCAAGCTGCTTACCGAGAGAATGGACGTTTGCGGGTTCACGCCGGTGTTTGTGGGGAAGATGGAGCTGTCGACGACATAGAGTCCAGGCAGATCGTGGTGCTCTCCGGTGATGCCCACCACGCTGTCTTTCGGATCGGATCCCATGCGGCAGCTACCGAAGAGGTGGGTGATCACGCCGGTGTAGCACCGCGGATCGCGTGGTCCCTCTTCTTCCAGAGCAGCAAGGCGTGAGGGATCTTCGACGCGCTTGTCGAAGCCGGCAACGCCGGGAAGCACGTACTCGGCCCCCGCCGCGAACATCATCTCGCCGAGAACGCGGATGCCCCTGCGTGCAAGGGCCAGGTCGGCGTCGTGGAGGTCGTAGCGCACGGGAGGTCCGAACCAAGAGCGCTTCACGCGGCCCTCGGACTGCGCCTTCAGCGCGACGGCCCAGCTGGCCATGTGGGGAAGATCCTCGTCAACGGCGCGACGCAGGTTTCGGCCGAGCACGCCCATGCGCGCGGCGAGCATGCCCGGGTCGAGCCCGAGCGCTTCGAACTTGAGCCCGTCTGCGCGAAGACCCGTCACCTCGTGGCCCTGTGTAGAGCCCTCCCAGGCGTTCACGGGGTCGGCGAAGCGCCCGAGCATCGAGAATCCCGGATGCGCCCGGAAGTGAGCCCCCACCGGAGCGCGCTTGAGTCCGGACGCTTGTAAGAGGAGAGGGGACTGCACGGCGCTGGCGGCGAGCACTACGGTGTCACACCGCACCGTGAAGCGGCCTCCTCCAGCCATGCTTCCCGTCAAGCCCGACACCGAACCCCGCTCTTGCGTGATGGCGATGACCTCAGCCCCGCAGATGATTCGGGCGCCAGCCGTCGCTGCAGCCGGTAGAAAGGCCACGTCCATCGACTGTTTGCGGCTCGTCGGACAACCTTGAAGGCAGCGCCCAGCGCCTTCGCAGTCGCGAACATTCCGGCGAATCGGCCGGTGGTCGATGCCAAGTGCCTCGGCCCCAGCCGCCATGAGACGGTCGTTGGCGCCCGTGAGCTCGACGGGCGTCGGACGAATGCTCAAGCGCCGTTCGATGGTGTCGGTGGTGGTCTGCAGAGCCTGCCATGGCAGCGTCTCTTCGAGCGCTGGGTCGTTCGCGATCCAACGCTTCCAGACGTCCTCGGGCAGGCGCCAGCTGATCGCGCCGTTGATCACGGAGGTTCCGCCGACTGCGCGTCCTTGCACCACCGGCAGCGGGGCCCGCGAACGTGTCACAGTCGCGCCCATGCCTCGGTAGAGCTGTCGCATGCCCCCGAAGCTGTCCGGGTGATACTCCGAAGCTTGGATATGCGGGCCCTCCTCGAGAACAAGCACGTCTACGCCGGCCTCAGCAAGGGCCAGGGCGAAGGCCGATCCCGCGGGGCCGCTGCCAACCACGACGACTTGGGCGCTCGCCTCCAAGGCGCCGGTCACCGTGCTTCCGTCCACGGCGATCAAGGCTGCTCCCAGGACGCGAAGCAGGCGACAAGCTGAACCACGGTCGCGCATTGGCGAAGCAGATAGTTGGAGGACCCGCGGGAACGCAGCAAGTGCTCGTCGAGTTGCTTTTCGCTCAGCTGGGAGGCTACCGTCCACCTGCGCACAGTGAGCGCCGGACTCAGCCACAAGGCAATCAACGACGCGCGAAAGCCCCAGCGCAGCATGGCCGGGGCGGCTTCCTCGAAGCGGTCGTGAAAACCGTCCAGCGGCGAGGACTCCGGAAGAACCGCAGAAAGCAGGCGGTCTCTCCACACGGTCTCGGGGCGGGTCCACAGCATCGAAGGATGTTCCCTTTGTCCGAGGGGGTTGGCGTTCAGCAAAGCGTGACGTACATTACCCTTAGGGAGTGGGCATGGACCGGCTGATGGACAAGCTGAGAGACTGGGCAGCGGCGCTAGACCGTTTGCTCCGGCCAGCTCCAGAGCCGGTTCCGGTTCCTGTGCCCGTGCGCCGGCGCCGGCCCCGTTCCGGAGACGACCGGCACTGACCGACCCGTTGTCCATCGCGCTCGCGTCTCTCGCGGTTGGCGTTGGCGTCGCGGCGGGCTGGATGAGTGTGCCGAGTCCTCCCGACCTCGACGGCGAGAGGCTGTTCAAGCTCGCCATGTCTACCCTGCTGCTCGGTCAGGTCGAGAGCGACGGCGGGGATGCTGTGGCCTGGGAGCGCGCGGTGCGAGAGGGCGTGCCTTATCATCCCGCCGGGCGCCTTCCCGAGCAGAAGCTCCTGCGACCTGAGCTCTTCAAGGCACCGGGTGACGCTCTCGACGGTGAGCTGGGTCTCGTCCAGCGGCTTGCGCAGCTCAACACGGTGCCCGAGCGCCTTGACTACATGTACAAGCAGTCCGAGGCGGGCTTCGAGGCTCGCGCCGGGGACCCGAATGAACTCGGTGACGCGTGGGATCCGGCGCGCTGGATTGCACCCGAGGCGAGCTGGGACGCCCTGGCCGGCTGGTCGGGCGGGGACACCGCATTCTCGAGCACGCTGCGTCGCCAGCTCCGGGCGACATGGGTCGGCGTGGGTCTCTCCGAGGCACATGCCAAGGCTCTCGAAGGCGAACTCTCGGGCGTGTGCTGCTCGGCGCAGACCCTGGTCGAGACCGTTGAGCCGCTGACCGAAGCTGCGGACGCTCGCATCATCCTGGTCCTCGAGGGGGACGAGGGTCTTCCCGCACTCGACATCTTCCGCGACCACGCAGGTCTGCGAGACCGGACTCTTGCGGTGGTCGCGCTCGGCGTACCGCTCTGGGGCAGGCCGGGCGCCGAGGGAGCGCTGTCCGAAGGGGCACGTCGCGACTGGATGGATGCGCACTTCCGGCATGAACGCCTGGATACGGAAGCCCAGCGGCTGACGCCCTATTGTGCGGTGCAGTTCCTCGACTGGAATGCGGACCCTCCAGGTGCCGGTGGCATCGGCCTTGCCTCCGCGCGGTTTGGGCCTCCGAAGGGGCTCACCGAGGCCCCGCGCATCGAGTCCGTGGACCTCGGTCCGGTTCCCCTCGACACGGCACCGGCTCTGCTGGTTCGTGCCCTTGCGGCGACGGTGGGCGTACTGGTCTTGTCCAAGCGCTGATCGAGCGCTAGATAGCGGCGTCAGGAGGGTTCTGATGGCGATGCATCCACTTCATCGAACCGAGCTTCTTGTCGGACGCGAGGGATTCGCGAACCTTCAGGACGCGCGCGTTTGCGTCATTGGTCTGGGCGGTGTCGGCTCTTACGCTGCCGAGGCGCTCGTGCGTAGCGGCGTGGGCCACGTCACCATGGTCGACTTTGACCTGGTCTGCGTCACCAACGTGAACCGGCAGCTTCACGCGACCCGCAAGGTCGTGGGCAAGCCCAAGGTCGACCTGATGGCCGAGCGTGCCGCCGCGATCAATCCCAAGGCGGAGATCCGGGCACTGCGCACCTTCTACAACGCGCAGAACCACGACGAGATCCTGGGGGAGGAACCCTACGACTTCGTGCTCGACTGCATCGACAACATGACCGCGAAGGTGCACCTGCTGAGCACGTGCGTGAAGAAGGGGCAGCGCGTAATCTCGGCCATGGGTGCCGGTGGGCGCCTCGATCCCACCAAGGTCCGGGTCAGCGATATCTCCGAGACCAACATGGACCCCTTTGCGCGGATCGTGCGCGATCTTCTACGTCAGAAGGGGATCACGGAGGGGGTGCCCTGCGTGTGGTCCCAAGAGGCTCCCAATGATCTCGATCCCTTCGCGCAGGCCGAGTTCAGCTGCATCTGCAGCAACCGTGGTGAGAACACCGTGCACCAGTGCGAGAAGCGGCTTCAGATTCAGGGTTCGGTGGCCTGGATGCCGTCGATCTTTGGCCTGACGATGGCCGGCGTCGTGGCGAACGAGCTGCTTGGGCGCGAGGTCCGCAGCGATCTCTCGAGCAAGATCGTGCGCATGAAGGCTGCGGTCGGAAAGCCCTCAAAGGCGAAGAAGAAAGCGCTGATGCGTGCCGCTGGCGTCCTGACGTCGGGCGACGAGGCGACCTCCTAAGCATGGTGCGTACCTCCGAGTGGCTTCAGATCGACATGGGCGATGACCATGCACATCTGCCCGTCATCGTCGTCGACTCGCAGGAGCGTGGGCCCACGGTTGTGGTCACCGCCAACGTGCACGGCGACGAATCCAGCGGTGTGGTCGCCGTGCACGCGCTCGATAAGTGGCTTCAGGACAACCTGCTCGCCGGACGGGTCGTGCTCTACCCGTCGCTGAACCCCCGCGGGCTTGCCCTCAACACCCGGCGTGTTCCCCACGATGGGGCAGACCTCAATCGGGCGTTTCCGGGAGGTTCTGGCGGGGCAGCATCCCAGCGCCTGGCGGCCGCGATCTGGCAGTCCCTCGATGGCTGGGGCCTCGACGTGCTTGTCGACCTGCACACCGATTCGGCGGGCTCGATCCCGTACTCCATCGTCGATCGCGCCGTGGCTCTCAAGGGCGACGCCCGGCGAATCCTCGACGCAAAACTCGTGGAACTGGCAGAGAACTCAGGCCTGACGGTCCTTCTCGAATACCCCGACGACCTCTACGTACGCTTCGGGCTCGATCGCAGTCTTGCCGGTGCCGTCGTGAACCGCTTTGCGCGCCCTGCACTCACGATCGAGGCCGGTCCGCGAGGCGTCGTGGACTGGGACGCTGTGGGGGTGATGCAGCAGGCTCTTCGGGGGGTGCTTGGCGGCCTAGGACTGATCGAGCACGGCGTCGTCGTGTCCGACACCCGGGTCGACAGCCCCAAGGGCCACTGGCGGCGCAGCACCACCGCTCGCACGCGCAGGGCTGGAGTCTTCGTGCCTTCGCTTCGCGCGGGCGACACCTTCCGGCCGGGCGTGGTCCTCGGCGTGGTTCGTGACCTCGCGGGGCAGCCGCTCGACGAAGTTCGCGCTCAGTCACCGGGAGTGGTGGTCAGCTGGGTGGACTCGTGCTGGATTGAAGCGGGCCAGGTGGTCGGAACCGTAGGCATCATGGAGGACGCGTGAGCGGCGAAATTCGAGTGAATGGCTACTCCGAACGCTGGCTGGGCCAGGGCTTCCCATGGGTCTACCCAAAAGAAGTCGTCGGCAAGAAGCCGAAGGTGGGCCAGAAGGTCAAGATCCGCAGCGCGTCTGGCAAGGTGCTCGGCATGGGCGTCGGCGACGTGGGCTTTCTGGCTGCGCGTGTGTTTCGCCACGACGACGGGCCACTCGACCGCGCCTGGCTCTGGGAGCGCTTGGATCGCGCCCAGCAGCTACGTGATGTCGTGGTCGAGCCAGAGACGGACGGTTTTCGGCTTGTCCATGGCGAGAACGACGGCTTGCCTGGGCTTCGCGTGGACTGGTGGGGGCACTACGCGGTGGTCATTCTCGACTCGCCGGCGGTTTCCTTCCTGCTCCGTGATCTGGTGGCCTGGCTCGAGGAGCGCCGCAACCCGCGAGGCGTCTACCTCTGTTATCGGCCGGACCCACGCGACGAACGAAACGCGAAGAACTTCAGCCCGAAGCCCGGCCTGATTGCAGGCAATGCCCCAGTCGGGCCCGTTCGAGTCACCGAGCGGGGCATGGCGATTCGCGTGCTTCCCGCCGACGGTCCAGACGTTGGCCTTTATGCGGACATGCGGGAGGTTCGCGCGTGGATGGAGCCGTTCTGGGGCGGTCGAAGCGTGCTCAACACCTTCGCCTACACTGGAGCCTTCTCTGTGGCTGCGGCCCTGGGTGGGGCCTGCGAGGTCGTCACTGTCGATCTGTCCGAGAAATACCTGGACCGGGCCGAAGACAACTTCGTCGCCAACGAACTCGATGTGTCGCCGCACGAGTTTCTCGCCCTCGACACCTTCAAGGCCCTCGACCGGTTTCGTCGACAGAAGCGCAGCTTCGACGTGGTGGTGCTGGACCCGCCGTCCTTTAGCCACTCCGACGTTGGAATGTGGTCCGCGCAGAAGGACTATCCCCGGCTGGTGGCGGCCAGTGCCCGGGTCATGGAGCCTGGTGGCTGGCTGATTGCCGCGTCGAACAAGGGAGACGTGTCGCCGCGGGAGTTCACCGGCTGGATTCTCTCGGGTCTGAAAAAGGCTGGCCGAGACGCCCAGCTGTTGCGTGCGATGGGACAGGCCTCCGATTTTCCCGCGCTCGCGAGCTTTCCCGAGGGCCGCTACCTCAAGGTCCAGATTTGGCGCGTTCTGTGAGCGTGGTGCTGCCTCCACTGACCGAGGCGGTCATTCTCAGGCGCTACAAGCGCTTTCTCGCGGACGTTCGTTTTGCCGATGGCACCGAGCTGACCGTGCACTGCCCGAACCCCGGGCGGATGACCTCGTGTTGGCGAGAAGGGGCGCGGTGCCGCGTGTCGTTCAGCGACAACCCGAAACGCAAGCTGGCGTGGACGCTCGAGCAGGTCGAGATGGAGGACGGGTGGGTCCTGGTGCACACCGGTCGTCCGAATGCGGTGGTCGGAGCGGCCCTGGCGAACGACCAGATTACCGAGGTTCGCGCCACGCGCATTCAGCCGGAGCAGCGCGCGGTCGACGGAGGCAGTCGCTTCGACTTCCGTCTTGAAGAAGGGGTTGGCGTCACCTGGCTCGAGGTGAAGAACGCGACCCTGGTCGATGGCGACGTGGGCTACTTCCCCGACGCCGTCACGAGCCGGGGGGCGAAGCACGCAAGAGAGCTCGCAGAGCGCGTCGCTGCCGGAGATCGAGCGATTCTCTTCTTTCACGTCGGTCGCAGTGGCCCATCCGTACTGAGGCCCGCGGACCACATCGACCCGGCGTACGCCGCAGCACTGCGCGATGCGGTGGCCAAAGGCGTCGAGGTCATCGCGTACCGCGGCCTGGTCGGCGAGACAGAGCTTGCCCTTGGGGGTCCCGTTCCGGTCGACCTCACCATCCAAGTGCGCTGAGTAGCTCTCCGATGCTTTGGTGCGTGCCGACTTCGAGTGCGCGGCAGATCTGCGCATGGCCGATGCTCACCTCGAGCAGACCTTCGACATCTGCAATGGCGCCGAGGTTGTGGCGGTCGAGGTCGTGGCCCGCGTTCACGCCAAGCCCCAGCGCAGCGGCCGCTGTGGCCGTGTCGCGAAGAAGTGCCGTCTCTCGCTCGCCATCTGCCGTGCCGTGCGCCCAGGCAAAGGGACCGGTGTAGAGCTCGACGCGGTCAAAGCCGACCTCAGCCATGCCTGCGGCAAGCTCCGGGTCGCAGTCGAGAAAGCCTGAGCTGCGAACGCCCGCTTTGCGAAGGGACTCGAGATTCGGGGCGAGAAGCTCCGCGTCTTCGGCGGGCCGCCATCCGTGATCGCTCGTGATCTCGCCGGGCGTGACGGGAACCAGGGTGCACTGGGCCGGGAGCACTTCCAGCACGAGCTCGATCAGCTGTGGGTGATTCTCGCACTCCACGTTCAACTCGACGCCGGGATGACGTTTGCGCAAGTGCGCCGCAATCTCGGGGACGTCCCGCAACCGAATGTGACGTTCGTCGCGGCGCGGGTGCACGGTGATGCCGTGAGCCCCGGCTGCGAGGCAGGTGTCCACCGCCCACAACAGGTTGGGAACGTCGCGTCCGCGCGAGTTGCGCAGCAGGGCGTACTTGTTGATGTTTACGGAGAGTAGGGGACGTGCCATGGGGCCTCCGGACGCCCCGGTAACTCGCCTCGGGGTGAGGCCGAAACCGACAGTGACATGTCCCATTGGGGGGCCCTGCGTGCGGGTCTCCGGTGGGCTGTGCCGAGCGCGGAAAGGTGCCACTCGACGTTGACGTTCCTCCGCGGTAGCCTGCGGCCATCGCCCTAGGACCCAGGGCAGCGGAGCGCGTTTGAGCACCGTCACTCGTACAGTCGTCTTCACAGACCTCGCGAACTACACCGCCAAGGTCAGCCGCTCGGATCGCGAGGGGCTGCGGCGCATCCTCGAAGAGCACGAAGCGCTCGTGACACCGATCGTCGAAGCACGCGGTGGGCGCGTGGTGAAGAACCTCGGCGACTCCTTCATGTGCCTGTTCACCTCGGCCACTGACGGCCTGCGTGCGGCGCTCGATGTGCAGCACCACGTGAGCGAGCAAGGCGGCATCTCGATCCGCCTGGCGATGACCACCGGCGACGTCGAAGAGATCGCCGGCGATGCGTTCGGCGAGTCGGTCAACCTGGCTGCGCGAATTCTCTCGAAGACCCCGGCTGGCGAGATCTGGTTTGGCCTCGGCACCAAGGTGTGCATGAACGAGGCCGAGATCCCGTGGGAGGAGGTCGGTCGCTTCGCGCTCAAGGGGATCCCCGGCGAGCAGCAGGCGTTCCGTTCGGTTCCCAAGCATCGTTGCTGGCTGCCCGAGCGTGTGTCCTCTGCGGCCAAGGTCGGCAACCTCGTTCGCCTTCGGCGCGGCGCACGTCCGCCGCTTCTTCCGCCCGACCCGGTGATCCTTCTCGAAGGCTTCACGCCCGGAAGTCCGGCGCTCGAGCAAGCCATCGACACGCTTCCCGTGCTCGACCCCGCGTCGCTCTGGCTTTCGACTTACAACATCGCTCCGAGCGACCGACAGGCCTGGACGAGCTCCGGCCGCGGCCTCGTGATTGGTGAGCCCGACGCGATTGAATTCGCGATTCAAGAGACCCTCAAGGCGGTCACCCGCTCGAGTGGCTCCGACACCATCGTCCTCGACGTGGGTACGCAGGCCGATCTCGAGTTGGTCATCTGCGGTTTGGCGCTGCCTGCCGTGCCACTTTCCGATGTCGTCTCCAGCTACAGCTACGACCTGCTGCCGGATCGGCGCTGGGTGAACCGCTCGGATCGCTCCATCGTGCGCGTCGAGGTCACTGCTGACGGAGCTCGCCTGCAAGCGCTGTCTCCTGGCGTGTCCGCAGCCGGTCGCGGTCTCGCTTCTGGCGAGTCGATTCGCTTGACCGACCGCATGGCGGTCTCCACGCCGAGTGGCTCGATCGAGTTCCGCGGTGCAGGCATGGGCTACGCCGGACTGATGATTGCCGACACCGAGATGCGTCTCGGCGTGACCGCAGGCCAGACCGCAGAGCTCGGTCGTGAGCCGAACCATCCCGGCTTGGCGTTCCCGGATCGCCGCGGTCAGGACAACATTCGCTGGTGCTCCGGTGCCCGAGCTGCTCGCGCTCGTGCCGGCGGCTTCACCCTTGACCGTGCCCTCGCCGGACGTCGCCAGGCGGCGGTGCAGATGGTGGGCGGTGGTGTCCAGGTCTCCCCGCTGCATGCGCGGTGCCCGACCTACGTGCTGCGCCAGAACGCCTCGCAGCTTGAGCGGGCCGATACGCTGGTTCACGTCGACCTCAACGACATGATCATCGCAGGCACGACGGTGATCGGCCTGCGCGATCCGTCCTAGACCGGATCTTCGCCCCATGGCTTCGCGCTTTGAGTCCGATCTTCTCGAGGCGCTTGCGGACCCCACGCGCGCGGACTTTTCGAGTCTCCGCGACGCCTGGACGGCATGTCCCCGGTACCAGCCGTACGGCCGGGACGCCGAGGGGATCGAAGAGCTGCACATGCGGGTGGCGACCGAGTCCTGGGACAAGGCGGTCGAGCTCGCCAAGCGTTTGCTGGACATCACACCGCTGTCGGTGTCGCTCCGCCTTCTCTACGCGCAGGCGCTAGCGGGCTCGGGCGACCGCTGGGAGGCTGGCGACCAGCGCGCGGTGGCACACGGGATCTGCAAGGCCATTCTCCGAAGTGGAGACGGACGCAGCCAGGCCAACGCGTTGGTGGTGCACGACCCAAGCGAGATCAAGCTCGCGCTCGACCTGCTCGGATGTAGGGCCCTTCGGTCGTACCAAGTCGAGATCGAGGGGCGTTGGTACGACCGGGTCGAGGCGACATCGCCGAAGGGTGACCGCGACGTCTGGTTCGACGTCACGATCATGCACGACTGGCTGACCCAGGCGACCTAGCTACTTCGCGGGAGCGCTTCGGTAGACTTCGCCACCGGTGTTCACGAACTGCTCGGCCTTCTCGGCCGCACCGGCCTCGAGTGCCTCTTGCTCGGAGACACCCTGAGCCGCCGCGTACTCGCGAACCTCTTGGGTGATCTTCATCGAGCAGAAGCGCGGACCGCACATCGAGCAGAAGTGCGCCGTCTTTGCGGCCTGGTTGGGCAGCGTCTGGTCGTGATACTCGCGTGCGCGGCCGGGATCGAGGGCCAGGTTGAACTGGTCTTCCCACCGGAACTCGAAGCGGGCCTTCGAGAGCAAGTTGTCGCGGTCCTGCGAGCCCGGGTGGCCCTTGGCGAGGTCGGCGGCATGCGCGGCGATACGGTAGGCCATCAGGCCTTCCTTGACGTCGTTCTTGTCGGGCAGTCCGAGGTGCTCCTTCGGCGTGACGTAGCAGAGCATCGCGCAGCCGAACGAGCCAATCATGGCCGCGCCAATCGCGCTGGTGATGTGGTCGTACGCCGGAGCGATGTCGGTCGTCAGCGGTCCGAGGGTGTAGAACGGAGCCTCGTGGCAGCACTCGAGCTGCTTGTCCATGTTCTCTTTGATGAGGTGCATGGGCACGTGGCCGGGACCCTCGATCATCACCTGCACATCGTGCTTCCAGGCGATCTTGGTCAGCTCGCCAAGCGCCTCGAGCTCACCGAACTGGGCGGCGTCGTTGGCATCGGCGATGCAGCCCGGACGCAGGCCATCTCCGAGAGAGAAGGCGACGTCGTACTTCTTGAGCAGCTCACAGATGCGCTCGAAGTTGGTGTAGAGGAAGTTCTCTTTGTGGTGCGACAGGCACCACTTCGCCATGATCGAGCCACCGCGCGAGACGATGCCGGTGACGCGCTCGGCCGTCAGCGGGATGTGGTGAAGCAGCACGCCGGCGTGGATGGTGAAGTAGTCGACGCCCTGCTCGGCCTGCTCTTCGAGGATCTCGAGGAACAGATCGATGTTGAGGTCTTCGACCTTGCCCTGCACGCGCTCGAGCGCCTGGTAGATCGGCACGGTTCCGATCGGGACGGGGCTGTTGCGGAGCATCCACTCGCGGGTCTCGTGGATGTGCAGGCCGGTGGAGAGGTCCATGACCGTGTCGGCGCCCCACTGGACGGACCAGCGCAGCTTGTCGACCTCTTCTTCGATCGAGGACCAGACGGCAGAGTTGCCGATGTTGGCGTTGACCTTCACCTTGAAGTTGCGGCCGATGATCATCGGCTCGAGCTCGAGGTGGCGCTTGTTGGCGGGGATGATGGCCCGGCCCTCAGCGATCTCCTTGCGGACGAACTCGGGCTCCATGCCCTCGCGGATCGCGACGAACCGCATCTCTTCGGTGATCTCACCCTTTCGGGCGTAGTGCATCTGCGAGAAATTCGTGTCGCCGCGTGCTTCGCGGGCGGCAATCCACTCGGTACGGCGCTTGGGAAGGCCCTCGGTGGGGCTACAGCCCTGGGGCCCACTCGTGTCGTAGGTCGTGAAGACGCCACCGGTGGTGAGGGGGATTTCACGGAAGGGCACTTCTAGATCGCCCTTCGTGACTTTGCGGCTCGGGCCACCATTGAACGTTTCGAAGTCTGACATGCTCGCTTTCCTCCGCCGGTTCGATCCGGATCAGGTTCCGCGGTTTGCTCTCAGGCTCCAATGCCGTCTCGAGAGACGACAGCGCATCGCCGGACCATCCGTTGGAGCCACCCGCAGCGAGGTCGTGGGTGTAACGGGGGAACCGCTCGCATGCCGCTTGCGATTCACAGGATCCCGAGGCACTTTCGTCACAGGGCCGAAGGTTGGCGACAGACCTTGTTTTCACGAGGCACTGAAGGGTCCGCGAACCGGACACACCACAGGAGTCTGGAGCGGCGATGGCGACACCTTCACAGCGAACTCTCGAGGCTCTGCGAGCCGGCGAGCCCTGGGCGCTGGATCAGTTCTACCGGGAGCATTCCCGCAAGGTCCTCGGCTGGGCGATTCGCTTGGGCGGGACCCGGCTCGATCCAGAAGACATCGCTCAAGATGTGTTCGCGATCGCGTTTCGACGACTGCACACCTTTCGCTTTGAGTCGTCGGTGTCAACCTGGCTCTACGGCATCACCCGAAACGTGATCCAGAACGCGCGCCGGCGCTCGGCCATCCGACGCTGGGTGGGGCTCGACGATGTTCCAGAACTCGAAGAGCAACGGCACGCGGGTCCCGACGCCCAGCTCGATGCGCAGCGTCGCCGCCGCGTCGTGCAAGAAGCTCTCGAGACCCTCAAGCCGCGCTATCGCGAGGTCCTGGTGCTCTGTGATCTGGAAGGGCGCAGCGCGCCCGAGGCGGGTGAAATGCTCGGAATTCCTCCTGGGACGGTCTACTCGCGCCTTCACTACGCAAGAAAGTCGTTCTCGGCCTCCCTCGACGAAATGGGGCTCGGCCAGGCCGAGCTCATCGGGACGCTGACAGCGGCTGGAGGTGTGCTTTGAGCCGCATTCCCGAGTGGATGAAGACGGCGACCGAACCGACCGATGCCGAGATCGACGCGGTGGACGGCCGTTTGCCCGATGCCTCCCTGCACGCGCTCCGCATCGCGAGCTCGCCCACCGACGCCGAGGTGGCTCGGGTCGTCGCCGTGGCAATGGCCAGGCGCAGAACACCGGCTCCGTGGGGTCGCGGGCTGGCGCTCGCCGGCGCGGTCGCTGCAGCGGCGCTGTTCGCCTGGCCGCTCCGCTTTGGACCCATCGATCTAGATGCAGGCGAGGTGGCCCACATTGAGGGCCCGGTGGCTATCGGCCACGCGACGACCATCTCCGGAAGTGGCGATGCCAGCTTGCTGCGCGCAGATCGCACCGCCACTGTGGTCGAGGTTGTCGACGGCGCGCTCACCTTCGAAGTGGATCCGCAGGCTCGGTTCCGTGACGTGCGCGTCGTCAGTGACGACATCGAAGTGCGCGTTCGTGGCACCCGTTTCACGGTGTCCGACGCTCCCTCCGTCGAGGTGGAACGCGGGCATGTCGAGGTCTTCAGAGACGGGGTGCAGATCGCCGACTTGAGGGCCGGAGAGGTTTGGCCAGCGGTCGAGCGTGATCCTCTGCTCGTGGCGAAGCCGTCGGTGAAGCCTTCCGCGAGGGCGAAACCAACGCCGGTGGCTGTGCGCAAGCCACGCATCGAGCCCCCTGGATGGAAGCCGCGGGCCAAGCCAATGCCCGCAGTTCAGGCCGTTCTCTCGGCACCTGTGGCTCGGCTCCAGATCAAGCCTCACGCTACCCCTTCGCCGGCTCCCGTGGTCCCCGCGTCGCGGCCCTCCGCCGCCATGGCCTTCGCGACAGTGCTCTCCCGCGCCGATGCGGGCAGGGACGCTGGGGTTCTCGCTGCAGACTGGAGCATCTTCCTCGGGAACTACCCGGAGGCTTCGGTAGGACTGCGGTCGGAAGCCAAGGTCCGCCGTCTCGAAGCGCAACTCGAGTCGCTCCGGCCGGAAGCTGCGGTGGATGCGATTGATGCGTTCCTCGCAGAGACCCCGAATCACCCCCGCCAGCGCGAGCTCGCCTATGCCAAGGCCACGCTGCTGCGAGGTGATTTGGCGGATTGCGGGAGCGCGGTTCCAGCGTACCGACTCGCCGCGTCAGGTGATGGCGAGCTCGCCGCCCGGTCCGAGGTCTTCCTGGGGCTGTGCCTGCTGCACCTCGGGGATGCCGACGGCGCCTTGGAGGCGGTGGAGCGGGCTCGGGCGCTCGGCGTGCCCGAAGATGTCGAGCGCTTTGCGGCGCGAGTGCTGCGCAAGCTTCACGCGCCCAGGTGACGACCCGGCGACAGCCCTTTGCTCTGCTCGGTTCGACGCGGTACTTCGCGCGCCTCCGGGAGGGGAAAGATGGCCAACGAGCAGCTGTGTGCGAACACGATCCGCGGACTTGCGATGGACGCCGTCCAAGCCGCAAACTCCGGCCACCCAGGCATGCCGATGGGCATGGCCGACGCCGCGACCGTTCTCTGGCGTCGCTTCCTCAAGCACGACCCGGCTGACCCAAGCTGGCCCGATCGCGATCGCTTCGTGCTCTCGCCTGGCCACGGATCGATGCTGATCTACTCGCTGCTGCATCTCGCCGGGTACGACCTCTCCCTCGACGACATCAAGGCATTCCGCCAGTGGGGCTCGAAGACCCCCGGACACCCCGAGTACGGCCACACCCCCGGTGTCGAGATGACCACCGGTCCGCTGGGGCAGGGGCTCGCCATGGGCGTCGGCATGGCCATGACCGAGCGCTACCTGCGCGAGACCTTCGGCGCCGACCTGGTTGACCACTGGACCTACGGCATTGTCTCGGACGGCGACCTGATGGAAGGCGTGGCGGCCGAAGCGGCTTCGCTCGCTGGGCACCTCGAGCTCGGACGCATCGTCTACCTGTACGACGACAACGAGATCTCGATCGAAGGCTCGACCGACATCGCCTTCACCGAAGACCGCAATGCTCGCTTCGCCTCGTACGGGTGGCACGTGCAGACGGTCGATGGTCATGACCTCGAGGCCGTGGCCTCGGCGATCGAAGCAGCTCGTGCTGTGACCGACAAGCCCTCGTTGATCTCTTGCAAGACCATCATCGGCAAGGGCAGCGCCAAGGAGGGCTCCGAGAAGACCCACGGCGCCCCGCTCGGTGCCGACGACATCCGCGGCACCAAAGAGCGCCTCGGCATGGACCCCGATGCGAGCTTTGTGGTGCCCGACTCCGTGTGCGCGGACTTCCGCGATCACGATGGCGCCCAGCAGCGCGCTGCCTGGGAGGCTCGCTTCGCCGACCACCCACGGGCGGCCGAGCTCAACCAGTGGCTCGATGGCGACATCGACCTCGATGCGGTCGAGTGGCCCTCTTTCGAGGTCGGCAGCAAGCTCGCCACCCGCAAGGCCTCTGCGGCAGCTCTCAAGGCCGTTGCGCTCGCTTGCCCATGGCTTCTCGGTGGCTCGGCGGACCTCGGCGGCAGCAATGGCACCGAGATCAAGCTCGGCGACGTCACCCGCGAGGCCTTCGCTGGTGGACGCACGATCCGCTTTGGTGTGCGCGAGCACGGCATGGCGGCCATTGCCAACGGCATGACGCTCCACGGTGGCCTTCGTCCCTATATCGCGACGTTCCTCGTGTTCCACGACTACCACCGTCCGTCGGTGCGCTTGTCCGCGCTGATGAACCAGCCCGTCGTCTACATCTACACCCACGACAGCATCTTCCTCGGCGAGGATGGCCCGACCCACCAGCCGATCGAGACGATGCTGGCCATGCGCGCCATTCCGGGCATGGAAGCGTGGCGTCCCGCTGATGCCACCGAGACTGTCGAGGCCTGGAAAGCGGCGCTCGCCCGAAACGATGGGCCGGCCGCGCTTGTCCTGACCCGTCAGGGCCTGCCGGTCCTCGGCGGTGACGCGGTCGCAAGCACCACTGGCCTGCACAAGGGCGGGTACGTCCTCCGCGATGCGGACAACGCCTCGGTCGTGCTGATTGGCACCGGCTCTGAAGTGCCGCTCGCCCTCGACGCCGCCGACGTTCTTGCCGCCAAGGGCATCGCCGCGCGCGTCGTCTCGATGCCTTGCGTCGAGCGCTTCTTGGCCCAGGACCCCGCTTACAAGAAGAGCGTTCTGCTCGACGGCGCGCTGCGGGTCAGCATCGAAGCCGGCGCCACTCTCGGATGGGAGCGGATCATCGGGCTCGACGGCATTGCCATCGGCATCGACACCTTTGGCGCCTCCGCACCGGCGGCTGTGCTCGCCGAGAAGTTCGGCTTCACCGCCGACCAGGTCGCTGCCAAGGTCGTCGCCGCTCTCGGCTAGCCCGAGATTTGCCGGAGAGCCGCCTGTTGCGCGGATCGTAGGGGTGTGCGATACTGCTGCATCCCCCGGTGCTCGCCGTCCTGGTGCGCACCACCTCCCGCTCGCCCCCGCAGCTCCCTATGGCTACCCCGAAGAAGCCCGCCTCTGGTGCGGGTCGTTCGTCGACGACGAAGAAGAAGCGTACGACGCGTACCCGCGCCACGAAGAAGAAGCCTTCGACGAGGGCTTCGGCAGGTGCAGCCAAGCCTAAGAAACGCGCCACCCGGGCCAAGAAGCCGCGCGCGCCTCGCAAGAAGAAGGGTTCGAGCAAGAAGGCGCCGGTCGTTCCTTCGACCCCGATGACCTGGCGCCGCTGGGCGATGTGGGAGGCCGCCACCTGGTCGGTTGGCGCTGCACTCGGCTTCTCACTCGCCGGGTATGTGCTCTGGAACCGGGCGACGGACGATGTGGAGCAGTACCTCGCTGACCCCCCAAGGACCTGGCCGGGCGTGATCTACTCGGCGCCGATGTCGGTGCGAACCGGCCAGGCGATGACCGCGCGGGAGCTCGCCGGCGACCTGCTCTCTGCTGGATACGAGAAGGTCGACACGCTCACAGCCGCTGGGCAGTTCACGCTCGCGGGCGGCGATGTTCGCGTGTGGAGTGCGGGGCTGACATCCCCTGGAGGCTCGGTCCCCGCTGGGAAGAGCCGCGTCTTGGTGCGCGATGGCGTCGTGGTCTCCACCGAGCCTGCCAAGGGTGCGGTGCTGCATCCGACGGTACTTGCAGCCGTAGGTGACCGCGAGGGTCGGCGGACAGAGGTCTCACTCGAACACGTGTCGCAGTGGATGGAGCCGGCGCTGCTCGCGATCGAGGACTCGCGTTTTCGCGACCACATGGGCGTCGACCCCATTGGCATCGCACGCGCGGTGGTGACCAACCTGGTGGCTGGACGCAAGAGCCAGGGGGGCTCGACGCTTACGCAGCAGCTCGCGAAGAACCTGTTCCTCTCGAGTGAGCGCAGCTACCAACGCAAGGTTCGCGAGGCCTTCTTTGCGGCCGCCCTCGAACACACGATGACCAAGGACCAGATCCTCGAGCTCTACTTGGGCGAGGTCTATCTGGGGCAGGTTGGCGGTGTGCCGATTCACGGGGTGGAGCAGGCGGCTCGGGCCTACTTCGGCGTGTCTGCAGAGCGGCTCACTCTGGCGGAGAGCGCGACCCTCGCAGGCATCATCAGCGCGCCCAACGCGTATTCGCCGGTACGACACGCGGATGCCGCGAAGGAACGTCGTCGGATTGTGCTCGGGCGCATGGTGAAGACCGGCGCCATCACCGAGGCACAGGCCGCGGCTGCTGAGAAGGAGCTGGTCCTCATTGATGGACAGCTTCCCGGTGCGGTTCGCCGCGCTCCGTGGGCCGTCGATGTCGCCATCGACGCGACCGAAGATGCCGTGGGTACCGGTGCTCTCGCCAACAGCGGCTACCGCGTCTACACCACGCTTCAGCCCAGTCTGCAGCGCGCTGCCGAGCAGGCCGTCTTCCTGGGCATGCACGAGCTCGATACCGAGCATGCATCTGCGAAGGGGGCCCAGGCTGCTCTCGTCGCCGTTCGTCTGACGGATGGCGCCATCGTCGCCATGGTCGGTGGGCGTGACTACACGGTCTCGCCGTTCAATCGCGCCTCGAACGCCTGGCGAAACCCAGGCTCCACGGTCAAGCCGCTGACCTTGCTCGCGGCCTTCGACGCGGACCCTGGCCTTGGGCCTCTCGACCCAATCACCGACGAGGCCATTACGCGAAAGGTCGACGGCAAGGTCTGGACCCCGTCCAACTACGACGGCCGATACCTCGGCGAAATCACGATTCGCGAAGCGATTGAGAAGAGCCGCAACATCCCTGCAGTGAAGCTCGCCGAAGAGGTCGGTGCGGAGGAATTGCAGGCCTTCTACCGAAGCACGGGCTTGTCTCGGGCGACGAACCTTCCATCGGCCGCGCTTGGCGGCTTCTCAGTCACGCCTCTCGAGATGGCGGGCGCGTACACCGTGTTCGGCGGCGGGACCGCCTCCACCCCGTGGATTGTCGCGGGCATCGAAGACGGAAATGGTGATCAAGTATTGGCCCTCGACGGCGAGCAAGACAGGGTTGCGAGCTCTCGGGCCGCTGCGCTTGCCGTCGGGGTTCTCGAGGGCGTCATCGAGCGAGGCACGGGGCGTCGAGCCGCTCGCTATGAGGCGGTCGAGGGCGTCGCCGGCAAGACGGGCACGACCACGGGCTATCGCGACGCCTGGTTTGTCGGTCTGACCCCCGAGCTCGCGGTGGCGGTCTGGGTTGGCCACGACAAGGGGCGCAGCCTGGAACTCGGCGGCGGTCAGGCGGCTCTGCCGACTTGGGCACGCTTCGCCGTGGCTTCAGGCACGGCAACCGGCGACTTCCTCGTGCCCGACGGCGTCGCTCAGGTTCCGGTCTGCGTCGAGAGTCACCGTCTCGCACGGCCAGCCTGCGAGACGACCTATGAAGAGCACTTCTCTCCGGGCCACATCCCAAGAGCGAAGTGCGACGTGCACGGAGCCCCGCTCATCGGCGGCTTGGGTGAGGGTCTGCGGGGCCTGTTCTCGAGGAAGCGAGACGACGTCGCGGACGCGGATCCCGAGTAACTAGCGGCGCGCATCGCCCCAGTGAGGGTAGTCGCCGCGCAGCTTCCGGAACTCGAAGGCGTCTTCGATCCAGTCGATGATCTCGGGCGTGAGTGACAGGTCACGGGCCTGATCAGCTCCCGAGAGGTCCCACGTCTTGGCTTCGCCGCCTGGCGCGGTGAGCGTCAGCTCGCGTGGGAGCCGGAGCACGACGAGGTCTGCGGCCTGCCCACCGTAGTGGTTGGAGTACTGCGCGCCCTTCCGGGTGGCGTAGACCACGTCGTAGGTGTCTGCCATCGCGCGAGCAGCGTCTCTGGTCGCCTCCCAGCCGTCTGGATGGCGCCAGGTAATCGGCACCGCCAGGCCCCATGGCTCCTGCACGGCGTCGAGCTCGGCGGCCCGGGTCTCGAGCTCTTCAGCGTTGGTGGCGCGCGACAGCGTGAATGCCCCCCACATCAGGTACCCGCGCTCGCGGTAGCGCACGGTCGACGTCAGGTAGACCTCGCAGTCTTGCGCGCGCAGCTCGGCGACAAGGAGCTGAAGTCGATCGGCAAAAGTGGCGTTCTCGGCCCCGAGTGCCGTCCATTGCGCGGCTTCATCCGCGGGGTTTTGGTACCGGGCCGTCCATCGAGGATCCGGTAGGGCTCCATCCTCGGCGGGCTCGAGTCCCTCCTGCGGAGTGGGCTGGTCCACGGCGAGGGTGCTCTTGCGGCCCCAGCGTCGGGGCTTGTCCTTGAAGACATCGTCGGGGTGAAGGAAGGCCCCAGCGCTGCGCAAGCGTCCGGCGCTCACCCAGAGTGGCTCTCCGCGTCGCCCGGCGACTCCGGCAGCCAGCACATCATCGAGGAAGAGCACGAAGTCCTCGACGTCGACCGGTCGTCCCATCTTCTCGCGAACGACACGGGTGAACGGCTCGTCGGGATGCAGCGCTGCAAGCTCGGTGAGGTAGGCGCCGTCAATGTCTTCGCCCGCAACGTGGATGCTCCACTCGGCGAGCAGGGTGCCGGCTTGGGCCATGGCCGCCCGTGGGTCTGCACTCTGCTCAAGCACGTCGAGGGTGCCGTTGACCGGGAGGGGCTCGAGAGCCAGCGCGGTAGCGAATAGGAAGAACATCGGACCTCAGTCTCCCAGAACACGTATGGAGCGGTCCATCAGCCCTGGAACTCGCGATGCCACCGGAACGATGCAGGGACGGGTCCAGCGGT
This sequence comes from Pseudomonadota bacterium, assembly GCA_023954855.1. Lineage (GTDB taxonomy): Bacteria > Myxococcota_A > UBA796 > UBA796 > M1803. The sequence continues at coordinate 9,675 of JAGSGY010000001.1, read as the reverse complement.
TGGAGGCCAGCCGGAGCAGCGCCCCTGTGGCGCGAAAGTACGGAGCCATGATGCGGGTCCACTCGCGCTCGTAACGAGCGGGGTCGTCGTCCCTCACGGCGCGGGCCAGAGGACCAGCGCACTCTGCCGCAAGGCGCAGGCCCTCGCCAGTGAGGGGGTCGAGGTAGCCTGCGGCATCGCCGATCAGCAGTGCCCGTCCTCGAGTACGGCTGCGCGTGTTCCGCGCGAAGGGCCCGGCGCCGCGGACCGAGGAGCGCGAGTCTCCAAGTCGGGCAGCAAGCTTCGGGAAGTCTTGGAGCAGCGTGTCGAAGCGCTGCTGCGTGTTGCCGCTCGGCAGGTCGGCCTTGGCGACGAGCAGCGCGACTCCGACCTCGTCGTCGGCGACCGGGGTGACGTAGGCCTCGCAGCGCGCTGACCAGTGCACCTCGACGTGGTCGGTCCAGGGTGCCGTCGCGAAGTGCTGCCGCAGACCCATGCGCTCCGGCCAGGGCGTGGGAAGCTCGAGTTCGAGGGAGCGTCGCAGCGGCGAGCTGAGGCCGTCCGCAACGGCCACATAGCGGGCCGGCCCCTCGGTGAATGGGACGCTGTCACCGTCGACGTCGAGCGTGTGCACGGCTCGGTCGACAAAGTGAACACCAGCATCGACACAGCTCTGGTGAAGAGCAGCGTGTAGGCGTGTGCGTCGAATGCCGAGGCCTGGGCCTGTGGCGAAGGTCCCCACCGCCGAAGCACTGCCTTGAACATAGCGAACGCCCACGAAGGGGTAGCCGTCCAACTCGACGCCGAGGGCGCGGATTGCGGCGACCCCGGCGGGCATGAGGCCCTCGCCACAGGCCTTGTCGATGGGCGCCTGTCGCGGCTCGTACACGCGCACGCTCAGGCCCATCCGCGACGCAGCGAGCGCCGCACACAGGCCGGCCGGGCCGCCACCGATGACGGCCAGATCCATCACAGCTTTCGGCCCCAGTACCCAAGCGCACTCTTGGCGAGCGCGCCTGCGAGGTAGAGCGGCCCCACCCTCGACGGCGGCAGCAGCACGCCGTCCTTGAAGCGCTTCAGGGCCTCGGAGCGACGAAGCTTGCCCGACGAGGTGCGAGGCAGCGACCCCGGCTCGAGCAGCACCACCAGGCCCGGATTGACGCCACTGCGCGAACGAATCGCCTGCGCGCAGGCCTCGGCCAGTCCTTCGATGGCTTCGCGAACCTCGATGAAGACGACCAGTTCCTCGCCGTGCTCAGTGACGTCCCCAACGGCGGCCACACAGCCTGTGCGCACGCCTTCCACGCCGTCCACAGCGGTCTCGATGTCGGCAGGGTGGTGATTGCGTCCCCGAATCACGATGATGTCTTTCGCGCGTCCGACGATGTACAGCTCGCCTTCATGAAGGGCTGCGAGGTCACCGGTGTCGAGCCATCCATCCACGAGAGGTTGCTCGTCTCGGCCGAGGTACCGAGACAGCAGCGATGGACCCTGCACGAAGAGGTGGCCGACCACACCGGGCTCGACGGGCTGATCGTCAACCCGAATCTCCACGGTGAAGCCGCGAAGGGGCAATCCCACCGACACCAGGCTCACCCCGTCGGAAGCAGGCGTGAAGCGCCCGGCGGCGAGCTCACTGCGAGACACGGCCGTAATCTTTGGACCCCGACCTGGCGGGGAGAAGGTCACCGCAAGGGCCGCCTCAGACAGGCCGTACACGGGGGTCATCGCGGTCGGGGCGAAGCCATGTGTGGCAAAGCGCTTCGTAAAGCCTGCAAGGGTCTCTTCGGTGATCGGCTCAGCGCCGTTGAGTGCGAGAGTCCAGCTTGAGAGGTCGACGCCTTCGAGCTCCTTGTCGAGGATGCGCTCGGTCGCGTAGGCATAGGCGAAGTTCGGTGCTGGCGAGACGGTAGCCCGGTACTTCGAGATAGCCCTCAGCCAGAGCGCTGGCTTGAGCAAGAACATCTCGGGCGGGATGAGGGTGAGCGTTCCCGGGCGATGCAGCGCCGGGAAGATGCAGCCGATCAGCCCCATGTCGTGGTAGAGCGGCAGCCACGAAACGCCTGCGTGCGGGATTTCTGCACCGTCGGGCATGAAATCCAGAATCGACTCGGTGTTTGCGAGCAGGGCGCGATGGGTCAACGCCACTGGCTTGGGATCGGTCGTCGTCCCGGACGAGAACTGCACCAGGCCGTAGTCCTCTGACAGGGTCATGTGGGCCGGCCGCTCGGCTCCGCTCGCCAGGTCCTCGGCCAGGACCATCGGTACATCTGTGCGCGCCACGACCTGCCCGAGCACGCGACGCGTGCGCTTATCGGCGATCAACGCGGTGGCGCCGACGATCTGAATCATCCGCGCGGTCTTCGCGATGTACTCGTCGAGTCGGCCAAGCCGGACCGGTGGGTACAGCGGGACGGGGGTTGCCCCCAGCCAGAGCGTTCCAAAGAAGGCATCGAGAAACAGCGGGCTGGTTGGAATGGCCATGGCGACCCGTTGGCCCTCGCGGACTCCAGCCTCTCGAAGCGTGCCAGCAGCGCGTGCAGCACGGGTGGCGATCTCGGACCAGCCCAGCCAGGTCTCGTTCTCTTTGAGGTCGAGAAAGCGGATGCCTGCGCCCTCGACGTTGAGGTCTGCTGCGCGCGTCAGGCGACGAACGAGGGTGTCGCTCACGGCGCGTCCAGGTGGCGCTTGATGATGCGAATGACGTCGTCGACGCTTGCGGCGGCTTCGTCGTCCTCGGGCTCAAAACAGATGTCGAAGTGGTCCTCGATCGAGACCACCAACGTCAAACGCTGAACACTGTCCAGGTGCTCGTCGAGCGCACCCTCGGGAAGCGTAGCCCCGTCGAGGTTGTCGACGGCGAGCTGCTCGAGCGTGGCCCGGATCTCGCCCTCGGTCATGCTGTCTCCAGCGAGGCCAGGGCCTGGTTCTCGATGTGGATGCGCACGGTGAGCAGCAGCGCATTGAGCACGGTGAAGATCGCGGCTGTCAGCCAGGCGGTGTGGATCAGCGGCAGCACCAAACCCTCGACCACGACCGCCACGTAGTTCGGATGGTTGAAGTAGCGATACGGCCCGCCGGTCACTCGTTCCATGCCGGGCACGATGACAACCCGGGTGTTCCACTGTTGCCCGAGAGTGGTGATGCACCACCAACGCAAGCCTTGGCACGCGACCGCGAGCACGAGGCAGGGCCACCCGAGCCAAGGCACGAAGGGGCGGTCCATGAGCCATGGCTCTGCGACGCAGCCGATGAGAAAGGCGGTGTGCAGCACGACCATGAACGGAAAGTGCGAGAAGCCGTGCTCCACGCCACCTTGGGTGAGGCTCCACGCGAGGTTGCGCTTGGACACGACGAGCTCTGCCAACCGCTCGAGCGCGGTCAGGCCCATCAGGCCAGAGTAGGCAAGCAGGCTCACCACTGTAGCAACACCAGCTCAGCGCAAAAGCCCGGTCCCATGGCAGCAAGAAGGCCGTAGGAGCCCGGCTCGATGTCACGCTCGGCGAGTGTGTCCGCGAGCACCCAGAGCACCGAGGCACTCGAGAGGTTCCCGACCTGTTCGAGGCATCGCCACGTCAGGGCCAGGTCCTCGTCGGTGACGTCCAGGGCGTCGCGGTAGGCATCGATGACCTTGGGGCCACCCGGGTGGCAGACCCAGACGTCGATGTCCTTGCGGGTCAGCCCATTCGCCGCGAGGAAGGCGTGCACGTCCTCGCCGAGGTGCTCGTGGACAAGCTTTGGGACCCCGGCGGAGAGCACGATCTTGAAGCCCTCCGCGCCGATGTCCCAGCCCATGGTGCGCTCGGTATCCGGGTAGAACCGGCTGCGACTCGCCAACACCTTGGGTCCTGTGCTTCCCGTCGCGATCAGGGCTGCTGCTCCATCCCCGAACAGGCCGGTCGCGATGAGGTTGGGGATCGACAGGTCGCCCTGTTGGAGCGTGAGAGAGCAGAGCTCGACGCAGACGAGGGCGGCGGTGTGATCGGGGTAGGCCTTGAGGTAGTCGGCGACTCGCGCGGTGCCCGCGGCTCCAGCGACGCAGCCCAACCCGAAGATGGGCACGCGGACGATGTCATTGCGCAGGCCGAGGCGATTGACGAGACGAGCATCGATCGATGGCGTCGCGAGGCCCGTGACGGTCGCAAAGAACAGGGCGTCGAGGTCCTCGGGCTTCTTACCGGCGGCCTCGAGCCCCTCGGAGAGCGCCTTCGCCGCGAGCTCCGTACCGACCTCGATGAACGCGTTGTTCGCCTCGGTGAAGTCCAGCTCGGGGTAACGCTCCATGGGCAGAGCCAGATGGCGGGCACCGACCCGAACGGCCTTGTGCAGCTGCTCGACGCGTCTTGGGTTCTTGTGGGTTCGCGTCCAAAAGGCTGTGAACGCGGCGAGAAGCTCGTCCTGCTCGTAGCGATGCGTAGGGAGGGCGCGACCGACGGCGGCGATGTGCAACTAGGTCTCCATGGGGCGGAGCAATGTGATCAGAGCCTCCGCGGCGGCGGTGAGATCGAAGGGGACGCCGAGTTGCCGGGTGGCGAGCACGCCAAACACGGTGGCGACGAGGAGCTCGGAGATGGCGTGAACGGGAACGTCGTCGCGGAGCTCGCCGGCGGCAGCGGCGCTGGAGCCCACCCCGGCCAAGAGCACGATGGAGGCGCGAACTCCGGCGATGAAGCGGTCCCGAACGCGGTCGGAGCGCGTGCAGCCGTCGAGCAGGAGCGACAAGTGTGGCGCGTCCTTGCCGAGGTCATCGAGGGAGGTGACAAAGCGTCGGATGCTGCGCTCGAGGTCGCCGGCTGGGTCTGCGGTCTGCACGATCGATGCGGTGTAGTCGGCGAGAATCGACTCCATCACCGAGGCGAGAAAGTCGTCCCGGTCTTCGAAGTGGACGTAAAAGGCACCGCGGGTGAAGCCAGCGGTCTTGCAGATCAGGTCGAGGGAGGGCGAGTCGAGTCCCTGTTCGACGACGAGGCGCCGGCCGGCGCGCAGCAGAGCACGCCTAGTCTTCGCTTTGGTCTCGGCCCGCGTCGCCACTAGATCTCGTCGCCTGAAGAGAGGGACTCCAGCTCTTCGTAGCCGGGAAGGTCGGATAGATCGGGCACGACGACGATCTCGATGCGGCGGTTTGCGGCCTTGCCCTCGCTCGTTCGATTGGTGTCGACGGGCTGAAACTCGGCGAAGGAGGCTGCGCTCACGCGGTCTGGACCAAGACCCCCTCGCTCGAGCACGCGAACCACTGCGATGGAGCGCGAGGCGCCGAGGTGCCAGTTGCTCGGGAAACGCTCGGTCGAGATCGGCACGTTGTCCGTGTGGCCTGCGACTTGGTAGGTCCGCCCTGGAATCGAGGCGAGCACCTTGGCGACGTCGGTGAGCGCGGTGCGGCCGTTTCTCGAGAGCGTCGACGAGCCGGGCGGGAACAAGATGTCCGTGGCCAACTCGACCACCATGCGGCCGTCTACGATCTTGACGCGCAGCGTGCCGGCGTCGATCAGGGACTGGAAGCGAGCCACGAGGTCCCGGTACGACTCGAGGGCGGCATCGGCCCGCGCCTTGCGAAGCTCGGCCTCGGCCAGTGCCTGCTTCATCGCCTCGATGTCTTCGGCGAGTGCGCCTGCCTCAGCGACCTTGGCGGCGAGCTTGCGGTTGGTCTGCTCGAGCGCTGCCTGCGCGGCTTCAGCCTGGCTCTGAAGACGCAAAAGCTCTTCATCTTGGTCCGCGATCTGACCACGAAGGGTCTCGATCTCGGCGCTCAACTCGGCGTTGTTCTCGATGGCCTCGTTGTACCGGCCCTTGGGAACACAAGCTGCGAGCAGCGCGATGGTAATGGTGACTGCGACGATGCGCATGTGGGGTCCTCGGAGGCGACGCTACCGTAGATCGGGCTAGGCTGGGCCAGCACCCTGGAAGAAGGCGGTCATGACCTTGGTCATCGGCTCGTGATCTGCACTCGCGCACATCTCGCGTGCGGAGTGCATCGAGAGCATCGGGTTGCCGCAGTCCACTGTGCGAACACCGAGGTTCGAGGCCACGATGGGGCCGACGGTCGAGCCGCAGCTGAGGTCGCTTCGGTTGACGAAGTACTGGTAGGGGGCATCGACCTCTTGGCACAGCGCGATGAACATCGCCGCCGAGTCGGCTTCGGTACCGTAGCGCCAGTTCGCGTTGCGCTTGATGACGGGGCCCTTGCCGAGCTTGGGCATGTGCTCGCCATCGTGCTTCTCAGAGAAGCCGGGGTGCACCGCGTGGGCCATGTCGGCAGAGATCAGCCAGGAGTGGGCCATCGCGCGGGCCAGTCCACCCTCGGCTTGGGGGCTGTCGCGAACGATGCGGCTCAGCACGTCCTCGAACATGCGCCCCTGGGCGCCGCGAGCGGTGCGGGACCCGATCTCTTCGTGGTCGAAGAGGCCGAGAACGGCGGTCTGGGACGGAGCGTCACCTTCGCAGGCGGCGACCATGGCCTCAAGTCCGGCGTGACAGGACGCGAGGTTGTCGAGGCGCGCAGAGTGCAGGAACTCATCGTGCGCGCCGGCGAGGGTCGGCGGCGTGAGGTCGTAGAGCCCGAGGTCCCAGGTGAGGATGTCGTCGGCGTCGCAGCCGAGCTCTGCCGCGAGCAGGCGATGCAGTGGCCGCTCTTCGTCAGAGAGGGTGAGCAATGCCGGCAGCTGCGTCTGCGCGTTGAGGACCAACCCGTCCTTGTTGACGCCGCGGTTCAGGTGAATGGCCAGGTTGGGGATGCGGCAGAGTGGACGGCGAAGGTCGACGAGGCGGAGTGAACCGTCGCGAAGAACCACCTGTCCGGCGATGCCCAGGTCGCGGTCTGCCCAGCTTGCCTGAAGCACGCCGCCATAGGTCTCGACGCCGAGCCGCACCATGCCGTGCTTCTTCATCTCGGGGTTCGGCTTGATGCGAAGGTTGGGCGAGTCGGTGTGTGCGGCGATCAGCCTGAAACCCACTTCGGCGACCGGCCCGCTGCCAATGCGAAAGGCGACAATGCTGCCGTTTCGCTGGATGTAGTGCTTTGCGCCAGCCTTCAGCGACTCCGGCTTGGCCCGCTCATCAATCGCCGAAAAACCCACTTGGGCAAGGGCTTCTGCGACGTTTGCGGCCGCGTGCTGGGGCGATGGCGAGTCGTCGAGAAAGGCGAGGAAGCGGTCGAGCAGGGGGGTCGGCATGCGCACTCCAGTGGGCTCGCTTGTAACCCGCCCACGCGTCGGACAGACGGTCGGGTTAGCTCCCAAGGATGCGTCTGATCCTTACTGAGAAACCCTCTGTTGCGCGCGACATCGCTCGCGTGCTCGGCATTACCGGCCGGCGTGATGGGTTCATTGAGGGCGATGGCGTGCGGATCACCTGGTGCATTGGGCATTTGCTCGAGCTGCAGGAGCCCAGCCACTACGACGCGGCGTGGAAACGGTGGGCCTTTGATTCGCTCCCGATGTTGCCGTCGCAGTTCGAACTCAGGCCTCGGCAGACGGCTCAAGATCAGTGGAGGGTGGTCAAGCGCCTTCTCTCTGATCGCGCCATCGGTCAGATCGTGAATGCCTGTGACGCCGGCCGCGAAGGGGAGCTGATCTTCCGCTACGCCTACCAGGCGGCGGGGGCGACGGCGCCGGTACAGCGTTTCTGGGCGTCGTCACTGACCGACCGGGCGATCAAGACGGCCTGGGGCCAGCTCCGTCCGGGCCCTGAGCTCGATGCGCTGGGGGATGCGGCGCGATGCCGCTCCGAGGCGGACTGGCTGGTCGGCCTCAACGCCACGCGCGCGATGACCTGCCTCGCTCGCAAGGGTGGCGGTGGTGGCCTCCTCTCCGTCGGTCGGGTGCAGACGCCGACGCTTGCACTGATTGTGCGGCGAGACCTCGAGATCGAGTCCTTCGTGCCCGAGGACTTCTGGACGGTGGACGCCGTGTTCTCGGCCACTGTGGACGGTGCTACGGCGACCTGGAAGGGGCGTTTCTTCCAGCCCGGTCAGCCGACGGACGACGATGAGCGGCAGCCGGCACCGAAGGGTGAGCGGCTCAGCACTGAGGCGGATGCCGAGGCGGTTGCTGCGGCAGCCTCAGGGGCGGTGGGCGCGGTCGAGAAGGCCGACCGGAAGAAGCGCACCGAGAAGCCGCCGCTGTTGTACGACCTGACCAGCCTTCAGCGCCGTGCAAACCAGCGTTATGGGCTGTCGGCGCAGCAGACGCTCGACATCGCCCAGGCACTCTACGAGAAGCACAAGCTGCTGTCCTATCCAAGAACGGATGCCCGCTTCCTCACCGAGGACCAGGTTCCGGAACTGTCGAAGATCCTTGGCGCTCTCGAGGCCGTTGGGCCCTACCAGCCCTTCGCCTCGGCACTGCTGGCAAAGCCGATCGCGCCCGGAAAGCGGGTCGTCAACGCGGCCGAAGTAGGGGACCACCACGCCATTCTTCCAACGACGCGGAAGGCGGCCGGTGTGCGGCTTTCAGCCGATGAAAAGCGGGTCTATGACTTAGTGGCCCGTCGATTGATGGCGGCACTGTCAGAGCCGGCCATTTTCGCGCTGACCAAGCTGGTGGTGGCTGTCCCTCCGACGGGTCCGATTCCAGATGGCTTGGCGGAACCACTTCGCTTTCACTCGAAGGGAAGAGTCTGCCTCGAGCGCGGCTGGCAGGCTGTGGACCCTCCGAAATCAAAGAAGGACCTCGACCTTCCGCGCGTCGAGGTCGGCGACGAGGGAGCGGTCGAGGAGGCGACGGCCAACGCGGGTCAGACGCGCCCGCCGCGGCGATTCGACGATGCCCTGCTGCTGCGGGCCATGGAGACCGCCGGGAAGCATCTGGACGACAAGGAACTGGTGCGGGCCATGCGCAATGCGGGTCTGGGTACACCGGCGACCCGTGCGGCAGTGCTTCAGACCCTTCTGCACCGGAAGTTCTTGGTGCGAAAGGCGAAGGAGCTGTGGGCGACCGAAGCCGGCCGGGCGCTGATCCTCGCGATTCCCCTCGATGAGCTCACTAGCGCCGAGTTGACGGCCAGCTGGGAAGCCCGCTTGGCTCGAATCGCCGAGGGACAGGAGGCGCGCGACGCCTTCATGCGTGATGTCGCAGAGCATGTTGGGCGGATTGTCCGGGCCATCGAGGGTGCCCAGCCGCCACCCGCGGAGTTGTTCGCGGCCCCGGCGCCTGAGGGTAAGCCACTTGGTGAGTGCCCGGTCTGCGGCAAACCGGTTCGCGAGAATCGAGCCGTGTTCGCCTGTGATGCCGGTCGTGCCTGCGCTTTCGTTGTGTTCAAGACGATGTCGAAGCGCAAGATCAGCGGACGCATGGTCAAGCAGATGCTCAAGGAAGGGCGCTCTGCCTTTGTGAAGGGCTTTCGGAGCAAGGCGGGCAACGAGTTCGAGGCCGCGCTCGAGTTCAACGTTGACGAAGGTCGAGTCCGCTTTGTGTTCGCCCCTCGCGAGAGTCCGCGCGGTGGGGACCCTGCACCTCGGGACGTCGCGCGGTCGTCGAGGGTCTCGCCGGTGGGGATGAGCTGTCCGCGCTGCGGGGTCGGGCATATCGTGGCCGGTCGGGCGGCATGGGGATGCGACCAATGGCGTGATGGGTGTCGAGTCGTGCTGCCCTTCGAGGAAGACGGGCGGCGGATTACCGGCGAAGAGGCTGTGCGACGGCTGAAGCAGCGTTAGCCATCCTCTGGAGGCCCGATGACCCGCTTTGAATACCTCGTCGTCTA
>JAGSGY010000148.1 GCA_023954855.1 Pseudomonadota bacterium | reverse complement strand
GCTACGGCGGCGGCGGCGGCGACCGCTGGTAACAGCGTCCCGACCTAAGTAAGCAAGGCCGATCCCACACCGTGGGGTCGGCCTTCTTCGTTGCAAGAGGCCGATCCCGCCAAGGGTCGGCCTTCTTCGTGGTCCCAGCCTGCTTCCGCACCCTCTACGAGGTGGGCGCCCGAGCGAGCCTAGACCTAGGTGAAGCCCAGCAGTCGCCCGCCCTGGTAGACGACAAAGGCAGAGACCCAGGCAAGCACCGACATGTAGCCGAAGACGAAGCTCGGCCACTTCCAGCCGCCCGTCTCGCGGCGAAGCACTGCAAGAGTCGACAGACACTGCATCGCAAACGCGAAGAACACCATCAGCGACGCACCGACGAGGGGCGTCCACACCGGCGCCCCGTCTGCGTGGGTCTGGTCCCGCATCTGCTCACGCAAGTCCAGGCTCTCTTCGTCTGCATCGGCGATGCCGTACACCACGCCCATGGTGGCGACGAATACCTCACGGGCCGCGAACGACCCGATCAGGCCGATGCCGATCTTCCAGTCGTAGCCGAGCGGAGCGATAGCGGGCTCGATGAGCTTGCCGAATCGTCCAGCGTAGGAGCGCTCGAGGGCGAGAGGTGCTGCGAGCTCGTCCAGGTCCGCTCCCGAGACGCTGGCCTCGGCGACCACCTCGGGCGGCAGTAGATCCTCGGGCTCGTACTTGGGGAAAGACAGCATCGCCCAGAGCGCGATGGTCGCGATGAGGATGACCTGCCCGGCCTCTCGCACAAAGTCACCCGAGCGCGCCACGACCATGCGCCAGACCGTCTTCAGGTGGGGCACGCGGTACGGGGGCAGCTCGAGCACGTTCGGTGTGGCCGAGTCCGCGAGCATCAACCGTCCGAGAATGACGGCTGCCAACACAGTCACCACCGTCGACAGCAGGTACATCGCGAGCAGGACGGCGGGCCTGACCGGCAGCGGAAAGCCTTGAATCGTGGCGGGAAAGAGCGCACCGATGAGCAGCGTGTAGATCGGCAGGCGGGCAGAGCACGAGGTCAGCGGTACGACCATCATGGTCAGCAGCCGGTCCCGAAAGCGCGGGAGCGTGCGGGTGGCGAGGACCGCCGGCACCGCACAGGCAAAGCCCGAGATCAGGGGCACAAACGCCTGGCCAGGCAGGCCCGCCGCGCGCAGCAGACGGTCCATCAGATGCGCCGCCCGCGACAGATACCCGCAGTCCTCGAGCACGGCGAGGAAGGCGAAGAGCAGGGCAATCTGCGGCAAGAACACCAGCACGGCACCGACGCCGCCGATGATGCCCTCGACGACCAGGTCGCCGATGAGTCCGATCACCCCGGCCCACGCGGGAGCCGCACCTTGGGCAGCGACGAAGCCGCTGGCGACGTGGCCTCCAATCCACTCAAAGACCGACTCCACCGCGCCAATCGCCGGGTCGGACCAGGCGAACAGAGCCCAGAACAGGGTGCCCATGAGTGCGAGGAAAACGCCGAGTCCCAAGACGGGATGCAGCAGGATACGGTCGATACGACCCGAGAAGTCGACGCCGTCGCTGTGGACGGCATCGCCGAAGAACAGCTGCTCGCGCGCGTCAATCCAGGCGTAGCGCTCGCCGACGATCTCAGAGGCGAGGTCACGGCCGGCAGCGGTTGCCTCGGTCCGTATGCGTCGAAGCTCGTCGCGTGGAAGGTCGAGATCCGTGAGCGCATCGGGTCCATCGACGGACAGCAGCAACCAGAGCGCGAGGGCGCGCTGACGGCCGGGTCCGCCGACCTGCAGAAACGCCGGCAAGACACCGACGACCGCCGCCACATCCTCGGTGAGGGCGGAGCCGTGGGTCACGCGCGCACGACTTGCGGCCGGTGCGGTCAGGGCTTGGTCGATGATCTCGCGAAGCTCGTCGAGCCCTTCTCCCGACCGAGCGGCAATGCCCACCACGGGTACGCCGAGCTCTGCGGTAAGGGCAGCGAGATCGGGGACACGGCCTGAAGCGCGCGCCTCGTCAATGAGGTTGAGCGCGAAGACCACGGGAAGCTCGAGCTCGATGACCTGCAGCAGCAGGTACAAGGAGCGGTGCAGTCGAGCCGCATCGCCGACGACCACCACCACATCGGGAACGGCTTCACCCTCGAGTCCGAGCACGGCGTCGATGGCCACCCGCTCTTCGGGCGATCGGGCCGCCAGCGACCAGGTTCCCGGTACATCGAGCAATCGAGCCGGTCCGGAGGGCAATGAGAGCGTCGCCTCCATGCGCTCGACTGTAGTCCCCGTGTAGTTTCCAATCTGGGCGAGCGAGCCGGTCAGCGCGTTGAACAGCGTGCTCTTGCCGGTGTTGGGGTTTCCAATCAGCGTGACGCGGCGCTCGCTCATGTCGCTTCGTGCTCCGTCACGAGCTCGACCGTCCGCGCCTCAGCCTGCCGCAGGCAGAGCACCACGCCGCGCACCTCGTACGCGATCGGGTCGCCAAAGCCAGCCCGCGACGCTCGGCGAATCACCGTTCCTGGCACGAGTCCAAGCTCGAGCAGGCGGCGTCGAAACGCCCCCTCTCCGGTGATTTTGGCGACCTTGGCACTGTCTCCAACGGCGAGCTGAGCGAGCTGCATCGCGCCTCCGAGGCTGATTCATAGCCCGATCGCCCGCTACTGAAAACACTTTTCAATAAGAAGGCAAGCGTACGCTGACGCAACAGCGTGACTCATCTCACTCCCCTGTTCACGACCGCCTTGGCCGCCTACCCTTGAACCAGGAGAAACCATGCGTCAACCGACTCTGTACATCCCCCACGGTGGTGGCCCCTGCTTCTTCATGGACTGGACGCCCGCGGGGGCTTGGGATGAGCTCGCGGCCTACCTGCGCGGCATCGTCCCGAGCCTTCCGGAGACGCCACGCGCCGTGCTTGTCATCTCGGCACACTGGGAGGAACGGCTTCCAACGCTGATGACGCACCGCAGCCCACCGATGCTCTTCGACTACTCCGGCTTTCCTCCGCACACGTACAAGCTGTCGTGGCCGGCCCCCGGCGCCCCGGAGCTTGCAGAAGTCGTGGCCGCGCACTTCGCGTCGGCGGGCATCGAGGTCGGCCGCGACCCCAAGCGGGGGTTCGACCATGGCGTGTTCGTACCCCTGCTGCTCGCCCTTCCAGACGCGACGGTCCCCACCCTGCAGCTCTCCCTGAAGCAGGGGCTCGATCCCGAGCAACACCTGGCCATCGGGCGGGCGCTGGCTCCCCTACGCGACGAAGGGGTTCTGATTGTCGGAAGCGGCTCGAGCTACCACAACATGCGCGGCTTCGGGCGCGCGATGGCCGACAGCAAGGCCTTTGACGACTGGCTCGCCGATGCCGTCACCGCCCCGGCCGAAGAGAGGAACAGCGTACTTGCACGGTGGTCGACTGCACCCAAGGCCCGCGCCTGCCATCCCCGCGAAGAGCACCTGCTGCCACTGCACGTCTGCGCCGGTGCCGCTGGTGAAGACGCCGGACGCATCGACTTCAACGGCGAGGTCATGGGCGTCAAGATGAGTGCCGTTCGCTTCGGCTAGTAGTGGATCGGCCGCTTGCCGCTGCCATCGGGCGGGTCGAGTACGTACACGGGGAGCGCGAGGCCCCCGACCCTTTCCCGCACCTGTCGCATGAGCGCACGGCCTTCGTCGAGAGAGACCCGGAAGTGCGCATTCCCCGCTGCGTGGTCGGTGTGGTGCAGGTAGTAGGGCTTCACGCGCCGCTCGAGGAGCGCCTCGAAGAGCTCGGCAAGTACCTGAGCATCCGCATTGACCCCGCGGAGCAGCACCGCCTGGTTCAAGACAGGAATGCCTGCATCGATCAGTCGGGCCAGCGCTGTATCCACGTCCGCCGAGAGCTCGCGCGCGTGGTTGGTGTGCACGACCACGTAGACGGGCGCGTAGCGGGCAAGCCTCTGTACCCAGTCGTCGGTGATGCGTTCAGGAAAGGTAATGGGCGCACGCGTGTGAATGCGCAGCACCCGAACGCTCTTCTGAAGCCGCTCGAGGGTCGCGAAGAAGCGGTCGTCTCGCACCGCAAGTGGGTCACCGCCGGAGAGAATGACCTCACGCGGCCGGGCACTCTCGATGTAGGCCAGGGCCGCTTCCCACTCCTCGGCACTCGGATCGAGCCCCTCCGCGGGGTCGTGATTGCGGCGAAAACAGTACCGGCAGTACAGATGGCACCGCTTGGTCATCATCAGCAAGACACGGTCGGCGTACTTGTGGACCACCCAGGGCACCGGGCTCTTCGCCGCATCCCCCACAGGGTCATCCACGTCCCCGTCGTCGTCGACCAACTCGCCCGGATGCGGCAAAACCTGCATGGCGAGCGGATCGTTCGCGTCAGACGGATCCATACGCTCCCAGAACGACCGCGTCACCCGAACCGGGAACTCGGCGTGGGCCGCTGGAAGCACCTCCGCGAGATCCGGCCTCGCATCGGTGATTTCTCGGCGAGACACCATCCGTGAGACCTTCTTCCCGCTCGACTCGTCATCGTGATACGTACCGCCTCCGAATAGAACTTCTGCTAGGTGAAGCCATGTACCAGACCTCTGATATCCGCAAAGGCCTCAAGATCGAGCGCGACAATGCCCCTTGGAGTGTCACGTACTTCCAGTTCGTGAAGCCCGGCAAGGGCTGTGCCTTCACCCGCACCAAGCAGAAGAACCTCCTCACCGGCCGCGTGGTCGACGTCACCTACAAGACCGGCGAGAAGATTCACCCCGCCGACATCGACGACGCGATGATGCAGTACCTATACAACGACGGTGAAGAGTTCCACTTCATGAACACCGAGACGTACGAGCAGATCGGCATCGGTTCCGACGTCTTGGGCAAGGATGTGACCAACTGGCTCCTCGAAGAGGCCGAGGTCCAGGTCCTGTTCTACAAGGGCAACCCGGTGAACGTCGATCTTCCGAACTTCGTCGAGATGGAGATCACCTACTGCGAGCCCGGAGTGAAGGGCAACACCGCACAGGGCGCGTCCAAGCCGGCTACCCTGTCCACCGGCGCCACCGTGAACGTGCCCCTGTTCATCAACCAGGGCGAGACCATCAAGATCGACACCCGTACGGGTGACTACGTCGAGCGCGTCTCCAAGTAGTGAACGCCTCTGGACTCAGAACGCGCGCGTCGGTCCTTGCGACCACGCGCGCTTTTTTTGGCGATCGCGGCTACCTCGAGGTGCCGACGCCGGTGCTCGTGCCGTCGGCTGCGATGGAGGAGCACCTGTTTCCGCTCAAGGCGGACGGCGGACTGCTTCGCACCTCTCCTGAGTTTGCCCTCAAGCGCGCCATCGCCTCTGGCCTGGGTCGAGTCTACGAGATCGGCCCCTGCTTTCGCGGACGCGAGGACGGCCCCTGGCACGGGACCGAGTTCCTGATGCTGGAGTGGTACCGCGTCGGCGCCGGACTCCCCGAGCTCATCGCCGAGACGCGCGCGCTGATCAGCGCCTGCGCGGCCACCCTGGGCGTCGAGGTGCTTCCGTGGCGGCAAGTCACGGTCCGCGAGCTGTTCCTCGAGGTCTGCGGCTTGGACTTGGCCACGGCGAGTGCCGCCGAGCTTGGTGCAAGCGACGACACCTGGGACGAAGCCTTCTTTCGGCGCTGGGTCCAGGACATCGAGCCCACGCTGACCGATGCTGTGGTGGTGACCGACTGGCCCGCCTCCCAGGCAGCACTCGCGCAAGTGCGCACCGATGGCGAGTGGCCCACCGCCTGCCGCTTCGAGGTCTACTACCGAGGCGTGGAGCTCGCGAACGCCTTCTTCGAGGTCATCGACGCGCGAGAGCAGCGCCACCGATTCATGGCGGCCAACGTGGCGCGGCTCGCAGCTGGCGAGCCCCCTCATCCCATCGACGAAGCCTTCATCGAAGCGGTGGGTCGAATGCCGACCACCGCCGGCATCGCATTGGGCATCGACCGACTGGTGGCGGCGCTCGCAGGCTGGGACGGCATCGATCCGGGCCGGGTCTAGGCGGACAAGCCGCCGTCGATCACAAAGCACTGCCCGGTGATGTAGCTAGCGCCGGGGCCACAGAGAAAGCGAACCATCGGCGCAATCTCGTCCGGTCGACCAAAGCGACGAAGCGGGATGGCGGCTGTCGCCTGCTCGACCACACCCTCGGGGAGCGCGTCGGTCATCGCGGTCTCGACAAAGCCGGGCGCGACGGCATTCACACGAATGTTCCGGCGCGCCATCTCCTTGGCCACCGAAGCCGTCAGGTTGAGCAACGCCGCCTTGGCCGCACCGTAGTTGGACTGACCTGGATTTCCGACGAGCCCGGACACACTGGCGATGTTCACGATGCTGCCCGAGCGCTTCTTTGCCATGAGCGGGAGCACGGCCCGGGTCATGCGGAAGGCCCCACCGACGTTGGTGTTCATGACCGAGTCCCATGCGTCGTCTTTCATCCGCAGGACCAAGCCGTCTCGGGTGATGCCCGCATTGTTCACCAGCACCGCGACATCCCCGTGCACTTTGGCGGCCTCGGCGAGGGCCTCACAGCCCTCGGTGGTCGAGACGTCCGCCTGCACCGCGTGACCACCGATCTCAGCCGCGAGTGCGTCGGCCTCGGCCGCAGAGGACCGGTAGTTGATGACGACGGTCGCCCCCGCGCTCGCGAGTTCCCGCGCGATGGCCGCACCGATTCCGCGCGCGCCGCCGGTGACGATCGCCACCTTGCCCTCAAGCTCCATAGGTCCTCCTGGTGGAGGCTACGGCTAACCTGCGGGGGTCTATTTGCGAGCGCACCGCTTCGTCGAAGCGGAACAGTCGAGGGTGGTCGCGCCGCCAGACAGCGAGACCTGGCCAACCACCGACGCCGCCTCGCCTGGGAACTGCGCCTTGACCTGGTAGGAGCCTGCCGCGACCACACCGGGAATCGGCGTGGAGGCGCCCCCGGAGATCAGCCAGACTTGGGTCGCATCACCGGTGAGTCGAACGGTCACGCTCGTCGAAGAACCTGAGGAGGCGCCCGCCCCCCATGGGTTGTCTCCAGATCCGGTCGAACCCCCGGCCGCCGCACCGGCGCCGGATCCCCACGGGTCATCCGACGGTGCGGGCTCCGGCTCGGGTGCCGGCTTCGGCTTCGGGCGGGGACGAGGCCGTGGCCGCGGCCGTGGCCGCGAGACAGGCGCCGGGGCAGGCTCGGCTTCGACCTCGATCTCGGGCTCTTCGACAGGCTCTGGCTCTTCAGCGAGCTCGGCCTCTTCAACAGGTTCGGGCTCTTCACCAGGTTCGGGCTCAGCCTCGACTGCAGGTTCTTCGACCGGCGCAGGCTCGGCGGCTGCGGGAGCGGGCTCGGGAGCTGGCGTCGTGGCTGCAACGCCGGTGTCCGCGGTTCCCCCGCAACTCCGCAGGCCGACGAGCAGCAAGACGATCGCGACGAGGCCTCCGCCGATCGCCATGGGCAGGATCGGTAGGCCGCCTTTTCGCTCGTACTCGGAGTCGTCGAACGTGGCGTCGGCGTTGAAGTCATCTCCGTCATCGAAGAAGCCGTCGTCGAGGTCCGGGTCGGCCGCAGGGGGGGCGACCGGCGCTTCGTCTGCTGCAGCTGGCGTTCCGTCCGCAGCCGCTTCCTCATCGGACGCAGCCGGAGCCTCAGCAGAGGGCGGCGCGGACATCGAGGGCACCGGGGCGCCATCACCCGTTGGCGCATTCTGGCGAACCGGCGGTGGCTCATGTGAGGCGAGGTGGCGTTCATCCGTGGAGAGCGGCGCATCAAGATCCGCGAGGTCTGGATTCTCCATCGGCGAGAGCTCGCGCACCGGAGGCGGCTCCATGGACGCACCGGAGACATCGGGGACGTCGGCCGCGCCAGCTTCGTCGAGTGCTTCGGCCTCGGCGAGTGCGCGCATGAGGTCTTCGGCTTCGACTTCCGCCGTGATCGAGATGCCGAGGACGTCGAACTCGTCGACCTCCATGGTGGCCAGGCTCGACGGATTCAAGTCATCGTTTGAGCTGGCTACGGTCTCGAGAGCGTCCTGATCGGCACTCTCCTCTGGAGAGACCTCATCGGAGGCGGCTGCTTCCTCGGCGACCCGAGCTTCAGCGGCAGCGGCCTCTTCCGCAACGCGCGCGGCCTCGGTGGCAGCGGCTTCTTCGGCAACTCGAGCTTCAGCGGCAGCGGCCTCTTCCGCAACGCGGGCGGCCTCGGCGGCAGCGGCTTCTTCGGCGACCCGAGCTTCAGCGGCAGCGGCCTCTTCCGCAACGCGG